>JAFWOU010000041.1 GCA_017509715.1 Paludibacteraceae bacterium | reverse complement strand
GCCGAAAAACAGAGTTACTATGCCAGATATTTTAGTGCTTTTGTGCTTTTTTTTGCCCGAATTTTTTAATCAAATTTTCGGGACATTTTCGGGACACTTTAACCGAAAATCCGCCGTAACTTATTCAGTTACAACGGATTAGAGTTTTCGTCTTAAGCTCCCCACGACACTCGGAACCACAATCCGATGCTCTGCCAACTGAGCTAAGACCACCATTTAAGCTTTCAGAATTCAGAATTCAGCATTCAGATCTCCAAAAGCGGGTGCAAAGGTACTGCTTTTTTCTGACATACGCAAATTTTTGCGTGTTTTTTTTTGAAAAAAGTGTAAAAAAGCAGGTAGATCCCCTACTCTACGGCAAAATACGGCCTGCAAACATGTAGCACGAGCGGTAATAACGCTCATGGTAGTGGGAGATCGTGATGCCGGAATGTACGGCCGCATGGATGAAGGTAAAGTCGGTGTCGGTAGCCGAGATGACGATACCCACATGGCCTACGGTATGTCGGTTGCGACGTCCGAAGAAGACCAAATCACCCTTGCGCAGGTTGCGGAATCCGCCACGGATACGGCGTGCCTGCTGGCTCTGGCCGGACGAAGTACGCGTGAGATGGATACCCACATGACGGAAGACGTAGGATGTGAATCCGGAGCAGTCGAACGACTTAGGTCCACCGGCGCCGTATACGTACGGACGACCTATATAGCGCTTGGCATAAGCTATCAGCTGATCGGCCGTAGAGCCGTCCATGGGTTCGGGATTGAGCCGCGCCAACGAATCGGCATACAGGCTGTCCTCCATGGCCAAAGCGGCTTCCAGATCGCTCACTATCTCATCGAGCAAGCTGTCCTTCTGGGCGTCGGTCAGGTCCATGGCATCGATGTCGAACATCATCTCCTCCAGGTCGGGACAGATAACGATCGTATCGTGGACATAGACGTACTGCGGCACGTATACCGTATCATGCACAACGACCGTAGTAGTACGCGGCTTGGCAGCCATGAGCGTACCGACTGATACGCTCATGACTATCCATAACCATATGAAACGCCAACGCCACATCATCTGCGTGTGCGCGTTCCGCTCGAGGACTCGCTGCTAGGAGTAGACGACTGGCGCGTAGAGGACGACGAACCGGTAGAGCTGCTGCGCGTAGTAGACGGTGTAGTGGTACGCGTGGTGCGCGTGGTGCGACCCGACTTGTCGGTAGAACGAATCTGGGTACGCGTGGTACCGGACGAGCTTACGCGCGTAGAGATCGTAGTAGACGTGGTAGGCGTAGCCGTAGTGCTCGAGGTGCGGGAGGTAGTGGTCTCGCTAGAGGAGCTAGACGTCCTAGAGGAACTAGAAGAGCTAGAGCTGCTAGAAGAACTAGACGTCCTAGACGTACTAGAGGAACTCGAGGTACTCGTAGTCGTGGTAGCGCTCGTACGGCCGGTAGAAGTAGTGGTTGTAGTAGTCGAACTATTCGAGCGGGACGGCGTCGGCGTAGAGGATGTACGCGTGGTGCTGGCGGCAGCTGCTTCGCGCAGTTCGGCCGCATTGCGTACGGTACGCTGCGTAGAGCTATGGGCTGCACCGGGCGAGGTGTTGCCCTGAGGCGTAGCGGTATAGACGCGTGCGTTACGATTGGTGAACGAGTTCTGCGGGTACTGCTGCTCATAGTCGTGGTGTCCGTAGGAGCGAACATGGTCGTAGTAGTGCGGATCGTAGTAGGACGACGGATAGTCGCAGTGGTGGCAGTAATGGTGGTCACGCATATACTGCTCTACATAAGCCTGGTAGTGGCTCAGGTACATGGGTTTCGGGTACTTGTAGTAGGACGGGAAATGACCATGGCAGTAGGTGGAAACCCAAGGCGTATAACCGGTGTGGTAGAGGTGGGACCAGATAGTGGGTCGCTTTACCCATACCGGGCGTACGATATACTGGGTGCCGTAGATATACGGATCGCCGATGATCTCTACGTAGAGGTCGGTAGCACGTGCCTCGGCCACGAGGGTAGCTACGTCCTGGTAGATATTAGCGGCCAGGCATGCCTGGATCAGGTAGACGTGGCGATAGCCCTGTACGGCCTCCAGCACGCGCAGATAATCCACGTAACCGTCGCCGTTCAGGTCGAGATTGTTGATCATGTAGCGCGACGAGTTGAGCAGTTGCTCAAACTCACGTACGCTGGACGACTGCGCAAAGGCAGCTGCCACGGCCTGCAGGTCGAGATAGAAAGACAGGTCGGAGGTCAGCGCATTGACCTGGACCGTAGTCGTGGTGGTCGGACGCGACGAAGATGCCGGCACGGTGGTGACGGTGGTGACGGTCTGCGTAGGACGTACATAGACGGTTTGCGTGGGTGCGGTGGTCACGATACGCACCGGGAAACAGGCTGTCAGCGCCGTAGCCACTACGGCGAGTACCATCAGATGAAAACTATACTTTTTCATATCTGTTTCGATTTTTGAGATTTTACGAATTATTACTCCAGTTTCTTAGCTACTTCGATCTCCTCGAACGACTCGAGCATATCGCCCGTCTGCAGGTCGTCGAACGACTTGAGGCTCAGACCGCACTCGGTGTTGTAACCGGCCTCCTTGATATCGTCCTTGACGTGCTTGAGCGAAGCCAGTTCGGCCGTTTTGATCACAATACCGTCGCGAATGACGCGTACTTTCTGTCCGCGCTTGATCTTGCCTTCGCGTACGATACAGCCGGCGATAGTGCCCACCTTGGAGATATGGAAGGTCTGCAGCACTTCGAGCGTGGCGGTCACTTCTTCCTTCACCTCCGGCGAGAGCATACCCTCCATAGCGGCTTTGACCTCGTTGATAGCATCGTAGATGATCGAGTAGATACGGATATCCACTTCCTCGGTCTCGGCCATCTTGCGTGCCGAACCGGTAGGACGAACGTTGAAGCCCACGATGATGGCATCGGAAGCGGCAGCGAGCATGACGTCGGAGTCGCTGACGGCACCTACGGCACCATGGATGACGTTGACCTGGATATTCTCGGTCGAGAGCTTGATGAGCGAGTCCTTGATAGCCTCTACGGAACCGTCCACATCGGCCTTGACGATGATGTTGAGTTCCTTGAAGTCTCCGATAGCCAGTCGGCGACCGATTTCCTCGAGTCCGACGTGCTTCTTGGTGCGGATAGATTGCTCGCGTTGCAGTTGCTCGCGCTTGTTGGCTATCTCGCGTGCCTCCTGCTCGGTGGACAGTACGTTGAACTCGTCACCGGCCTGCGGTGCACCGTTGAGACCCAGGATAGAACACGGTTCGCCCGGACGCACCTCCTGGATGCGTTGGCCGCGCTCGTTGAACATAGCCTTGATACGACCGTGGTAGGTGCCGGCCAGCACGATGTCGCCCATATGGAGCGTACCGTCCTGGACGAGCAGCGTAGCTACGTAGCCACGTCCCTTGTCGAGCGAGGACTCGATGACCGAACCCTTGGCACGACGCTTCGGGTTGGCTTTGAGCTCGAGCATCTCGGCCTCCAGCAGCACTTTCTCCAGCAGTTCGTAGACACCGTCACCCTTCTTAGCCGAGATCTCCTGGCACTGGTACTTACCGCCCCAGTCCTCGACGAGGATGTTCATGTTGGAGAGTTGCTCACGGATCTTATCGGGGTTAGCACCCGGCTTATCCACCTTGTTGATAGCGAATACCATCGGTACGCCGGCCGCTTGGGCATGGTTGATCGCCTCGATGGTCTGCGGCATGACGGCGTCGTCGGCCGCGATGATGATGATGGCTATATCGGTCACCTTGGCACCACGGGCACGCATAGCGGTAAAGGCCGCGTGACCCGGTGTATCGAGGAAGGTGATATGCTGGCCATTCTTGAGCTTAACGTTGTAGGCACCGATATGCTGGGTAATACCACCGGCCTCACCGGCAATAACGTTAGCGTTACGGATGTGGTCAAGCAGCGAGGTCTTACCGTGGTCGACGTGACCCATGACGGTGATGATCGGGCAGCGAGGTTCGATATCGTCCTCGTTGATCACCTCGTCGGCGTTGATCTCGTCTACCACGTGGGCCGATACATACTCCGTGGTGAAGCCAAACTCCTCGGCCACGAGGTTGATCGTCTCGGCATCGAGACGCTGGTTGATCGACACGAACAAGCCGAGCGACATACACGTACCGATGATCTTGGTGACGGGTACGTTCATCATGTTTGCCAGGTCGTTGGCCGTCACAAACTCGGTGAGCTTGAGCACCTTGCTCTGCTCCTGCTGCTCCATGCGCTCCATCTCCATCTTCTCGCGCTCCAGCTCACGGCGTTCGCGCTTATGCTTGGATGTGGTGGTCTTGCCTTGCTTAGCCTGCAGACGGTTGAGCGTCTCCTTGATTTGGCGTTGTACCTCCTCTTCGCTCACCTCTTGTTTGCCTTTCTTCTTGGTTTTCTGCTTCTTAGGATTCTGGTTGCGGGCGTCGTTCACATCCACTTTGTTCTGCTTAATACGCTCGCGTTTACGCTTCTCCTGCGCTTGCTGCTGCGCCTGCTGACGCTCCTCACGCTCTTTGCGCTTCTCCTCCTTAGATTTCTTGCCGGGGTGCGTAGCCTGGTTGATCGACGAGAGGTCGATCTTGCCGATCACCTTAGGTTGGCTGACAGCCTCGGGCTTATGGAGCGAGAAGATCTCGGTCTTCTTCTCCTCGGGCGCTGCAGCAGCTTGTGCCTCTTGCTCAGCTTTCTGTTTCTCAGCAGCGGCCAGGCGCTCGGCCTCCGCCTTAGCTTCAGCCTCCAGACGAGCCTGTTCTGCCGCCTTCTTGGCCTCCTCGGCTTCGCGGCGTGCCTTTTCAGCAGCCTCTTGGGCAGCACGAGCAGCCTCTTCGGCCTGACGGCGCGCTTCTTCTTTGGCTTTCTTATCGGCATCCAGGTCGATCTTGCCCACTATCTTAGGTTGTGGTAGCTCGGGTTCCGGAGCCGGTTGGGGTTTCTCTACAGCCACCGATGGACCCGCCATGCGCTCCTGGCGCTCTTGGGCCTGACGGTCTGCCTGGAGCTTAACGGCCATGTCTTTGTTGAATTCCTTAGCGAGCATCAGGTAGAGATCGTCGTCGATACGCACGTTGGGATCGGCCGCGATTTCATGACCTTGTTTCTCACAGAATGCAACGGCTGTAGACATTCCGATATTCAGTTCCTTGCAAGCTTTGATTAGTTTTATTGCCATATACTTCTGCGGATTTATTTTGTCTCGTTCCGTACGAGGGGTTTAGGTTGATTACTCTTCAAATTCCGAAGCCAGGATACGCAGAACGTCGTCTATCGTCTCCTCTTCCAGGTCGGTACGCTCTACGAGTTCCTCTTTGCTCTTAGCCAGAACGGACTTAGCCGTATCCAGACCGATCGCCTTGAGGGCGTCGATGACCCACTGATCGATCTCGTCGTTGAACTCATCGAGGTAGATATCCTCGATGTCCTCATCGCCCATCTCGCGGTATACGTCGATCTGGTAACCGGTGAGCATGCAGGCCAACTTGATGTTGAAGCCGCCCTTACCGATAGCCAGACTTACCTCGTCGGGCTTGAGGTATACCTCGGCGGTCTTGGTCTCCTCGTTGATCGTCATCGAAGAGATATGTGCGGGAGCCAGGGCACGCTGGATATAGAGGTTGAGGTTGCTGGTATAATTGATGACGTCGATATTCTCGTTGCGCAGCTCGCGCACGATACCATGAATACGTGCACCCTTCACGCCTACGCAGGCGCCTACTGGGTCGATGCGGTCGTCGAACGACTCGACAGCCACCTTGGCACGCTCACCCGGAATACGGGCGATATTCTTGATTGCGATCAGTCCGTCGTGGATCTCCGGCACCTCCTGCTCAAACAGGCGCTGCAGGAAGAGCGGGCTGGTACGCGAGAGGATGATCTTGGGGTTCTGGTTCTTGTTGTCGACCTGAACGACTACGGCGCGCACGGTGTCGCCTTTGCGGTAGAAGTCGGTCGGGATCTGGTTCTGCTTAGGCAGGTACAATTCGTTGCCCTCGTCGTCGAGCAGGAGCATCTCTTTCTTCCATACCTGGTACAGTTCGCCGGATACCACCTGGCCCAACATTTCCGAGTACTTGATATACAGGTTCTCCTTCTGCAGCTCCAGGATCTTGCTGGCCAGGGTCTGGCGCAGGTTGAGGATCATACGGCGACTGAAGGAAGAGAAGTCCACCTTGTCGGTAACCTCCTCGCCCACCTCGGCTTCGTCGTCGAGCAGACGAGCATCGCTCAGCGCGATCTGGGTCTCGGGATTTGCCACATCGTCGTCCTCCATGACGAGGCGGTTGCGGTAGATCTCCAAGTCACCCTTGTCTGGGTTGATAATCACGTCGTAGTTAGCGTCCGAACCGTACATCTTGGCGATGACGTTGCGGAATGAGTCTTCCAGGACGTTGATGAACGTCTGGCGGTCGATATTCTTGAGTTCGTTGAACTCGGAAAAGATGTCAATCAGATTGACCGTGTTGGTTTGTTTTGCAGTTGCCATTTTTTGTTATATAGTTTTTTTAAATTTATTTGCTAGTTGGACTAGGCGGCCTAGGAAGCCTAGGAAGCCTAGGAGGCCTAGAACTTCAAGTCGTACTTCACGTATTTCGGCTGGTCGTAGCGCCAGGTGTAGGTATGAACTTGCAGCTCTTTGCGCTTCTTGCCCTCTACGGCGACGCGTTCCTCTACATCCACGGAGAATGTGTCCTCGTCCACGCTCACCAGCTGGCCGTGCACTTTCTTGCCGTCCACCAGTACCTCTACGTCGTGGCCAAGATTCTTCTCGTACTGCATCTTGGTCCGGAACGGATCGGTCAGGCTGACGCTACCTACCTCTAGCGAGTAGTCCTCACATTCGCCATTCGCCTTTCGCCATTCGCCATTATCGATTTTCTCCACGAGGAAGCGATTCAATCGTTCGCAGAAATCTACGTCCACGCCCTCCAGGCGGTCCACCTCGACGAGGATGTCGTTCTCGGCCGACATCTCCAGCGTGATCAGCTCATAATCGGTCTCCCGCAGGAAGTCCGAGATCCATTGTCTTAAGTCATCTAAAATCATAACCTTTAGCCTTTAACTAGTAGCCTTTCGTCCTTATTTTATAACAGCGAGGAGACCTTTTCGGGTCCCCTCGTTCATTTCACGCTGCAAAATTACGCAAAATATTTGATATATGCAAATATATTGCATACTTTTTTTGCTTTTCGCGTTATTTTTTGGTATTTTACGCGATTATATGCCTTCTTTTGCGGCATTCAGCTCGTTTTCCAGTTCCGAATTCTGCACAGCTGCGTCGATCTGCGGTTGTGCTTTCTCCAGGGTTTGCTTGGCGTCGTTATACTCTGCCTCGGTTTCCTCGAAATCGAGCATATTCTCTTGTTCACTCTCGGTAACGATAGGAGCTTCTTCCTCCATTCCGGGTTCTACACTTTCCTCTTGTGCGGTCTTGCCACCACAAGACGGCATAGCCAACAGCATCAGCATTGGCAGTGCCCACCACCATTGTTTTCTCATTGTTGTTGCGTTTTATTTTGTTGATTGATTGAGTCTTGTCTGTCGGTAGCAGCCATGGCGCTATCGATAGCCGCGTCGTATCGGCCCTGCTCCACCCGGATGGCGGAGTCTTGCCGCGCCTGCTGCTCGGCCTTCTCCTGGGCCACTATTTTCGGGTCGCGCTCAATGTGCATCAGGATACGTCCGGGCTTGGTGCTCAGGCGAATAACTTGTTGTCCGTCTACGTACAGCGCTTCGCGCTTGGGGTACTGCTGGCTCAGCAACTTCGTCAGTTTCTGCATCACAATCTCGGTATGCGCCGAATCTACATAGCAGGTCATGTCCACAAACATGAGGTCGGCTTCGGGGTTGTACTCATAACCGTCCTCTACGCGCTTGTTCATTTCCACGGGCTGGCCGTACATATTCTCCATGGCGGTATGCTCGATGGTATAGCGCTGGCGAATGATCGTGGTATCGAACTGCGCCATCGCTTCTACGCGGAAGTCCTGCTCCTGCCAGGTGAAGGTATGCGAGGTGGCGAAGGTGTTGTACTCCTCGGCGGGTGTCTCTACGATAGAGGTGATATACGGCACCGTCACGGGGAAAAGCAGTCCGCGTCCGTGCAGTCCCTGCTGATAAGCAGCCACCACCTCTTTTGCCGTACGGTCGTAGGCGTAGGTGTCGCTTGTGACTTGCAGCTCGTCGGCGGGACGCCATGCGATGGTGTGTACGGTTTGTCCCACAGTATCCCAGGTCTTGGGCTTAAGAACGGCCATCTGCAGTTCGCGCGTACCTACGTACCCGAAACCTTCTACATAGTCGATCCGGGTCCATCCGTTGGCGGCTGCAGGCTGCTCGGGCTGCTCGCCAAACTGGGCGATGACCTGCTCGGGGTCGGTCAGGTTATGCGGTTTGTCGTGAAGCATGAGGCCCTTGCGGTTGACGAAATAGGCCGTGCGGCGCACCTGGGAGGTGGAGTCGTTCTGGCTATTGTCTACCGTCTCCTGCATCACCCATATCAGGTCGTGGTTGAGCACCACCAGGTCGGTATAGTGGGGAGGCAACACAATCTCTCCGTCGCGGTCAACGAGCGCCGAATGGTGAATACCCAGTTGGTTGACCGTCTCTATCTCCAGGTAACCATACGTGTATTGCGGAGCGGTACCCACTACGGTCTGTCCCTCGATATGATCCAGCACAAAGACGGCTTGTCCTTTCCGGTCCACCACGGCTATCTTGCCGGCTTCTTTGCAAACCGGTACGCGTCCGAAGGCGGGTATGCCGGCCATAGCCAGGCTGTCGAGCACCAGTTGGGGCTCGCTACCATCCAGGCAGTAGAGCTGGTAAATATCGCCCTGTTGGACGGTGAAGAGGCCGTCGGCTACGACGCTCGGTTGGTTCTGGAAACGATGGTCCAGAATCACCTCACCCTTCTTATTGATAAATCCCCAGCCCTGTCCCACTTCGGTCTGACACGGCAGGTAGTCCAGTTCGGGTTTCGCACTTTTACCGCAGGCGGTCAGGCAGGCGATAGCCACAATGTATAGGATAGTCTTTCTCATCTCTCTGCCCGCATGGGATTTTCCAGGAAGTCTTTGTATGCCAGTCGGATACCGTCCTCAAGTTCTGTGCGGTAGGTCCAGCCCAGCGCGGTAGCTTTGCTCACATCCAGCAGTTTGCGCGGCGTACCGTTCGGACGCGTGGTGTCCCACTCGATGCGTCCCTCGTAGCCTACTACCTTAGCCACTAGTTCGGTCAACTCACGGATGCTGAGTTCTTTGCCCGTTCCGGCATTTACGGTCTCGTTGCCCGAGTAGTGGTTCATGAGGAACACGCAGAGGTTAGCTAGGTCGTCGACGTAGAGGAACTCGCGCAGCGGGCTGCCGTCACCCCAGCAGGTGACATGATCTGCCCCACTCTCCTTAGCCTCATGGAAACGGCGTATTAGAGCCGGCAGGACGTGGCTATGCTCGGGATGGTAGTTGTCGTTGGGACCGTAGAGATTGGTTGGCATGACGGAGATATAGTCGGTGCCGTACTGACGGTTCAGAAACTCGCAGTATTTGAGTCCGCTGATCTTAGCCAGGGCGTAGGCCTCGTTGGTCTTCTCCAGCGCGCCCGTCAGCAGGCACGACTCCGGCATGGGTTGCGGTGCCAGACGGGGGTAGATACAGCTTGATCCCAAGAATTCCAGCTTCTTGACGCCATTCTGCCATGCGGCATGGATGACGTTCATCTCCAGGATCATGTTGTCGTACATGAAGTCGGCCAGATGTCGCTCGTTGGCGATGATGCCACCCACCTTGGCAGCAGCCAGGAAGACGTATTCCGGCTTCTCCCCTTGGAAGAACCGCTCTACCGCCTCCTGACGGCAGAGGTCCAGCTCCTTGTGGGTGCGAGTAATAATATTGGTATACCCCTGTCGCTGCAGTTCGCGCACGATGGCCGAACCTACCATGCCACGATGTCCTGCTACGTATATTTTTGAATCTTTCTCCATACTTCTTAACTCCTTTACTCCTCTACTTCACAATTCCTTTCTCCAGATACTCTGCGGCATTGAAGTGCTCGCGGGTGACTTTCTGCATATCGTGACGAACCATCAGTTCGACGAGTTGTTCGAAGCTGGTTGATTGCGGATTCCATCCCAGTTCGCGTTTTGCCTTGCTGGGATCGCCCAGCAGGTTGACTACGTCGGTAGGACGGTAGAAGTCGGGGCTGACACGTACCAAGACCTTACCGGTCTGTTGGTCGATACCGATCTCATCTACGCCCTTGCCTTCCCAGCGCAGCTCGATACCGGCGTGGTGGAAAGCGAGCGTAGCGAACTCACGTACCGTATGCTGCACGCCCGTAGCGATCACGAAGTCCTCCGGCGTCTCATGCTGCAGGATGAGCCACATACACTCTACGTAGTCCTTGGCATATCCCCAGTCGCGCAAGCTGTCCAGGTTGCCCAGGTAGAGGCACTCCTGCATGCCCTGCGCGATACGGGCAGCTGCCAGGGTGATCTTGCGGGTCACGAAAGTCTCGCCGCGGCGCTCACTCTCGTGGTTGAACAATATACCCGAGCAGCAGAACATATCATACGCCTCGCGGTACTCCTTGATGATCCAGTAACCGTACAATTTAGCTACGGCATACGGACTGTAGGGATGGAACGGCGTAGTTTCACTCTGCGGAACTTCCTCCACCTTGCCGTACAGCTCCGAGGTGGAAGCCTGGTAGATTTTGCAGGTCCTCTCCAGGTGGTTGGTTCGTACGGCCTCCAGCACGCGCAGTACGCCTACCGCATCTACGTCAGCCGTGAATTCCGGCGCATCGAACGATACCTGCACGTGGCTCTGTGCGGCCAGGTTGTAGATCTCGTCCGGCAGCACCTTGCCCACCAGTTTGACGAGCGACATCGAGTCGCTCATGTCGGCATAGTGGAGGTGGAAATGCGGTGTTCCTTCCAGGTGGGCAATACGTTCGCGGTAGTCCACCGAACTACGGCGGATGATGCCGTGTACGTCATATCCTTTATCCAGCAGAAATTCGGCCAGGTAACTACCATCTTGTCCGGTCACACCGGTAATCAACGCTGTTTTCATATATCGCTATGTATTCTAATTTACAAAATCGGCTGCAAAGGTACAAAAAAAATCGGATATGTGCAAAAAAAATCGCCCATTAGCGTTTTTTTAGGCTTGCCAACGACTTTGAATTAAGGAAAAAACACGCGTACGCTTGCGTATGTGGGATTTTTTTTGTAATTTTGCGCCCTGAATTATATTTTACGTTATGATCACGATAGAACAACAGAAGGAAATTCAACAACGTGCGGATAAACTCAAGCAGTATTTGCAGATTGACGAGAAACGTATCCAACTGGAAGAAGAGGAGCTGCATACGCAGGCACCGGGCTTCTGGGATGACGCGAAAGCCGCCGAGGTGCAAATGCGCAAAGTGAAGCGTCTGAAGAGCTGGATAGAAGGTTATGAGGGCGTACGGAATGCCGTAGAGGAGCTGAACCTGGCCGTGGAGTACTACAAAGAAGAACTGGTATCGGAAGAGGAAGTGGATCAGGCCTATCAGCATGCCCTGGACGAAGTGGAAGCGCTGGAGATGAAGAATATGCTTTCGCATGAGGAAGACCAGATGCCGGCCGTGCTGAAGATCGTTTCGGGTGCCGGCGGTACGGAGGCGCAGGACTGGGCCGAGCAACTGATGCGTATGTACCAACGCTACTGCGAGAAGCACGACTACAAAGTAACGATCGCCAACCTGCAAGAGGGCGATGAAGCGGGTATTAAGACCGTGACCTTCAACATAGAGGGCGACATGGCATATGGTTACTTGAAATCGGAGAACGGCGTGCACCGACTGGTGCGCGTAAGTCCGTACAACGCACAGGGCAAGCGTATGACGAGTTTTGCGAGTGTGTTTGTGGTGCCGCTAATTGACGACTCGATCGATATCCAGGTGGACCCGGCTGGCATTAGTTGGGATACGTTCCGCAGTTCGGGCGCCGGAGGTCAGAACGTCAACAAGGTGGAATCGGGTGTGCGTCTACACTATAAGTTTGTGAACCCGCTGACCGGTCAACCGGACGAGATCGTGATAGAGAACACCGAGACGCGTGACCAGCCTAAGAACCGCGAGAATGCCTTGCGCCACTTGCGCTCGCAGCTCTACGAACTGGAGCTGGAGAAACGTCGTCAGGCACAGGCTAAGGTGGAGGCCGGCAAGAAGAAGATTGAATGGGGCTCGCAGATACGCTCGTACGTCTTCGACGACCGCCGCGTGAAGGACCACCGCACCAACTACCAGACGAGCAACGTCAATGCCGTGATGGACGGCGATATAGATGCGTTTATTAAAGCTTACCTTATGGAATTTCCGGATTAAGTATGAAGAAGATATTTTGCATAGCAGCTCTGGCGGCCGTATGTCTGTCGGCCGGAGCACAAGAGGCGGAGAAGAAAGACTCCGTAAAAGGTTTTCAGTTTACGACGATGGACAGCGTAGGCATCACGTCGGTGAAGGATCAGAATCGTAGTTCGACATGTTGGGCATTCTCGACGATCGGTTTTCTGGAGTCGGAACTGCTGCGACTGACCGGCAAGACCTACGATCTGAGTGAGATGTTCGTAGTGAGTCATACGATGATGGACCGTGCGGAGTACGTGGTACGTATGCATGGCGATGCCGACTTTGCGCCCGGCGGTTCGGCCTACGACGTGATCTACTGTCTAAAGAACTACGGTATGGTGCCGCAGGAGGCGATGCCGGGTATCATGTATGGCACGAGCAAGGCCGATACCCTACCCGTTCATACCGAACTGGACGCGGTGGCCAAGGGTTACGTGAACGGTATAGCCAAGAACACCCGTCTAAAAAAACTATCGCCCATATGGAAGCAGGGACTGCAGGCCATATACGATGCGTACCTGGGTAAGTACCCGACCTACTTCACCTACGAGGACGTAGAGTACACGCCCACCTCGTTTGCATCGATGCTGGGACTGAACCCGGACGACTACGTGTCGATCACGAGCTATACCCACCATCCGTTCTACAGCCAGTTTGCGCTGGAGGTGCAGGACAACTGGCGCATGGACCAGATGTACAACGTGCCGATGGAGGACATGATGCGCATCATCGACCACGCCATCAGTAGCGGTTACACCCTGGCATGGGGTGCGGACGTGTCGGAAGCCGGCTTCACTCGCAAGGGCATCGGCGTAGTGCCCGACATCGAGAACGAGGACAACACCGGTAGCGATGCCGACCACTGGGTAGGACTGACGCCTGACGAGAAGCGCAAAGAGCTGACCGAAGGACCGTGCGCCGAGCTCACTATCACCCAGGAGATGCGCCAAGAGGCCTTCGACAACTGGGAGAATACCGATGACCACGGCATGCAGATCTTCGGTACGGCCCAGGACCAGAACGGCAAGAAATACTACATGGTGAAGAACAGCTGGGGCACCAAGAAATCGAACTACAAGGGTATATGGTATATCTCGGAGGCCTTTATGCAGTATAAGACGAACGATATATTGGTGCATAAAGATGCGATACCGGAAGATATCCGAGCTAAATTAGGTCTTTAGTCGTTGGTCGTTGGTCATTAGTCGTTAGATGTTAGATGACTATTACGGAACTGAAAAAAGGAATTTACAAAGACCGGGGCAGTAAGTTTCTGGCCTTTGCAGAGCCTATCCGCGATGAGGAGGAGGCCAAGCAACGCATCAACTGGTACAAGAAGAAATACCACGATGCGCGGCACGTATGCTATGCTTACCGCATCGACGAACAGGTATGGCGCACCAAGGACGATGGCGAGCCCCACGGTACGGCCGGCGCACCGATACTCCGATCGATTGATGCGAGGGGACTGGACCACGTGCTGGTGGTGGTAGTCAGATATTTTGGCGGCACGCTGCTGGGCACAGGTGGACTGATGGTGGCGTACAGGGAGGCATCTAAAGATGCGCTCGATGGCTAATGGCGAATGGTTAAAGGTTAATAAAAAAATGGATAATAAGGAACTGAGATTTAAGGAGATACGGGCGTACCGGGTAGGATGGCTGCTGAGTGTATGCGATTTTCTGTTTGCCTTTCCGCTGCTGAGGCTATGGGCACGGCGTACGACCAAGGGAATCCGTCTGGACTACCTGGGCGACCGCAAACAGATAGAGCAAGACATACGGCATGGGGCGTTCTTCATGACCAACCATCGCGACATCGTGCTGGATGCAGCCTGGCTGTCGTTGCTGCTCCGCACTCGCTACTATATCCGGCCGTTCATCGGGATAGGCAACAACCTGTTTGCCTATAAGTGGATCGAGGTGCTGGTGCGGTTCAACCGCTGCTTTGTCGTGAAACGTGGTGCAGGAGCGCATAAGCAACTGGAGAATGCCAAGCAGCTATCGGCCTATATCAAACACCTGCGCGAACAGGGCAAGTCGATCTGGTTGGCGCAACGTGAAGGACGCGCCAAAGATAGCGACGACCGCACCCAGGCAGCTGTGCTGCATATGCTGACCATCGACTTTGAGCAGCAGGGTCGACCGGTGGAGGAGTTTTTTGACTATGTCAAGGAGCTGAATATCTGTCCGGTGAGCCTCTCCTACGAATACGATCCATGCGACTACCTGAAGGCCCAGGAGATGCAACTGAAGCGCGACAACCCGCGTTGGCGCAAGCGGGCCAAGGACGATGTGCTGTCGATGAAGACAGGCATTAAGGGATGGAAAGGACACGTTGTATACCGCCTGACGCCGAGCATCAATCACGACATTGACCGTATGCTGGAGCAGCACCCCGATTATCGCGGGCTGCCCATCAAGGACCAAATCGATCATCTGTGCTTCATCATCGACCAACATATCTTTTTAGGGTACGAATTGTTTGAGCGTGGCACGGATTTTGATGCATATATTGCGAGTCGTCTCGGCATGATAGACCTGCCCCAGAAGGACGAAGCCTACCTGCGTGAACGGCTTTTGGAAATGTACAACAATCCTGTTATTAACCATCAAAAAGCAGAAAAATACTATGACAAGAGCAATATTCCCGGGCTCGTTTGACCCGTTTACGATTGGACATTATGATATTGTGAAGCGCGGTCTGAACCTGTTTGACGAGATAGTGATCGGCATCGGTCGCAACTCTACGAAGCGGGAGACCTTCCCTATTCGTGAGCGGCTGACCGCCATCCAGAAGATCTTTGCGGACGAACCGCGCGTACGGGTGCAGATATACGACTGCTTGACCGTGGACTTTGCACGCGAAGCAGACGCACGGTTTATCCTGCGTGGCATCCGCTGCGTAGAGGACTTTGAGTATGAGCGCAACATGGCGGAAGCCAACCGTCAGATGGGCGATGTAGAGACCATCATCCTCTACACCCGTCCGGAGTATGCGCATATATCTTCCACGCTGGTGCGTGATCTATACGCGTATAATAAGGATGTGAGTCAGTTTGTACCCAACCATTTGAAATAAGATGAACAGACTACGTACTACCCTACTGCTCTGCCTGAGCTTCGTGATGCTCAGCGCCGGCGCGAACCAACCCACGGCCCGCGTAGATAAGCAGCTGGAGATATTCAGCGACGTGATGCGTCAGCTGGACGTGAACTATGTGGATACGCTGAACTACGAGAAACTGATCGAGACGGCTATCGAGCAGATGTTGCGTCAGGTGGACCCCTACACGGTTTACTATTCGGAGGAGGACAGCAAGAAACTCCGCGAGATGACTACGGGGCAATATGGCGGCATTGGCGCCGTGATCCAGCAACGCGAGGAGCAAGACGCGAAAGGCGAGAAATACCTGCAATGCTACATTGCCAACCCCTACGAGGGTCTACCTGCACAGCGTAACGGACTGCAGGCGGGCGATAAGATTGTGACGGTGGACGGCGTGAAAGTGAAAGGCATGAAGGTGGCGGACGTGAGCAAGCGTCTGCGCGGTCTGCCGGGAAGCACCATCACGCTAGAGGTACTGCGTCCGGGCGAGAAGAAGGTAAGGCAGATGAGTTTTCTGCGCGAAGAGATCCGCATGGAACCGGTGCGCTACTATGCTGCCTATAAGGCCGATTCGCTGGAGAAACCGGTGGGCTATATATGCTTTATGGACTTCACGGAGAACTCGGCACACGACCTGCAGACGGCCCTGGACGAACTGGTAGAAAAAGAGCATATCGGTTCGCTCATCCTGGACCTGCGCGACAACGGCGGTGGACTGATCAGCGAAGCTGTGAATATCGTCAACCTGTTTGTGGAACGCGGTACAATGGTGGTGAACACCAAGGGCAAGAACGACGAACCGCTCTACGAGTACAATACGCGTTATGACGCACGTTATCCCGACCTGCCGCTGATCGTGATGGTCAACAACAACACCGCTTCGGCAGCCGAGATCGTATCGGGTGCGCTGCAGGACCTGGGACGCGCCAAGTTGATCGGCGAACGGACATATGGCAAGGGACTGGTGCAGAGCATACGCCAGGTAGCACATAACGGCTCGCTCAAGGTGACCACGGCGCGCTACTACCTACCCTCCGGCCGTTGTATCCAAGCCATCGACTATGCGGAGCGTCAGAAGGGCAATGAACTGAAGCGTGATTCGGCCGGCGGTATACAGCCGGACATCGTGCTGAGCGACTCCAGCAAACTGGACGTGTCGTATGCGCTTTACTCGCAGAACATGTACTTTGACTATGCCACCAAGTATCATCAGGAGCATGCCAACCTACCCGATCCGCTCAGTTTTGAACTGACCAACGAGGATATCGAGGACTTTATCCGATTCCTGGACGAGAAGAAATTCACCTACGAGACCGAGACGAGCAAGTACTACAAGAAACTGCTGGATATGGCCCAGCATGAGGACCTGGACTCGACAACAATCCAGCAACTGCAGGACCTGCAGGAGCGTCTGCGTCCGGACTACCGCGAGGCGATACTTCGCAATATAGATCATACCAAGGAGCTGCTGGGACGCGAGATCGTACTACGCTACTACTACCAGAAAGGTGAGATAGCCTACCATCTGCGCTTTGACAAAGAGCTGAAGGCAGCGCTTAGCGAATGTCGTCGGCGTTACGCTCAGTCCAACGAATAAAACCGTACACGCAGTTGGCGCACCAGAAGACATACTGGGCCGTCATGCAATAGTCGCCGGCATTGATCCATAGGGCGACGGAGAGAATATCGACCGCGATCCATAGATACCAGTGTTCGCGATAGACAAGAATCATCAGTACCTGTGCCACAAGCGCAGGTATTGTTGTATAGGCGTCCAGGTAAGGCTGGGTGTCGTCGGTCCAGCGGCTGAGCATCCACCCTACGAGTGCGGACACCACGATAGAAGCCAAGGCGATGATGGCAAACACCGACCTTCGCATGCGGCGAGTCTGCACGGAATAGCTATTGCTGAGTCGGCGACGCCAGACAAAAACGCCATAGATCATGGTCAGGAAATAGTAGGCATTGATGGCCACCTCGCCGTAGAGGCGTTGCTCCAGGCATAGCCATGTGTAGGTGGCTACCTGGGCAAATCCGAAGAGATATGTGAAGATGTTTCCCTGCGCGGCCAGGCAAACGGAGCATATGCCGAGCATGCCGCTCACGAGCGACAGCGGGGAGAGCGAACCGGGCGACAGATGATTGGTGATGAGATAGGTCACCACCTGGATCAGGAGTCCCAGACTGAGGAAAGCGTAGTCGAACAGTTTACTTCTTGGCACCTGCATTTTTGCGTATCTCGGCGGGTTTGGATTCGGCCTGCGGCTTAGCGGTATAGTCGAACGTCTCCTCAAATTCCCAATTGGCTTTGAGCGTCAACTTGGCGGGGTAATAGTAGACGGGTTCGGGCTGACGATGTTGTTCCCAACTGCCTGTCGTCCACGTGCCGTCACCATTGAGGTCGAGGTACATACGCAGGTAGTAGGCCGTAGGCGGCAGATAGCGCAGCACGGTAGAGGGCTCGGCCGGCACGTCACGCAGCACCTTATCCTGTTCGCTCAGCACCTGGAGCCGCATGCGCGGGTCGTGGTTGGTCATATGGACCGTGAGCGTCGCATAGTCGTTGTCGGTCTTGACGCTCATGGGGAAACGTTTCTCGCGATTGGACTTACCGTAAATATCCCATACGGCATTGCTATCCACACGCAGTTCGTACTCCGCGCCCTTCTGGAGCTGGAAGATGAGCCGGAAGGCCATATGCGCCGAGTCGTGCAACTCAATGCGGAACGGTATGTTACGCCATGTAGAGTCCACGCGCATGCGCAGATGGATACTATCCTGCTCGATACGCTCGATAGGCATGACGGCCGTGACAATCAGGGTGTCGAAGACATCCATTTTCTGCCGACCGTTGGTGCGCAACTCCAGTCGGCGTGCCGCGGCCTCACGTTGCTTAGTCGCCAGCACCTTGGCCGTCATATTAGGCGCACGGTACGAGGCCAGGATGGTGTCGGTAGCCGGCTCCAGTTGGTAGAGCGAGTCGGTGCGGTAGTAACTCATCTCCAGACGAATCGAGTCGCGACTGATGAGGGCCGAATCGCGCAACCAGAGGGTGAGCGTGTCCAGACGTTGAGAGGTCTGCACATAGATATCGTCCATGCTGACGGAGTCGAGTCCGCGCAGTCGGGGCATGGAGTCCTGAGGCGCCGAGAAGACCATCACGATGCGGTTGGCTTCCTCGCGGCGGGTCCGCATGAAGCGGTGCTGCACCTTGGTGTCGCGGAAATAGTAGAGCGTGAGGTCGTTAGGACCTACGTATACATTGCCCAGCGAGTCGGTCTCCGTTACGGGCGTGACGAGTGAGTCGGACCAAGCCAATGCTTCGCCCGGCTGCAGCATATAGTCGCTACTGATGTCGCCGAGTCCGTAGAGCCGGTAGGTGCCGGGACGGATATTATGGATGCTGAACTGTCCCTGCTCGTTGGTGCGACCGATACGGGTGAGGGGCAGCGTGGTGAAGGCCGAGTCGTGGAGGTTGGCCTGCAGACCTACGATGACGCCGCTGACGGGATTGAGGTCCTCGGCGTTGTACAGGTGGCCAAACACCTCGAGCGAGTCGATCTCGGGACCCGTGGAAAAGGCAATGAAATAGTTCTTGAGCGGGTTCTTCTCATGAAAGTCGCAGATCGCCGCACCGAAATCGACCGAATAAGTCGTGGAGTCCAGCAGCGGGTCCTGGAAAGTCAGACGGACCATCTTCCCCACCTGCTTGATATCAGGCATCTGCTTCTGCGGCGGACAGATAAGCAGGTGCTGGGAGACATTATCAAGCTGGACGTACTCGTCGAAATGGATAGTGACGGTCTTACCGGTATAGTTGACCGTACCGTTCTCGGGTTCCTCGCGGAGCACCTTAGGGGGAATAGAGTCCTTCGGACCACCTTGCGGTCCGATCCCTCGGTTGGCACAGCCGGCCAGGAGGACAAGCAGAAATAATAGGATGTTATAGTGTCTGAATCTCATAATGTTCTGCCTGTAGGAATTCAATAACCCGCGGGAGTACCTCCAGCATGCGTTGGTTGGACTTGAGCGAGTCGTGAAAATTGATGATGCTGCCGGGACGAACATGGCGACGAATCTGACGGAACATCTCATCCGGCATACGCGTAGCCTCATAGTCACGCGTCAGGATATCCCAGTAGATAAGGCGATAACCCAGCTTATGCAAGGCTATACGCTGACGGAGCGTAGCCTTTCCATAAGGCGGCCTAAACCGGTTTAGAACCGGAGCAGGATAGCCATGCGGATAATTCCTCGCTGCTGCTTCTTCCCATTTCGCCACGTTGGCCATATAGTCCTTATAGGGCGTACGCCATCCCTTTAGATGGTTGTATGTGTGGTTACCGATGCTGTGACCGGCCGCCACCACCTGATGAAACACCTCGGGATGCTTGTCGATATTCTCGCCCACCATGAAGAAGGTAGCACGGACCCCATAACGTTCCAAAATTTCCAGCATCTGTGGCGTCACTTCGGGTATCGGTCCGTCGTCAAAGGTGAGATACACCGCCCTACCCATACGGAATGTAGCGTACGGGTAGAGCGATTGCCATATGTCTCTCAGTTTTACCAAGCCAGCGAGGAAGCACCGAGGATAGCGGCGTCGGAGTCTTTCAGTACGGAGATGGATACAGGGATCTTGCCCTTCCAGATCGGCATGAGGTTAGCGTCCAATGCCTCGCGGATAGGATCCATAATCCAGTGGCCCGACTTGGTCAGACCGCCAAAGAGGATGATAGCCTCCGGGCTGGAGAAATGCACAAAGTCAGCCAGTTTCTGACCGAGCAGATGACCTGTATAGTCGAAGATCTGCTTAGCTACTGCGTCACCCTTCTCGGCAGCGTCGAAGACGTCCTTGGAGGTGATATTGTCGATATCAGCCACTTGGCGCAGGAGCGTCGGTTGGGTGGTAGCCGTCACGATCTCCTTGGCCGTACGCGCTACACCGGTAGCGGAAGCATAGGCCTCGATACAACCGTGCTGACCGCATCCGCAGAGACGTCCCTTGCCGGTATGATCTATCTTGCAGTGGCCGAGTTCACCGGCAAAGCCGTCGTGACCGTACAACAGTTTACCGTCGATAACGATACCCGAACCTACGCCCGTACCCAGGGTGATGACGATGAAGTTCTTCATGCCGCGTGCCGATCCGTAGATCATCTCGCCTTGTGCAGCTGCGTTCGCATCGTTGGTAATGGTGCACTTAACGCCCATACGCTCGCCTATCATCTTGGCAAACGGTACCACACCTTTCCAAGGCAGGTTGGGCGCCTGCTCGATACAACCTGAATAGAAATTGGCATTCGGCGCACCGCATCCTACGCCTACGATGTCGCTCATCTCGATACCCTCTGCCTCTACGAGTTTGCGCATCTCCTGGCAGAGCACGTCACAATACTCGTTGATGTCGGGATATTGCTGCGTGGGAATACTACTACTGCGAAGCACCTTGCCGTCTTCGCTTACCAAACCGAACTTGGTTCCTGTACCGCCCAAGTCGATACCTAAAGCATATTTTTTCATGATGTGTTATAGATTAGTTTGTAAAAATTTCAACATACGTTGGTGCATATGGCGTGCATTGGCGCGCTGACGCAGCTGATGGTTGTCGTCGGTATAGAGCTGCATCTGGAATTGCTTGCCGGCCTGAACGAGTGCCTCAGTGAGCACCATCGCGTTCTGCACATGCACGTTGTCGTCGGCCATGCCATGGATAAGCAGCAGTTCGCCCTTCAGGTCGCCGGCACGGCGGGTGAGGTCGCTCGAATCGTATCCGCCGAAGTTCACCTGCGGACGACGCATGAAGCGCTCGGTATAACCCGTGTCGTAGAGTCGCCAGTCGGTAACGGGCGCAATAGCAATGCCGCAACGGAACGGACTCTCGGCCTGGCACATGGTCATGATGGTCTGGAAACCACCATAACTCCAGCCGAGCAACGCCATCCGGTCAGCATCTACGCCCTCGTGCTGTGCGGCCCAGTTGGCCGCCGAGATTAGGTCCTCGGCCTCCAGTACACCCAGGTTCATATACGTCTTATTGCGCCACTCACGTCCACGACAGTCGCCACCACGCGGATCGACGATGAGCACTGTGTAACCCTGCGAGGCCAGCACATACTCAAAGCGTTTGCGCCAGCGGTTCAGCACACGTTGGCTGGCCGGACCGGAGTATTGCATGACGACTAATGGCGAAGGACCATTCGTTTTTGGCGAACGCAGAAGCATTGCCTGCATAGCCAGCCCATTGCCGTTATCACCTTGGATTTGCAGCAGTTTAGGTTCCGGGGCGTTGTGGGCCTGCCAAGCCTGCTGAACCGCCTTATTGTCCTCCAGCACGCGTTGTTGCTTCAGCGTCATACCGTTGACGGAATAGAGCGTATAGCGGTTGGGCTGCGTGAACGACTGGAAGCAGATGATAGCCAACTTGCCGTTGCGACTGAGACGCATGCTGTGCGTTCCCTCCTCCGAAGTCAGTTGTTTGGGTGCCCCACCCTTGAGACTCACGGCATATACCTGACGCGTAGCAGGTGTAGTTGCCGCCGTATAATATACCGTACCCGTCGATTCATCCACACCCACGATGCCTGTAACGTCCATACCGTCTTGCGAGAGACGACGCTGGATAATGCCCTGTGCAGAAGCCAGATAGACCTGACGCCATCCGTCTTTCTCGCTCAGCATGACGATGCGACCGTCTGTCAACCATTTCCATTCGTCGAAGAGCGAATAGTCGATATAGTAGTTCTTGCTGCTCTCGCTGTAGAGCGGACGCATGACGGTAGATTTGGCACTTCCGGAGAGGATATTCATGCGCGTCTGATCACGATCCAGGGTCATGATGACCAGGTCGCCTACGCGTTCGCTCTCTTTCTGACGCTTGTCAATCTGGGGATTGGTCCAACGCACACGGGGAATATACATCGTCGTATCGCTGCCCAGGTCGATGGGACGGGTCTGCTTGGTCATTATATCGTATACGTGTACGCTCGCCCGTGCATTGGGTTGACCGGCCTTAGGATAGTAGAGCGAATCCTGCACGGGATACGGGCCATCCAAATAACGCTCCCAGTAATGAACCGGCACTTGGCTTTCGTCCAGACGGATAAAGGCCAGTTGGCGGGAGTCGGGCGAGAAAGCCATGAGCGTGGTTTGACCAAACTCTTCCTCGTAGAGCCAGTCGCTTACGCCGTTGAAGATAAAGGGATCTTGGGTGGCGGTAACGGCCACTTCGGTGCCGAAATCCAACTTATGGATATATATATTACGGTCCTTGACAAAGGCTACATAGCGTCCGTTAGGCGATACGCACACTTCGCGCACCTGGCCGCCACCGATGAGTTTACGCGTCTGGCGTTGGGAGTCGCATACATAGTAGTCGGCCGTGAAGGAATGACGGAAGATCTTGCGCTCGTTCTCCCGCTCCAGGCGATAACGCCGATGGACGGTGTCCTGCAGGAGCGTGTCTTGCTGCCCCGAGGAGAGCGTCTTGGGATTGAACTTACCGTCGATGATATCGTCCAGCATGTCGGCACGGCTCGTCATAGGCGCCATCATTAGGCAGCACAAAGCCGTAAAAAAGATATTTCGTATCTGCATAACTACACTTTTTTCCAATTTACGCTGCAAAGGTACTGCTTTTTTCTGACATATGCAAGGCTTTGATAATAATTTTATCAAAGTTGCAGCGTTTTCTGTCCGTCGTGGATATGCAGACGGTACGGCCCGAAGGGAATCGTATAGTCTATATGCGGCGCGGGAACGCTTTCCACGGCTGTATGCCAAGGATGCGACCAATAGCGGGCCTGTACATTGGGATCGGGTACCCGATAGAGGGTCCAGAGGTGGTTTGGATTATCACCCAGTAGGTACCAGTTGAGCCATACCTGGGACGACTCGGATTTAGGATAGAGAATCCAGTAGCGATCCTCCTCCCGTGCAGCATAGATCAGACAGGTAGAATCCGGCAGAAAACGGTAGTGCCATACCGACGAATCGGCCGTAAGCAAAGTGAGTTGTTCGTTGTGCCCTACCTGCTTGTCATATACGTAGTTATGAATAGTGAGTGTAGTGTCGGTTGAGCAGAAATCGAGGTAATAAATCTGGTCGTCGTAATAGCGATTGCTGAACGGCAGGAGTTCAATCAGTCCGTTGCTTGCGACGCCTGTGAGCAAGCTGTTGCGGATCGCGAGCAGGTAGTAGCCCGACATGGGCTCGATGGCCGGTTCACTGGTAGGCGGTTCTAGGTCGGTCCATAGCGCATAGAGCGACTCATCCTGCGTCGGATAATACGTGGTGCCGGACATGTAGCAGGTGGGTTTATCGATAATGGGTTCCTGGATATCGGTGTCCGACCATCCCAGGAAGAACCATTCGTTCCGCTGTTCGCACTCGGGTAGCATTACCCCACTACCGGGGGCTGTTTCTGTCAGGATCCGGATGTCTTCGCCGGCATGGAGCGTGACGGTATGCGCCTCGGCAGGCAGCTGGGAATACACCACCTCATATTTCTCAATATAGAGCGAGTTGGTCGTACCGATAAGTTGAATCTGGAGCGCACCCTCAAGGAGTTGAAGCGAACCGGTCCAACCGATAGGTTGGTAGTTGCTGTTGTTGTACGCTCCAAACCAGTCTTTATACGTGCCGTTCAGTTCGTAGAGCTGGCTATTATCGGCCTTGATAGTCAACTCTCCTGCCCCGGCCGACTTGTTGGAACGCATATAGACCCGCACCTGCTCCAGCTGGATATGCTGCAGACCGGAGAGATCTAACGTAGCAGTATCGCCTGCGCGCACGGTACCTTTTTGATACGTACACGCGTATTGGGCACTAAGCGTATTGGGACAGGTGCCAGAGGTGATGATCGATGATTTGGTATTGACCGTAAAGGTCATCATCACGCTGAGCAGAATGGACAAAAAGGTCATAATTTGATATTTTTTTCATTAAAAACAACGCTTTTTTCTTCAAAAATTTGCGTATGTCAGAAAAAAGCAGTAATTTTGCAGCCGCTTTCTCAAAATGAGAATTAGACGGAGTCTTCCGGGGCCCCCGAAAATTTTAATTTTGGGGAGAGCGGGAACACGGCGATAATTCCCATGAGCGTCGAGGTCGCGAATCGTATAGAGCCGTAGTTCACGCGAGAGCGGGTAGTAGTTCAGCCCGGTTAGAATACCTGCTTTGGGAGCAGGGGGTCGTGAGTTCGAATCTCGCCTACCCGACTAAGAGTCACCTTTTTCGAAAGGTGGCTCTTAATCTTTTTCTACAGCAGTACGGTCTCGCCGCGAGCAGGATTTTCTATACCGCGGAACCCCGCCTCATACAGGTGGTCGCGATAGGCACCCTGGGCTCCTTCTTCACCGTGCACCACAAAGACGCGCCGCACTTGCTCCACATCCAGACTATCGGTCAGATAATGGATCATCTCCTGCCAATCGCCGTGACCGGAGAAGCCTTCCAACTTCGTGATATGCGCCTTGATCCGACGGTCCATACCGAATATACTGATCCACTGCAGGCCGGGCTTCTGGATACGTGCGCCCAGCGAGGTGGGCGTACAGTAGCCTACGATCAGGATGGTATTATTGGGATTAGATATCTGGTTAGCCACATGGTGCTTAATACGTCCGGCCTCCATCATGCCCGATGCGGAGATGATGACGCAGGCTTCGTCACTGGTATTCAGCGCCTTCGACTCGCGAATGTCCGTGATATAATGCAGCGTATTAAAGCCGAACGGATCTTCATCAAAGCGCATCACGTCCTGTACGTCTTCGTTCAGCTCCGAGGCGTACATCCGGAAGATATGCGTAGCATTGACCGATAGCGGCGAATCCACATAGACATTGATCTTGGGCAGGTGCTGCTCGTTATACAGCTTGTTGAGCACATAGACGATCTCCTGCGTACGACCTACGGAGAAGGACGGGATGATCAGTTTGCCGTGCTTATACACGCACGTAGCTTCTACTACGCCCAGCAGTTCTTCTTCCGTCACGAGCGACTCGTCGTGCAGCCGGTCGCCATACGTCGACTCACATATCAGGTAGTCGCATTGCGGGAAGCGCTCCGGCGAACGCAATATATGGCTCTTCAGACGTCCTATATCGCCCGTATAGGCAATGCGTTTCTTCCCGCCACCCTCCTCTATCTCCAGCGAGCAGATGGCCGAACCCAACATATGTCCCGAATTAGTAAACGTAAGCCAAACGCCGTCGCACACGCGGAAGCGGCGGTTGTACCCCACGGT
Source organism: Paludibacteraceae bacterium (assembly GCA_017509715.1). Classification (GTDB taxonomy): domain Bacteria; phylum Bacteroidota; class Bacteroidia; order Bacteroidales; family Paludibacteraceae; genus Colicola. Next base: position 17,377 of record JAFWOU010000041.1, on the reverse strand, counting down.
GATGAAGTGCTGCATACAGCCGTCCACCTGCTGGTTGTCAAACAGCGGCTTGATGCGTGGCTTATGCAGACGGTCCATCTTCTTGTTGTACCAGCGCACATCCTGCGCCAGGATAAAAGCCGTGTCGGCCAGCATAATGGCGCACAAGTCACGCGTAGCGGGCGTAGAGATGATGTCACCCCGGAAACCGAGTTTGTAGATATAGGGCAACAGGCCGGAATGGTCGATATGGGCATGCGAAAGGATGACGTAGTCGATGTCCTTGGCTTCAAAGCCCAGATCACGGTTCATGGCGTCGGTCTCCATACCTTTTCCCTGAAACATTCCGCAGTCCAAGAGGATGCGTTTTCCGCTGTCGGTCGTGATGAGGTGTTTACTGCCGGTGACCTCACGTGCCGCACCTAAGAATTGTATTTTCATGCTATTTTCATTTTTTCGGTGCACAAAATTACAAAATAATTTGCATATATGCAAAAAAAAGTGTACTTTTGCATGATTTTTTACAAGTTAACCACATGAAAACATTTCGCAACTTACTTATTATGGCCGTTATTGGTATGCTTAGCGCAGGGTGTGCGCACGAAGGAATAAAGAAGCTAACCGGCAAAAAAGGCGAAGCGCCTGTCACGAAGCCGGAGATTCAACTCGAGGGTGGCCGACTGACCGCCGAGGGTCTCTGGGCCATGGGACGCATTGGTAGTGCCCGGGTGGACCGCGAGAGCGGCCGGATAGCCTATACCGTGAGCTACTATAGCGTAGCCGAGAACCGCTCTACGACCTGGATCCGTATCATGGATGGCCAGGACCAAACGGTGCTGGACGAGTTTGTCGGAACGGACCCGGTGTGGCTGGGCCAGAGTGCTACCCTGACCTATCTGCATGACGGCAAGCTCTACCTGCGTCAGAACAAGAAGAACAAAGAGGTCGAGGGCCTGAAGGAGCTGCAGAAAGAGGGCACGCTCAAGGACATCGAGGGTTTTCTGATCTCGCCTAAGCGCGACCATATCATCCTTGTGCAGCAGGTCAAGACCGTTCAGACCACCGCAGAGAAGTACCCCGACCTGCCATTGGCTACCGGCCATATCCACCAGGACCTCATGTACAAGCATTGGGACGAATGGACCGAGACGGCGCCGCAACCCTTCCTGTGCGACCTCAATATCGAGTTTGAGGGCGACTACCTGAGCGAAGCCGAACTGAGCAATCCGCATAACATGCTCGAGGGAACAGCCTACGAGTGCCCCATGAAGCCCTTTGGCGGCGTGGAGCAACTGGCCTGGAGTCCGGACGGCAAGCAGATAGCCTACACCTGCCGCAAGAAGACGGGACTCGAGTATGCCATCTCGACCAATAGCGACATCTATCTGTATGAAATTGATAATCAAAAATCAGATCAGGATAGCATCGGAGATCAGAACCTGACCGCTCCCAACGGCGGCTACGATACCAACCCCAGCTATTCGCCCAACGGCGAGTGGATAGCCTGGCAATCCATGGAGCGTGACGGCTATGAGAGCGACGAGAACCGCCTGATGGTCCGGAACCGCCTCACGGGCGAACTGCGTTGGCTCACCAAGACGCTGGAGAGCAACGTAGAGGAATACGCTTGGCTCAACGATACAACGCTGCTCTTCACGGCTGTTTGGCAAGGTACCATCCAGCTCTACCGCGTCACGCTGGCGGGAGAGATGACCAAACTCACCGAAGGACAGCACGACCTGGCGCTGGCCGACCTGACCCAGAGCGAGGCCTACCTGCTGGGCCACTCCATGCAACAGGCTAACGAGATCTACTCGCTCGACCTCAGTCAGGATAGCGCTCAGCTGAAACAACTGACCTGGGAGAACAAGAATATCTACGACCAGATCGAGATGGGACGCGTAGAACCGCGTTGGCAGAAGACCTCCGACGGCAAGCAGATGCTCACCTGGATCATCTATCCGCCTCAGTTCGATCCCAACAAGAAATACCCCACGCTGCTCTACTGCGAAGGCGGTCCCCAGAGTCCGGTAAGCCAGTTCTGGTCCTTCCGCTGGAACTTCATGATGATGGCCGCCCACGACTATATCATCGTAGCCCCCAACCGTCGCGGTCTGCCGGGCTTCGGCAACGCTTGGAACGAACAGATTTCCGGCGACTACGGCGGACAATGTATGCGCGACCTGCTGGCGGCTATCGATCAGTTTAAGACCGAACCCTACGTCGATCAAGACCACCTGGGCTGCGTAGGTGCCTCGTTCGGCGGCTATAGCGTCTATTGGTTGGCCGGCCATCACGACAAGCGCTTCCGTGCCTTCATCGCCCACGATGGCATTTTCAACCTGGAGATGCAGTACCTGGAGACCGAGGAGAAATGGTTTGCCAACTGGGATATGGGTGGCGCCTACTGGGATAAGCATAACGCTACGGCACAACGCACCTTCCAGAACAGCCCCCACCGCTTTGTCGATAAGTGGGACACACCTATCCTCTGCATCCACGGCGAGAAAGACTATCGCATCCTGGCCAACCAGGCCATGGCAGCCTTCGACGCTGCTCAGATGCGTGGCATTCCCGCTGAGTTGCTCATCTTCCCCGATGAGAACCACTGGGTGCTCAGTCCGCAGAACGGCATACTGTGGCAACGTACGTTCTTCGAGTGGTTGGATCGTTGGTTGAAAGAGTGAAGACAATGAAATACGAATACGAATACGAGATTAAGTACCAGGAGGTGGATGACCGCAAGCGGTTGCGTCTGTACAACCTGGAGAACTACCTGCTCGAGGTAGCAGGACGCGTAGCAGATCAGCTAGGTTTTGGTATCCAGGTGCTCCACCCGCGTGGACTGACATGGATCCTGACGCGCCTGAGCGTAGAGATGGACTACCTGCCTACCCACAACGAACATATCGTCATCGAGACCTGGATCGAACAGAATATCCACATGCTCTCTACGCGTGACTATCGCCTGTGGCTCCTCACGCCCGATGGCGAACGGCGACTCATAGGTCGATGCAAGTCGGTATGGGCTGTGCTCGATATGGAGAAGCGCGAGATAGTGAATATCTTCGACGATCCCATCCTGGCCGACTCGGTAGACGGCGAGGTGCTCGACATGCAGCGCATACGTATGACCACCATTCCCGAACCTACGGGACAACGTCCGTACCGCATCTGCTATTCCGACCTCGACTACAACCGCCATTGCAACAGCTGCAACTACCTGCGCGTCATGACCGACACCTACCTGCCCTGCTACTACGACCGTGCCGTGCGGCTCGACATCTACTATAGCAAGGAGGTTATGCTCGGCGAGACGCTCCAGACCTACTACCTCGTGAGCGACGATGGCGTACAGTACCAGCAGAAGACCGAGAACGGAGACACCTCCTGCTCGGCCAAGATTAGTTTTATTGATTGATTTAGATTATGGAGAATCAGATACAAGACATGACGCTGCTCAAGCGTCCTACCGAGTTGGAAGCCGACGTGGTGCGCTTCCAGAACCAGAAAGATAAATGGATTGCCTTTGTGGGCCTCAAGGACGGCCGTCCCTACGAGATATTCACCGGTCTGGCCGACGACGAGATGGGTATCGCCCTACCTAAGAGCGTCACCAAGGGCAAGATCATCAAAGTGGTCAAGGAGGATGGCCAGAAGCGCTACGACTTCCAGTTTGTCAATACCCGTGGCTTCAAGACCACGGTAGAGGGACTGAGCTATAAGTTCGACCGCGAGTTCTGGAACTACGCCCGCCTCATCTCCGGCGTGCTGCGTTACGGCATGCCGATCGACCAGGTCGTGAAGATGATCTCCGGCTTGCAGATGGACAACGACTCCATCAACTCATGGACCACCGGCGTGGCACGCGTACTCAAGCGCTACGTACCGGGAGCGGAAGTCGAGGAGTAAAGATAAAGCCCAGCCATTACGGCTGGGCTTTATCTTTGGCTTTTCTGCTATTTGGACTCCGGGTCGATAACTTCGCCCTTTGAGTCGTAGAATTTCGTCTGGAGCATACCCAGGCTCTGATTTTCCACCACGTGCACGCCGTATTTCCTTAGCCATTGATGCTTGAGGCTACCCAGTAGTCCTCGGCAAACATAGGCATATACATAGGGGTGCAGATGCAGTCGGAGTCCTCGTCCGTAATGCTCTGACAAATGTGCAACCTGCTCTTCTACCTGGTCGGTAAACAAGATCGACGGTTGTATCTTTCCTTTTCCTCCGCACGTTGGACAGGTCTCCATCACTTCCACTTCTACAGCGGGGCGCACGCGTTGGCGGGTGATCTGCATCAGTCCGAATTTGCTGAGCGGCAAAATGTTGTGTTTGGCTCGGTCGCGCTCCATTAAGCTACGCATGTAGTCGTAGAGTTGCTGCTGATGCTCCTTGGTATGCATATCGATGAAGTCGATAATGATAATACCTCCTATATCACGTAGGCGAAGCTGATGCACGATCTCGTCGGCGGCAGCCATGTTGTACTGGAATGCGTTCTCTTCCTGGTCTTCGTATAGCTTCTTGCTACCCGAATTGACATCTATGGAAAACAGGGCTTCGGTCTTGTCTATGATCAGGTAGCCGCCGTGCTTGAATCCCACGGTACGGCCCAGACCGGTCTTCATCTGTCGGGTGATGTCAAATTTGTCGAAGATGGGTTGCTTCTGGTGGTATAGTTTCACGATCTTGGCGCTCTCGGGTGCAATCAATGTCAGATATTGTTTCACCTCCTCGTAGATGCTCTCGTCGTTGACCTGTATACTCGTGAAGCTCGACGAGAGCATATCGCGAATGATACCTATCGTGCGTCCTATCTCTTCACTCACCAGGCTTACCGGCTGCTTCTGTTGCAGCTGCTTGACCGTCTCGTGCCAGCGCTCTACCAGTAGTCGCAACTCCGTATCCAGTTCCGCCACGCGCTTGTCTTCGGCCACCGTACGTACGATGACGCCAAAGCCGTGGGGCTTGATCGACGATATCAGTTGCTTCAGTCGTGAGCGTTCGCTCTCGCGCTTGATCTTCTGGCTCACCATTACGCCGTCCGACAATGGCATCAGCACCATGTTGCGTCCGGCTATCGATATCTCGGCTGTCAGTCGGGGTCCCTTGGTGTTGATCGGCTCTTTAGTCACCTGCACCAGTAGGGTGTCTCCCACTTTCAATACATCTTCGATTTTTCCTTCTTTGCCCACCTCAGGCTGACGCTTCTGCTTCTCGATAGCCGGCACGCGGCGACGATCCGAGACAGCCTTGGTGACAAACTGCTGGAAAGTACGAAACTCCGAACCTAAATCCAAATAGTGTAGAAAAGCTTCTTTCTCATAACCTACATCCACAAACACTGCATTCAACGCTGGCATCACTTTCTTCACGCGGCCGTAATAGATATTACCTACCGCAAAGTTATCCTCGTTGCGCTTCTCACGGTTGATCTCCTGCAGGCGATCGTCCTCCGTCAGTGCGATAGCAATCTCATGCGGCTGTACGTCCACAATTAATTCGCTTTTCATAGGATTTGTTGTCTTAATAAATCAATAAATAAAATGCCTTGTGGCAAGCTTATCTGCGCCCAGACAAGCTTATCGCCACAAAGCATATTGCACAGAACGAAATCGTCCTAAGACTTACTTATGCTTATGACGATTCTTGCGCAGACGTTTTTTACGCTTGTGCGTCGACATCTTATGTCTCTTATGCTTCTTTCCGTTTGGCATAGTAAAATAGATGTTATAAAATTAATAATTCAGTGATCTTTCGGTTAACGAACCATGCTATTAAACTCATCTGCCGGCTTGAAGTAAGCAATCTTGTGCTCAGGTACTTCAATCGAGATGTTCTTTGAAATGTTGCGGGCAATTTTTGCCTTGCGTGTCTTGGCGGTGAAACTACCGAAACCGCGCAGATATACACTGTCGCCTGCGGTCACCGTCTCTTTGATCTTCGCCATACCTGCCTCTACGATGTTCGAGATAGTCGTCTTGTCATATCCCGTCGAGATAGCAATGGCGTTTACAAGTTCAGCTTTTGTCATAATTGTATGTGTTTATTTTATATAAAAATTACGTCTTTCGGCTCTTCAAAACGAAAAGCGGGTACAAAATTACTATAAATTATTGAAATACAAAAGTTTTTTGCAAAAAAAATTGCATTTTTTGTGATTTTTTTGTAATTTTGCACCAATTTTTGATGAAAATCGCACTAAAACGATGAATTTGACATACTTATACGATCAATTATACCGCTGGTGGGAGCATCATCGTCGTGTGCTTCCGTGGCGTGATACACACGACGCTTATCGCATCTGGCTCTCCGAAATTATCCTCCAGCAGACGCGCGTGCAGCAGGGGCTGGAATACTACCTCCGTTTCACGTCCCGCTTCCCGGATGTCGATAGCCTGGCCGCGGCCGACGAGCAGGAGGTGCTGCGCCTATGGCAGGGACTCGGCTACTACTCGCGCGCGCGAAACTTATATAAATGTGCGCGTATGATCGTCGAGCGTGGATGGCAACCCTTCCCTACCCGCTACGAGGACATCCGTTCCCTGCCCGGCATAGGCGACTATACGGCCGGTGCAATCACGGCTTTTGCCTACGATCTTCCCTATCCTGCTATGGACGGCAATGTGTATCGCGTCGTGGCACGCCTCTTCGACTGCGACCTCCCCTTCGACACGTCCCGGGGCAAACGCCATTTCCATGAACTCATTCTTCAGTTGCTCGACCGCGAACATCCCGGCCTCTTCAATGCTGCCATCATGGAGCTCGGCGCACTCCATTGTACACCCTCGCTCGCCGACCCGGAGACGGGCGATGTACGCTGCTCTTCCTGTCCGCTCCAGACGCTCTGCCTGGGCTATCAGCACGACACGGCTGAACTGCTGCCCGTACGCAAGCCACGGCCTCAGTTGCGCGACCGCTACCTCAACTACACCATCTACCTGGCCGAACACGACGGAGAGCGCTATACGCTCATTCGCCAGCGTACCGAGCGCGACATATGGCAGCATCTCTGGGAATTTCCGCTCGTCGAGACCCGGGATGCCTTGCTGCCTCCTACGCCCGGCGTGCCGTCCGTAGAACTCAAGCATATCCTGAGCCATCAGCGTCTCTATGCCCGATTCGAAAAGCAGACAGTCCCTGAACTGCCTGCTCTCGAGGGAACGCGACGCGTGGCCCTGCGTGATCTGGATGAGTACGGCCTGAGCCGACTGACGCTTATTGCGCTTGAGCGGTTGCTTTAGGACGCGCCGGATTCCGCCCCTTGTACGGCCAGCTCTCCTGCGTCAGGAAGTCCATGTATTTGCCTCCGCCGCCGTATACCTTGAAGACGTTGTTGCAGAATAGTATATCCGTGATCCCGTTCTGCTCCACGTATTCGCGCATATTCTTCGTGAAGTACCTGCCGTCCACTACGTGCACCTCTTCAAACGAACCGAACAGATAGCTCACCAGCGCGTTGCCAAAGCTGTCCTTGAGGATCAGCAGTCGGCGTCCGTTCTGCTGCGAGGTGCGCACCTGGGTGATCTTGCTATCTCCGCCCATGAACACGCAGTATGCGCCCGAACTGCCGTCGCTGAAATGGCCGAAGAACGAACCCGTATACGCCGCTGCCTCGGCGGTCACCCTGTACGACTTGTCTACCGTATAAACCACGTACGTCGTCTCATAATCCGAGTCCTTGGGCGTATAGTATACAAAATCCTCGGGCGACTCCTTCACGCTCATATCGTGGCTGTAGCCGTACATCGTACCTACAAAGCCATGCACCACCTCCCTATTGTATTCGCTTAGGTCTCTATACGGTACGCCCGCTACCCGTGCAAACCGCTCAGCCGCATAGTAGGCTCCCAGCGGCGCCCAGTGGTGGTCGGTTCTTAAATAGATATCCTCTCCGGCATGCTTGCCCAGCACGGTGTAGATATCTACAGCCTTCACCGAGTCGTCCAGTTGCGCATACGTGCTGCGTATCGTGCTCAGCTCCGAGCGCGTACTCTCTTTGGCTACGTCCGGGCAGTAGAACTCCACCGCCGTCGGAATCACCATACAGTATACATTCACGCCCGGGAAGGCCCGTTTATACGCGTTGCACACATCGGCATACCGCTTGCCGCCATCCTTACCGTGGTACGCACTCATCGCACGCACCTCTCCCGGCTTACCGCAGATGATGATACCCGCACCGGCTATCTTAGCCGCTTCGTCCGCATTCTGACGGTTCTCATAGTCGGCTATCTCGCGGTCGTCGGTCAGTCCCAATTCCTCGGCATCCGCATCGTCGTTGCTCTGCTGATCCGCCGCATGAAAAGTCACCTGCTCCTCGCCCTCACCTATAGTCAGGCCCATATGGCGATCCAGCCACATACTCACCTGCAGCAGCTGTTCGCGAAAAGGCTCGGTGTCCGAGAACCAACGAGAGACATGCTCCGTAAACTGTCCGCTCTGCAGCGAGTCCGACTCCCAGGCCGGCAGTACAGGCGCTTCCGTCAGGTCCCTGCGCTCCAGTTCAGAGAACGTAGGCCGCGGAAGTACATAAAAGACAACCAGTACCGTCAGCACCAGTACGGTCATCAGTGTGATATAGATATAACTTTGTTTCATTAGAATCGTGTATATAAAAACGGATTATTCGTTGCGCCGACCAGCAGGGCGATGCTTACGCCCAGTATGACGATCGACACCAGGATATGACATACCATTCTCGCGGTCTCATTCTCTACACCCCGCTTCAGCCAGTCGCGTAGCGGCAGGCAGCATACGATCGCCAGCACCCATAGCCACAGCTTGTTCATCACCAGCGAACGGGTTAGGAAGTCCAGCCCACCGCCGGCTGTGAACAGTTGGCGGAAGAAGAGAAGCATCTGCCCGAAATCATCAAAGTAGAACACACCCCAACCTATCAGTACGATCACAAGGCTGTATACATGCAGCAACGGACGCAGCCACAGGTTCTTCTCCAACTTCACAATAGTGAATTTCTCCAGCGCTACGATCAAGCCGAAGTACATACCCCAAATAACAAAATTCCAACTGGCGCCGTGCCATAGTCCCGTTAGAAACCATACCACCAGTATATTCAGCGACTGATGACGACGGTTGCCGCCCATGGGGATATAGACATAGTCGCGGAAGAAACTACCCAGCGACATATGCCACCGGCGCCAGAAATCCGTGATCGACGTGCAGCAGTACGGATGGTCGAAGTTCTCCTTGAAGTGGAATCCCAGACAGCGTCCGATACCGATCGCCATGTCCGAATAGCCCGAGAAATCGAAGTATATCTGTAGCGCAAAAGCTATCAGTCCCGTAGCCGCACCTATCGAGGTGGTCTGCTCCGAGAGTTGACCGAGCAGTTGGTCTGCCACCGCCGAGATCTGGTTGGCAATGATCACTTTCTTACCCAGACCCAGCATGAACCGATACAGTCCCTCGGCGACATCATCAGCCGTCACCTCACGGTCCTCAATCTCGCTGGCCACCGTGTCATAACGCACGATAGGACCGGCTATCAACTGCGGAAACATCGATATATACAGCAGCAGGTTCGAGAACCGTCGCTGCGCCGGCGAGTCGTAGCGATAGACGTCTATCAGGTAACTGATCGACTGGAACGTATAGAACGATATACCTATCGGCAGGGCGATATGGGGATTCGCTACCGGCAGCCCGAAGCTGCTGAGCGTCTCCGCGATCATGTTGGCGTACTTGAACGTACCCAGTATGCCGATATTGCATACCAGTCCTACCACCAGCGCCACCGTGCGCCATGTGTCATTCGCACGGTCTATGACCAACCCGGCCAGGTAGTTCATCAGTACGCATCCGATCATCAGCAGTACGTACACCGGTTCGCCCCAGGCGTAGAACACCAGCGAGAAAAACACCAGCACCCAGTTCCGGCAACTCAGCGACTCAAATCCCTGATCCAGCAGACGCGCCAGCAGGTAGCATATCGCAAATGCCGGCAGGAAGCCGAACAGAAAAAACAAATCAGCGAATACCATAGCGCGTAATGATTCCAGCTATTTTCTGTCCCAGTTTCTTGGCCCCCGCCACATTGGTATGAGTGCCGTCTTTGGTCTCTATCTGTTCATTCTCCAGGTGGATCACCGGCACGCCGGCTGCCAGTCCGCATCCGTCGATCACCTCACTCACGCGGGCGATTTTCTCCGCCGACGCCTTGGTAGTCGGCATGGGCGTCAGCAGCACGATATCGGCCAGCGGAAAGGCCCGTTGCAGGGTCTCTACGCTGTAGCGCACCGAGAGGGCCAGCGAACCTACCTCACCCGGCTCCTTGTGCATCAGCACCTTGCCGTCCACGGCAAAAGCCTCTTCTACCGTCATGTCCCATATACCCGGTCGCTTCTGTTCAAACCATGCATCGTTGGTGCCGGCCATGATCAGGATCACGTCCGGTGCGTCCTGCACTTTCAGTTGCACGCGTTGCAGCAAGCGTACCACCTGATTGAATACTACGTTTTGCTCACTCAGCACAGCCGTACTGTCATACGGCGCACGCATTGTCTCTGCCGTGTTGGTCCATGTGGCTCCCGAACGTGCCAGATTGTAGCACGTAGCCGGTTGCATCTGCTGCATAAACCAGTAGGTCCAGCTCTCTTGTCGCGAGCAGTCTACCCCACCGTTCCAGGTGTTGCTATCACCCAGAAAGGCATACCTAACATCTCTGGCTGTCACCATCCCAGCCGCCAGCAAACAAACTAATACAATACTTATACGTTTCATCTTTATGTTGTCTAAAGTCCATAGTCGAAAGTCGAAAGCAGATAATGATATTGTTACTATCGTTTTCAATAACGAATACATACTAGGCTTTTTTCTTTCGACTTTTATCTTTCGACTAAAAATTTTTAATTCTCCAAAAGTCCTCCTCCTACTACCCTTCCGTCCTGGTACATCACCACCGACTGTCCGGGCGTAATGCCCCATACTGCTTGCTCAAACCGTAGTCTTATCCTATCGGCCTCTACCGCCACCTGGGCTTTCACGGCCGGCGAACGGTAGCGTACGCGGGCTTCCACTGCGGGATTCTTCCTGAGCGCCTCCTCGTTGATCAGCATCAGGTCCGTCGCCGTAGCCTCCGTAGCCAGCAGGTCGTCGCGTTCGCCCAGCATGACGCGGTTATGTTCCGCATCGATATGCGTTACAAAGCGCGGACTACCCAGCGCGATCCCTAAGCCCTTGCGCTGACCGATCGTATAGTGCTGAAAGCCCTCATGCTTTCCCAGCACGTGCCCTTCACGATCCACGTATTCACCCGGCTGCGTCTCTACGCCCTCGTCTTTCAGAAACCTGCGGTAGTCGTTGTCCGGCACGAAGCATATCTCCTGGCTCTCGCGTTTCTTCGCCAGCGTCTCATAGCCGTGATCCCGTGCTATCTGACGCACCTGGTCCTTGGTCAAATCGCCAAGCGGGAAGATAGTTCTACGCAGGTTCTGCTCCGTCAGCCGCCATAGGAAGTAGGTCTGGTCCTTATGCGTATCGGCCGCCGTGGCCAGGTACATATGGCCGTCATGCTCCTGGGTGCGGGCATAATGCCCCGTAGCGATATAGTCGCAACCCATCTCGTCGGCCATGCGCAGCAATTCGCCCCACTTGATATAGGCGTTGCACAGTACGCACGGGTTCGGCGTTCTTCCGCGGTTATATTCGTCCACAAAGTTCCGGATCACCTGCCGTCGGAACGTGTCGCGATAGTCCACGATATGATGCTCAAAGCCCATCTGCTCGGCGTTGTGCTTGGCCTCCATGATGCTCTCTATCGAGCAGCACCCTTTCTCCTTGGCCAGGCACGACTCACGTATGCTATCAAACGTGCGAAAGGTACAACCTACCAGGTCATACCCTTGCTCTCTGAGCAGTATCGCCGACACTGTTGAGTCAATCCCGCCCGACATCGCTATGAGCACCTTTTTTGCCATTCTTTAGCCTTTCGCCTATAATCTTTCGCCTTTACTTATACAGGAACCTCTTGATCGACTTCTTCGGCGTCTTCTCAAAGGGCTCTTGCTTGATCTCGATGTCCGATACCTGCGAGTAGCCCGGTATGAGTTTGTTGAGCCGTTGCAGGTTCTCGCGCATCTGCTTCTGCAGTTCCTCCAGGGTCATGCGCTTAGCTAGCGTCTCGTCGGGGAAGACGAGTGCCACCAGTTTGCCCTCGCGTTCTACCACGAGCGACTCACCTACTCCGGTCTGGTTGTTCAGCTTATCCTCGATCTCCTCCGGATAGATATTCTGTCCGCTGGCGCCCAGGATCATGGTCTTGTTGCGCCCCTTGATGAATATGTTCTGGCGCTTGTCCATACATCCCAGGTCGCCCGTACGCATCCATCCGTCCTCGGTAAAGACGGCCTTCGTGGCTTCCTCGTTCTTGTAGTATCCCATCATCACGTTCTCGCCCTTCACGAGTATCTCGCCTACGCCCGAGTTATTCGGGTTGTCGATCTTCACCTCCATATTCTTCACCGGCACACCACCCGAGCGCGCCTTGAAGTACTTAGGCGGGTTACCGCCGATTAGCGGTCCGCACTCCGTCATGCCGTAGCCGATCGAGAGCGGGAAGTGGATATCCATCAGACATTTCTCTACGATGGGATTCATCGCCGCACCGCCGCATATGAAGTAGCGCAACTTGCCGCCAAAGGCATTCTTCAGGGCGCTCTTCACGCGAGCTCGAATGATCTGACCCACGATAGGTGTGTACCAGAATGCACGGATCACCTTCTTGCTCAGCATCGGGTCCAGCGATTTCTTGTGGATCTTCTCGATCACGAGCGGTACGGTCACTACCAGGTAGGGCTGCACCTCTTGCATCGCTTTCAGCAGTATTGATGGCGTCGGGCTCTTCGTCAGGAAGTAGATATGCGTACCGCATGTTAGCGGATATAGGAACTCGCACACCTGGCCGAACATATGCGCCAACGGCAACATCGATACCAGTCTTTGTCCGGGTTCTACCGGCAGGATCTGATGCCCTACCTCTACGTTGTTGCTCAGGCTGCGTCCGTTCAGCATCACGCCCTTCGGACTACCCGTACTGCCCGATGTATAGTTGATCAGGCACATCGCATCCGCATCGGCCGTGAAGTGGATATCCTCCGGCTCAATGCCCTGGGGATAATGCTTGCTGTAGGCTTCGTCCAGTTCCTGTTCCGTGGGGAATGCTACGCCTTCCGCCACTTTCAGCGGACTGAAATCTACGAGCGACACGGCGGCTTGCACCTCGGCCAAGGGCTGGTGCTGAAGTTCGTGCCATACGTACGGACCTACGAAGAGCAACTTCGAGTCCGAGTGCGCCAACAGGTGACTGATATCCTCGGCCTTGAAGTCCTGCAGAATGCTGACCACTACGGCTTCATACGATGCAATAGCCAGGTAGGCTACAGCCCAGTTGGCGCAGTTGCGTCCGGCCAGTGCGATCTTGTCGCCCTTCTTGATGCCGAGCAGTTTAAACAGCTCATGCAGGCGCAGCATTTCCTGGGCCAGACCACCAAAGGTATAGGCCTTGGCTTCGCCGTAGTCCGACAGCGCTTCGTCGTCCCACTGACGCTTCATGACGCTGTTCAGATATTCTAAATAATGCTTTTCCATTTCTATTTTTCCAAAATCGGGCGCAAAGGTACAAAAAAAATCGCACATGTGCAAATTTATGTGCGATTTTTTTGTGGTATTCAGCTTTCAGCTTTCAGCATTCGGCTCTTTATCGGAGTGCTCGGAAGCACCTGACGCAGGTCTGACCTGGCCGATGGCTGACGGCCTCTCAGATTCGCTCCAGTTCTACCGTGAAGTGTCGCATGAGCGGCGCCTCCTTCGTGATACGCAGTCCGTGCTTGATCTCGTGCCTACGGTCATACACGTTCTTCAGCGCCGCGGCTATCACGTCCATATGGTTGTTCGTATATACACGTCTCGGGATGCACAGGCGTACGAAGTCCAGTCCGCCGAACCTATTCTCCCTCGTCACGGGGTCACGATCCGCCAGGATATACCCTATCTCGCAGGCTCGTATACCGGCTTCCAGGTATAGTTCGCAGGTCAGCGTCTGCGCCGGAAATTCCTCTTTCGGTATCTGATCCAGCACCTTGTCCGCATCCACGAATATGGCATGTCCGCCGGCGGGACGCTGGTACGGTATGCCGTATTCATCCAGTTTCTTGGCCAGGTACTCCACCTGACGGATGCGCGTATCCAGCATGTCGTATTCCGTATTCTCCATCAGTCCTACTGATAGTGCCGCCATGTCGCGTCCGTTCATGCCGCCGTATGTGAGAAAACCCTCAAACGGGATGCAGAACTGCTTGCAACCCTCGTACCACTCCTGTCGATTCGTGGCGATGAATCCGCCCATATTCACCAGTCCGTCCTTCTTGGCCGACATGGTCATCGAGTCCACGTAGCTGAACATCTCCTTCGCGATCTCTTTGATCGTCTTGTTCTCGTAGCCGGGTTCGCGGGTCTTGATGAAGTACGCATTCTCTGCAAAGCGTGCCGAGTCCATATTCACGGCCACGCCATACCGGTGGCATAGCTCGCATGTAGCCTTGATATTAGCCATCGAGACGGGCTGTCCGCCTACGGTGTTGTTCGTCACCGTCAGCACCATGAATGGCACCTTGCCCTCGTTCTCCTTCAGCACCTTCTCCAGTTTCTCCAGCGATACGTTGCCCTTGAATGGCGCCTCCAGTTGCGTATCCTTGGCCTCGTCGCAGGTCACGTCTTTCGCCACTGCCTTGCGGGCCTCTATATGCCCCTTGGTGGTGTCAAAATGCGCATTGCCGGGGATCACCTGTCCTGCCTTCACCAGGTACGAGAACAGCACATTCTCGGCCGCCCTACCCTGGTGCGTCGGGATGACGTATTCGAAGCCAGTCAACTCGGTCACTACGTTCTTGAATTCGAAGAACGATCTCGCACCCGAGTAACTCTCATCGCCCATCATGAGTGCGGCCCATTGGCGGTCAGACATAGCACCTGTACCCGAGTCGGTCAGCAGGTCGATATACACTTGCTCTGAGCGGAGCATGAACACGTTGTTTTTCGCCTCGCGAAGCCATTGCTCGCGTTCTTGGCGAGAAGATTTGCGGATGGGTTCCACCATCTTGATCTTCCATGATTCAGCAAACGGGAGTTCCATATCGGTATTAGATTTAGTATGTTTTCTTTCTTTTCGGTTCCTTATGCCAGTTGGCTCTGCACCACTTGCGCCACCATCTTGCCGTCCGCATTCGGTAGTGCCGCCTTGATGGCTTTTACGAACAGTCCCATGTTCCTTTTCTCTGCGTCCCAACCGTTGGCCTCCTTGGCGCTGTTGAACGCACCCAGGATGTCCTCTTCGCTCGCTGCCTGAGGCAGGAAGGTCTCCAGCACGCCTATCTGCGCTTTCTCTGCGTCTGCCAGTTCCTGACGTCCGGCTGCCTGGTATTGTTCCACCGACTCCTGACGCTGCTTCACCATCTTCTTGATGATCTGGATCTCATCCGCCTCTGTCAGCTCCTTGCCGGCATTCTCCTTGCTGGTCTGCCAGTTCAGAAACGCACTCTTTATCGCGCGCAGGCTCTCTGTGCGCACCGTATCATGGTTCTTCATTGCCTCCATGATCAAGGCATTCAACTCGTTTTTCATATCTCTTTTTTTATCTATATCTTATTATCGGATGAAGTGCATCGCCTGCCGTGCCTCGTATTCCGGCTTGGCCTTACCTTCCGTCGCTTTAAGCAGGTATGCCATATTCCGTGCCATCGACCGCATGGTCTGCATGCCTTCTTTGTCCAGCGCCGCTTCGCCTTCTGTGCGTCCGTATACGATGTTCCAGTACTGGCTCGTCACGATCGGCATATTCAGTAGCTGAAATGGCATATTCAGCGTCTGCAGCGCCGCTGTGGCGCCTCCTCTCCGGCATACCGCCACGCCTGCCGCCGGCTTGCCGCTGAAGGCGGCCCCGTTCGAGTATAGCATGCGTTGCACCAGCGCCAGCACCGTGGCGTTCGGTTGTCCGTAATATACCGGCGAACCTACGATCAGCGCGTCGCTCTCCGCCATCTTGGCGCTTACTTCGTTGCATAGATCGTCGTCAAATACGCACTTCCCATTGCCCTTTGTCTTGCAGGTCGAGCACGCAATACAGCCGCGTACCGGTTTCGTTCCGACACCTACGATCTCGGTCTCTATCCCGTTCCGTTCCAGTTCTTGCGCCGCTTCTTTCAGCGCCAGATACGTGTTCCCGCCCTTGTGCGGCGAACCGTTAATCAGCAGTACTTTCATCTTTGCGTCAAAATTTGCGCAAAGTTACAAAAAAAATCCGACATGTACAAATTTTATGTATGTTTTTTTTTGCATATTTCGAAAAAAAGCACTAACTTTGCAGGCAAATTGAAAAAACAGATAGAACCATGAAGAATCTATTCATTATAATAGCAACAGCGCTAGTCTTGGTTGGATGCGGGAGTCAGAAGGCGCTGACGGAAGCGGAATATACGCAGGAAGTACAGCAAAACGTACCGTTCCGGGTGAGCAAATTCAAACCGGTGAAGCCGGATGTGTATTCCTTCCGGTGCGATAGGTACGTGGATTGGTTGCCCGACTACGAGGTGAATGACGAAGGCGCAATGATGATCTGGCGCACCACGTTCTCGCAGTCGCATACCACCCAACCCGCACAATACATCTGGCGCAACATCGTGATCGACCGCCGAAACAACCGCATATTGTGTATCGACCGAGTGCTAAAAGACGGTCTGACGCAGGGCTATGTGTACGTGCTTCAGAGCGAAACCCGAAAGACCCCGAATGGCTTTCATTGGGACGTCACCGAGCCGCGCCACATGCTTCTGACCGCTTCGATTCTTCAGGACCAAACGGAATTGTCTGTAGAACTGCTCAAGATAGTATTGCAAGAAGGAAAATAATATACCTAAGGACCAATGAGAAAGAGAACGTCCAAATCGGGCGTTCTCTTTCTCTATTACTACTCTACTCTTGCAATTACTCCTGCATGAGCAACTGCATAACTACTTTCGCGCTATAAGCAACCGGAGTACCCGGACCAAAGATAGCGGCAACGCCGGCTTTGTAGAGGAAGTCATAGTCCTGCGCGGGGATGACACCACCGGCGGTGACCATGATATCCGGACGACCGAGTTTCTTGAGCTCCTCGATGACCTGCTGGATGAGGGTCTTGTGACCTGCCGCGAGAGAGGAGACACCCAGTACATGGACATCGTTCTCCTCGTCGGAAGCGGCGATCCATGATTAAGTTGCTATGCAACAAATGTAATGGTCGCGCTTCCTCCTCTCAAATCAACAACTTACAAGTTCTTGATTTGGCAAAAGAGGAGCAGACGAAACGCCTGCTTTGTGAGGAAGGGGAAGTCGGTACAAAAGG
>JAFWOU010000040.1 GCA_017509715.1 Paludibacteraceae bacterium | reverse complement strand
ATTCTTTCAGTAAATTCTGCGGTGCTGACTGCATAATCTTCGTCTCCTTTAAGTCTTGAATGTTTACTTCCATTCTTGACCAGGTAGACGCTTTTCATACTGTCGAGGAATGTCGATTACACAGAATTTTCCGGGGTCTCTACAGAAGGCTTCTCCTGCAACCGCACACAATGCCTCGTCCTGCTCGGTAATCCCTTCCTCATCCAACTGCTTCTTCATAGCAAGAACCTTCTGCTTGGTAGGCTCCAGCACTGCGTCAAAACGGCGCAAGACGATCATGGGCAGAATGATCTTTCGGTAATCGCCTACATCATAGACATCGACCAGGCAGTCATTGGCAATGCCGAAGATAAAGGAAGCCAACTGGCCGAAATTCGCTTTTGCCATTACTGTGCGCCTCCTTCTTCAGTGAGCTCCACGATATCATTAAGGTCGCAATCAAGCGCACGGCAGATTTTTACGAGCACTTCCATGCTGACAGGTTCGTTTTTGCCCAGCTTGGCCAGTGCGCCCGTAGAGATTCCGGACTGCTTGCGCATTTCAGTTTTTGTCATATCCCGATCTATCAGCAGCTTCCAAAGCTTCTTATACGATAGGCCCATAAGGATTCTCCTTCGTCTAAAATCAATTATTCGATAACCAAATATTATATTTGCTTTATTCTACCACAGGAGTGCAGGATATGGAAGCCATCTTTATCATTTTTTGAGGGTTGACAAACGGAGCACAAGTGCGTATACTCTGCGTTAGAAAACAGCGAACGCGAGAACGGAGTGGATTCCATGAACGGCAGCTTCGGAAAGTATATTGAAGGAAAACGCAAAGCCCAAGGGATGACCCTGCGCGGTCTCGCCGCTGAGCTTGGTATTGCGCCGGCGTTTATGAGCGATATTGAAAAAGGCCATCGCTATCCTCCGAACAAAGAGAAGTTGTATGAGCTGGCAAGAATCCTGCATCTGAGCGAAGCGGATACGAATACCATGTTTGATCTGGCGGCAGCTGAGAAGGAGAACACAGTCTCTCCGGATCTACCCGAGTATATCATGAACGGGAGCAATGTTCGCGTGGCGCTGCGGCTGGCGCGAGACAAAGGCATCCCCGACGCCGCTTGGCAGAAGGTGATCGATATGCTGGAGGCGGAAGAGACAAAGGAGAGCCGGTCTGAGTGATCCACTATAACTATTCCGCCAAGCAGCTCGAAGAGAAAGCAAATCAGCTCCTTTACGAGTTTGACCCGGAACGGCTCGAAAAACCCAAGCCTATCGATGTATACGCCGTTATTGAAAAGTGCTTGGATGTGCCGTACGACTGGAAGTACATAACGCCAGATCAATCGATCTTGGGGCTGACTGTATTCAAGCCGGGATACCTCTGGGTTTTGCCCAAGCCCTATTATGAAGAGGGAATGAGGCCCGATAAGGCCTTCTTCGTTGCTGGGACCATCGTCATCGACAGCTATCTCACAGAACTTGCCCAGCGCGGCCCGGAGAACTTCACGGTGATGCACGAGGCGTTCCATCAAATCCTGCATAAGCGGTGCTTCGCACACAGTAAGGGGGACTATGCCCACGCTACGACAAAGTCTGCATTGACGCTTACGAACGGTAGCGCGATGCGTTCTTCACTGGAGATAAATGAGTCCCAAGCAAATTTTTGCGCCGCGTGTTTCCTGATGCCGAGGGAACCTGTGCGTGAAGTGTTCATCAAGCTGCATGGCTCCGGCCAGGCACTTGGTGTTAACGACCCTCGTTTATCAGTGATTATACAGACGATGGCTGCGGAGTTCAGTGTGTCCAAAACCGCGATGAAGATCCGGTTGCAGAGTCTTGGACTTGTCAAATAAAAAGGGATGTATACCACCCCTTTTTTTTTTGGAAAGATGTTAGAAATTTGCGAACACGCGAACGAGCGAAGGAGATGGTGCTCTATGAGGGTATAAAAAGGACGGCTAACCTGTGTGACGACAGATCAACCGTCAAATACAATTATCCTAAACAAAAAATAACATCAAATGCTTGCCTCGTCAAGCGGAAAGGTTTTTATCATGTATCAATTCTACTATGTCAACGATGACCAGACCCATAACCCCGGTCTGCATCATGAGGTTCACACCGAGGAGCACGCAAAAAGACTAGGAATCCGAAGCAAGACCTATGTCGGCTATTTCTCAAACGAAATCGACGCCGTCGCGAAAGCAAAGGAGATCTACTGGGATGCGGATGGCTGCGCAACCTGCTGCCCGAAAGCTCACAGGGGGTAAAACGATGGCAAGATCTACTCATCACGTTGTTCACAACCCGAATGGTGGTTGGGACGTAAAGAAAGGCGGAGCGCAGCGCTCCAGCGGTCACTTCGAAACAAAAAAGCAAGCTGTTGACGCTGGTCGCAAAATCAGCCAAAACCAAGGAACCGAGTTCGTGATTCACGGAATGAACGGTCGAATCCAGAGCGCCGACAGTCACGGCGGAGACCCGCACCCGCCCAAGGGATAATTCCTCTCGCACAGATAGCAGCGCTTCCATCGTCGGTGGGGCGCTGTTATTTTCACATTCCGTCGCCGCTGCATTAATCACTTTTCTTTTTGCTACACGCGGGATTCTCCAAAGGAGGGATGGGAGGCCAGCCATTGGCAGATGGTTTTGCCAATGGGACAGTTTTAATTGGCTATGTTTTCACAGAGTCCGGCAAAATAGGCGCATGCCTGCTTATCCATTTTGTCCTTAGCTAGAAGGATAAAGTCAACGAAAAAGAACAATACAAATCATATATCCGCATTGTTCTTTTTAATGTTCGTTACCTGAATTCTTCCCTCTCTTTCCAGCCGAAGCGCAGTCTCGACCAGCGACCGCGTATTGCCAGGGTAGCCCCTGCAATAGCAGATCAGATAATCGCTGTGCCGGAGCATATACTGATTTGCTCGGACAATCGCGAAGGGCTTCGGCACCGCCTCCATGCCGGGCGGGTAAAAGCTGCCGTCATATTTATCCGTGTCATATGTGTATGGGTAATATGTCAGCAGCAGCGTAAGCGTCACTTCCGGATGCAGCGCTTTTTCCTCACGAACGGCGCGTGCTGCCATACTGTCGAAGCGCCCATAGTGCCCCACAACGAAATCGGTAACGCCGTGCTTTGTAATATGATCCGCCACCGCCTCCCGCAGCTTCGCATATATGTCCTCCGGCGCATCCCTGTGTCCTATAAGAAAGCATGTCATGCCGCAACCCTCCGAAGCAGAGTGTAGCATGAAATGGCAGAATAGTACAGCTACAGGGACTAATTTCGCAGCCACTCAACCTATAATATTGGTACAGCTACAGGAACGAGTGGTGATGGAAATGCAATTGAATGAGGCAATCAGCGCACGCCTGACGGAGCTTTTGAAGGAGCGCGGTATGACGCAATACCAGCTCTACATGAAAAGCGGCGTACCAAAATCCACAATAGGGAACGTGGTCAACTGCTCCTATGATTCCGTCAAGCTTCGCATCATTCACGAGCTCTGCCAGGGACTGGAGATTGATATCAGCGATTTCTTCCAATCGCCGCTGTTCCATGAAAACAACTTAGAGCCATAAACGCCTTGAATCGAATCTCGATTCAGGGCGTTTTTTCTTTTTCCTCGCCGCCTCTATCTGTCCTTTCAATGGGACAGAAACATGGTGTATAATGTTTGCTGCTTGGAAAAATATTTTCTGAATCTAGGAACAATTCGGGCATCGCCGTGTCGTAAATATGTAGAGAGTTGCTTCTCTCGGAAAGGAGGTGGCTAAAATGCCAATTAGATTAAAGCGACCCGACGGCTCGGTGACGCCGTACAAAAACGCCGAATATATCCCCGCGTATCTGTTCCTTCCCGCCGCGATTCTGGATCGCTGCCCGCAGGAGCTTCAGCTGCCGCGAACTGTGGCATCCTATTTCCACGACTGGAACGTGATCTCCACGGTCGAGAGCGATCTGTTCATTGAGCTGATCATGGACGGCTTCGCCCATATCGTCTGGCCATATCTGGGCGTCAGCGGGTATTTGCTTTGCCTCCATCTTCGGTTAAGAACATTCTTTACGGCAGAAGTGTTGACCCGAAAATTCTGACCATCAAGAAGATGTGCGACGGGCTGGACATTTCACTTGCCGAGTTCTTCTCTACGCCGGAATTTGACGCGCTGGAGCAGGAGATCAAGTAAGACTCATCTGCTCCAACGTTTGTCGTTTACCGTTCCATATCTTGCTCTCTCGGTTTGCGATGGGGCAGTTCCCGTCGCTGCTGGTACTCCTGTTCCAAGCGGCGGCGCAAGGTCTGCTCCTTGTACCACGTTTCCATCCCATCTTCGTGGTTCTGTTCGTCCGTCATGCTGGCGCTGATCTGGAAATCCCAAAAGCTGAGCTTTTCGTCGGGGATGTCCTTCTTGATGCGCTCCTGTGCCTCGTCCTCCATATGCGGGCGGAGCGCAAGGCGGGCGTCGGTCAGGTCGTAGAGGTCGTATTGCTTTACTCGTTCTTTCAGCCGGTCGAACTCCTGCCCGGATTTTTCAATGTCGCCGGTATAGCGAGCTTCCAGATCGTCCATCTTGGCAACGTTCGCCTTGATGGTCGCAATGTGCTTCGGGACAGTAGGCATCTTCTTATCGTCCTCCTTGCCGAAGCCAGTTACGATCTCGTTTTTGCTGAACGTCAATTCTTCGATCTCCTCGGAGAGCTGTGCGATCTGCTTCTTCAATTCGCTACGCTTGAACATGCTCAGCAGAGAAAGCGCCGCCAATTCCTTTTTCAGCGACCGACGCTCTGCGCTTTTCTCCTTGATCTGCCGGACAAGCTCGCCGTAGTCCCGATACATCGGCTCGGCTTTCGACAGATACTCCACCGCCTTACCGCGACGCTTGCGGAGATGGAGCAGGTGATAGCGCAGGATAATCATGCTCTGGCGTAACTGCTCCATCGCGCGAGCCATATCTGCCAGCGTTGTTACCAGCGCATCCGTCAGCTTTTTAATGCTATCCTTCAACTGCCTCATCAGCGCATTGTCCGCACGGATCTGGCGGTTCAGCTCACAACGGTCTGATACAAAGCCCATCTTCTCCATAATGCGGGCGCTGACGCCCTCATGGACGGTGGGCTTTTCGTCTATCCCGCGCTCGGCATGGCTGCGGTGGTCAATGCGCTGCTCGACGCCGGAGCGTTCGAGCGCGCGGTTGACCACATCCGCCCATGCCGCCCGCCACGCGACAAGCTGCTCCTCACTGTTCCAGCGTTCAGAGATCGGGTTCTGTCGTCCGTAGCGCGTCGCTTTCGGGTGCTTCGACACGCGCTCCAATCCTCGCGCCTCTGCCTCTGACGGTGCCATGTACGTTTTCTTCTTGCCGATCTTGTACGGATACTGCTTCTCCCAGCCCTCCGCCTGCGCGGTTTTGAACTCGGCGGCGGTAAAACCGCGTTCCTCGCCGTCTCGGACGCAGAGGTATTCCTTCTCGGTCTTGTACTGCCATGTCCCGCCCTCATCCAGCGGACGCACGGTCAGCAGGATATGCGCGTGGGGATTGTGTCCGTCCGCGTCGTGGATAGCCACATCGGCGCACATCCCGTCCGATACGAAGCAACCTTGGATGTACTCGGTCATAATCGTTTTCCAATCCTCCGCCCCCAGCTCGCGTGGAAGCGCGACGATGAACTCTCGGGCAAGTCTGCTGTCCTTTGTTTTCTCCGCAGCTTCGACCGCGTTCCAGAGTGTTTCGCGGTCGTTCCACTCTGCCGGTGCCATTGTCGGGAGAAAGACGTGCTCCCACACAAGCCCGCCCTTAAGATAGCAAAGCCAGTTCGCTTTGCTTTGTAGTAGGCGATAAGGTGTCGTACACTACCTCGTGAGGTCAACGTCAAAATGTCGTTGACCTCTCTCGCTTACTGACATGGCGTCGGAGCGGCCATGCGCTGCCTACACCACGTTCGGACACCATGGCATTAGCGAGTACAACGCCGGTTGCTGCATAATAGCTTTGTATCTCAGCTTTCTTTGACTCTATGAGCTGCGAATCACCAGACCATAGTTCCTCATAGATGGCAAGGGCTCGCTTGAGATACGCCGTGCCCTGCGGCACATCCATCCTTGTAAGATAGATACAGCCCATTGTTTCCAGAAGCTCCGCGTAATCGCCGCTTACTTCTCCCTCTGTGCGAACAATGTGCTCAATACGGCGCAGACCTTCGAGAGCAGCAGTTGCGTCGCCTATGTCGGTCAGCAGCGCGGCGTAGTTCATGTATTGCACGATGCTGTCATGGAAACCGACCAAGCCGTATTTCACTAAAATATCCATCGCCGTTTTCATGTGTGCTTGGGCAAGATCGATTTTCTTTTCCATGCGATACAGCGCGCCCACATTTGCGTTGAGGTTGGAAACCAGCAGCGCATTGTCCGGCGTGATTTCCGGCAACAGCGACAGCGCATCCTCCATCAGCTTGATTCGTTTCCGATTGTCCTTCTCCATCATCGCGCGGCAGTCCAGCAGTAGCGCACGGTCTTTCGGCACGCCCACGGTCTTGTCGCTGAGCAGCGCGTCCATCTCGTCGATCAGGCGCTTCATGCCGTCCTCGTATTTATAGTTGTCCATGTACTGGAACACATCCTGCAACAGCAACAGGTAAAAGGCGGTATCGTCTTTCGCGGCAAGGTCAATGGCGTTCTCGACCGTCTGGAACATAAGTTGATGATATGGAACGCTCTCGCCGTGATTCAGACAGGTCGCGCGGATGCTATCCAACATTGTATAGCAGTTCGTGATGCTCGGCGGCAGATCGGAAAGCGTGACCTCCTGCATCATCGGGTGGAGTGTGATCCGATTGCCCGGTTT
>JAFWOU010000002.1 GCA_017509715.1 Paludibacteraceae bacterium | reverse complement strand
GCAGAGCCGCGGCGGCGCCCCGAACCATGCGCCGCGGCTCTCTGCTGTCGCCCTGAGCGAGCTTGCGAGTGTAGTCAATGGCACCCAGAGCGAGCTTGCGAGTGTAGACCTTGGCACGTTGAGCGAGCTTGCGAGTGTAGGCCTTGGCACGTTGAGCGAGCTTGCAGGGTTGCCTATAGGGTGCCTATTGGTTCCCTGCGTGTGTCACTTTCTGTCGCATTTCCTTTGCTCGTATTCTCATTTTCACTACCTTTGCCAGTGGTTCGCGTCACTTCATCAAACTAACACCTTTACCAGTATGGCAGTAGTTCAAAACATGTGGCTTCGCGGTGCAAAGCAGCGCTTAGCTGGTGCAGTATTGTACCAAAACAATGGCCAAACGCTCATTAGAGAGCTGGCGGCTTCAGTTAGTAACCCTCGAACGGCAGCACAAATGACCCAGCGCGTGCGCTTGAGTAACTGCGTGGCAGTTTACCGAGCCAACAAGTTCTGGATGAAGTACGCTTTCGAGGATAAGAAACCTAAGGAGAGCGACTACAATGCTTTCATCGGCGAGAACATCAGCAATAACGCGGTAGCCTTGACGAAGTCAGAGGTCAATGCAGGTGCAGCCGTGGCGGCTCCTTACACCATTACACGCGGTTCCCTGGGAAGTATTGAGCAGACACTACGTGCAAACATGCTCATTACTAATCTCTACTTTAATGCTGACTTAAACCTTGAAGAGTGCAGTGTCGGCGAGTTTTCTCGGCAACTCATCGCGGCTAACAATGGAATCGTCGAGGGTATGCAGCTCTCCTTTATTGCGAACATTCAGCAGACTAACAACCTAACGGGTGTTCCTTACCTGGTTGTACGTGCTTACGAGGTCATACTCGACACAACTAACACGCGCCAGCTATCTGAATACTTCCCAGTTGTTATAATGGACGTAAGCAATACAGACACGGAGCAATATTGCCTCCGCGCTGATTGTCCGGAGTTAGGCCAAGGTGCATTTGCTTTCGTCTTGTCGCACACTGTAGGCGGCGTTACTCGCGTAAGCACGCAGTCGCTGCAGTTGGTTGGCAATACCGTTTACGACCGTCATACAACATCTTCAGCATGGCAGGCAGCTATTGAAAGCTATGGGGAAAGTACCGAAACCTTCCTCGACAGCAAGAGCGCTAACACGGCCGCGAATGTTGCGGGCACCGTTTCTCTACTCTCTGCCGAGATTAACGGCACACGAGTATACCCGGGCAGCAATTTCCCGTTTAGTATTGAGGACGGCGACGATGTTAAACTCGTATTCTCACAACCTGTCAATGTCGGAGCTGGAGATATACAGAGCTTTGTTAACGTAGGTACCTCGAGCAATGGGTCCCTACTGACAAGCGAGAGCTCAGTACCAGAAGCGGGTACCAGCAGCACGCAATTTACCGCGACGCTCACCGGAACCTCTATACCGGCGCCCTATGGGGAGCAGCTCATCACGCTGGCCGTTGAGACAGAGCAGGGCAACTTCTCTATAACATTCAAGCAGACTGGCGACGGTCAGCACCTTGGAGATTGACCCAAAGGCCTCGACTGTTGGGCCGTTTTAGCACCATGGTACGACCATGTCCACGCTGATGAACGACCAACACTCGCCAAAAACAACAAAAAAACGCTCAGATCCTTGCGAGATCGAGCGTTTTTTTCTACCTTTGCAGAGGCAGCACCTAAAGACGCGAGGGTGAGGGTGGGTCGCTCCCACCCATTGCCATTACCAAACACATCGCGTCAGAGCGTCATTTATGTACAATTACTTACCATGGCCGTCGAATATGAGAACGGCAGACCAAGTCTTAAGCATGCGAATCCAAGAGGGTTCCGCAGGCTACGGAGTGTATGTAATGCTGCTCGAACTCCTCCGCGACGCGGAGAATCGGCGGCTAGTGTTTAACCCTAAGCATCTGGCATTTGCCATGAATGAGCCCAACGTCGAGCTCGTCCAGCGTGTCGTCCAAGACTACGCCCTTTTTACCTT
>JAFWOU010000039.1 GCA_017509715.1 Paludibacteraceae bacterium | reverse complement strand
TGATGGCTGATGGCTGATAGCTGATAGCAAAAAATAAAAACTATTATAATGGAATTATCTGAACAAGAACAAGTTCGCAGACAGAGTCTGCAACGCATGCGCGAGTTGGGCATCGATCCCTACCCGGCAGCAGAGTATGAAGTGACCGGATACTCGACCGATATTAAGGCCGCTTTCGTCGATGAGGCATCAGAAGAAAATCTGAATACTGAAGGCTCAAAGCCGACAGCCAAAGTATGGCATACGGGCGATCCCGTTCGCATTGCCGGACGACTCATGTCGCGCCGCATCATGGGCAAAGCCTCGTTTATCGAACTCCAGGACTCCAAGGGCCGCATCCAGGTCTATGTCTCCCGCGATGACATCCAGTTGGCAGAAGATGCCGAGAAGCCCGAGCCGACAGAAAATGACCCGAATGGCAATCTGCCTGCGGAGACTCTCCGCCAGATGTATAACGTAGTCTTTAAAAAACTGCTCGACATCGGCGACTTCATCGGTATCGAGGGCTTTGTGTTCCGCACCCAGATGGGCGAGATCTCGGTTCATGCGCAGAAGCTGACCGTACTGGCCAAGTCGCTGCGCGTACTGCCTATCGTTAAGTACAAAGACGGCGTCGCCTACGACGGCTTCAACGATCCCGAGCAGCGCTATCGTCAGCGCTACGTCGACCTCATCGTCAACGATGGCGTCAAGGACACTTTCCTCAAGCGCGCCACCATCCTGCGCACCATGCGCCAGGTCTTCGACGAGGCCGGCTACACCGAGGTGGAGACCCCTATCCTCCAGCAGATCGCCGGAGGCGCCAGCGCACGTCCGTTCATCACCCATCATAACACGCTCGACGTCGATATGTACCTCCGTATCGCTACCGAGCTCTACCTCAAGCGCCTCATCGTAGGCGGCTTCGAGGGCGTCTACGAGATAGGACGTAACTTCCGCAACGAGGGTATGGACCGCTCCCACAACCCCGAGTTCACCTGCATGGAGCTCTACGTACAGTATAAGGACTACAACTGGATGATGTCCTTCACCGAGCAGCTCCTCGAGCGCATCGCCCTGGCCGTCAATGGTACCACCAAGGTCCGGATTGGAGACCATGAGGTGGACTTCAAGGCCCCGTACCGTCGTCTGCCTATCCTGGAGGCTATCCGGGAGAAGACCGGTCTCGACCTCGCCACGATGGACGAGGACGCTATCCGCGTCGAGGCCCGCAAACTCGGCATCGAGGATACCGACAAGATGGGACGCGGCAAACTCATCGACGAGATCTTCGGCGAGACATGCGAGGGCACCTTCATCCAGCCTACCTTCATCACCGACTACCCCGTCGAGATGAGCCCCCTCACCAAGATGCACCGCTCCAAACCCGGACTCACCGAGCGCTTCGAACTCATGGTCAACGGCAAGGAACTGGCTAACGCCTACTCCGAGCTCAACGACCCCATCGACCAGTACAACCGCTTCGTAGAGCAGATGAAGTTGGCCGACAAGGGTGACGACGAGGCTATGGTCATCGACCACGACTTCATGCGTGCCCTCGAGTACGGCATGCCGCCTACCTCCGGTATCGGTATCGGTATCGACCGTCTGGCTATCCTGCTCACCGGCCAACCTACCATCCAGGAAGTATTGCTCTTCCCCACCATGCGACCGGAATAAATAGTCGAAAGTCGAAAGAAAATGGAAAATGGTAAAATGAAACCCCGTGTAGCTATATTAGGAAGTGGCAGTTGGGCTACGGCGCTGGCGAAACTGGCGCTCACCACCCAGGGCCATATCAATTGGTTTATCCGCCGACCCGAGGTCATCGAGGAGTTCCGCGCCAAGGGCAAGAACCCCAGTTACCTCTCGTCCGCTAAGTTCGACATCTCGCGCATCAATTTCTCGTCCGACATCAACGAGATCATCGGCTGCTCCGACATCATGATCCTGGCTATCCCCTCGCCCTACGTCAAGCAGTCGCTCAATAAGATCAAGCGAAGCCTCTCGCGCAAGATAGTCGTCTCGGCCGTCAAGGGCATGATACCCGACGACAACATCATCGTCACCGACTACCTCCACCAGCGCTTCTATATGCCCGAGTCCAACATCGCCATCATCGCCGGACCCTGCCATGCCGAGGAGATCGCCCTGGAGCGTCTCTCCTACCTCACTATCGGTTGCGCCAGCCGCGCCACGGCCGATCTGGTAGCGCCGATCTTCCAGACCGACTACTGCCGTACCGTGACCAGCACCGACGTCATCGGACTCGAGTACTCGTCCGTCATGAAGAATATCTACGCCATCGCCGCCGGTATGTGCCAGGCCCTCCACTATGGTGATAACTTCCAGGCCGTGCTGCTCAGCAATGCTATCCAGGAGATCCAGCGCTTCACCGCCGCCACCTGCCCCATGCCGCGCGACATCAATGCCAGCGGTTACCTGGGCGACGTGCTCGTCACTGCCTACTCCAAGTTCAGCCGCAACCGCCAGTTCGGTCAGATGATCGGCATGGGCTATTCCGTCAAGGCCGCACAGGTCGAGATGGAGATGGTGGCCGAGGGCTACTACGGCACCAACGCTATCCACCTGGCAAACCAGCGCGTCCAGGCCAACATACCTATCGTGGAGGCCGTATACGACATCCTCTACAACCGGATGTCGCCTACACTCGTCGTACAAGAACTAACACAAAAACTACATTAATATGAAAATCTCTCTTTCCAACGCTGCTTCCTTCGTTCCGGCAGGCAGCCTCAATGAGTTGGCCGCCCGTACGGCCGAGTGCAACGCGCTCCTGGAGAATGGCCAGGGTGCAGGCAACGATTTCCTGGGTTGGGTTCACCTCCCCTCGTCTATTACGCCCGCTTTTCTCGATGAGATCCAGGCCTGTGCCGACTCGCTCCGCAGCCGCTGTGAGGTGGTTGTCGTAGCCGGTATCGGCGGCTCCTACCTCGGCGCACGTGCCGTATGCGAAGCCCTCGCTTCGTCCTTCGATGCCTTCTGCGCACGCGACCGCAAGAATCCTTATGTAGTCTATGCCGGCAATAATATCGGCGAGGACTACCTGGCCGACCTCATGGAGTTCCTCCAGGACAAGCAGTTCGGCATCATCAATATCTCTAAGTCCGGTACCACCACCGAGACCGCTCTCGCCTTCCGCCTGCTCAAGACCATGCTCGAGAAGCAGGTAGGCCGTGCCGAGGCGCAGCACCGTATCGTGGCCGTAACGGATCGTGCTAAGGGTGCACTCCGCTCCCTCGCTACCCAGGAGGGTTACCAGACCTTCGTCATCCCCGACAATGTCGGCGGACGCTTCTCCGTCCTCACCCCCGTAGGCCTGCTGGCTATCGCCGTAGCCGGCTATGATATCCGCGCGCTCGTGCGTGGTGCACAGGATATGGAGCGTCAGACAGGCGTTGATATTCCTTATGAGGAAAATCCCGCATGCCAGTACGCCGCTATGCGTAACGCCCTCTACCAGTATGGCAAGAAGATCGAGATCCTCGTCAACTACAACCCCCGCCTCCATTACTTCTCCGAGTGGTGGAAGCAGCTCTACGGCGAGTCCGAGGGTAAGCAGCACAAGGGCATCTTCCCCGCCAGCGTCGATTTCACCACCGACCTGCACTCTATGGGACAGTGGATCCAGGATGGCGAACGCTCGATTTTTGAGACCGTGATCTCTATTCGTGAGGCCAATCGTGAGGTACGTGTGCCCCATGACGAGGAGAACCTTGACGGACTCAACTTCCTCGCCGGCAAGCGCGTGGATGAGGTCAACAAGATGGCGGAACTCGGTACCCGTCTGGCGCATATCGACGGCGGTGTGCCGAATATCCTGATCGAGTTCGACAAGATTGACGAATACAACATCGGTCAGTTTATCTATTTCTTCGAGCGCGGATGCGGTATCTCCGGCTATATGCTCGGCGTCAACCCCTTCGACCAGCCCGGCGTAGAGGCGTACAAAAAGAACATGTTTGCCCTGCTCAACAAGCCCGGCTACGAGAAAGAATCGGCTGCCATTCAGGCTCGAATCGGAAAATAAAATTCCCGTCTGTCGATACAAAAAAAACTGCTTCTCGATTGATTTTGAGGAGCAGTTTTATTTGCGTTGCAGGGCGTCGCGGATTTGCTGGATGTGCTGCCGGAGGACAGGATCGTAGGTGAGCATATCGCGGACGGCGTTGATCGAATGGAGCACGGTAGCATGGTTGCGTTGGCCCATGAAGGCACCGATCTCGGTGAGGGAGCTGGTGGTCAGTTCCTTGCCGAGGAAGATCGCGACATGGCGCGCCGTCATGACGTGCTTGGAGCGCACCTTACCCAGGAGCGTAGATTCGCCGACGTTGAAATGTTCGCTGACGGCCTGGAGCACCTGCTCGAGCTGGGTGGAGTTGGTCTGGATACGGACGATACGGCCGACAACCTGCTCGGTGAGCTCGAGATCGATCTCGCGGTCGGTGAGCGTAGCGTGAGCGAGGAGCGAAGCCAGTACACCCTCCAGGTCGCGGACGGAGTCCGTAACATGGGTAGCGATGAAGTCGACTACCTCGTCCGAGAGATGAATACCGTCGTGGTGCATCTTATTATGCAAGATATCCTTGCGGAGCTGGTAGTCCGGGCGGCGTATCTCGGCGGATAGACCCCACTTGAAGCGAGTGAGGAGGCGATCTTCGATATCCCGCAACTCCAGCGGAGAGCGGTCGCTCGTCAGGATGAGCTGCTTGCGCGACTGCTGGAGGTAGTTGAAAATATGGAAGAAGGTGTCCTGGGTGCCCTTGAGTCCGGCGAAGTACTGGATATCATCGACGATGAGCACATCGACCGACTGGTAGAAATTCAGGAAATCGGGAATACGATTCAGGTTGTGCGCATCCTGGAACTGCAACTTAAACGTGTTGGCAGTAACATAAAGAACGCGCGCATGCGGGAAGAGCAGCGCCACCTGGTTGCCGATGGCATTGGCCAGATGGGTCTTACCTACTCCGCTACCGCCGTAGATAAACAGCGGGTTGAAGGCCGTGAAGCCGGGTTGCTTAGCGATAGCCACACCGGCAGTACGTGCCAACTTGTTGGGCTCTCCCGGTACGAAAGACTCAAAGGTATAAAGCGAGTTGAGTTGCGTCTCGAAATTCTCCTGGCGGTTAGGCTGAGGCTGATAGCTGCTGCGTCCCTGCTCCTTGAGAAGGTTTTCCTTCTGCGCACCGGGCGAAGGGATATTGGATCCCGCGCCGGAGGCGGAGTCGATGAGGACGCGATACTCGAGCTGGGTACCGCTGCCGAATACGCGCAGGATCGCACGCGATAATATATTAATGTAGTTCTCCTCGATATATTCGGCTACGAATTGAGACTTGACCTGCAAGACCAAGACGCCACCCTCATACTGCAGAGGCTGGAGCGGCTTGAACCAAGTTTGGTAAGCGCTGGCGGTGAGGTTGTCAGCCAAAATACGCTGACATTCCTGCCATTTTATGGAGAGTTGGTCGTGCATGTTTTTTTCAAAAACGGGTGCAAAATTACTGCTTTTTTCTGACATATGCAAATTTTGGGACAACGGGGCAGAATTGCCAAAAGACGTAAAAGGAGCTTTTTCAACAGGTTACAAAGATTCCACTGATAATGAGCGAGTTATAAAAACTATTAACATCTAACGAGTTGATTTTTAGAATGTTTGAAACCTGCAAATATATTGAAAAAAAATAAAAAAAAGCTCAAACCCCAATGATTTGAGGGGTCTGAGCCATAGGAAGATTTATCTTATTTAGAAAAAATTAAATTAGAGTATAGACCGCTGCGCTGATAGAGTATAGACCGCTGCGCTGATAGAGTATAGACTATTTCTTCTTATCCTTCTTTTTCTTGGAGCCGGAGCAGTCGAAGAGCGAGAAGTGGACATAGCGTTTGGGGTTGGCCTTGAGGTCGCGCAGCAGGGAGTCGGCGGAGACGACGGTGCTATCGAGATCGTTGTAGAGCGTACGCGAGTAGATAAGGCTACCGAGTGTGCCGTCGGCGCTACGTATATCGCTGACCAGTCCGCCCACCTGTCCTACGGCGGCCTGGACGGTATCCACGGCCGATTCTACGCGTGCGATCGTAGCGGGCAGGTCCACCTGGCGTAGCTGGCGCGTGAAGCCGTTGACATCGTGGATAGAGGCCTGGAGGCCGTCGATAGAGCGCTCGGCCCCGTTGATGACGCGGGGTACGTCGTTGGCGACGATACGACGGGCATCGGCCGATACGGAGGTGAGGTCGCGCGATACGATGTCGACGTTAGCGAGGGCGTTGTAGAGGTGGCTATCGGCGAGCTGGGTATTGACGGTGCGGATGAGGCTGTCGGCATCGCTGACGGTGGTCTCAAGCCGGGCAAGGAGTTCGTGCTGCACGCGGTCCATGAGTCCCTCTTCGATAGAGGTAGGCAGCATGGTACCGGAAGCCAGGGGTGCACCCGACATATCGTCCGGCAGGCGCAGCTCGATAGCGCCGCCACCGAGCATACCGTCCTGGATGAGGACCATGCTGGTACCGACGGGGAGGTCGATGTCGCGATGGATAGATATCTCGACGGTGAAAGCACTGTCTTGGGAGAAATCGTAGCGGATACGATCTACCTGGCCGACCTTGTAGCCACGGATATAGACCGCAGCCTGCTCCTCGAGACCGTTAGCCCGGACGAAGCGTCCCTGGAAGGCATAGGTGGAGGAGAAGATATTGATGCCCTTGAGGAAATTGAATCCGAAGAAGAGCAGGAACAGACATACGGCAGCGAGGATGCCGACCTTCAGTTCGCGTGTGTATTTAAAATCTTTCATACTATAAGAAATTTTCTTTTATTGCGTATTAGGAATCTTGACTACCCAGCAGTCGGGGAAGAGCGATTTGAGTTCGGCCTGGCGGCGCTGTGCGTCGCGCTCCGTGGTGAAGGGGCCGATATAGTACTTGTACCATCCGTTAGTGAGGAAGTAGCGGCATTGCTGTCCCTTCAGGCGTGCGTCGTTGTCGGCCAGGGGTGTACGCGATGCGCATACCTGGACGCCGTAGTAGGGCCAGGATAGTTGTTCCTCCTGGCGCTGGCGACTCCGGTCGAGCGAGCGTTGCTCCTCGGGCGTACGCGTCGCGAGCGGAAGGGTATCCACAGGTGCGGCAGCAGGCGGCACAACGGTATCGGCCGGAGCGGCCGGCTGATGATCGCCGGAGGAGGGGCGGTAGAAATTGGTGAAGGCATCGCAGAGGGCGTGAGCTATCGCTTCCTGGTTGGCGGGTTGGCCGAGGAAAGCTTCCTCCTCGGGGTTGCTGATAAAGCCCATCTCGAAGAGCACGCTGGGACAAGCCGACTTGAGCAGCACCCAGAAGGCTGCCTGGCGTACGCCGCGATCGGCACGGTGGAGCTTCTGGACGAGCTGACGCTGGACATTCTCCGCATAGCGGAGCGACTGGTCCATGTAGTTGTTTTGCATCAGTTCGAACATGATGTAGGAGTCGACGGAGCGGGGGTCGAAGCCCTGGTATGTCTGCTGGTAGCCGTCCTCGAGCTGGATGACGGCGTTCTCACGCATAGCTACATCGAGGTTGGCAGACATCTTCTCGGTACCCAGCACGAAGGTCTCGGCGCCGTGGGCGGCGCTGCTGGTAGAGGCGTTGGTATGGATACAGATGAAGAGGTTGGCATTGTTGCGATTGACGATATTGGCGCGCTCCTGGAGGGGCAGGAAGATATCGGTCTGGCGCGTATAGACGACGTTGACCTCGGGGTATTTCTCCTTGATATACTTACCGGTGAGCAGGGAGACGGTGAGGTTGAGGTCTTTCTCCTTCAGACGTTTTCCCACGGCGCCGGCATCCTTGCCGCCATGGCCGGCATCGATCACGACGGTATAGGGTTTCTTGCCCGAGCTGCGTTGGGCAAACATATCGCCGGCCGGCATGATGAGCAGCAGCGCCAGCGCAAGAAACAGCATCAATTTTCTTAAAAAAGCCATAATATCCCAATTTGTGTGCAAAGTTACATATTTTTTTGCAATAACAAAAAACTATTCTACAAAATTCGCGCCAAAAGGCAAGAAATTCATTTTTTTCTGATTTTTTTTCGCGAGTGCTTGCGCGTATGAGATTTTTTTCGTATCTTTGCACGCTTTTTGTATGGTAAAAAACAGAGATAGCCGGTAAGAGATATGAAACAGAGCAACTTCACACAGGACGAGGAGCTGATGATCGAGCGCGCCTTTGAGGACATGCTGGCGTCGTATAACGACCGCAGCGTGGGGCAGGTGAAGACGGAGCGTATCCGTCAGGCTTTTCATTTCGCGCACAATGCGCACTACGGTGTGCGCAGGTTGAGCGGCGAGCCGTATATACTGCATCCTATCGCGGTAGCGAAGATATGTGCGGCGGAGATCGGCCTGGGCAGCACGAGCATCTGTGCGGCGTTGCTGCACGACGTAGTGGAGGACACGGACTATACGGTGGACGACATACGCAACCTGTTTGGCGACCAGATAGCCGTGATTGTAGACGGACTGACGAAGATCTCGGGCGGGCTGTTTGGCGATCAGGTGTCGGAGCAGGCGGAGAACTTCCGCAAGCTGCTGCTGACTATGACAGAGGATATCCGCGTGGTGCTGATCAAGACGGCCGACCGGCTGCACAACATGCGGACCCTGGGTTCGCAGCCGAAGAACAAGCAATATAAGATAGCGGGTGAGACGCAGTTTATCTACGCGCCGCTGGCGCATCGTCTGGGCCTGTTTCCGATCAAGACCGAGCTGGAGGACCTGAGCTTCAAGTACCAGCATCCGAAAGACTATGCCGAGATAGAGGCGAAGCTGGAGGCCGTGCGGGAAGAGCAGATGAAATTTTTTGACCAGTTCTCGGCGCCGATCCGCGAGAAGCTGCAGAGCATGGGTTATGAGTTTGAGGTACGCGCCCGCATCAAGACGGTCTACTCGATATGGAGCAAGATGCAGAGCAAGCAGGTGCCCTTTGAGGACGTGTATGACATCCTGGCGGTGCGTATCATCTTCAAGCCCAACGAGTCGCTCTCGGAGAAGGACCAGTGCTGGATGATCTACTCGGCCATCACGGAGCTGTATCACCCCCACCCCGGTCGTATTCGCGACTGGATATCGACGCCCAAGGCCAACGGCTACGAGGCGCTGCACGTGACGGTGATGAGCAAGGACGGCAAGTGGGTGGAGATACAGATCCGTACGCAGCGCATGAACATGCTGGCCGAGCAGGGACTGGCGGCCCACTGGAAATACAAGACGGGCGACTCGGACGACTCGCAACTGGAGGGATGGCTGCACAGCATACAGGAGGCGCTGCAGAATCCGGAGAAGGATGCGTCGGAGTTTGTGAACCTGTTCCGCAACAATCTGTTCGTGCGCGAGCTGTTTGTATTCACCCCCACGGGCGAGGTAAAGACCATGCCACAGGGTGCTACGGCGCTGGATTTTGCCTACCTGCTGCACACCAACCTAGGTGAGCACTGCATCGGTGCGAAGGTGAACCACAACCTGGTGCCGCTGAGCTACCAGCTGAAGGGTGGCGACCAGGTGGAGATACTGAGCAGCACGAGTCAGCATCCGCAGCGGGAGTGGCTCAACTGGTGCGTGACGGCCAAGGCGCAGAGTGCGCTGCATGCCTATTTCCGACGCGAGGAGACGCGCTACAGCAAGCACGGCGAGAAACTCTTCAATGACGCGGTGAGCATGATGGGCGAGGAGCAGAACGCCAACAAGATCCTGCATCGCATGCTCAACCACTACCACCTGACGCAACCGCATCAGCTATACATGCAGATAGGTCAGGGATTCATCCTGCTGGACAACATGCAGGATATCGTGAATGCGAAGAAGGGCTGGTGGAAGCGCATGTTCTCGTCGAACGACACGGACAACGACACACCGCCCGTAGAGCAGGAGCAGAAGCCCATCGTGAAGCCGGAGAAAGGCAAGGCGCAGACGATCGTGATCTCGGACGAGAACCTGGGCAAGCTGTACCACCTGAGCGACTGCTGCCGCCCCATCCCGGGCGACGAGGTGCTGGGCTACCTGGCTCCCGACGGCACGATGCAGATCCACAAGATCGACTGCCACGAGGCACAGGTGCTGAAGAGTTCGTTCGGCAAGCGCATCTACTCGGCCACATGGAACACCCACCGCGTGCAGTCGTTCATCGAGACGATCGAGATACAGGGTATTGACAAGTTCGGCGTACTGATCCAGATGCTGAAGACGCTGACCGAACAGTTCCGTATCAACATGCACGCCATCCACCTGATGTCGAACGACGGCATCTTTGAGGGGCAGATAGAGCTGTATGTATACGACCGCAACGAGCTGTACGACCTCTTCAAGGCGCTGAGAAAGATACCGGAGATAAAAAGCGTAAAACGTATTGAAAACAAAGATAACTAACATACAAAAAAGATTTTTAAAAAAAAGATTATGAAGCGAATTATTTCAATGCTCTCTATGGCTCTCGTAGCAGTAGCCATGATGGCGCAACAGCCTAAGATCACATTTGAGAAGACCGAGCACGACTTCGGCAAGATCAACGAGGCCGACGGTCGCGTAACGACTATCTTCAATTTCCGCAACGAGGGTATGGCTCCGCTGGTGCTGAGCAACGTACGTGCCAGCTGCGGTTGCACCACGCCTAACTGGACCAAGGAACCTATCAACCCGGGCGAGACGGGTCAGATAACCGTGACCTACAACCCCAACGGACGTCCCGGACGCTTCCAGAAAACGATCACCGTGACCTCGAACGCCGAAGAGCCTTCGATGAAGCTGTATATCAAGGGTGAGGTAATCCCGAAGCCGGCGCAACCGGCTCCGCAGAGCTACCCGATCAAGATGGGTGCGCTGAGTCTGAAGACCAACAACGTGAACTTCGGTACCATCAAGAAAGGACAGGCCGTAACCAAGGAGATCGAGTATGCCAATAAGACCGACAAGGACGTGACGGTAGCCCTGATCCTGCCCGGCAAAGGCATGGACGGCCAGGTGACGCTGGAGGTGGTAAAGCCCAACGAGACGGGCAAACTGGTGTTTGTCTTCAACAGCAACCTGCAGAAACTGTACGGTCCGATCGAACAGCAGGCATACGTGGTGGTAGACGGCAAGAAGCTGACCACCGCCGACTATCGCATCACGCTCAAGGCCGAGGTGGTAGAGGACTTCTCGAAGATGACCATAGCTGAGAAGCAGAGCGCTCCGATCCTGGACATCCCGGGTACGATCGACTTCGGCGTAGTAGCAGCCGGCAAGAAGAACCTCTCGAAGAGCATCGCATTTAAGAACAACAATGCTAACGCGCTGCTCATCCGCCGTATCTACAATGCCAACCCCGCTATCCTCAACTGCGCCGCTACCGGCACCGTGAAGGCCAACAAGCAGGGCGTGCTGACCGTCAAGCTCACCACCATCCAGGATGGTAAGCCCATGGCGGCAGGCCAGTACAGCCGTCAGATCACGCTGTATACCAACGACCCGCAACGCTCGAAGGTGAACATCACCGTGAAGTGGACCATTCAATAAAAAATCAGAGCATACATCGTATGGAGCATCCGGAGAATGACCCGCAATACAAGGGACTGATTGTGAACCAGGGCGTGGACAGCATGCCCGCCGTGAATCCCTACTTATCGTTCCGACGCCGCAAGCAGACGCTCACGGCCGACGAGTACGTAGCCGGTATTCTCCGGGGCGACATGACGATACTGAGTCAGGCCGTGACGCTCGTGGAGAGCCACCTGCTCTCGGATCAACGGATAGCCCAAGAGGTGCTGGCCAAGTGCCTACCCCATGCCGGACAGTCGATACGTCTGGGCATCACGGGTGTACCCGGTGCGGGCAAGTCGACCTTCATCGAGGCCCTGGGCACCGAGCTATGCAAGCAGGGCAAACGGCTGGCCGTACTGGCTATCGACCCCTCGTCGGAGCGCTCGAAGGGTTCTATCCTGGGCGACAAGACGCGCATGAACGAACTCTCGGCGGAGCATAACGCCTTCATACGCCCCAGCCCATCGGCAGGTTCGCTGGGAGGCGTGGCGCGCAAGACGCGTGAGACGATCGTGCTCTGCGAAGCCGCCGGATTTGATACGATCATGGTAGAGACCGTAGGCGTAGGTCAGTCGGAAACGGCTGCGCAGTCGATGGTGGACTACTTCCTGCTGCTGCAGGTGACCGGCACCGGCGACGAACTGCAGGGCATCAAGCGAGGCATCATGGAGATGGCCGACGGCATTGCCATCAACAAGGCCGATGGAAATAATATAGAACGCGCGCGCGCAGCAAGGGTGAGCTTCAAGAACGCCCTGGCGCTCTTCCCGCCTCCCGCCTCGGGCTGGACACCGCAGGCACTATGCTGCTCGTCGATTGACCACAGCGGCGTGATGGAGGTATGGCACAACGTAGAAGAGTATATCGAGTTTACCAAGCGTAACGGCTACTTCGACTACAAGCGCACCGAGCAAGCCAAGTACTGGATGTACGAGACGATCAACCAGGCCCTGCTGGACGGGTTCTACAAAAACGAACAAATGGAAGCACTGATCGAACAAGCCGAACGTGACGTGCTGGACAACAAGATAAGCAGCTTCATTGCTGCCCACAACCTACTGACCGAATATGGCCGAATTAAAAAACAATAAACGCAAGAACACCACTACCGTCATCAAGGTGGGCGCCAACGAGATAGGCAAACTGCCGCCGCAGGCTCCGGAACTGGAAGATTCGGTGCTGGGCGCCCTGATGCTGGAGAAAGAGGCCTACATGACCGTGGCCGACCTGCTGCGTCCGGAGTCGTTCTACAAGGACCAGAACCGCCATATCTACGAGGCGATTCGTGCGCTGGCTATCAAGGAGCAGCCGATCGATATCCTCTCGGTAGCCGAGAAGCTGAAGAGCATGGGTACGCTGGAGGAAGCCGGCGGCGTGAGTTACCTGAGCGAACTGACCCGACGCGTAGCCTCGACGGCCCATCTGCGCTATCATGCCCAGATCGTGTCGCAGAAATCCACGGCGCGCGACCTGATCGCCATGGCTGCCCAGGTAGAGGAAGCGGCTTACGACGAGACACAAGATGTAGAAGAGCTGCTCGGTATGGCCGAGGCAGGCGTATTCGAGATATCGCAACGTTCGCAGAAACGCGACGTGACGCAGATCGACCCCGTCATCACGGAGGCCCTCTCGCGTATGTCGAAAGCAGCCTTGAACGAGGGTAACATATCCGGCGTACCGTCGGGCTTTACGGCCCTGGACAAGATCACGAGCGGTTGGCAGAAATCTGACCTGGTCATCATCGCCGCTCGTCCGGCTATGGGTAAGACGGCGTTTGTGCTCTCGATGGCCAAGAATATCGCCGTGAACCTGCATCGTCCGGTAGCGATGTTCTCGCTGGAGATGTCGAACGTACAGCTGGTGAATCGTCTCATCATGAACGTATGCGAACTGGAGGGCGACAAGATCAAGACCGGTAAGTTCACCAAAGAGGAACGCAGACGACTGGATACCAAGATCAACGACCTGTACAACGTGCCGCTCTTCATCGACGACACGCCGTCGCTCTCGGTCTTTGAGCTTCGCTCCAAGGCGCGTAAACTGAAACGCGAACATAATATAGAGCTTATCATCATCGACTACCTGCAGCTGATGAACGCCCAGGGTATGTCGTTCGGTTCGCGCGAGCAGGAGGTGTCGATCATCTCGCGTAACCTGAAGGGACTGGCTAAGGAGCTGGACATACCCATCATCGCCCTCTCGCAGCTGAACCGCGGCGTAGAAGCCCGTACGGGCGTAGAAGGCAAGACGCCCCAGCTGAGCGACCTGCGTGAGTCGGGTGCTATTGAGCAGGATGCCGACATGGTATGCTTCATCCACCGTCCGGAGTACTACCACCTCTATAGCGACGAGAAGACCGGTAAGGACCTGCGCGGTCTGGGTCAGATCATCGTGGCCAAGCACCGTAACGGTGCGACCGACTCGGTATGGCTCCGCTTTATCGGCAAGTATGCCAAGTTCCAGAACGAGAACGACGCCTACGAGCCCGACGAGCAGATAGCGCCGATGCCGGAACCCGCGCAGAACGTAGCATGGAGCGGTACGTCGGCCATGAACCAGATGTCGCCCGACGGCGCACGCATTGACAACGGCAACGACGAAGTGCCGTTCTAACAACAGGATAATAACTATAAACACAATACAATTAATGCAACGAACAGAAATCAAAGAAGCACTGCGGTGCACCTCGTTTGGAGAGCCGATCAACGTACGCGGATGGGTTCGTAGCCGTCGTGGCAACAAGAACGTCTCGTTCATCGCCCTCAACGACGGTTCGACGATCAAGAACATCCAGATCGTGGTTGACCTGCAGCAGTTCACCGAAGAGCAACTCAAGCCTGTCACCACAGGCGCATGTATCTCCGCCACCGGTACCCTCGTAGAGAGTCAGGGTGCAGGACAGAGCGTGGAGATCCAACTGACCGAACTGGAAGTATACGGTACGGCCGATCCCGAGAAATACCCGCTGCAGAAGAAGGGCCTATCGATGGAGTTCCTGCGCACGGTAGCCCACCTGCGTCCGCGCACCAACACCTTCGGCGCCGTATTCCGCATCCGCCACCATATGGCGATGGCGATCCATACCTACTTCCATCAGCACGGCTATTTCTACTTTCATACGCCGCTCATCACGGCCAGCGACTGCGAGGGTGCAGGCCAGATGTTCCAGGTGACGACCAAGAACCTGTATAACCTCCGCAAGACGGACGACGGCCAGATCGACTACTCGGACGACTTCTTCGGCAAGATGGCCGCACTGACCGTGAGCGGACAGCTGGAAGGCGAACTGGGTGCGATGGCGCTGGGCAAGATATACACCTTCGGTCCGACGTTCCGTGCCGAGAACTCGAATACACCGCGCCACCTGGCCGAGTTCTGGATGATTGAGCCGGAAGTGGCCTTTATCCAGAAAGACGAACTGATGGACCTGGAGGAGGACTTCATCAAGTTCTGCGTACGCTGGGCGCTGGAGAACTGTATGGACGACCTGGAGTTCCTCAACCAGTTTGTGGACAAGGGGCTGATAGAGCGTCTGCGTTCCGTGATCGATACCGACTTTGTGCGCCTGCCCTACACCGAGGGTATCCGTATCCTGCAGGAGGCAGTGAAGAACGGCAAGAAGTTTGAGTTCCCCTGTGAGTGGGGCGACGACCTGGCCTCGGAGCACGAGCGCTACCTGGTGGAGGAGCACTTCGGCAAACCCGTCATCATGACCGACTATCCGAAGGATATCAAGGCCTTCTACATGAAGATCAACGACGATCAGAAGACCGTACAGGGCACCGACGTGCTGTTCCCGCAGATAGGCGAGATCATCGGCGGTAGCGTACGTGAGGAGAGCCTGGACAAACTGAACGAAGAGATTGAGCGCCGTCATATCCCGATGAAGGATATGTGGTGGTACCTGGATACCCGCCGCTTCGGCAGCGCACCGCACGCCGGCTTCGGACTCGGATTTGAGCGACTGATGCTCTTCGTGACGGGCATGCAGAACATACGCGACGTGATCCCGTTCCCGCGTACACCGAAAAATGCAGATTTTTAATTATTTTTTAACTTTAATTTTTTAATACCAATTCTTTATGAAAAAACTACTGACAATGCTGTTGGGTCTGGGGCTGACTATCTCAGCCGTGGCTCAGACTACGTTGCGTGGTCAGGTAGTTGATGCCGGTACCGGCGCACCTATCACGGGTGCTAAAGTGCTGCTCAGCAACCAGAACATCGCAACCACCACCAACGCTGCCGGAGAGTTTCAACTGCTCTATCTGGAAGCTACGGACGAAGAAGTGATCGTCGAAGCTGATGGCTATGTAGGCACCATCGAACTTGTACTCCTGGAGGAGAACCGCACGCTCGACATGCCCGCTATCCGGCTCCAACAAGACATCGCCAAGCAGACCCAGGATGAGATCCTGCTCAACCTCACCGAGGAGGAGATGAACGACGACGAAGGACGTTCGCAGGCACAGGCCAGCGCCAGTTCGGCTACGACCGACGTCTTCAACTCGACCACCTCTTTCGCCTGGTCGACAGCGCGTTACCGCAACCGTGGTTACGCTTCTGCAGGTTCGGAGACCTACTACATCGAGGGTCTGAACTTCAACTCCGCTGAGCGCGGACAGTTCAACTACTCAGCTATGGGTGGCCTGAACGACGCCAGCCGCTACAAAGACGTGCTCAACCCCATGGAGGCTACCTCGTTCACCTTTGGTGACCTGGGTCAGTCGACCA
Organism: Paludibacteraceae bacterium; assembly: GCA_017509715.1. Taxonomy (GTDB): domain Bacteria; phylum Bacteroidota; class Bacteroidia; order Bacteroidales; family Paludibacteraceae; genus Colicola. The sequence continues at coordinate 24,834 of JAFWOU010000039.1, read as the reverse complement.
ACTACATGATGGGTGCCAGCCGCTATGCACAGGGATGGAAAGTGGGTGTAGCCGGTACGAACCGTAACTACAAGGCACGTATCAACGCTACCTACGCCTCGGGCGTACTGCCCAACGGATGGTCTTTCATCGGCCAGTTGGCGTACCGCTTCTCGCCCTACGTGGACAACAAGGGTATCATCGGCGAAGGTATCAAGTACTACTCGCTCGGCTATTTCTTCTCGGCTGAGAAGCAATGGCAGAACGGTAACCGCCTGCGCTTGCTCACCTTTGGTGCGCCTACCGAGCGCGGACAGAACGCCGCTGTAACCCAGGAGGTATACGACCTGACCGGTTCGATCAACTACAACCCCTACTGGGGTTACCAGAACGGCAAGGTGCGCAACTCGCGTATCGTGAAGTCGTTCGACCCGACCGTAATCGCAGCCTATGACCTGAATATCGACGAGTGGCAGAAGATCAAGTTTGCGCTGGGTTACCACTATTCCTGGTATTCCAACTCGGCGCTCAACTACTTCAACGCGCCGGATCCGCGTCCGGACTACTACCGCAACCTGCCTTCCGCTATGTGGGACGGACAGATCGGCAACCTCTACTACGAGACGTCTGTGGACCAGCTCTACCGTGCTGACGGTTCGGCTTACGGCTACGGACTGTTCATCGGCGAGGACATGAACGGCAACGCGATGGGTACGGCTTTCCCGGGTGCTGACGGCAACCTGGTAGGTCCGTCGGTGAACGCCGAGCAGTACAACACGCTGGTACGTCTCTGGCAAAACCGCGACAACAAGACCACCCAGATCGACTGGAACAACCTCTATGCCGCCAACTATGCCAACAATGCCAACAATCCCAACGGCGCTGCACGCTACTTCATCGAGCGTCGTCACAACGACATCCAGGAGGCTATGGCATCTGTCAACTACCAGAATACCAAGTACGACCACCTGCGTATGACGCTGGGTCTGGAGGGTAAGTTCTCGCAGGGTATCCACTATAAGACCGTGGACGACCTGCTGGGTGCAAACCAGTGGATCGACATCGACGCTTTCGCCGACCGCGACATCAAGGAGCTGGCTACCAATAGCGGCTTCACGCAGGCTGACATCGCCAATATCCGCAAGAATGATATCCGTGACGGCTACGACAACGTGATCAAGACAACAGACCGCCGCTTCGGCTACGACTATCGTATCAATATGGGCAACATGAAGGCATGGTTCCAGAACGAGTGGACCTTCCACGAGGTGGACCTCTTCTACGCCCTGCAGCTCAACTTCAACTCCATGCAGCGTACCTCCAACATGTACAACGGACGTGCATGGTACCTCACGACGCTGGCACAGCTCAACGATGCCAAGTACGGCACCGATACCTACTGGCAGTACCTGGGTCATAAGGCCCTCAACGACCTGGCCAACGGCGTGAACACCGCTCCGGGCAACCTGCTCGTAGGCGAGGCACACTACTTCCTCGACCCGGCCTTCAAGCTCGGCTTGACCTACAAGATCAACGGTCGTAACCGACTCAAACTGAATGCACTGGCTGAGACACGCGCTCCCTATGCTCGCGATGCGTATGTTTCGCAGCGCGTACACGACCGCGTAGTGAACACCATCTATACCCACGACAATGCCAAGTCGCTCAAGGACTTCTACGCTGCCAGCGAGAAAGTGGCTTCGGCCGACCTGACCTATGAGTTCAACTACCCGATCGTTCGCGGTCGCGTCACCGGTTTCTTCACCCAGACTTGGAACGGAACCGAGCTCAACGGCTACTACGACGACGAGGCTCGTACCTTTGTCAACCAGGCTATGACCGGTATCGACAAGCGCTACATGGGTATTGAGGCTGCGCTGTCCGTAAAACTCGGCACGTACTTCACCCTGACCGGTGCTGCCAGCGTAGGCGACTATCGCTACACCAGCAACGCCACCGCTATCACCTCGGCCGAGAACGGTATGCCGATGACCCAAGACCAGGCTACCCAGGATCTCATCTTCGAGACTGTGGACAAGGTGCTGCTCAAGGGCGTCCGTCTCTCTACGGGTCCGCAGGCTAACGCCAGCCTCAAGCTCTCGTTCTTCCACCCCAAGATGTGGTTTGCCGACGTGACGGTAAGTTACCACGACTGGAACTACCTCTCCGTAGCTCCTTCGCGCCGCATGCAGGGTCTGTACACCGGACACCGCCTGGACGGTACGGCCGTGAACGGATGGTTTGGCGACGAGTATGCCAACGCGATGGCTACCACCGACGACCTGCCGCTCGTTCAGCCCACGATGGATGCCGATGGCAACGTCAACTGGCAGAACGCACAGCTCGACCAGAACGGTATGCCGGTACTCCAGTATCCGTATAGCATCATGACGATGCAGGAGAACCTGGCCGCTACCAACCCGCTCAACCGCTTCCTCATCGATGCATCGGTGGGTAAACTGATCTATCTGCCTAACCGCCAGCAACTGTCGATCAACCTGTCGGTGACCAACCTCACCAACAACACCCACTTCAAGACCGGTGGCTACCAGCAGGCTCGTCTGCCGCGCGCCGTACGTCAGGGTGAGAAAGACTACCACAACTCGGTTATCACAGCTAACGCATGGAAGTATCCGTCGAAGTACTACTACGCTTGGGGCGTGAACTTCTTCCTTTCTGTAACGTATAAATTCTAAGCACTATGAAGACTATAAAAAATCCTTTGTACTTCGTACTTAGTACCTTGGTACTTCTCTCTCTGAGTTCTTGCGAGCCCAAGGCCCTCACCGAGGACGATGTATTCGTTCAGGAGACGGAGCTCGATGCCCTGCTCGCTGATGAGAACCCGGAAGGCTATGATATCTATACGCTCAACGATTTCCTGGATCGCTACATGACCGAGAAGGGCAATTTCTGGAGCGACACAAGCCAGTATCGTGAGCGCGCCACCAACGGCAACGGTTTCTACCTCTTCTCCGTCGACACGCTGCCGACATACGGTCGCGGCATCTATATCCGCGGACGTATCACCACTGATGACTACGAGGGCAACTTCTACAAGTCGATGGTGATCCAGCAGATCGTAGGCGGTAAGCAGCAGAACCTGCGTATCTCCGTTGACCTGGGTTCCAGCCACGGTATGTACCAGCTGGGCCAGGAGATCATCATCCGCTGCAACGGACTGTCGGTAGGTCGCTACTCCAACCAGCCGCAACTCTGCGTGCCGTCGTACAACAACAATATCTATGCGATGAACGCTTCGCAGAAGGTAGGATGGGCTCCGGGTCGTATCCCGGGTAGCGTCTTCCGCCGCAACACCAAGATGATCGGTCTGCCCGATCGCTCGAAGTTGCAGTACGACACACTCAGCCTCGGCCAACTCTTCACGGAGATTCCGCGCAAGCCGTCGATCGATGCTACCGGCATGGACCAGGTGCGCAAACTGGACGGACGCCTCGTGGTGCTCAAGAACGTCAGCTTCAGCGGTAAGTACCAGGACGGTAACAATATCGTCAACTGCGTAGTGGGTCACCCCGACTCGGTAGGCGGTGCTAACGTCTTTGCACCTTCTACCCAGAATATCGGTTACCCGCAAGGCCGTCTGCTCTGCGACATCATGGATGCCAATCCGACTACCTCCTCCACCACAATCATGTGCTCCAACTCCGAGTATGCCAAGTTCGCGTACTTCTACCTGCCCGGTGCCAACAAGACCGGCATCACGGGTTGTCGCGACTATGAGGGCACCGTTACCGGAATACTGGGTTGGTACCAGGACAAGGCGAGCGACCTGACCGCCAGCGGTCTGGACGGCTATGAGTGGTCGGTCACCCCGCGTGGCATCGGCATCACCGAGTTTGGTATCAAGGATGTGGTCATGTACTATCATGGCGACACTTCCGATCCGTGGACGCCTAAGGAGTACGATCCTAACGACAAGTAACAACGCGTGAGCTGGATCGATATCCTCATACTGATTATCCTCGTAGGGGGCCTCGCAGAAGGCGCCCTACGGGGATTTATCAAATCCGTTGTGGGCGTGGTATCTACGGCCGTAGGTATCTATTTCGCCCGCCTTTTTGGTGAAGACGGTGCCTCGTTGCTATGCGAACTATGGGATATGCATCCTATGGTGGCTGAGGCCCTGGCCTGTGCTATCATCTTTGTGGTCATCAGTTTCGCGGTGTCGCTGCTGAGCCGCCTCATGGGTGAACTGGTCAAAGCCGCCCACCTGAGCGGAATGAACCGCCTGCTCGGCGCCGCTGTAGGACTCTGCAAAGGCGCACTGGCCGTGCTCATCATCGTCTTTGCCCTCGGCCGTATCTGCGAAGCCAAACCCACCCTGGCCGAGACGGCACGCACAGAATCACTACTCTTCTCTCCTACCTATCGACTTGCCAATGCTTGTCTATCTGTCACTCGGAGCCAATTTGGGCAATCGGGAACAGACGATGCGGAGCGCGATTGATCAGCTCGGCCGCGAGGCCGGCAGGGTCACAGCCTGTTCGTCGCTGTTCTACTCCGAGCCATGGGGATTCCGTTCGGAGCATGCGTTCTGCAACTGTTGCATCGCGCTACATACCCCGCTCTCTCCCATTGAGTTGCTCCGCTATACACAGTATATAGAGCGCACACACGGGCGCGCACATAAGTCGGTTGACGGCACGTATCACGATCGCACCCTGGATATCGACCTCATCCTCGCCTATGATGACGAGGGGCAGGAGATACGTATCTCGTCCTCGGAACTCACACTTCCCCATCCGCTCTGGACGCAACGTGAGTTCGTAAAAAAGCCGTTAGCGGAAATTCGCTAACGGCTTTCTCATTGTCTTACGAAAGCTTATCGGCCGCGTACCAGCAGTTTGCGGGTATGCCACTGTCCGTCGTAGAAGGCTTTCAGGAAGTAGACGCCGGCGCTCAGTCCGTAGCGTGCAGCTATCTGCTCGGCCGTCACGCCCTGCATGTCGCCCTCCAGGATGGTCAGCAACTTGCCGCTCACGTCGATGAGGTAGAGCGTTGTCGGTCCGTGCGGCAGGTCGGGATTCTGCGCCAGTTCCTCGGCTTGGAAAGGATTCGGCAGGAACTGTCCGTCCTCGTCATCCTCCTCGTCTGCCAGCTCGGGCGCACATTCCGGCATGGTTGAGAACTCCACGATGGTGCGCACCAGCATGTCGTTCAGGTGCTCCACTTTCAGACTGTCCGTCGTGGGTTTCAGGTGCGTATTGCCAATACCCGAATCGTCGGTCAGGAAGAAGCTGGTACCGTTGGTCGTCAGCGCCAGCTCGCGCATCAGCAGTTCACCCGCCTTATCCAATCCGCTGCATACTACGGGCACGATGCGAACGCCCATCGCGGCCGCGTTGCGCACCTGTTCGTGCAACATCTCGATCGTGGCCGAATCGTCGTGGCAGGGAGCATCCAGCACCAGGAAGAGGATCCGGGCGCGCGCCTCATCGTTCCAGTCGGCTACGTTGAGCGCCGCCTTCAGTGCCTCCGGTACGGCTTCCTCAAAGTCGCCACCGCCATTGGCATGCTGACGGTCCAGGAATTGCTGCGTGAGGTTGATATCGTCGGTCAGTCGCGAGATACGCGTCAGGTAGTCGTCCCCATGATCGCGATATACCAGGGCTCCGGTGCGGATCTTGAGACCCTCTACGGCACCTTGCGAACGGCGTATCACGTCCTTCATCTCGGCGCATAGGTAGCGCAGCTCATCGCCCATCGAACCCGTAGCATCGATAACGAACATAACGTCCGCTTCGTCCTGCGCGCCGCACTGTTCGTCGGTCTCAATGCGTATCAGTCCCTCGCTGTACGGCCGGGCCGGTACGCGTTGTCCTTCGGCTGTGACGAAGAGTCCGTCCTGGGCTTGCTTGCGCGTCAGGCTGCCCCATAGTTCGGCTTTGCCCGTATTGTCGGTGCGCGCCTGAAAGAGCGTGGTACCCCGACTATCGGTGAGCGCTACGTAGCGGTTGGAGAGCGGAAAGCCTTGGCGGTTGGTGAGTTGTACGGTGAAGCGTTGCATGAGGTGCAAGCCCCACTGGGGAACGAACTTGGCATGCGAACCCAGAACGATGCTGTCCCATAGGGTCCATTTGGCAAAGTCGTTCACCTCGCCTGCGGTGAGCAATCCGGCGCGGGCGTTATTCGTTGCCGGCCCATACCCGGTTACGACGGGCTCTGCTTCCTCATACACCGTCACAGCCTCGGCCATGACCGCAGCATCTTCCGTTACCGATGCTGCACCTCGAATCGGATAACTCGACTTGGCGCTCGTGGTGAAGTATACCGCGTCTTTCGAGATCCCCAGCGTATGTCCGCCGCGTCCGTAGGCGTTGATGTCCTCTTGCTTCTCCGGCACCAGTCGGATGATCTGCTCGCGCGTGCCGGCCCGGAGCGTGAGACTTTGCGTCTTATAGCCCTCATCGGTCACTTTGACCTTCGCGGTTTGGCCGGTTATGCGTACAACGACACGTCCGTCCACGCCGGTGGTATAGCTCTGTTTCTTGCCGCTTACGAGGACCACTTTCGCGCCGGGCAACAACGCGTTGGCGGTATCCATCACGATGCATACTACGCTATCCTGCGTAGTAGCCACCTTGGTCGTCTTACATGCTGTTGCTGTACTCATGGCCGTCACCATGCCCAGGGCCATTGCCAGTAATGTCAAAACTCTTCTCATACTATGTTTCCATTTTTCCATTCTACCAGCAATTTCCATACCAAACCCCACGTAAGCCTATTGTAATTTGTGACGGCGGGAGGGATTTATTTGGTGGGTTGGCCCTGCACGGTATAGACCCGGTCGTCGCGGTGGATAGAGATGACGCCGTCGCGGAGCTGCTTGGTAGCCTCTCCTGTAGCGGGAGCTACCGACACACCGGTAGGCGTGTTATCGTCCACGGTATACCATACGCCGGCATGGTCGCGGTTGGCCCATGCGCATTGCCAGCGTTTGCCGGCCGGAGCAGCTACCATCGGTGCATCCGTAGGATTGCAGTCGTAGCCGAGCTTGAGGAAGAGTTGTCCGTTGGTACCCTGGATGAGGGCGGTATAGTAGTTATCGCCCTCGGCACCGGAGCCTGCCCAGTCCTCTACCACCGTGGACTCGCTATGAACGCCTACGGCGCGACGCGCCCGGATCAGGGCCTGGCACTCAGCCTTGTAATTATGCCAATACGGGTACATCACGCAGGGCACACCCGGCATCGAGAGCAGATAGCAGAGCGCCTGATGGGCCTGACGGTCATCGATGGTGTTAGCGTGGTAGTTGAGCGACTTGCCCTCTTCGTGGAACGAGTCGTGGTTGTCACAGAAGGTGACAGCGTATTTCTTGTACGGACCGTAGATGAGGGTATAGCCGTTACCCTTCAGGTTCTTCAGGTTATACTCACGGATGGCCGTGTCGTAGATGGTGAACTTACCCGGGAAGTCGAATACGTAGGTGCTGTATTGCGCATCCTGCAGGTAACCCAGTTGCTTGTCGATATCGCCGTCGAAGAGTTCGGCTACGGAGAAGTAGGGAGCGCTGGCGCGGTTGTAGTCGTTGAGGTGGGATCCGTGGATACCCTTCATGAAGTCGTAGCGGAAGCCGTCGTAACCGATGCTGTCGCGCATCCAGGTGAGGAAGGCGCGGCTCATCTCGCGTACTTCTTTACGCTTGTGCGCCCAGTCGCGTGAGTACATGCAGTTGAACTCCGACTCGGCCCACCAGGTCTCGCCCCCCTTGTAGCTGACTTTCATCTCGTCTTCGTCCAGGTCGGTATTGTCGTTGTAGCCGCAGTCGTTGCCGTTGACGTTCTTCTTGCCGTAGAACATCTCATCGCCCTTGCATATCCAGGTGTAGTTGGGGTTGAACTGACCGTACCGGCCGAAGTCGAACGTGCCCCAGGTGCACCAGTTGTAGTTCGGACCGGTGTACTCATCGGGGTGGCTGGCACTGGAGTGGTTGAGCACGATGTCGGCTATCACTTTGGCACCACCCTGATGCAGGCTTTGGATCAGGTTCTTCAGGTCCTGACCCGTACCCCAAGGCGAGTGACCTTCCGTACCGTTGGACACCTGGCCCTGCTTGCTGTAGTTGATGGGCAGGTAACCCGTATAGTCGGCCGTCTCCTGCGAAGGTGCGAGCCATACCAGATCGAAGCTGGCTGCTATCTCAGCCGCCTCGGCATTGAGGGCGCTCCAGCGGACGTCACCGAACTCGGTGTAGTCCTCGCCCGTATTGCCCACGTGGGCCCAGTAGAAGGCCTGGAGCATGACGTCGGGGTTGGCGTCGCGCACCGGCGTATCGTAGAGCGTGGCTTGCTTGGGATTATAGGGATATTGCACGGTGAGGCTCATCGTCGTGGTGTCGAGTGCAAAGATATAGTCGCCTCCGATAGTGGTGATGAGCGCGCAGTTGGCATCGTTGTCGCTACCGAAGGTCCAAGCCGTATGGTTGGCCTGGGTCATCATGCCGCTATTGCCATACCAGGTGTCGTAGCCCTGGAGCTTGAAGACCAGTTCGCGTCCGGCCTGCAGGTTGACGGTGGCATAGATGGTGTTGGGATCACCGCCCTCTTGGGCAACGAACGGCTGTCCTGCCCACTCATCGAAGTCGCCCTTGACGAACCAGTGGTACTCGGGTTCGGGCTCGGGTTGCGGTTCCTGGCCTTTGGCGTAAAGCGCTAATGCACAGCCGTTTTCGGCAGACTGAGGGATCAGGATATATTCGTCGCCTGCGTGGCTTACGAGACCGCTCAGATAGGCTGCTGAATAATGGCCGGCGTTCACGAGGTTAGCCGTACCCCACGTACCGGCGCCCCACATATCCGGTCCGTTGATCACGGCCATGTAGGACGGACCGTTCCACTGCGTAGGGAGGGCTACAGACCATAGGTTGGCCTGCTCGGTCGGTTGCATCTCATACGCTTCCGACCAGCACTCGTTACCGATAACGAGCATCATCTTCTGTTCGCTCCACTGCGTCGAAGAATTGTCAAAATACATGGTACCGCCGCCGAACGACCAGGTCTGGGCCTGCACCATGATGGTCAGGCATGCCGCGAGGGACAAGAGAATAGATTTTTTCATGCTATTACGTGATTTTAAAAGTTAACGTATGCGTAGGATTCCAACGGAATCGGCTGCAAAGTTACAAAAAAAAATGCATTCCTGCAAATAAATTTGCGTATGTGGGAAAAATTTTGTACTTTTGCACCCGAATTTGAAATACGGTTCTTATCCATGCGGATGAGCCAAGAGGGAAACAGGTGAAGACATGTACCATTTAGTCATGTACCATGTACGATTTGGGAAAGTCCAGTCCTGTACAGACGCGCTGCTGTAAGTCTCGAAGAGACGGTCGAAAGTCAAAAGTCGAAAGTCGAAAGCGTCTTACCAACGATGCCACTGTCGAAAGGCGGGAAGGCGGTAAGACGGAGATAAGTCAGAAGACCTGCCGTATGACGGAAAAGCAAACACTCTCGCGAAACAGAGTCGGGATGCGAATCAAAGGGTACATATTAGCGGGCTTGCTATGCGTGTGCGTCACAGGGATGCATGCGCAGGATGTTGCCGTGCCCGATACTGCCGATACGCGTCATCGCGAGATGGACGAGGTGACTATCACCGCCCGCGCGCTGGAGAAAGACGTGATCGTTCCCCAGACGCTCAAGGCCGAGGAACTGGAGCGGCTGAACGCCCTCTCAGTGGCCGACGCGCTGCGCTATTTCTCGGGCGTACAACTCAAGGACTACGGCGGCGTAGGGGGTATCAAGACCATCAACGTTCGCTCGATGGGTAGTCAGCATACGGCAGTCTACTACAACGGCGTGCAACTGGGTAACGCCCAGAACGGACAGGTGGACCTGGGACGTTTCTCGCTGGACAACATGGAGGAGATCCAATTGTACAACGGTCAGAAATCGGATATCTTCCAGTCGGCTCGGGAGTTTGGCGCGGCAGGCAATGTGTATCTCACCACCCGCAAACCCTATTTCCGCAAGGGCGAGAAGGTGCATGCGCACGGCCAGATGCGCTTCGGAAGTTTCGGTCTGGCTAATCCTAATGTAGGGGCTGACGTGCGCCTGACGGACGGTCTCTCGCTGACGATGGATGCCGAGTACGTACATGCCCACGGACGCTATCCCTTCCGCTATCGCCGCGTGCTGCCTACGGGCGAGACGGCCTACGACACTACGGCCATCCGACAAAACGGCGACGTGAATGCCGTACGTACCGAACTGGGACTGCACCACTATTATAGCACCACCGGTTTCTGGCGCCTGCATGGTTACAACTACTGGTCCGAGCGCGGCATACCCGGTGCGATCGTCAACAACGTATGGCGTAACGGCGAACGGTTGCGCGACCGCAACAGCTTCGTGCAGGGACAGTGGCAAGACCGATGGAGGAACCGCTGGCAGACACGCGTGCTCGTCAAGTACGCCAACGACTATACCCACTACTGGAACTACGACGACAAACTGCTGCCGGCCGACAACGAATACCTGCAGCAGGAAGTCTACCTATCCTTAGCGAACCAAGTGACGATCACCAAGTGGTGGGACGTGTCGGTCGCCTATGACTATCAGTATAACTCGCTGGCAAGAGAAAATCTCTTGCTAGTCGAAAGCCAAAAGACCGCGTCGCTCAAAGTCGAAAGCCCAGAGCGGTATTATCGCCATAGCCACTGGCTCTCCGCAGCCACGGCCATCAACGTCAAGGACTATCTGCGCATGCAGGCATCGGTGCTGATGACGGCGGTCAATAATAAGGGACAAAGTGACCAAGTACCAAGTACCAAGGATAAGCCGAAATTCACGCCGGGTGTATTCTTCTCCCTTCGTCCATTCGCCCATTCGTCGATTCGTTCATTATACGACTTGAGTCTGAACGCCTTCTACAAGCAGAGCTATCGCTACCCCACCTTCAACGACCTCTACTATACCGATATGGGTAACGCCAACCTGCGACCGGAATTAGCACGACAGCATAGTGTAGAACTGGCGTATAGAGTCGAAAGTCAAAAGTCGAAAGTCGAAAGCCGCGTAGGTTACGACCGGAGTGCCTCCGGAGTCGGAAATGCCTGCGGCTATGACCGGAGTGCCTCCGGAGTCGGAAATGCCTGCGGCTATGAGTTGAGCGTTTCCGCCGCATACTATTACAACCGCGTGACCGATAAGATCATTGCTTATCCCAAGGGACAGCAGTTCCGATGGACCATGCTTAATCTGGGTGAGGTCAAGATCAACGGCGTGGATGCCAAAGCCGACCTGTCGCTCTACCTGCCCCTGCAGTTCGTACTGCGCACCCGGCTCAACTACACCTACCAGACCGCGATCGATGTCACCAACCCCTCGGACACCTACTATCGCCACCAGATACCCTATATCCCCCGGCATAGCGGAAGTGCCGTCGTGGGACTGGAATGGACCTCGCGTCGCGGCGATCACTACGGGCTCAACTACTCGTTTATCTATGTGGGCGAACGCTACAGCCAGCAGGAGAACACGGTCTATAACTACGTTCAACCCTGGTATACGCATGATATGAGTTTGTATGGGGAATGGGCTCTCAGCTCTCAGCCGTCAGGTGCTTCCGAGCACTCCGAAAAACGCCAACCCGTATGGCTGAAAGCCAATATAGAAATCAATAACCTGCTCGGGCAGGACTATGAAGTGATACAAAACTACCCGATGCCAAAACAGAATGTACGATGCACAGTAGCAGTAAGATATTAAATAGAGTCGTTGGTCGTTGGTCGTTAGTCGTTGGACTATGCGTACTGCTCTTTTCGTCCTGTCGGACGGATGAGGTGGTATACCCCACGATCGGTACGCACGTGACCGACCAGGTCGGCACGGGTGGGCTGTACATCTTGTGCGAAGGCAATATGGGCAGCAACAAAGCCCGGCTCGACTATATGAATCTGCGCACCGGCGACTACTACACCAACTGGTACGGCGCACAAAACCCCACCCAACTCAAGGAACTGGGTGATGTGGGTAATGACGTGCAGCAGTATGGTGGTCGCCTGTATGCCGTCATCAACTGTTCGCACAAAGTGGAGGTGATGGACCTCCGTGCACGGCATATCGGGCAAATAGACATTCCCAACTGCCGCTACCTGGCCTTCCACGGCGATAAGCTGTACGTGAGTGCGTACGTGGGTAGCGTGGCCTCGCCCGACCTGCTGGGAGCGGTTTATGAGATAGACACCGCTTCGCTCCAGATCACGCGCGAGGTACGCGTAGGCCATCAGCCGGACGAGCTGCAGGTGGTGGAAGACCGCCTGTATGTCTGCAACTCAGGCGGCTACCTGACCGACCGCTACGACTCGACGGTCTCGGTCATCGACCTGGGGTCGTTCACCGAACTTAGGAAGATTCCGGTAGGCCTCAACCCCACCCGTCTGCGCGTGGACCGTCAGCAGCGGATGTGGGTGTGCTGCCAGGGCGATTATAAGCAGCGTAAGCCGGAGGTGGTCGTATTGGAGAACGAGCAAGTGGTGCATCATATGGAGATGCCCTGCGCGAATATAGCTATTCACGGAGGAACAGCCGCTATTCTGAACGGCGAGGACAAGGAGCTGGTGCTTTATGCTACGGCGGACTATAGCGAGCAGGCCCGCTGGTCGCTCGCGGGGTATGAACATCCGTACGGGCTGCTACTAACCGACGAGGGTGTCTATCTGACCGATGCCAAGAACTACGTATCGTCCGGCGTGCTGCATTGCTACCGCTACGACGGCCAGGAACAATGGCATACGCTGACGGGCGACATACCGGGTCATCTGTGCCACGTGACGGGCGAGTACGAACTGCACGGCGATACGGCGCAGCAGGACACGGCGACGCACTCACCTTATATAACGCGCGTGTATGAGTACCTGCCGGGCATGGGGCAGTTTGTGAACGTGCTGCCTAAGTACGAGGAGGGCGATGACCGGGAGGCTATGTGCCGCAAATGTGAAGCGGCTATCGCGGGCAATGCCGGTGGCGTAGTATCGCTCGGCGGATGGGGCGGCTATATCACCTTCGGCTTCGACCATGCGGTCCAGAACGGCGAAGGACGCGACCTGCAGATCCTGGGCAATGCCTATCGGATGACCGGCAGCGAGATATACGGCAGCAGCGAACCCGGTATCGTGCTGGTCAGCCGCGATGACAACCGGAACGGACTGCCGGACGACACGTGGTACGAACTCAAAGGATGCCTCTATGCCGATCCCGAGACGCGCCACGACTACAGCCGCACCTATACGCGGGCGGGCGATACGCTGCAGAATCCATTCCATCAGCAACCCTACTACCCGCAGTGGCTCACGGAGGACAGCTATACGCTCCGGGGCGCCTTGCTGCCGACACAAACCGAGACAATCAACGGACAGGTGGTACAACGTATCCTGGACTACGGCTACGCAGACAACCGTCCGAACACCGATACACCGGGGACCTCATTCGACCTATCATGGGCTATAGACGCGAACGGCAATCCAATCAGTCTGCCATACGTGGATTTCGTTCGCGTCTATACCGCGGTCGATGAGACCCACAGCCCCATCGGCGAACTGAGCACCGAGATCACCGGAGCGGTGGACTTAGGCGTTGGTCGTTAGATATTTTAAGAAATAAATTACGGTAAAACGTAACATATTAACTATTAACCATTTTTAAAAATTCAAGCAAAAATGAAAAAGAGTTTATTTTTCGTAGCCGCATTGGCACTGGTTATGGTGTCGTGCGAGAAACCGGGTGAAGTTGAGGACAAGACCATCGGTACCTTCGAGGAGGCAGCCATCAGTCCGAAAGCAGCCGAGAGTGCATTGACGTTTACCACCGACACGACTGCATTCCTGCAGAGCGGTATCTTCCAGGCAAAGCAGACGGTAGCCTACGGCGGAACGTACGTAACGGGTGGCGTAGTGACCAACATCACCTCGACCGACTTCAAGGACTACACCGACGCTTACAAGTCGGCAGCCGGTGGTGCTTATGCAGGCAAGAACTACATGGTATGGTACGAGGACGGCTTCACGCCCAACGTGATCAAGCTGACCACCGCTATGACCGTGCCGGGTATGTATGTTTGCAACAACGTGTACGCCCTCAACTCGATGAAGAACGGTGATGATATCGCCGGTGATCCGTTTACTAAGGACGACTGGTTCAAGCTGACTATCCACGGTTCGCTGAACGGTCAGGCTGTGAACAACGAGGTTGAGTTCTTCCTGGGTCAGGGTACCAATTTCGTAACCGATTGGACCTACGTTGACCTGAGTTCGCTGGGCAAGGTAGACGAGTTGAGCTTCACCATGAGCGGTAGCCGCGCCGGTGATTGGGGTCTGAACACCCCGGCATACTTCTGCATCGACAACCTCGGCGCAAAGAAGTAATACAGGCCTAATTGAGAAAAAATTGCACATGGATTTGCACATGTGCAATTTTTTTTGTAATTTTGCAGCGCAAAATGTAAACAATAAGCAGATGATCACTTTTATCGTAGCGTTGGTGCTGCTGGTAGTGGGATTTTTCACCTACGGCGTACTGGTAGAGAAAGTTTTCGGTGTAGACACGGCGCGTAAGACGCCTGCCCTAACCAAGACCGACGGTGTGGACTTTGTGCCGATGTCGGGATGGCGCATCTTTCTGGTGCAGTTTCTCAACATAGCCGGCCTGGGTCCGATATTCGGTGCCATCATGGGTATCTTCTACGGTCCGGCGGCTTTTCTATGGATTGTGTTCGGTACGATCTTTGCCGGCGGTGTACACGACTACCTGAGCGGTATGCTCTCCATCCGCAAGGGCGGTGTTTCGTTGCCGGATATCATCGGTGACGAACTGGGTAAGGGCGTGAAGGTATTCATGCGCGTGCTCTCGCTCGTGCTGCTTATCCTCTTGACCACGACCTTCCTGAGCGGTCCCGCCACCTTGCTGCAAGGCTTGGCGCCGCTCCAGACTTTCCAGTTCGGCCTAACGGCTATTCCTATCGCATGGGTGCTGATCATCTTTGCCTATTATGCGCTGGCCACGGTGCTGCCGGTGGATAAACTGATTGGCCGGTTCTACCCCATCTTCGGCGCCATGCTGCTCTTCATGGGTATCGGCATCATGATCGTGATGCTGGGTTGGCACAGCGCCGAGATGCCGGAGGTGCTGGACGGCCTGCAGAATCGCAAGGCAGACGGTCTGCCTATCTTCCCGATGATGTTTGTGAGCATCGCCTGCGGTGCGATATCGGGTTTCCACGGTACGCAAAGTCCGATCATGGCGCGCTGCTGTACCAACGAGCGTCAGGGTCGCTGGATCTTCTACGGCGCCATGGTGGCTGAGGGTATCCTGGCCCTGATCTGGGCTGCCGCAGCCGGTACGTTCTTTGCCGATCCCGAGACGGGACTGTACGGCATCGACGGACTGCAGGCCTATGCCGCAGCGCATCCGGGCGAGAATATCGCCGCGCTGGTGATCGACCGCGTGAGCCGTTCGTGGCTGGGTACGGTAGGTGGTATACTGGCTATCGTGGGCGTGATAGCAGCGCCTATTACGAGTGGTGACACGGCATTGCGTTCGGCCCGACTGATCGTAGCCGATTTCCTGGGTTGGGACCAACGTCCGATCCTGAAGCGTCTCTATATCGCTGTGCCGCTGTTCCTCTGCGTCTTCGGCATGGTATTCGTGGACTTCAACGTCGTTTGGCGTTATTTCGCCTGGACCAACCAGACCCTGGCGGTCTTTACCCTTTGGGCAGGAACCGTTTGGCTCTATAAATCCGCCAAAAATGGCGGATACCGGTGGGGATACTTAATGGCTATGATTCCGGCGCTGTTTATGACCATGGTATGCAGCAGCTATATCCTGATTGCGCCGGAGGGTCTGAACCTGCCCGTTGAGTGGCGCTGGTTGGGTTATACGGTAGCCGGCGTGGTGACGATGAGTTGCCTCATCGGATTTGCTATATGGAGCAAAAAACAAACGAAAGCATGAAAATAGATCGTCCCAAACTGATTATCGTCGTATCGGCCCTGATCGTGATGACCGGCCTCGTCGCGACCTGCATCTTCGGTATGCGGTACTATCGTTACGCCCGTCACAACTTCACGGCGCGTGACGGCGAGCAGCACGAGTACTATATCTACCCGGGCATGACGCAGGACAAGCTCACCAAGATGCTGAGTGCCGACTACGAGATCGCCTCGATGGATGCCTGGGTGCGCGACTGCAAGCGGCTGAGGATGGACACCATCCGGCCGGGTCACTACACCGTAGCCGCCCGCACGGCCAATCGCCGGCTGATACGTATGTTCTCGCGGGGCGAAGAGACGCCGGTGCGGTTGACTTTTAATAACTCGATCCGCACCCGCCAGCAGCTATGCGGCAGGCTCTCCGAATCGCTCATGCTGGATAGCGCGACGCTGAATCAGTATATGGACAGCGTGCCGTTCCTGAAGAAATACGGCATGACGCCCGAGACGGCGGTATGTCTGTTCATCCCGAATACGTACGAAGTATACTGGTCGATGACGCCGGAACAACTCTTCGACCGGATGCAGAAGGAGTACCAGCGTTTCTGGAACAAGGAGCGCATGGCCAAGGCCAAAGCCCTGGGACTGACGCCGCAGGAGGTGGCTACCCTGGCGTCGATCGTAGAGGGCGAGACGTATCGTACGGAGGAGCATCCGATCATCGCGAGTCTGTACCTGAACCGTCTGCACCTGGACATGCCCTTGCAGGCTTGCCCGACCGTCATCTTTGCCGTGGGCGACTTTACGATGCACCGCGTGCTCAACAAGCACCTGGAGACCGATTCGCCCTACAATACCTACAAGCATACGGGTCTGCCCCCCGGACCGATTCGTCTGCCGCAACCCTCGGCGCTGGATGCCGTGCTGAATGCGCCGCGGACCAACTATCTGTTTATGTGCGCCAATCCCGATTTCTCGGGTACGCATGTGTTCTCGGAGACGGCGGCGCAGCACGAACGCGTAGCACGTGAGTACCGCCGGCAATTGAACCAACGCAACATCAAGAAATGATCTGGGACGACAACGACGATATACGCCTCATCACGTGCCGTAACGACCGGCGCGAGATACAGCATGCCCTGGACGAATGCCGCGAGGAGCGACGTCCGTATGTGTTTGTCACGAATACGATGAACGTCAAACCCTTGCACCGATTGCTGGTGCCGGTGACGATGCTGGAGGAGGAAGTGTATAAAGCCGAGATATGTACCTACCTGGCGCGTAAGACGGGTGCGCATATTATTCTGCTGAAAGCGCACGACTACGGATCGCATGCGCAGCAGAACGTCAACCGCATTGTGACGCATATCAAGGGCGTGATGGAGCGTGCGGAGGTGGAGATATCGTATGAGGTGGTAGAGGCAAGGAAAGACAGTTTCTCATTGATACGCGAGGCCAGCGAACGGCAGCGCGACTTCCAGCACGACCTGCTCATCCTGACCGCCAGTCGCGACTACGGACTGGACGATATTCTGTTTGGCCCACCCGAGCGGCATGCGATACGCCGCGCGTTGGTGCCCGTCATGCTGGTCAATCCGCGAGAAGACCTCTTCTCGCTCTGCGATTAGCGGGCTGTCAGCTATCAGCCAGGTCAGACCTGCGTCAGACTGATCATCTAATCAACCTATAACCCATAACCCATAACCGGTAACCGGTAACCCGTAACCCCTAATCCGATAAACTACTGTTTATCTCCTCAATATACTGTACGATCTCTTCCCCACCCTGGTTCTTCTCGGCCGAGGTGATGAAGATAGGGGGCAGTTCGTCCCAGGTCTGAAGCAGTACCTGCCGGTAGGCTTCTACGTTCTCCTTAAGGCGTTCGCGGCCCAGTTTGTCGGCTTTGGTGAAGACGATAGCGAAGGGTATCTGCTGTTCGCCGAGCCAGTTCATGAACTCGATATCGATTTTCTGCGCCTCCAGTCGGCTATCTACGAGCACGAAGAGGTTGCACAGTTGCTCGCGCAGCAGGCAGTAGCGCTCGATCATGCGGCGCAGGTTGTCGCGTTGCGTCTGGCTGGCACGGGCATAACCGTAACCCGGCAGGTCGACAATATGCCACTGCTGGCTTTCGCCCGTTGAGGGCTGGCTCTCGATAGAGAAGTGGTTGATGAGTAGCGTCTTACCGGGTTTCTGGCTGGTCTTGGCCAGTTTGGGATTGTGGGTGAGCATGTTGATGAGCGACGACTTACCCACGTTGCTGCGTCCGATGAAGGCATACTCCGGCAGATTGGACTGCGGGCATTGCATCACGTCGGGACTGGATATGACAAAATTCGCGTAACGTATCATAGTTTTAATTTTTGGCTTTCAGCTCTTTACCGGAGTGCTCGGAAGCACCTGACGGCTGACGGCTTTCGACTTTCGACTTTCGACTTTCGACTATATTATATCATATTAGCATTATAGTATTCCGGACGGCCGGTAACTTCCTCGCCGATGAAGTCGGGTTTTGTAAATGTCTGCGTTTCGTTCTCCAGTTCGATCTCGGCCATGACGAGTCCCTGCTTCGCGCCGTGGAACTCATCGATCTCCCATTTCAGTCCCTCTCCGGCGGGTACGATCCAGCGGGTCTTGCGTATCATGCCGGGCAGGCAGATTCGCAGCAGTTGGCGGGCATCGTCGGGCGTGATCTCGCGTTCCCACTCAAAGCGGGCGATACCCTCCTGCCCTTGCGAGGACTTGATGGTGAGGTAGGCACGGTCGCCCGCGATGCGTACGCGTACGGTGCGCCCTTGGTCCTTACACAGGTAGGCTTGGCACACCTCGGTATGGCTCGTGGCCAGGCGCTGGTAGCTGTCGGAGCAGACCAGAAACTTACGTTCTATTTCAGTATTTACCGGTTTCATGCTGCAAAATTACAAAAAATAATTGATATACGCAAAATTTATTTGCTCATGTGCAATAATTTTTGTACCTTTGTCGGCGATTTCGAATTATGGAGCCAACCAACAAAACCGGATTTAGTACCAAGCTGGGCGTCATCATGGCGGCCGCAGGTAGTGCCGTGGGGCTGGGTAATATATGGAAATTTCCCTACGTAGCGGGCGAGAACGGCGGCGGAGCGTTTCTGATCGTCTACTTGTTGTGTGTTCTGCTGTTTGGTCTGCCGTTGCTGACTACGGAGCTGCTGATCGGTAAGCGTTCGGGCCGGAGTGTCTACGGTGCGTTCCGGGCCATCCGTGGCAACAGCCGTTGGCAGTGGCTCAGCTGGTGGTGCATCGCGTCGGCGTATATCATCATGGGATTCTATTTCGTGGTGACGGGTTGGTGCGGCAACTACCTGTATGAAGCGGTCATGCATACCTATGCCGGTATGGACGCCGCGCAACTGACGGCGCATTTCTCGGCCGTGGTATCCAGCACGCCGCGCATGATCCTGTGCGGACTGGTGCCGGTACTGATGACGGCTGTGGTGCTGTGGTTTGATGTTAATAAGGGCATCGAGCGCATGAGCAAACTGCTGATGCCGTTGCTGCTGGTGATGATGGTGGTCATGGCGGTGCGCGCCGTGATGTTGCCGGGTAGCGGCGAGGGCTTGCGATTCCTGTTCCGGTTCGACTTCGGGCGCATCACGCCCCAGGTGGTCATGATGGCTATGGGTCAGTGCTTCTTCAGCCTGTCGGTAGGTACCGGCGCGCTGATCACGTATGGCGCCTATATGCCTAAGCAGCAGAGCGAAGCCCGTACGGCGCTCCAGGTCGTGCTGCTCGATACGCTGGTAGCCGTGTTGGCAGGTGTCGTGATCTTTCCGGCGGTCTTCTCGTTCGGTTTCGACCCGGCAGAGGGTCCGCAACTGGTGTTTGTGGTGCTGCCGTCTATCCTGCAGCAGATGTCGTTCTCGTGGTTGAGCGGTGTGCTCTTCTTCCTGCTGCTGTTTATCGCGGCGCTGACCTCTACGATATCGTTGATGGAGATCGCCGTAGCCAGTCTGTGCGAAGCCAGTCACGACCGGTTCAATCGCCACCAGAGTGTCCTCATCGTGACGGCTATTACGACCGTGCTGGTCATTCTGTGCGTCCTCTCGCCGCGGCTCTTCGACTGGTCCGACCGCTTGGTGACCACAATCCTCATGCCGCTGGGTGCGCTGAGTATGTCGCTCTTCGTGGGCTGGTTCATGCCTCGGCTCCACCCCGCCCTCACCTTCGCCCTGCGCTGGCTCGTCCCGACAGCTATCCTGCTCATCTTCCTCAACGGAATAGGGATATTATAATCCCCCTCCCGACCGGGGGCTGAGAAGGCCCAGTATGAAGGGGGATTCGAAAAATGCAGCTTGTCTGCATTAATCGTTCGAGCGAAGCGAGATAAGAACCCTCCGACCGGGGGTTGAGAAGGCTCTCTGCCTTCTCAAAACGAATCAAGGACACCCTCAATGGATGTCCTTGTTTCGTTTTCGCGGAGAAAGGGGGATTCGAACCCCCGGTACAGTTACCCGTACGACAGTTTAGCAAACTGTTGGTTTAAGCCACTCACCCATCTCTCCTTCGCGTTCGGCAATCTCGTGCATTGACCAACCGTTTCGCGGTTGTTAGGGCACTCGATGCCTCCGCTCTTAAATCGAAATATCGCTGCGCTAGCATTTCGATTTAGAAAGTTAGATAATAACCTAAATTATGTGCATTTTTTCAAATGCAGCTGCAAAGGTACTGCTTTTTTCCGACATACGCAAATATTTTCGCATTTTTTTTACGATTTTCTGTATATTTGCAAAAAAAATCGCCCGTGAGCGATTTTTTTTGTAGGCTTTCAGCTATCAGCTATCAGCATTCAGCATTCAGCTTTCAGCATTCAGCATTCGGCCCTTTACCGGAGTGCTCGGAAGCACCTGACGGCTAGATAAATTGCGCTTTACGAGCGCAATTTATCATACTCCAGGTTGAAGAGGTAGGAGTAGAAGGTCTTCTTGCCACCGGCCAGGTCCTTCTGCTCGTTGAAAGCAGCGCGGTCGGCCTCCAAGGTGGAGAGGTTCTTCATACGAGCCTGAGCGGCGGTGGAAGCCTGACCGAAGCGCGAGCGAAGCTGCAGTTCGTAGGCCGAAGGCGTGGTACTGCGCTCTACCTTCTTCCGCAGGTACAGACGGTTACAATGGTTGTTCTCCGTAGGTGCCGTACGGTGGGTTGCCAACAGCATCTTGTTGCAAGAGTGCTGACCGCTCTTGCTCGGCTTCGAAAGTGCGCCGGATACGCTATCGATACCGGCAGAAAAAATTACGTTTGCCATAGTTTCGGTTTGTTTTTAGCTTTGTTTTTGTTAGGTGCTCCGGCCGTCAGACCGGAGTTGTCTTAGTTCGTCTCCTGCTCCTCGTGAAAGCGCGGAGGTTGTACGTGGTTTGTTTTTGTGCTCGCCCGCATGGTCTCTTTTGTATCGACCATATATGGGCGATCTTGGTTAATAATGTTTGTCTTATAGCCCGCAGGGCGGTCCTACAGTGTAACGGTCTTACAGCGTAGCGGTCCTACAGGCCTTTAGGCCGGTCTGCCGAATTTATTCAAAGTTCGGCTTCACGTACTTCTGCGCTACGGTGTAGCCATACAGCGTTCGGTACTTCTTCTGGGCCTTAAATCCCGCCTCCAGCGTCGCCCGCTCCGTCGGATCGGCCAGCGCCGTCTTCGCAGCCTGCGCCGCGGTCTTCAGTGCGTTCTGGCACTGGACGTTCTTGGTGTGAGTTGCCTTGGAGGGGTTCAGCAGGTCCACACCCAACTGCTCCTTACCGCAAGGACATCCCTTGAAGTACAGCGTCTCCGATTTGTTAAACTTGCCCATCACGCGGGCAAACATACCATGCAATTTAATCTTTGCCATAATAGTTAAAGTTTAGGTTTTGGTTTGTATCCGCCTATTCATGGCGGATTTGTTATTAGTTTTGTTTATTGTCCCGGCATATCATGCCGGTTTTTCTCCTCCCTTGAGGGGAGGTCGGGAGAGGTCTCCTCCTCAAACGGCAGGAATAGTTGCCCTCTATTCTTCCGTTCCAGAAACGCCAGGTGCTTCTGCCTCCCGTACTTCTCTGCGAACGTGATTCGGGCCGTACTCTCGGCGGCGGTAGGAATATGTCCGGAGCGGTCGGGCCGGGCCTGTACGATATGCATCACGCCGCCTCCGCGTGCCGGATAACGACGGATATAGAAAGGATCTGTTCCCATCAGAATGCCTCGCACCGACTCTATCCCCGGATCAAATTCTACCTTGGCCATAATTCTTTTTTTGTATCCGCCATCCTCCGCAGGCTTATCCTGCTCCGGTTCTAAACCGGTGGCGGATTAGTTTTGAGTTTTGTTCATTGTTCCGGCATAATATGCCGGTCCGATCCCCTCCCTTGAGGAGAGGTCGGGAGAGGTCTCACTTGCGCTTAACACCGGTGTACTCCTCCTGCGTCTTCGTCTGGATGGTGGTCGTTACCTTGGTGCTGTCTTGCACCTCTGTGTACGTCGCGGTGGTCGTCACCGTCCTCCAGGCCTTACAGCCCGTCATGCAGATTCCTACTGCGATAATAGTCATAATGATTACCTTTTTCATACTTTGATTTTGTTAGGTGCTCCGGCCGTCAGACCGGAGTTTGTGTATCATTCGTATCCGCCTATATATGGCGGATCTTTGTTAATAAAGTTTGTTAGGTGCTCCGGCCGTCAGACCCGAGTTTTTCTTTCCATTCGCCATTAGCCATTAGCCCTATATCGGAGTGCCCGGAGGCACCGCCATTAGCCATTCGCCATCCGCCCATTGTTATGCCGGTTTCTATTCTACGATTTCTATCCTCGTCTCCTCCCGCGCCTGCTGTTCCGCGAGGAAGCGGGCGGTAATCAGTTGCTCTTGATCCGGCGCCACCAGGATGCACCCGGCACTATGTTCCGGCTTCGTTCCCCGATGGATCCGAATCCCCGCCCGTCCCGGCACCTGGCACACCAGTGGCAGCAACCTATGAAACTTCGGACTCATCGTCACCTGCACTCTGTACACCAGCGCCGGTATCATCTTGTCCTTATTCTCTATCGTCGGGCAGATCGGATGCAGCTTCTCCCGTACGATACCTTCCATCGGATCAAAATAGGTCTCTCGTTCGCAGAGCGTACCTCGCACCCACTTCCCTTCCGCTCCTTTTCTTAACAGTTTATAATATGCCATAATAGTAAAATTTCGTTTTAAGTTTAAAAATTTATTTCCATCATTAAGAGCCGTTAGGCTCATCATTCCATCATTGAGCGGCTTGCCGCGATCATTGCCCTCCGGGCTCCTTCCGCTTATACACATAGTCTATCCCCATCAGCGCACCGGCGAATGTCGCTATCTCGCCAAACGCTACTAGGAGCGATTCATGTACTTCTCCCCGCGGATCTATATACACTCCGCAGTAGAGCATTATCAGGCCTCCGATACTCAGCACCGCGGCCGTCAACAGTTGGATGTTTAGTTTGTCTTTCATATGCCTTCGTTTTTCAGAAATTTTGTGCAAATATATTAGTATTTTTTCGTCGCACCGAGCGTTACGGGTAGTTACGGGTCGTTTCCGATGCAATATTTTTGAATAAAGTAGTTTACTACCTGTGGAGGAAAAACTTTCTGGCGAATTTTCACCCCCTGCGATCGCAGATATTCTTCATCCGTTTTTAACCATCTGCGCAAGGTTGAGGCGCTCACACCCATACGTGCCGCCATTTCCGATTTACTCATTGCTCTCATATTTCGCTTCCATTTTTAGTATTCTTTTTTTCTTCGGGGTCCCCGCGAAGTGCTAACGTAGTGATACTTCGTGGGGAGAGGAGGAGCAGCGGTGAGTTTAACGCACCTCGTGCGTTCTTCCTCACAAGCTCGCTCCGACGTGGATATTATCCGGCGTTATTTTTCTTTGTATTCCAGGCGGCTTTTCTGTCTCGGTCACAGACCGTCCGCCGCTCTTCCTGTGCAAGTCGCGTCTCCGCCGCGACCATCACGGGACCATCTTCCGAGGACACCCCGAGGAAGACCCCTTGTATCCGCCTATATATGGCGGATCTTTTTCAATTTTCAATTTATTATCCGGATTTCGCGGATCCGCTACGATCTTTAGCCCGTATCTCTCCGCATTCTCCCTCGTACATAGCGGGTATCGCCCTTCTTCTCGGTCGGGAACTTCGACCTGGACGATGTGGGTGCCGGCATTGATCTCAGCGAAGAGAGCCGGTCCGTGTAGGAAGATCGATTCGGGCGGACGGTTGACCGCTCGTATGTCGGCCTTGGCGATTTTCCATGCCTGGGCACGGGAAAGGCGGGGGTTGGCGGCGCAGAGTTGCTTGACGTAGGAGACGCGGCTCGAGAACAGCTCGCGGGCAACTTTTTCGCGTTCGGTGAGTGGCGTCTTGCGCACGAAGGCGCTGGATGAACAGATGGTGGCATGGCCGTGGCCGGGACGGTCGGAGGCGTAATGGCGAAAGATGACACGCTTGCGGCCGCTGTTTTTTACCATTCCGGACATAGAGGCTATGCCGGGCATAAATTCGACTTTCATAATCGTTAGCGTTTTTTTATTGAAAATGTTTTTTTGGTTTATGTCTTTGTGTGCTTCGTACTCGTAGAGTTGTACTAATTGACAGTAAAAGCTGTCTGGAAGCTTGCTTACAAGCAGGTTTTAGTGGCAATTTGTACAAGGAGCAATGGCTCCTAAAGCACGCAAAGGGTTTTTAATGTTTTTGTTTATTTTTAATGGGACACTACTTATTCTACATACTGTCTTACATGTCCTTTGAATTCCAGATCGAAGGTCCGCATCGTCTCCTCGGTGCATATCTTGTATAGCCCTTCGTATAGTACCTTACATAGCGGCTTGCGGTTCTTGACCCACTCCGCCGTTTTCCAGTACTCATCCTGATCCG
>JAFWOU010000038.1 GCA_017509715.1 Paludibacteraceae bacterium | reverse complement strand
GCCTTCAGCCAACGAGCTGCAGATCCGCTCGCGCTTCGCGCAAGCTTCCACCGCCGCTCAGGCTCGTATGAAGAACCTCTCCACCTTGGAGGCCGACCGCGCTGCCTTCAACGAGCAAAAGGACCTGGCCGGTGGCAAGAAGACCTTCTACGCCTACCTCTTCAAGCTGGAGTATGATAAATTGCGCTCGTAAAGCGCAATTTATCTAGCCGTCAGGTGCCTCCGGGCACTCCGATAAAGAGCCGAATGCTGACGGCTGAATGCTGAAAGCCTACAAAAAATCGCACCCTTCGGATGAGGAGTGCGATCTTTTGTAGTATAGACGGACCGTTTATTTCTTTGGCATGCGGTGGGCCATGCCGATGGCGCCGGTGGGGCAGACGAGGCGGCAGAGATGGCAACCAACGCATTTCTGGCCCACGATACGGGGCTTGCGGTCGTCTCCGAAGGTGATCGCCTGGTGACCACCATCCATACAGGATATATAGCAGCGTCCGCAGCCGATACACTGCTCACGGTCGATCTTGGGGAAGACCATCGTATCGCGGTCCAGATCCGACGGCAGCACGATATTCTTCAGTTCTTCGCCGACGAGCTTCTTCAGTTCTGTAATACCCCGCTCGGCCATATAATGCTGCAAGCCGAGGCAGAGGTCGTCGATGATGCGGTAGCCGTACTGCATGACGGCGGTGCACACCTGGACGTTGCGGCAACCGAGTTGGATGAAATCCAGCGCGTCGCGCCAGGTCTCGATACCACCTATACCGCTGATATCCATATGCTTCTCGACACCGGCACGGCGGATAACAGGGTCGCCGGTCATCTCGTAGATCATGCGCAGGGCGATAGGCTTGACGGCCTTGCCCGAGTAGCCGGAGATGGTTTTCTTCTGGCTCACTTCGGCCTCGTGGCTCATCGTAATCGACTTGATGGTATTGATGGCGCTGATACCGTGGGCGCCGGCATAGAAGCAAGCCAAGGCGGGACTACGCATCGACATGATATTGGGCGTCATCTTGGGGATGACGGGGATAGAGACCGCCTCCTTGATGCAAGAGGTGTAGCAGAGGATCAGTTCGTTGCTCTGACCGATATCCGAACCCAGACCCGAGAGCTTCATCTGCGGGCAGGAGAAATTGAGCTCCACAGCATCGCAGCCTGCCTCCTCGGCCATCTTGGCGAGTTCGATCCACTCCTCCTCGCTCTGCCCCATGATCGAGGCGATGATGCGCTTGGTGGGGTATTTTTGCTTCAGGCGACGCAGGATATCGAAATCCACATCGTAGGGATTCTCCGAGAGCTGCTCCATATTGCGGAAACCGACGAAGGGCGTACCCTCTTTGCGCAAAGCATCAAAGCGGGGCGATACCTCGCGGATGTCCTGCTTGCAGATCGTCTTGTAGAACACACCTGCCCAGCCGGCCTCCAGGGCACGGGCTACCATCTCGTAGTTGGTGCAGATAGCCGACGAGGCCAGGAAGAACGGATTCTCGCAGACCATGTCGCAGAAGTTGATTTCCAGGCTTGGCAGGTTCGGAGTACTCGGAGTATTCTGATTAATCGGAGTATTCAGAACCGCCTTCTTGAGGTCCGCAATGCGGATGGGGCGATCATAGTGGATACAAGCGGCTTCGGCCCGGGCTATCTCGTCGTCGGAGAGACCGGCAAAGAGTTCGGCAGCCGTCCAGGCATTGTCGAAACGGAGGGCGCGAATAGCGCGGGCGGCGCGAGCACCGCAGGGAGCATCGTTGCAAAGCAAGCAGCGAGCAGCTTCTTCGTTGAGATGAATCATAGGGTATTAGTTTATTAGTTTATTAGTTTATTGGTTGATTAGATATCTCTTTCGGAGGATTTGGATATCGTCGTGGGTGAGGCAGAGGATGTCGTGCAGATAGGCGGTCATGCCTCCGTACTCGCGGTCGATGAGGTCGAGCGTACGGATGAAGTTGGGCGTAGAGACACCCATAAAGGCCAGGATGACCGCTTTCTCCGCTTCACCTCCGCCGCGCCGATCGATGTCGGCATTCAGTCGGTCCACCAGGGGCTGGTAGGCCACGTTGCTCAGCCGGAAATCGCTGATGATCGTCTCACGGTCCACACCGAGGGCGAACATCAGGAAGGCAGCTCCCCACCCCGTTCGGTCCTTACCCTGGGCACAATGCCACAGGATACCACCGTCGTCAGGCGCCTCTACGATGAGGCGCAGGAAGGAGGCGTACTGCAGTTGAGAGAACTCCGACCGGATGAGCGAGGGGTACATATTAGCCGCCATCTGTTGCACCTCGGGATAGAAGGAGTAGTTCACTATATGGCGGTCCAGTTCGCGAAACGCTTCTTCGGGGATGGGTTTTCCGGTCTGCTGCTCGGCCCGCATGTCGATGGTAGGCAGCAGGTGATGCTCCGCACCGGGCACAGGACGGTCGGGCTGGAACTCGGTCTCGCCCAGCGAGCGGAAATCGAAGACGCGGCAGATACGGTACTCGTCCTGCAGGCGCTGCAGGTCGGCATCCGATGCATCATGCAGATGGGCCGTACGCAAGAGGCGATACGGTCGTATCGTGCGTCCACCGGCGGCAGGGATGCCTCCCAGGTCGCGAGCGTTCAGTATATTATCGAAGATAATGTTCAAGTCGTTGGTCGTAAGTCGTTAGTATTCAGGCCATCAGCCATCAGCCATCAGCATTCAGTTTTTTTAAAGACTTCGTCGATTAGGCGGACAAATTCGCGGTAGGCGAAGGTGTCGGCCAGGGGAGCGAGCGAGGCGGCCAGGCCGCGGTAGTGCCACTCGTGGGAGGCGCGGTCCGTAACGTGGAACAGGTTCCATAGCGCGTCGCCCTGTACCTGGTAGTCACGCCATATGGCGCGCATATTGCTGAGCTTATCGCCCATCGCCACGATCTTAGCATCCATCGAGGCGGCTGCCAGACGGTCGATAGCCGCCTGCTTACGTTGGTGCCACGAGTCCTGCTCGGGCACACCCTCGATCATCTGGTCGCTCTCGGCATGTACGAGTTCGGCGATGCGGTCACCAAACTCAGCACGGATCTGCTCAACGGTGACATCGGTATCTTCCACGGTGTCGTGGAGCGCTGCCGCAGCCAGCAGTTCCTGGTCGGGCGTGATGGTGGCGACGATCTCCACCGCCTCCATCGGATGGACGATATAGGGAAAGCCTTTGCCCCGGCGTTCGGTATTGCTGTGGGCTCGGACCGCGAAGACGATCGCGCGGTCGAGAAGCGAAGAGTCAATAAATTTGTTAGCCATAAAAAATCTCATTGCGGCTCCGGCGAATAGTACTCATCAGAAAACGTACTGCCCCGTACTCATACTTTTGCGTTCCCAATACGCAAAAGAATGTTTCTGACTGAGTACATCTCGCCTCAGCCGAGTGATAAATTATTTTAGTATTGTTTTCTTCAGTACGTCGTGGAACTCGGGGAGGCAGCGGTGGGTGTCGCGCTCGATGATGAGTACCTTGAGGCCGGCGTAGGGCAAGACCATCTGCTCTACCTCATCGAGGTCGGCATCGGGTCCCCAGTACTCGCGGGCAAAAGCCTCCCAGAAGCGGCGGGCTACCGCATTGGACATATGGTACTGTTCCATGGTCCAGGCCTCGTTGTTCAGACAGCAGCAGAGATAGACCATGCCGAGGTCGAACATGGGATAGCCGTAGCAGAAATCACCCAAGTCGATGAAGTAGCGCTTGCGTCCCTCGGGGGTATCCACGAAGATACCGTTAGAGAACTGCAAGTCACCATGTATCGCTGTGTCGGTATCAGGTTGGGCGGCGATGAAGTCGTGGAGGCGCTGCTTCTCCTCGTCGTTGAAGAACGGGTTCTCGCGGAGCATGGCATAGAGGCGGTCCTTGACGTTCTCAAAGCGGGTGGTATCCACATGGGTTGCATGGAGCTTGCGACAGAGCTGCGCAAACTCGCGGGCATACTCCTCGGTATGCTCGGGATCATCACCGCAGGCGCGGGAGTAGGACTTCTTGCCGTCGATACGACGGAAGCGGATACCTACGGCTTCGCCGTCGGTCACGAGGTCACCGGGTTCGGGAGTAGGAATACCGGCGTCATAGACCTTGCGGGCCAACTCGAGTTCGAGCCGTGCGGCTTCGAAGTTGCGGAAATAGAGCTTGAGCATGATACCGGGGTCGGTACGATGGTTGTAACTGGCACCGTTGGCACCTTCGCCGGTGCGGATATAGTCGTTTAAATCTATGCGTTGCATAATGGCTAATGGTTAATGGGTTATGGGTTATGGGTCATGGGTTACGGGTTATGGGTTACGGGTTATGATTCCGGAGGGAGGCCGGTCATTTGCATCTTCTGTGCTTGGCGGAAGGTGAGGTCGGCGATGGCATCGTTCTGGCTGTTATGGCCATTGATGGCATCGAAGAAGCGCACCAGTCCCAGTCGGCCGCCGCCCGTAGAGAGGATGCAGACGATGCATATATTCTGCACGCCGACCGACGACGAGATGATGTCCAGGTCGGTATTACCCAGTTGGTGGCGAGCCAACCGATAGGCATCCTCCTGGTACTGATGCACCAGTCGCTGCACGTCGCCCAGCGTCTTGCAACCCAGCGCGAGGAAGACGCGCAGGTAGTGGATGAGCGGCACCTCCTGTATCTCGGCCTGGTTGATGGCGGCGATACGTCGGTTGAGCGCATCGAAGGGGCGTGCCTGGAGGTAACTCGTGAAGGTATCGCCATCCAGCAGCACGTCGTCCAGTCGACCGTTCTGCACCAGTTGGGAGACGCGTCGGCGATAGTCGGCTATCTCGGTGCGAATATGGCTAAACTCATCGTCGGCCAGTTCCAAGAGCCCGGCCAAACGGTTGATACGCCGCAGGTACTCACGCGGTATTTCCACGCCGGTCTTATACCCGGTATCGTGGTTGATAGCGGCCCAGGCATGCTGGAGCGTGGTACGCAGCTGGAGTTCGAACCGGAAGTCGTAGCCCGGCAGGCGGCAGATATAGTGGAGCGAGTTGTAGCCAAAGCTGTCGAGCTGGTGGAGCCGGCGCTTATCGACCGAGTTGTCCCAGTCGATCTCAAAGAGCTGCTCGGCCATCGAGGCGATACGATCGACATCGTCGGTATAGAACGTGATGATACGTGCGCCGAGGATGTCGGTGATGTCACTGAGCGTGGCGTACTTCGCCCCCTTGAGCGCCAGTTTGCCCGAGAGGCTCTGCTCGGTCTTGATGCGCGACTCGATAGCCGTAACGATCAGGCCGTTACGCTCGAGCGCCTCACGCAGCGTGCGCAGCACCTCGGTCTGCATCTCTTGGAAGACGGGCAGTTGCTCCCGGTACTCCTCGAGGATCATTTCGCAGTGCAGGTCCATAAAGACATTTACGATTTTGTCATTTACGATTTACGATTTGGTCATTTACTCGATCGTAAAGAGACTGACGAAGCCGGTCATCATGAATACCTGGCGGATATCGTCGTTGATGTTACGTACGATGACCTTGCTACCATGTGCAGAGGCCTCCTTACGGATGCTCAAGAAGATACGCAGACCAGAGGAGGAGATATACTCCAGCTCGGTGCAATCCAGGATGATCTCGCGGTTAGCAGCCTCGAGCAGGGGCTTTACGTCTTCAGCGGTTTGTACGGCGGCTGGCGTGTCGAGCCGGCCGGAGAAGCGGGCAATGAGTTGGTTGCCGGATTCTACAATAGATGTTTTCATATTCGTTTTATTAAAGTCAGTATATTCTTATCATCGATGCGCTCGTAACGGACTTCGTCCATGATCTGGCGCACCAGGTGGATACCGAGTCCACCGATGGGTCGTTCCTCGGCCGATAGCGAGGTATCTACCTCCTCGCGGGCAGTAGGATCAAAGGGTATGCCGGAGTCGGTGATGGTGAAGGTAAGGGTTGATGAGTTGATGGGTTGATTAGTTGATGAGTTGATTGTTTTGCTGCACTCCACCATCAGTTGGCCGGAGCGGCCGGGATAGGCATAGAGCATGACGTTGGTGACTGCCTCCTCCAGGGCGAGGTTGATAGGCATGGTCAGCTCGTCAGGCAACTGAAGGCCATCGAGCCACTCAGGCAGCGTAGGTATCTGCTGGATATCGTTGCGCATGACCAGGGCAGGCTGCTGGTAGCGGATGCAGAGCAGGGTAAGGTCGTCGCTCTGCTGAGCACCGTCTACGAAGCGCTCCACATCGGCCTGCATACCGCTGACGATCCTGCGTGGCGACTCAGCCGCCAGGGTCTGGAGCGTACGGAGCATACGCGCTTCGCCGTACTGCTCATGGGCCCGGTTCTCGGCCTCGGTGAGTCCGTCGGTATAGAGCAGGATGAGGTCGTCGTAGCGAAGCCTGGTGGTCTGCTCGGTGAACTCAAAGTCGGGTTCGATACCGAGCGGCAGGTTAGGCAGCACCTCCGCCATCCGGCATTGTCCGTCGCGCAGCAGGATCGGCGCGTTGTGACCGGCATTGCAATAGCGGAGCTGGCCGGTGCTGCAGTCGAGCACACCCAGGAAGAGCGTGAGGAACATGTTCTGGCTATTCTGGTCGCAGAGGGCACGGTTCATCTTATGGAGGATGAGAGCGGGCTGCTCCTCATGCGCCGAGGTGGAGCGGAAGAGCGAACGCGTCATCGCCATGACGAGGGCAGCGGGCACACCCTTGCCGCTCACGTCGCCCACGCAGAAGAAGAGCTTGTCTTGACGCACATAGAAATCGTATAGGTCGCCACCTATCTCCTTGGCGGGGTCGACGAGGCCGTAGATATTGAGGTCGAGCCGGTCGTGGAAAGGCGGGAAGACCTTAGGCAGCATAGCCGTCTGGATGGTGCTGGCGATCTGGAGTTCGCTCTCCATGCGCTGGTTTTGCTCGGTAGAGAGCACCAGTTTCTTGATCATGCGCGATGCATAGACCAGCATGAGCGCCAGCACGACGAGGCCGACCAGCATGAGTATACCGACCAAAAGACCGATGCGGTTGAGGTCGGCAAAGAGTTCGTCCTCGGGTATGATGATCTCTATATGCCATCCGGTGGCGTCGATCTCCTCCTGGTACTTATTGTACTTGCGTCCGGGCACGGTGTCCATGACGCGTACAATGTCGCCACCCTTGCTGGAGCGGATGGAGTAATAGCTGTTCTTATATACCTGGAGGTACTCGGGCAGTTTCTGCTGGAGGTACTCGAGCATCATATCGACGCATACTACCGCCACCACCCGTCCCTCGGCATCGTGCACGGGGCGGGAGCAGCTAACCACCATAGACTCGGAGCCGGAGTCGTCCATGTAGGGTTCGCACCACCAGCAGCTATCATGCAAGAAAGCGTTCTTGTACCACTCCAACTCGGTGTAGTCGTGGGCAGCACTACCTATCTGGCGGGTGAAGACGCTGTCGGCGGTAATACGGCTGCTACATACCTCGAAATAGCGTCCCTCGGCAGGGAAATAGTCGGGGATGTAGGCCACGGCCAGACTGGTATACTTGCGCATCGTGCGCACAGCCAGGTCGGTAGCGGCATAGATAGAGTCCGGGCAGTCGATATGCTGCTCAACGAGTAGCGCCAAGGCACAGGCTGCCGTCTCCATCTCGATGGTATGCTTCTCGATCTCCAGTTCGGCTTTGCGCAGTTCGGTCTGGGCACGCCGCTCAGCCTCCTGCTTGATCGCCGCACGGCTGGAGAAATACTGGAGGCAGGAGATGGTCTCCAGGATGATGGCCGCTATGACCATGATCCAAATGCCGTAATGTGGTTTCTTTGTTTTCATTGTATGTCCGGGGTCGTTCCCCAATTCTGTACGATATAATCCATGATACGAAATACCTCGTCGCAGGTCTCCGCCCGCAGCAGGGCGATGCGCGTCTGCCGGAAGTCAGGCAGGCCCTTGAAGACCGGCGAGGCGGCAAAGTGACGACGCGAATGGACGATGCCCTTGCGCTCATCCCCTACCCACTCAATGGAGGAAAGCACATGTTCTTTTAGGATGGCGACTTTGTCAGCCATCGTTTTCGGAATAATCTGATTAATCAGAGTATTCTGAGTATTCAGACCGGCTTTCATCTCGGCGAAGAGCCAGGGGCAACCGAACGTAGCGCGCCCGATCATAATGGCATCTACGCCGTAGCGCGAGAAGCACTCGCGGGCCCGTTCGGGGGTAGTGACATCCCCGTTGCCGATGATGGGGATATGCATGCGGGGGTTGTTCTTGACCGCACCGATGAGGGTCCAGTCGGCTTCGTCGCGATACATCTGGGCACGGGTGCGACCGTGGATAGCCAGTTCGCGGATGCCACAGTCCTGGAGCCGTTCGGCCAGGTCGACAATAAAAGTTGAGGGTTGAGAGTTTAGAGTTGAGGGAAGTGAAGAGTTAAAAGTATAAAGTTTATCTACTCCCAGCGGATTGATTCTTGGAATCAGGTCTTTGTCATCCCAGCCCAGGCGCGTCTTGACCGTGACGGGCGTATGAACGGCATCGACCACGGCACGCGTGATCTCGAGCATACGCGGCACGTCGCGCAGCAGACCGGCCCCGGCGCCCTTGCCGGCCACTTTCTTGACCGGGCAACCGAAATTGATATCGATAATATCCGGATGGGCGGTCTCCACGATACGGGCGGCGTCGGCCATAGAGGCAGCGTCGCGTCCGTAGATCTGGATGGCTACGGGTCGCTCCTCATCGTGGATGCGCAACTTGCGCGTCGTAGAGGCCACGTCGCGTACGAGTGCGTCGGCGTTGACGAACTCGGTATAGACGCGGTCGGCACCAAAGCGCTTGCAGAGCATGCGAAACGCCGGATCGGTGACGTCCTCCATCGGAGCCAGATATAAAAAAGACCGTTTCACTTTCGTTCACTGTTAGACTTATTTATTGTCGGATAACTGATACGCTGGTGGTTGATGGCCATGAGGCGAAGCTTGAAGACCTCGCGGATGTCCTCTACGTCCTTGAAGCTGAGCGGCGTCTCGGAGAACTGTCCGTCGGCTATCTGGGTATCGATCATGGTATCCACCATCTCGTATATCTCTTCTTCGGTATATTCCTTCAGGCTCCGGCTGCGCGCCTCTACGGCATCGGCCATCATGAGGATAGCGGCTTCCTTGGTTGTAGGCTTGGGGCCGGGGTACTGGAAGTCGAGTCGGCGCACCTCTTCACCCGGGTGGGCATTGACGTAGGAGTTGTAGAAATAGCGCACAAGCGAGGTGCCGTGGTGGGTGGTGATAAAATGGATCACCATCTCGGGTAGGTGGTGCTTGCGTGCGAGTGCCTCGCCCTCGGTGACGTGCGAGATGATGATGCGCACAGCTTCCTCGGGTTGGCATTCCAGGAGGGGGTTATGGCCGGCATGCTGGTTCTCGATGAAGCAGCCGGGGTTGGCCAGTTTACCTATATCATGGTATAGCGCGCCCGTACGCACGAGCAGGGCGTTGGCGCCGATGGCCTTGGCAGCCTCGGAGGCCAGGTTGCTAACCTGCATGGAGTGCTGGAAGGTGCCGGGTGCTTCTTCGGCCAGACGATGCAACAGGTCGGAGTTGATATCCGTCAGTTCGACCAGGGTGATCGAACTGAGCAGCCGGAAGGTCTTCTCAAAGAGGAAGATCAATCCGTAGGCCGCGATGATCAGGGCTGCATTGATGGCGAAGTAGAGGTAGATATAGGGATCGATGGTGAGGTAGTCACCCGTAGAAGCAAAGGTATAGCCTGTGTAGGCCAACGCGTAGGTGAGCAGGATCCATCCTGCCGTCTGGGCCAACTGGCTACGACGCGTCATGGCGCTCAGGCTGCTGACGGCCACCATGCCTGCGGCTACCTGGAGGAAGAAGAACTCGACCGGTGCGGGTACGATCAGCGAGACGATGAGTACCGTCACGATATGCAGGAAGAGGGCGGTGCGGGCATCGTAGAAGACGCGCGTGATGACCGGTACCCATGCAAAGGGGATGAGGTAGATCGACAGGCTCGTATACTGGAGCATGGCGCACGCCATGACGATGACGATGCCGGAGAGCAGGGCAAAGAAGAGCACTGTGGAGAGCGACTGCAGGTAACGCGGACGGAAGACGAAAAGGTAGAGCACAAAGAGCGCCAGATAGAGGCACACCATGATGACGCGACCCGTCGTGGAGAGCGTACGCTGGTGGGCCGTGATGGCATCGTTCTCGGCACAAGCCCGCTCGAGCGAGGTGAGGATCTGGTATTTCTCGTCGGTGACCAGTTCGCCACGATCGATGATTTTCTGTCCCTCCTGTACGATGCCCTGGGTAGGCGAGATAGATGCCTCCATTTGGGAGAGCATATGGTTGGTACGTGCGGTGTCAAGCAGAATAGTAGGGGACACTTCTGCACCACGCACCTGATAGGCTTCTTTGGGCGAAAGTACGCGGTGGGCAGGATAGTAGGTAGAGGTATGCCCCTCCAGCAGGGCAATACGCTGATAGCCACCCTGATCCAGGTAGTTGATATCCTCGATAGAGGCCACCAGGATCGTATCATGAACAGCCGTATCGCGCACGAAGCAAGGGGCAAAATCGGCCAAGAGGGCACGGCGGTCGATGTCGAGTTGCGCCTGGGTCTTATAGATCGGGAAGTCGAACTCGGCCGTCACCTTCTCATAGCCCCATGGTTTTCCCAGTTCCACATGATAGCGAAACGAGGTATTATATCGCGGGAACGACAGCACGGTGACCGCTACCAGGGCCACGAAAGCGAGCAGCTGGATCGCATGTTTTGTAAAATTAGAGAACTTGGCCATATGGGGTGGGGGTTGATTAGTTGATTAGTTGATTAGTTTATTGGTTGATTAGTTGATAAGTTTATCTATGTTGTTTAAAAAATTGTTGCATGAGGGCTTGGCATTCCGAACTGAGTACACCGGACGTGACGCTGCATTTGGCATGGAAGGCACGGGGTGCGAAACGGCTAAAGCCGCGCTTCTCGTCGGGGCAACCGTAGACTACCCGTCGAATCTGGGACCAACCGATAGCACCCGCGCACATGACGCAGGGTTCGACGGTGACATAAAGCGTAGCATCAGGCATATACTTGGCGCCCAGCGTCTGGGCCGCCGCCGTGACAGCTTGTATCTCGGCATGGGCCGTAACGTCGTGGAGCGTCTCGGTGAGGTTGTGTCCGCGTCCGATGATCTGGCCGCCGGATACGATGACGCAGCCTACGGGTACTTCGCCGGCCTCATAGGCTTTCTCGGCCTCATGGAGGGCGAGGCGCATAAATTTTTCATCACTCGGATTAATCTGAGTATTCTGAGTATTCTGAGTACTCTGACAGAATTGCGACAGCTGCTCGGGATGGGACTCGAAGTGGTTGCCGATGACGACGATGTCGGCGCCGGCACGGTAGGCCCGGTTCATCTGCTCGGGCGTACGGATGCCTCCACCCACGATGAGGGGCAGACTGACCGCAGCACGCACGGCACGTATGACAGCTTCGGGCACGGGACAAAGGGCACCGCTACCGGCCTCGAGGTAGATGAGCTGCTTACCCATCAGTTGGGCCGCGATACAGGTGTCGACTATTGCCTGGATGTCAGATGGCGGGAGCGGCCGGGTACCCGTCACACGCATGGTGGAGGTCTCGACGCCGCCATCGATGAGGACATAAGCCGTCGGAATGCACTCTACACGCGAGTCGTGGATACGACGTGCCGACCGGATCTGCTGACCGACGATATACTCCGGATTGCAGCCCGACAGGAGCGAGAGGAAGAGCACGGCATCCGCCTCCGCGCTAAACTGGGAGGCATCTCCCGGAAATAAGATGACAGGGGTGGCGGATTTTAGATTGCTGATTTTTGATTTTAGATTTTTGATAAATGCCGTGGTGTCGCCACCGGTGGAGCCGCCGACGAAGATATAGTCGGGGCGGGCATCGGCCGTGATAGGCAGGCGCGAGAGGTCGGCCTTCTCGGGGTCGAGCAGGAGCGCTAAAGCCTTATGTTTTCCTGCAGTTATCTCCATTGCATTGTTTCCACCATACGGAGGACATCCTGTTGTATATAGTCGTATATCGGTGCCAACGAATCGGCGTTGGGTCGGCAGTTGCAGTAGATCGAGGCGCGGAAGAAATGGCGGACGGAGTCGGTGACAAAGAACTGGGAAGGCGAGGCGGTGTTGCCCTGCAGATTGAAGAGCACACCATATACATGCGCATCGGGGTTCTCGTAGACACGTTCGGGGATAGCCGAGGCCTGGGACACATGCTTATAGACAAAACTCATTGCATCGTCGGTGAGGGCACGCAGGTTGCCATGAACCGGTTTGTAGGAGCAATGGATATCCGCATTGAGCGTAGGATAATGAACATTGATCCAGTAGTCCTCGTCCTCACCGGTGCGCAGCACCACCCGGGCATTGCGCGAGAGCTGGAAGTCGTACGGGAAGTCGGCACATGGCATCGAACCGTCCGGCGTCCGGTATTGGGACAGCGGCAGGTAGGCCGTATCGGGTACGGCGATATAGAAGTAGCCGAAGGGTTTGGGCGTGGCTACGCGTCCACACGAACTCAAACCCAGTATGAAGAGCATGCCGACCAGTATGTTAAAAAAACATTTCATCGCCTATTTATCCAAAATACGGCACAAAGGTACGGAAAAAAGTTGAAAGTTGACAGTTGAAAGTTGAAAAATTGGTTTTTAAGGGGTGAAAAGCTGTTTTTTCCAAATTATTTAACGCGCACGCTTGCGTATATGAAAAAAAAGTTGTATCTTTGCACCCAAATACGTATATCCCTATGGAAAGCAAACGACAAAACAACTATTGCGTGATCATGGCGGGCGGCATCGGTAGCCGCTTCTGGCCATACAGTCGTCAGGACAAGCCGAAGCAGTTTTTGGACTTCTTCGGTACGGGTCGCAGCCTACTGCAGATGACGGTGGACCGATTTCGTCCGCTGGTGCCGATTGAGAATATGTTCATCGTGACGAACATAGCCTACAAGCAGATCATACTGGAGCAGATCCCAGACATGAAGGAGCAGCAGGTGCTGTGCGAACCGGCACGGCGCAACACGGCGCCATGCATTGCGTATGCTACGGCGCATATCCGGGCCATCTGCCTGAAGCGTGCGGGACTGAATGCCAAGAACCAGGACTGGGAGCGTGAGGAACTGAAGGCCAACATTGTGGTGGCAGCGAGTGATCACCTAATCCTGGAGGAAGAGAAATTCCGGCAGACGATACAGCGGGCGTTTGACTTTGTAGGCACGCACGACGCTATCTGCACGCTGGGTATGCAGCCGACGCGTCCGGAGACAGGGTATGGGTATATCCAGTATATTAAGCCGTCAGCCGTCAGCCGTCAGCTTTCAGACGGTATCTATCCTGTGAAGACCTTTACGGAGAAACCGAATCTGGAGATGGCCAAGGTGTTCTTGGAAAGCGGTGATTTCCTATGGAACAGCGGTATATTCATCTGGAGTCTGAAGACGATCAGCGAGGCTTTCCGCTGGTACTTACCGGAGGTGGCCGACCGCTTCCGTGAGGGCGAGTTGCTGATGGGCACGGACAAGGAGGAGGACTTTATCGAGCATATTTTCCCGAAGTGCCCGAACATCTCGATCGACTACGGCGTGATGGAGAAAGCGAAGAACGTATACGTACTGCCGTCCAGTTTCGGCTGGAGCGACCTGGGTACGTGGGGTAGCCTGTACGAACTAAGCGAGAAGGACGAGCAGGGCAATGTGAGCCTGCACTCGGACGCGCTGTTCTACGAGGCAAGGAACAACGTCGTGACCCTGGAGAAAGGCAAACTGGCTGTAGTGCAGGGCGTAGACGACCTGATCATCGCCGAGCAGAAAGGCGTACTCTTGATTTGCAAGAAGCAGGAGGAGCAACGCATCAAGCAGATGGTAGCGGATGCGGGAACGCAGTTTGAAGGAAAATTTAACTAACTATACTTAATAATAAATCTTACATCATGGGTTATCTGAATTTTGACAAGAAAGTGCTGGTTAACCTGGAACGATCGCTGACAAAAGAGATGATTCGTACCAACCGTGCGGGTGTGTACAACTCGACGACGCTGGTGGACTGCAACACACGCAAGTACCACGGTCAGTTGGTGATGCCCCTGCCGGAACTGGGTCCGGACAACTACGTGTTGCTCTCGTCGCTGGATGAGACGGTGATTCAACACGGCGCGGAGTTCAACCTGGGTTTGCACCAGTACGGAGAGAGCACTTTTGCCCCGAACGGGCACAAGTACATCCGAGAGTTCGACTGCGAGGTCATCTCGCGCACGACCTACCGTGTCGGCGCGATGGTGCTGCAGAAAGAGAGAATGTTGGTAAGCTTTGAGCCGCGTGTGCTGATTCGCTACACGCTGCTGGAGAGCGGTAGTCCGACATTGCTGCGTTTCCGTCCGTTCCTGGCCTTCCGTTCGGTGAACGAGTTGACGCACGAGAATCCGTTGGCCAATGCCAATATGGACGAATGCGAGAACGGACGTATGAATCGTATGTATCCGCATTTCCCGACGCTTTTTATGCAGTTCTCGAAGGCTGTGGAGTATCATCACGATCCCAACTGGTACAAGGGCATTGAGTACCGCAAGGAGAAAGAGCGCGGCTATGCGTACAAAGAGGACCTGCTGGTGCCCGGCTACTTTGAGCTACCAATGAAGAAAGGCGAGAGCGTGATCTTTGCCGCCGGTGTGACGGAGTGCAAGACGTCTACGCTGAAGGTTACCTGGAAGAAGGAGCTGGAGCGTCGCAATGCCCGCGAGGACATGTTTACGACGCTGAAGAACTCGGCGGCGCAGTTCTACAAACGCGAGGGCGACAAGTGCTACCTGCTGGCCGGCTATCCGTGGTTCGGCGCCGATGCCCGCAGCGAGTTCTTTGCTGTAGCCAGCTGTACGCTGGACATCGATCGTCCGGAGTACTGGAAGGCTATCATGGACGAGACGGCCGTAGACGAGGTACGTGAGTTCCTGAACGGTCATCCCGAGCGCTGCAAGTTGACGGGTATGGATGAGCCGGACGCATTGCTATGGTTTATCCGTGCGATCCAGAAATATGCACATAAGTACACGGTAAAAGAGGCTGCCGAGAAATATGCAGAGCTCTGCCAGGATATCGTAAAATTCTATCGCAAGCAGCAGCACCCGCGTTGCTGGTTGCACCAGAACGGCTTGCTCTGGGTGGACGGCACGACGCGTCCGGCTACGTGGATGAATGCCACAGAGAACGGATTCCCCTGCACGCCGCGTACGGGCTACGTGGTAGAGGTGAACGCGCTGTGGTATAACGCACTTCGCTTCGTAGCGGAGATGGAGCATGCCATCGGCAAGGACACCACAGCCGACCTGATGGAATACCAGGCCGAGATCTCGCGCGAGGCCTTTGTACAGACCTTCTGGAACGGCCTATACCTGAACGACTACGTAGTGGATCAGTTCCAAAACCGCGAGGTACGTCCGAACCAGATCTGGGCCGTAGGTCTGCCCTACAGTCCGCTGGACAAGAAGCAGAAGAAAGCCGTGGTGGATATCTGCACCAAGGAGTTGCTTACCCCGCGTGGTCTGCGCAGCCTATCGCCCAAGAGCGGCAGCTATCGTCCTATGTACCGTGGCGGTCAGCAGGAGCGCGACCGAAACCTGCATAACGGACCGGTTTGGCCCTCAACGATCACGGCTTACTCGCGTGCGTATATGGACGTATACAAGCAGAGCGGTCTGAGCTTTATGGAGCGTACGCTGATCGGCTTTGAGCAAGAGATGAGTGAACTGTGTATCGGTACGTTGAACGAGTTATATGACGGAAATCCACCATATAAAGGACACGGCGGCATGAGTTTTGCTGCAAGTGTAGCGGCCGTGATCAGCCTGATGGACACGATGAAGAAGTATCAACGCGAAGAAGAGGAAAGTCAAAAGTCGAACGTCGAAAGAAAGGAGGACGAGCAATGAAAGCGTTAATGTTTGGATGGGAGTTTCCTCCTCATATCTTAGGAGGTCTTGGTACGGCCAGCTACGGACTGACTCGTGGTATGGCACAACAGGAAGACATGCAGATCACGTTTGTCATTCCCAAGCCGTGGGGCGACGAAGATCAGTCGTTTCTGCGCATCATCGGAGCAAACAGCATTCCTGTAGTATGGAAAGACAACGACTATGACTACGTGCGCAAGCGCATGGAGGGCAAGATGTCACCGGAGGAGTACTATCATTTCCGCGACGGCATCCGCTACGACTATCGTCGTATCGGTACGGACGACCTGGGATGTATCGGTTTCTCGGGTCGTTACCCGGACAACCTGATCGAAGAGATCGGCAACTACGAGGCAGTGGCTTCGGTGCTGGCCCACTCGCTGGACTTTGACATCATCCACTCGCACGACTGGTTGACCTATCCGGCCGGTGTGTTTGCCAAGCATATCTCGGGTAAGCCGCTGGTGATCCACGTGCATGCAACCGACTTTGACCGCAGCCGCGGCAACGTGAACCCGACGGTATATGCCATCGAGAAACGCGGTATGGACGAGGCGGATCATATCATATGCGTGAGCAACCTGACGCGTCAGACCGTGATCGAGAAATACAATCAGGATCCGCGTAAGGTATCGACGGTACACAATGCCGTAGAGCCGCTGGAGCATCCCGAGGAGTTCCAGAAGCCGGAGCGCAAGGACAAACTGGTGACCTTCCTGGGTCGTAT
Source organism: Paludibacteraceae bacterium (assembly GCA_017509715.1). GTDB lineage: Bacteria > Bacteroidota > Bacteroidia > Bacteroidales > Paludibacteraceae > Colicola. Next base: position 37,993 of record JAFWOU010000038.1, on the reverse strand, counting down.
CACGATGCAGAAGGGACCGGAGTACTTCGTAGAGGCCGCAGCACGCGTGCTGGAGAAGACCGACGGCGTACGCTTTGTCATGGCCGGAAGCGGTGACAAGATGGCCGAGATGATCGACCTGGTTGCCAAGCGCGGCATTGCGGATAAGTTCCACTTCCCGGGCTTCATGCGCGGCAAGCAGGTACAGGAGATGCTGGCGATGAGCGATGTCTATATCATGCCGAGCGTGAGTGAGCCGTTTGGTATCAGTCCGCTGGAGGCTATGCAGGTAGGCTGTCCGTCTATCATCTCGCACCAGTCGGGCTGCGCCGAGATCCTGCAGCACGCCATCAAGATCGACTACTGGGACATCGACGCGATGGCCGACGCGATATATGCTATCGTGAAATACCCGGCTATGTACAAGAGTCTGCATGAGTTGGGCCGCGAAGAGGTGAATAACATCCGCTGGTATGACGCCGGACTGAAAGTGCGCCGGATATACGACGGTGTGATAAATCACACGTTGTAAGTTGAGAGTTGAGAGTTGAGAGAAGTTTTTAAGTTTAAAGTTTAAAGTAATTTAAGTATTATGAAAAATATTTGTTTTTGCTTTCAAATGCACGCTCCGTATCGTCTGAAACGATATCGTTTCTTTGACATCGGACACGATCATTACTACTATGACGACATGCAGACGGAGGACCATCTGCAGTGGCTTGTCAACACCTCGTATATGCCGCTCTGCTGCACGCTGCGCGACATGATCAAACTGTCGAAGGGCAAATTCCACTGCGCCTTGGCTATCTCGGGTTCGACCCTGGAGATGTTTGAGCAGTTTGCACCGGAGATGATCGACGTACTCAAAGAGTTGGCCGACACCAAGTGTGTGGAGTTCCTGGCTTCGCCCTATAGCTACTCAATCGCATCGGAGTATAACGAGCAGGAGTTTAAGATGCAACTGGAACTGCAAGCTACGCTGCTCAAGCAGCTGTTTGGTGCAAAGGCTACGGCGCTTTGGAACACCGAGTTGCTCTATACCGACGAGTTGGCCTACAACCTGCAGAAGTTGGGTCTGAAGACCATCCTGACGGAGGGCGCCAAGCATATCCTGAGCTGGAAATCGCCGAACTACGTATACCAGTCGGCCGGTTCGAGCAAGGTGAAAGTGCTGCTGCGCAACACGCCGCTGTGCGACGAACTGAGTTTCCATTTCTCGGATCCGGGTTGGGGCAACTTCCCGCTGGATGCAGAGAAATATGCGGATCAACTCAAGGCGCTGCCGGAGGGCGAAGACCTGATCAATATATGGGTTGGCGCAGAGACCTTTGGTATCCTGCAGAACAGCGGAACGGGTATCTTCGATTTCCTGAAGGCACTGCCCTACTTCGCCCTGGAGCGTGAGATGGGCTTCATGACACCGTCGGAGGCTGCTAAGAAGCTGCCGGCAAGCGACATTGTATCATCGCCCACGCCGCTGACCTGGGCCGGCGAGGCCAAGGACCTGTCGGTATACTACGGCAACGACTTGCAACAGGAAGCTCTGCAGAAACTGTATGCGGTAGCCGAGCGTGTGCACCTGTGCCAGGACAAGAACCTGAAGATGGCATGGCTGCGCCTGCAGGACATCAACTACATGCACTACATGAATCATATCGATCAGGGTCATACCCAGTATGAGTCGGCTTACGATGCCTTCATCAACTACATGAATATCCTAAGCGACTTCCTGCAGATGGTAGAGGAGCAGTACCCTACCACGATCGAGAACGAGGAGCTGAACGAATTGCTCAAGACCATCCGAAACCAGGAGGATGAGATCCAGAAACTGCAAGCCAAACTGGCAAAAAAGAAATAAGCAACCGATTTGAGACGTAGTTGGTTGATATTAGTCTGTCTAATAGCAGCGGCCCACGTGGCCGCTGCTAAAGGGCCGACTGTGGTCTCACGCATCCGGACATGGGAGATGAACACCCCGATGGCCGTAGCCGATTCGGCCAAGGTGGATTCAGCCTTCCTGAACATGGCGATGCGCGAGGCGCCGGCCGACTACTCGATGAGCAACCTGAGCAACGGGCAGCTGGTGTCGGCAGTGATGAGCCGCTTATATTTCGACCGGACGCGACGCGTAGACGACATCTTCGGCATGCACTATGACCCGTACACCATCACGCCGCAGACCGTGAGGTACTACAACACGACCGTGCCCTACTCGCGACTCCACTACCGCAAGGGATTTACCAACTATCACGAGGATAACGACCTGAGCGTACTCTTCACGGGCAACCTGAACCGGCGGCTGAACCTGGGCTTTGAGATGAACTACCTCACCGACGTAGGCCACTATGCGAATCAGTCGGGCAAGACATACAACGGATCGGTGTTCGGTAGCTATAATGGTAATCACTACTCGCTGCATGCTGCCTTCACATGGAACAGGCTGTCGTGCTTCGACAACGGCGGACTGAAAGACGTGAGCGAGCTGGCCGGTAAACTGGAGCCGGAGGATATACCGGTAAGGCTGAACGGCATGGCCGGCTATCGCTACCTGGCGGGCTATATGAACCACTCGTACAGCATCACGCACGACCGCCAGTACCACGACACGATAGAGGTGGAGGTGGACGGCTATAAAGAACGGCGCGACACGGTGAAGACGGAGTATATCCCGATGATCACGTTCAACTACACCTTTGAGACCAACAACAGCAACCGCCGCTATATTGAGAAGACAGCCCAGCAGGGATTTTACGACACGTGCTACGTGAACCCCAACTCGACGCGTGACTCATCGGACGTGCTGACGATCAAGAACACGATAGCCGTAACGTTTGAGGAGGCCTTTAACCACAAGTTGAAATTCGGTGCGACGGTGTATGCCTACAACGAGTGTCAGCGCCATCTGTTGCTCAATACAGACAGCCTATGGCAAGACTCGATATACCGCTACAAGTGGACCAACAACACCTTTGTGGGCGGTGCGCTGTATAAGAACATGGGCAAATGGGTGAAGTACGGCTTCGACGGCAACGTGTGCGTGATAGGCTACAAGATCGGTGAGTTCAAGGTGCGCGGTCACCTGAATACCGATTTCCGCGTGGGTAAAGACACGATGTATATCTCGGCCCAGGCGAGCGTACAGAACGAGACACCGAGCTACTATCAGCAGCACTACTACAGCAACCACCTGAAGTGGGATAACGATTTCAAGAAGACATACCGGATACGTGCCGGTGCGTCGGTGAGCTACCCGACCAAATGGGTGAAGCCCCGTTTGGATTTTGACTTTGAGAACCTGAGTCGTGCCATCTATTACGTGAATGGCCGACCCATGCAACATGATGGGCACGTACAGCTCATCTCGGCCAAGGCGCAAGTGGACATCACCACGCCCTGGGTGAACCTGGAAAACCGCATCGTATATCAGCATAGTACGAACGATGCGGTGGTAAGTGTACCGGCCCTGGTACTATACCATAACTTGTACTATCACGGTTCGTGGTTTAAGCGGGCGCTGGACACCCAGTTTGGTGTGGACCTGCGTTATTTCACGCGTTACCACGCCCCCGTATTCGACCCCGCCTCGGGGCAGTTCTGTGCACAGACCGGCGTGATGGTAGGCAACTACCCCGTGCTGAGCGTCTATGCCGGACTATATGTCAGGAGGCTGCGCCTGCGCTTCTTTGCGCAATACCAGCACCTGAACCACTTGTTTATGAAAGACAATACCGACCGTCTGACCATGCCCGGCTATGCGATGAACCCGGATGTATTCCGCGCCGGACTGGTTTGGCAGTTCTATAAATAAAAGTTGATAAGTTTATTAGTTTATTAGTTGATTAGTTGAATGCATATGCCATTAACAACCCGATTAAATAAGATTTTGATATATGCCCGCGATGAAGCCGAGCGGCTTCAGAACACGGAGGTAGAGCCCGAGCACCTGCTGCTGGCCATCCTAAGGCTGGAAGACAGTACGGCCTACGACCTGCTGATGCAGGCCGGGCTGGACGCCACGAGCGCCAAGGAGCAACTGGACCAAGCGTTGCGAAACGAATCGCAGCCTATGGTGACAGTCATCAAGCGTAGCAACCAGACCGAACGTATCCTGCGACTGAGCGAAGGCCTGGCACGTGAATACCGGGCCGAAGCTGTGGGTTCGGTGCATCTACTGCTGGCTATCCTGCGGGAGCAGATCAATCGCTGTGCCGGCTATCTGGAGCAGATCTGGCAGATCGATTTCCAGCGCATCAGCGACCTATACAAGCAGCCGCGTATCCAGCCCGAGCAGAAACAGCCGGAGGAAGGCGGTCGAGGCCGGGAAGCCTCGTACGTAGGCGGTCCGCAGCAGAGCGGCAGAGAGGGCAAGACCAAAGCCCTGGACAAGTACGGCCGCGACCTTAGCAAGTTGGCCCGCGAGGGCAAACTGGATCCGGTGGTAGGCAGAGATGTGGAGATCGAACGCGTAGTGCAGATCTTGAGCCGCCGAAAGAAGAATAACCCCATACTGATCGGTGACCCCGGAGTAGGCAAATCAGCGATCGTAGAGGGCTTGGCCCTGCGTATCGAGTCGGGCGAGAACGGAGCGCTGAAAGGCAAACGTATCATCACGCTGGATATCGCTTCGATGGTGGCCGGAACGACCTATCGCGGTCAGTTTGAGGAGCGCATGAAGCAGGTGCTGCAGGAGCTGCAGAGCCATTCGGAGATCATCCTCTTCATCGATGAGATACATACCATCATCGGTGCCGGCAACGCCCAAGGCGCGCTGGATGCCGCCAACATACTGAAGCCGGCCCTGGCACGCGGCGAGGTGCAATGTATCGGTGCGACAACCACGGCCGAGTATGCCAAATCGATCGAGAAAGACGGGGCGCTGGAACGTCGATTCCAGAAGGTGACGGTACGGCCGACCACCACGACAGAAACCCTGCATATACTGCTGCAACTACGGGAGCACTACGGCACGTATCATCATGTGGTCTATCCCGACTCGGTGCTCAAACTATGCGTAGAGATGAGCGAGCGCTACCTGACCGACCGGGCCTTCCCGGACAAAGCCATCGACGTGATGGACGAGGTAGGCGCACGGGCGCATGCCCGCCAGGAGGCGCTGGATGAGCAGGACGCACCGCTATACGAGATCACGGACAACGACGTTGCTTCGGTGGTAAGCATGATGTCGGGCGTACCGGTGCAACGCGTGGAGAGCAGTGAGCAGGAACGTCTGCGCACGATGGGCGATCGTCTGCTCCAGCGCGTGATTGGTCAGGACGATGCCGTACACGTCGTGGTACGGGCAATACAGCGCAGCCGACTGGGGCTGCGTGATCCGCGTCGACCTATCGGTACGTTCTTCTTCCTGGGGCCGACGGGCGTAGGCAAGACCCACCTGGCACAATGTCTGGCCGAGGATATCTTCGGTCAGAAAGAGGCCCTGATACGTTTCGACATGTCGGAGTATGCAGAGAAGCACACGGCCTCGCTGCTGGTAGGAGCACCTCCGGGCTATGTAGCCCACGAGGATGGCGGCAAGCTGACGGAAGCGGTTCGCAGAAAGCCCTACTCGGTGGTGCTGTTCGACGAGATAGAGAAGGCGCATCCGGATATCTTCAACGTGCTGCTGCAAGTACTGGACGAAGGCCGACTGACCGATCGTCAGGGTCATGAGGTGGACTTTCGGAACACGATCATCATCCTGACCAGCAATGTCGGTACGCGTCAGCTCAAGGAGTTTGGCGGCGGAATCGGTTTCTCGCAGAACGAGATGGACGAGAAGACGACGCGTCAGACCCTGATGAAGGCGCTGCAGAAGACCTTCCCGCCCGAGTTTGTCAACCGACTGGACAACGTCGTGATCTTCAGTCCGCTCACGCGTGCTGCGCTCGCGCGCATTATAGATATTGAGGTGGCGAAACTGAAGGAACGTATACACAAGACGGGTCATCAGTTGGTGCTCTCGGAAGATGCTCAGCTGCAGCTACTCGACCGCGCCTATGATCCGCAGAACGGAGCGCGTCCGGTGAAGCGTGCGATACAGACCTATCTGGAGGACGAAGTAGTGGACCTGCTGCTACAGCGTCCACAGCAAAAACGAATCACAATAAAACAACTAAATAAAAAAACATTATGACAATTGAAGTAACTGATCAAAACCTGAAATCGCTGCTCGCTGAGGGCAAGCCGATGGTGGTAGATTTTTGGGCCACGTGGTGTGGACCCTGCCGTATGATGCTTCCTATCGTTGAGAAGATGGCCGAGAAGTTTGACGGTCGCGTAACTGTAGGCAAACTGAACGTAGATGAGAATCCGGAAGCCTGCGAGGAGTATGGCGTGATGAGTATCCCGACCATGCTGTTCTTCAAGAACGGCGAACTGGTGGACCGTCACGTAGGTGCATGCCCGGAGGCTGCGCTGGAAGAACGGATTAACAGCTTGCTCTAATGATGGACAAGCAAACACGTCGCGACTACCTATACATGCGCATGGCACGTACGTGGGCTGAGAATAGCTACTGCGTGCGGCGCAAGGTGGGCGCCCTGCTCGTCAAGGACCAGATGATCATCTCGGACGGCTACAACGGTACGCCCTCCGGATTTGAGAACGTGTGTGAAGACGAGCATAATGTATCCTACCCCTACGTGCTGCATGCTGAGGCGAATGCGATCAGCAAGGTAGCCCGTTCGAACAACTCGTCGGATCGTGCGACGCTATACGTCACGGCAAGTCCCTGCCTGGAGTGCTCGAAGCTGATCATCCAGGCCGGCATCAAGCGCGTAGTGTACGGAGAGGAATACCGCCTGATGGACGGTGTGAACCTGCTGCGCCGGGCCGGCATAGAGGTAGTACGGCTCCAAGACGAGCAAAACAACACAAACCAATAGTAAACAAGAACAATGAAAAAATACATCTTACCTACCCTGACCATCGTATGCCTGATGATAGGTTTTCTAATCGGGCATGCACTGAACAATCAAGCCAACGCCCAACAGCGTTACTACGTATATAATGGTCAGATATATGCGCAAGAACAATCGAAGGTGGATCAACTCTTGCAGATCATGGCACGCAACTATGTGGACGAACTGGATGTGGACAGCATTACCGAGGAGGTGATGCGTGACATCATTCAGAAGTTGGACCCCCACTCGTCGTATATTCCGAAGGAGGACCTGGAGCTCACCGAATCCGAGCTGTCGGGTTCGTTCTCGGGTATCGGCGTGCAGTTTAGCATCATGCAAGATACGGTCTCCATCGTGGCTATCATCCCGGGAGGTCCGTGCGAAAGCATCGGCGTGCTGGCCGGCGACAAGATCATCATGGTGAACGACTCGCTGTTTGTAGGTAAGAAGATCAACAACGAGAAGGTGATGCATACCCTGCGTGGTCCGAAGGGCACCAAGGTGAAACTGGGTATTAAGCGCAACGGTACCAAGGAGCTGCTGACCTATACCGTCACGCGCGGAGATATACCGGTATCGTCGGTGGACGCTACGTTTATCATCCAGGGTGGCAAACAGAAGATAGGATTTGTACGCGTCAATAAGTTTGCCGATACTACATATCGCGAGTTTATCACCGCCCTGGCCGACCTGCGTGCACAAGGTGCGACGCGCTATATTATCGACCTGCGTGAAAACTCGGGCGGCTATATGGATCAGGCGATCAAGATGGCCAACGAGTTCCTCCGCAAAGACGAGATGATCGTCTATGCTGAGGGCAACCGCTATCCGCGCTACGAAGCCAAGGCCAACGGTCTGGGTAGGTTCCAGGACGTGCCGGTATGCGTACTGGTGGACGAATTCTCGGCTTCGGCGAGCGAGATTTTCGCGGGCGCGATGCAGGACAACGACCGTGCACAGATCATCGGTCGTCGTTCGTTTGGCAAGGGACTGGTACAGCAGCCGTTTAACCTGACCGACGGCTCACAGGTACGTATCACGGTAGCACGTTACTATACGCCCTCCGGCCGTTGTGTACAGAAGCCGTATGAACTGGGCGACCAGGAGGACTACTATCACGACATGGAGGAGCGCTACAACCACGGCGAGCTGTTTGCCGCCGATAGCATCCACTACAAGGACACGACGACCTACTACACCAAGTCGGGCCGCGTGGTACATGGCGGTGGCGGTATCATGCCGGATATCTTCGTGGGCAGAGACACAACACGCAACACGCCGTGGTACAACCGCTGCGTCAACATGGCCTACACCTATCAGTTTGCCTACAAGTACACCGATCAGCATCGCAAACAACTGACGCAGTACAAAGACTGGAAGGCGCTGGAGCAGTACCTGCTCAGCCAGGACCTGGTAGGCGAATTTGCCAAGTTTGCCCAGGAGAAAGGCATTGAGCCCAACCAAGCCGAGATTGCCAAATCACGTCCGTTGGTAGTACGTCTGCTGAATGCCTATATCGTTCGCAACATACTGGGTGACAAGGGATTCTTCCCGCTGTTTGAGCGCGACGACGAGATTACAAAAAAGGCTGTTGAGGTACTATCCAAATAGCCGAGAGGAAAGAAAAAAAGAATTATGACATATTCATTGAAAGAGGTTTTTTCGCCGAAACTGCTGCATACGCTGCGTCACTACGACCGACGTAAGTTCGGCCAGGACACCCTGGCGGGTATCATCGTGGGCATTGTAGCCATCCCCTTGGCTATCGCCTTTGGTATATCCTCGGGCGTAGGTCCTACCGAGGGACTGGTGACGGCTATCATTGCCGGTCTGCTGATATCGGCATTCGGCGGTAGCAAGGTGCAGATAGGAGGTCCCACGGGAGCATTCATCGTCATCATCTACGGCATTATCCAGCAGTACGGCCTAGCCGGACTGACGATAGCCACCATTATGGCGGGTATACTGCTCGTGCTGATGGGACTGACGCATATGGGATCGGTCATCAAGTTTGTGCCGTATCCGGTGATCGTAGGTTTCACGGCGGGTATCGCCCTGACGATCTTCTCGACCCAGATGAATGATTTCTTTGGGTTGGGTCTGCAGGACGTACCGGCTAACTTTGTGGATAAGTGGATCTTCTATTCCCAGCATTTTCACATCAACGTGTGGGCGCTGGGGATCGGTCTTTTCTCGTTGGCAGTCTGCATATGCATGCCGCTACTGACCAAGCGCATACCGGGTAGCCTGGCTGCCATCATACTGGCCACTCTGGCGGTATGGGCACTCAAGACCTGGGCTCCGGCATCGTGGGGCGTAAGCAGTTTGCAGACTATCAGCGACCTATACGAATTGCCTCGCGGCATACCGGCACCCCACATGCCGGCGATGAACCTGCAGGATGGCGAGTCGTTCTTCACGCTGATACAGAAGCTCTTCCCGTCGGCCTTTACCATTGCCATGCTGGGCGCGATAGAGAGTCTGCTCTCGGCGATGGTAGCAGACGGTGTGATAGGCGACAAGCATAACTCCAACACCGAACTCATCGCCCAGGGTGTAGCCAACATTGCCGTACCCTTCTTCGGCGGTATCCCGGCTACGGGTGCTATCGCACGTACGATGACCAATATCAACAACGGAGGCCGTACACCGGTAGCCGGTATCATACATGCTGTTGTGCTGCTACTGGTACTGCTCTTCCTCGGCCGGTTGGTAGGTATGATACCTATGTCGTGCTTGGCCGCCGTACTGATCATGGTAGCCTATTCGATGTCGGGCTGGAAGACCATACGCGGACTGATCAAACATCCGAATCGCGACCTGGCTGTACTGGCAATCACCTTCCTGCTGACGGTCATCTTCGACCTGACGGTAGCTATCGAAGTGGGCATACTGCTGGCGCTGGTGCTCTTCCTTATGCGTACCAGCGAAGAGACGCATATCCGCACGTTCCATCATGAGATCGATCCCAACGAGGATACCGATGTGCAGTCGAACCTGGAGCACCTGATCATTCCGGAGGGCGTAGAGGTGTACGAGATCGACGGTCCGTACTTCTTCGGCATTGCCAACCGCTTTGATGACGTGATGAGTCATGTGTCGGGCGAGAAATACCCGATACGTATCATTCGTATGCGTAAGGTGCCGTTCGTTGACTCGACGGCCATGCACAACCTGAGCATACTCATCCAGCGTTCGCATCGCGAGGGCATGACCATCATCCTGTCGGGCGTCAAGGAGCATGTACACAAGCAGCTTCAGAAGGGAGGCATCGAACAGATGATGAATCCGAAAAATATATGTCCGAACATACACGTTGCACTCAACAGAGCACAACAACTCATAGACCAAAAAGAGTAAACTAACACAGACATGCTTTTAAATATACTGAAATCCAAGATCCACCGCGTACAGGTGACCGAAGCCAACCTGGAGTACGTAGGGTCGATTACAATAGATGAGGCGCTCATGGAGGCGGCCAATATCTATGCTGGAGAGCGCGTACAGGTGGTGGATAACACAAATGGGGCCCGGCTGGAGACATACGTCATTCCCGGCAAGCGTGGCTCGGGCTGCATATGCATCAATGGTGCCGCCGCCCATCTGGTGAACGTAGGCGATACGGTGATCATCATGGCCTATGCGATGATGACGCCGGAGGAGGCCAAGGCCTTCAAGCCCGCTATCGTCTTCCCGCAGAACAATCAACTGGTTAACTAACGCGCGTATGGCATTCTTTGAATTGCAATCCGAAGCTCGGCAGGTAGGACCGCGAGCCGGCGTGATCCATACCGATCACGGCGATATACTGACGCCTATCTTCATGCCCGTGGGTACGGTAGGTACGGTGAAGGGCGTACAACGCCACGAACTGGAGGACGACATCCATGCCCAGATCATACTGGGCAACACCTATCATCTCTACTTGCGTCCCGGTACGGATATACTCCGCAAAGCAGGCGGCCTGCATCGCTTTGAGGGCTGGACACGCCCCATACTGACCGACTCGGGCGGTTTTCAGGTCTTCTCGCTGACCGACATCCGCAAGATGACCGAAGAGGGCGTACGTTTCTCGAGTCATATCGACGGTCGCAAACTGCTATTCACCCCCGAATCGGTGATGGACATCGAGCGTGAGATAGGTGCTGACATCATGATGGCCTTTGATGAGTGCTGTCCCGGTACGGCTGACAAAGCCTACGCCAAGAGTTCGATGGAACGCACCCATCGTTGGCTGGACCGTTGCATCGCCCGCTTTGATGCTACCGACGATCTATACGGCTATCGTCAGCATCTCTTCCCTATCGTACAGGGTTGCACCTATACCGACCTGCGCCAGGAGGCCTGCAAGCGCCTGCGCAACCTGAATCGTGACGGCTACGCTATCGGCGGATTGGCCGTAGGCGAACCTACGGAAGTGATGTACGAGATGATCGAGGTATGCAACGACATCCTGCCGGAGGAGAAACCGCGTTACCTGATGGGTGTCGGTACGCCCTGGAACATTCTGGAGGCCATAGAGCGCGGCGTAGATATGTTCGACTGTGTCATGCCGACACGTAACGGTCGCAATGGTATGATCTTCACCTGGCAGGGCGTGATGAACCTACGCAACAAGAAGTGGGAAGACGACTTCTGCGAACTGGATCCGACGGGTTGCTCGTACGTAGACCATGCCTACACACGCGCCTATGTACGCCACCTGATCCATGCGCAAGAGATGCTCGGACTGGAGATCCTGTCGATCCACAACTTGGCATTCTATCTCGACCTGGTAGGTCAGGCGCGTCAGCATATCCAGGCCGGCGATTTCCCGGCCTGGAAAGCACGAGTCATGCCCGACATCATGAAACGACTGTAAGCGAACGATGAAACGGCTCGACTGGTATATTATTCGAAAGTTTTTGGGGACGTTTTTCTTCTCCCTGGTACTGATTCTCTCGATAGCTATCGTATTCGATATCACGGAGAAGATGGACGATTTCTTTGAGGCACAGATACCGCTTCGGGAGATCATTTTCGACTATTACCTGAATTTTATTCCGTACTATATGAACATGTTCAGTTCGCTGTTCATCTTCATATCCGTCATCTTCTTTACCTCCAAGTTGGCCGGCAATTCCGAGATCATTGCCATGCATGCAGCCGGCATGAGTTACCGACGCCTGATGCGGCCCTATTTCATCTCGGCCACCCTACTCTTTCTGCTGTCATTCTGGTTGGGCGGATACATCATCCCGCATGCCAGCGGCAAGATGCTCGCCTTCACGGATAAATACGTAGAGCATTTCAGTCCGATCAACGCCCGCAACGTACAAGCCGAAGTGACACCCGGCACAATACTCTATATCGAGACCCTGCAGCAGCATTCCGGCATCGGCTACCGTGCCTCGCTAGAGCATTTTGAGGGCAAGTCGTTGGTATCACGTACCACGTGCGACCGCATCATCTACGACTCCTGCTACCGCTGGCATATGGAGACCTGCGTCACGCGCAACTTTGAGGGACTCAGAGAGACGCTGGTGGAATATCCCCGTATCGACACCACGCTCATGATCGAACCCGGCGACCTGTTCATCACCTCCGAGTTGGCACAGCAGATGACCAATCCGGAACTGCGCGAATATATGGACAAGCAGCAAGCCCGCGGCACGGGCAACATACAGGCTTTTGAGACCGAGTACCATAAGCGGTGGGCTTCACCGCTCGGCGCATTTATCATGACCATGCTGGGTGTTACCATGTCGTCGCGTAAGGTGCGCGGCGGAATGGGTAAAAACCTAGGAATAGGACTCGTTCTGACCGCCCTATATATTCTCTTCTCTACGGTGAGCACCACGTTCTCCGTGAGCGGCGTTATGTCGCCGTTTATGTCGGCCTGGCTACCCAACTTCGTCTTCCTGGCTATTTCTATCCCGCTATACTGGCAAGCTAGTAAATACTAAGAAGATCCATGCAGGATTTCTTCGTAATCCGTCACCCTTCGGTGTGACTCTTACATAGACAAACAAAAAAAGCACTTGAAAGCGAGCTTTCAAATGCTTTTTCTCATTTGTCTATGTGATCCATGCAGGATTCAAACCTGCAACCCCCACATCCGTAGTGTGGTACTCTATTCAGTTGAGCTAATGGACCGTTTGCTTTTGAAAAAGGCTGCGTCTTTTTCTCAAACTCGCGACCACCATGAAATGGTATTCGCGAGTTCTTGAAAAGGGGCGGTGCGGACGAGACTCGAACTCGCGACCTACGGCGTGACAGGCCGGTATTCTAACCAACTGAACTACCGCACCAGGTGTTCTACTTTTCAAAAGCGGGTGCAAAGGTACTGCTTTTTTCTGACATACGCAAATTTTTTCGTCATTTTTTTTGATTTTTTTTCAAAAAAGGCGATTTTACGGCCTGATGTGCCGCTTTTTGGGCCTGCAAACGTTGCGTTTCGGTCATTTTTCCATTGTCGTAGGTATTCCCCACCACACTCCGTCCGGTCAGCAATTCGCACCATACGCACGAAGCTACGTAGCGACCATAGTCATAATTCAAGTGGTAGCCGTCGCGGCAGAGCACATCGCCCATCGTTTGGCGGGCATACGTGATGGCTGACCCGCAGGGCACCAATAGCATCTTCGGATAACTCTGCATCACCATGCCGGTACAGACGGCGATGCTGTCGTTCATCGTCTGCTGGGAGTTGCCGTAGTAGGGGAAGGCCGGATGCTTGGCATCCTGAGCATATGACCAGGTCTGTAGCCAGCAGAAACGTGCCCGCGGTTGCTCTTTGCGTACGATAGCAGTCAGTTGGCTCAGATAGGGTTCGTACGAATTGCGCTTGCCGCTGTCATGGCTGGCCTGCTGGAAGGAGATATAGTCCCACTTGGCATAGCGGAGAGCATCCATGAGCGAACGATGTTCCGTCACGGTGCGCTCGCCGTTACGTATGATGCGGAACGAGTAGTTCTTCTTGCCGTCACGATAGAACTCATAATGCTGCTGCAGCGAACAGCCGCCGTAGTAGAGGTTGCCTATCACCAGTTCCTTGCCTTGTGCCTTGGCCAGCGGATAGAGTTCCTGCTCCACAGCATCCCAGGAGAAACTATTGCCTATACACAATACGCGTATCGTGTCGCATGCATAAGCGGGAACTGCCGCCAAGAGCAGCACGACGACCCAAAGAGTTATCTGTATCTTCTTCATACTATCGGTGTATTAATGAGCTTCCAACCAATTTTTTCCTACGCCACAGTCGGCGATAAGGGGGATAGAGAGGTGCACCACATGTTGCATCTCGCCCACCACGATCTCGCGTACGCGTTCCACCTCGTCCTCGGGCACATTGAAGTTCAGTTCGTCATGTACCTGCATGATCATCTGCGCTTTCAACTGCTCCATTTGCAGGCGGCGGTGGATGCTGACCATAGCCATCTTGATGATATCGGCAGCCGTACCCTGGATAGGTGCGTTCACGGCATTACGCTCGGCAAAGGAGCGTACCGTAGCATTCTGCGAGAGGATATCCGGCAGGTAGCGGCGGCGACCGAAGAGCGTCTCGGCATAGCCTTTCTCGCGGGCTTTCTGCTTCTGACTCTCTATATACTCCACTACGCGCGGGAAGGCCTCGAAGTAGCCGTCGATGAGTGCCTTGGCTTCTGCGCGCGAACAGTCGAGTTGCTGACTGAGTCCGAAAGCCGAGATACCGTATATGATACCGAAGTTGGCGGTCTTGGCACGGCGTCGTTGGTCGGCTGTGACCTGTTCGATTGGGATATGGAATATCTTAGCAGCGGTGGCGGCATGGATATCCTGTCCCTGTCGGAAGGCTTCCTGCATATGCTCGTCGCCGGAGAAATGTGCCAAAAGGCGCAGTTCGATCTGGCTGTAGTCGGCACTCAGGAACAGGCATCCCGGATCGGGTATCACCGCCTCGCGAATCAATTTTCCCCGTTCGGAACGTATCGGCAGATTTTGCAGGTTGGGGTTCGATGAGCTGAGACGCCCGGTAGCCGTGACGGTCTGATTATACGTAGTATGTATCTTGCCCGTCTGGGGATTAATGTAGCCGGGCAGCGTGGTAACGTAGGTGGAGATCAGTTTTTTCAGTTCGCGATAGTCCAATATTTTACCTACGATAGGATGTCTATCCTTCAGGCCCAGCAAGATCTCCTCGGAGGTGGAATACTGCCCTGTCTTGGATTTCTTAGCCTTGTCGGTCAGGTGTAGGGTCTCAAACAGCAGATCACCTACCTGGCGCGGGGAGTTGATATTGAAGGTCATGCCGGCCATCTGGTAGATTTCCTGTTCCAGCGCCTCGAGTTCGGCGGAGAGTTGATGCTCAGCCTCCTTGAGTTTCATCACGTCGATACGCACACCGGCCTTCTCCATCTCGCGCAGTACGCTCATCAGGGGCAGTTCTACTTCCTCGTATAAGGTCCATAGGTTGGCATCGGCTTTTAGGGCTTCCCAATCGGGCTCCACGGCGGGATTAAAAGCCACCTCGGGATTCAGTAAATAAGCACATAGCCGGGCTTCCTGCTCACGGCGTTCCTCCTCGGGCGACTTGATGACGGGTGCCTGCTCTTCGGCAAAGAGGTCGAGCACCAAACCCTGCGCAGCCGTCTTGGTTTTCTTGGGCGCAGGCTCCTGCGTAGGCGCAAGTTTCTTCAGCAGGGACGTGAACTCCAGTTCTTGATACAGGCGCGTCAGGGCATCCATATCGGGTTCTTTCTTGCTTAGATCGAGGGCGTCCAGGCTGATAGGCACGTCGGTGCGGATCGTAGCCAGGAAACGCGAGAAGCGTATCTGCTCGGCCTGGGTCTGCACTTTCTGCTGGAGTGCACCACGGAGCTGGTCTGTATTGGCCAGCAAGTTGTCGATCGAGCCAAACTGCTGCAACAGTTGTGTGGCCGTCTTCTCGCCTACGCCTTTGCAGCCGGGGATATTATCGCTGGCATCGCCCATCAGTCCGAGCAGGTCAATCACCTGTGACTGGTTGTGCAGACCGTATTTCTCGCACACCTCTTTGGGTCCCAGTTGTTCGAATCCGCCGGTATGACGCGGGCGGTACATGAAGATGCGATCGGACACCAGTTGTCCGTAGTCCTTATCGGGCGTTGCCATGAAGACAACGAAGTCCTGCTGCTCGGCCTGCTTGGCCAGGGTACCGATCACGTCATCTGCCTCGAAGCCATCCACCTCGATAGCCGGTATGTTCATGGCCTGCAGCAGACGCTTGATGATAGGTACGGCACGACGGATATCCTCCGGTGTCTCCTCGCGCTGCGCCTTATAGGCCTCATAAGCTTCGTGGCGGAAGGTAGGGCCATGCGGGTCGAAAGCCACCGCCATATGCGTAGGTTTCAGTCGGCGAAGCAAGTCGTCGATCGTGGTGGCAAAGCCATAGACTGCCGAGGTATTCTCGCCACGGGAGTTCATGCGCGGGGCGCGAATAAAGGCATAGTAGGCGCGATAGATCATCGCATAAGCATCGATAAGTAATAGCGTCTTCATGATGATATACTACCAATTAATCGGCTGCAAGCCGTGTTCAGTCAGATATTTGTTTGCTTTTGAGAAATGGCCGCATCCCTCAAAGCCGCGATAGACCGACAGGGGCGACGGGTGGCTGGTCTGCAGCACCAGATGGCGGCGACGGTCGATAAACTGTCCTTTGCGCTGGGCGTATGATCCCCAGAGCATGAAAACCACATGTTCGCGTTCGCGATTCAATGCCGCAATGACAGCATCGGTCAGTTCTTCCCAACCCTTGCCCTGGTGCGATCCGGCCTGATGAGCACGTACCGTTAGGGTGGCGTTGAGCAGCAGCACCCCTTGGTCGGCCCAGCGCTGCAGGTTGCCCGAGGCGGGAACCGGTATACCCAGGTCACGTTGTATCTCTTTATATATATTCTTCAGCGATGGTGGCACTTCCACGCCGTCGTTGACAGAGAAGCAAAGGCCGTGGGCTTGTCCTTCTTCATGATAGGGGTCTTGGCCCAAGATGACCACGCGCACGCGGTCGAACGGGCAACGGTCAAAGGCATTAAAAATCAGACCGGCCGGTGGATAACACCGACAGGTCCGATACTCTTGGCGCACATAGTCGGTGAGCAACTCAAAGTAGGGTTTGTCAAACTCGGGTTGCAACACACGTCGCCAGCTGTCTTCTATACGTACGTTCATCAGTCTATGATCAGCATCGCGTCTCCGTAGTCGCCAAAGCGGTACCCCTCTTTGATAGCTTCCTGATAGGCATTCATCACTTCCTCAAAGCCTCCGAAGGCAGCCACCATGAGCAGTTGGCCGGACTGAGGCATGTAGAAGTTGGTGAAGAAAGCATTCGCTGCCGCGAACTCATAAGGCGGATAGATAAACTTGTTGGTCCATCCGTCGTAGGTCTTGACGCGTCCGCTCGTGCCGGCTACATGCTCCATGGCGCGCATAATCTCGGTACCTACCGCACAGACACGATGTCCCTTGTCCTGAGCACGCGTGATAGCGTCTACGGCGGATTGGCTAACCACGATCTGTTCCGAATCCGACTTGCTCTTGGTCAGGTCCTCTACGTCGATCGCCTTGAAGTTGCCCAGCGACATATGCGAGGTGATATAGGTCAGTTCAATGCCCTGTATCTCCATGCGCTTGAGCAGTTGTTTGGAGAAATGCAGACAGGCAGCAGGTACAGCTACGGCACCTACGTGCTTGGCGAAGACGGTCTGATAGCGTTCTACGTCCATCTCGTCCACCGGCTGACCGCCGAACTCCTCGTCATAGCGTGCCTGCACCTCTTCGGACATCGGACGCTGGATATATTTCGGTAGCGGCGTAGAACCCAGGGCATATAGCTTCTGGACAAACTCATCCTGGTCGTAGTCGGTCAGGAAGCGGAACGTACGTCCACGTGCCGTCGTATTGTCGATCACCTCGGCCACGATGGTCGGGTCTTCGTCGAAGTAGAGCTTGTTGCCGATACGGATCTTACGCGCCGGATCCACCAGTACGTCCCAGTAGCGGTTGGTATGGTTCAGCTCACGAATCAGGAACACCTCTATATTGGCATTTGTCTTCTCCTTCTTGGCATAGAGGCGTGCGGGAAACACCTTGGTGTCGTTGAAGACAAAGGTATCGCCCTCGTCGAAGTATTGGAGCACATCCATTATGGTCTTGTGCTCTATCTCACCCGTCTTGCGGTGGAGCACCAGCATACGTGCATCCTCGCGGTAGCGGGTAGGATACTGAGCAATCAGTTCGTCGGGCAACTTGAATCGGAACTGACTCAACTTCATGTCATTACTCTTGTACATATCTTATTCTTCAGTCTTTTTTAGATTCCTTACTTTCTCTGAGAACTGCTCCACCGTGGTGCAGTCCTCCACGCGGGTCTCGCCTACTCGTATGCGGCGCAGAGCTATCAGGTGGGCACCGCTCTCCAGCCGCTCGCCTATGTCGCGTGCCAGGGCCCGGATGTAGGTTCCCTTGGAGCATACCACGCGTATGGTCAGCTGCATTGTCTCCGGCTCGAACTGCATCACCTCTATCTCGTCGATCACCAGCAGTTTGGGCTTCAGTTCCACTTGTTCACCCTTGCGGGCCAGTTCATAGGCACGTTTGCCGTTGATCTGCACCGCCGAGAACATAGGCGGCGTCTGCCATAATTCCCCTACAAACTGCGGAATGACTTGGTCTATCCGCTCACGCGTGATATGCGCCGTGGGATAGGTCCGGTCAATCTCTTTCTCCAGGTCGTAACTCGGCGTGGTAGCGCCCAACTGGAGCGTAGCCACATACTCCTTGGTGTCGTACTGCAACTGGCTGATCAGTTTGGTCTTCTTGCCGGTGCAGATGATGACAACGCCCGTAGCCAGGGGATCCAACGTACCGGTATGACCTACCTTGAGTTTGCGTTGCCCCAGATAGTGGCATATTGCGCCGCGCACCTTGTTTACCACGTCAAAACTGGTCCACTTGAGCGGCTTGTCTATCGCTATGATCTCACCTTCAACAAAGTCCATATACCAGGGCAAACAAGCCTATCAGGGCACAATATATCGAGAAATAGATCAGTTTCTGCTTCTTGACGATCTCCAGCATCCAGCGGCATGCAGCATAGCCGGTCACAAAGGCAGCCACAAATCCGATCAGCAACACGCCTACTCCCAGACCGCTTACCACTTCGCCCGAGATGATATCTTTGGCGTCCAGCAGCGCAGCACCCAGGATCGGGATCAGCACCATGAGAAAACTGAACTGCGCCACCTCTTCCTTCTTATTACCCAGCAGGATACCCGTGGCTATCGTCGTACCGCTACGGCTCAGGCCGGGCAGCACCGCCAGGGCTTGACCCAGGCCAATGATGAACGAGTCGAGCCATGAGATAGTCTGCTTCTCACGCGGCTTGGCATACTGTGCAAAGCATAGCAGGGCGGCTGTCACCAGCAGGCAAATACCTACGATCATCAATCCGCTGCCGAAGATCTGCTCCACGCGGTCCTTGAAGAACATGCCAACCACAAACACCGGTATCATCGACACCAGTATCTTGCCGGCATACACCTTCTCCTGATTCCAGGCAGGTGTCAGGAACGTACCGCGCAGCAGCCATACGATCTCCTTCCACAGTACCACAAACGTAGCGCATACCGTAGCGGCATGTACCACCACGTCGAAGAGCAGCATATCGCCCTCGGCGAACTCGATATCCATCAGCGTCTGCATGATGGTCAGATGGCCAGACGAGGATACGGGCAGAAACTCAGTCAGTCCCTGCACGATACCCAATATGAGTGCTTGCCACCAACTCATTGCTTCTTACCGGGAATCAGGATGGCTACTATCATCAGCACAAATCCGGCCAGCGAGGTCATCGGGCCCAGCGTGATGCGGCGGAAAGAGAAGATGTCGGGGTTGTATACCTCACCGCTCGGTTCGCCGGCTGTCAGGAAAAAGCCTACCAGGATGACCACAAAGGCCACGGTCATGAGGATGAGGTTGAGTTTGGATAGTCTATGTTTCATATTGATTTCTTAGATTTCTTAGATTTCATACATTGTGTCGGTACTCATCCGGATATAGCGTCCGGTAGCTATGAGCGATGCCAACAGCGTGAGCAACAGGCCACAACCAATCACTACGGCCGAGACGGTCAGTATATTGTTGGCATTGAGCGGGAAGAGGATGATATCCATCTTATCACGCAGATAGAGCACGCCGAGTGCCAGGATGCCCAGGGCACATATCGAGGCGGTGAAGCCCATCAGGACGTTCTTGCCTACAAACGGCGCCTTGATATGCCAACCGGTAGCACCCACCAGGGTCATCGTGTTGATCAGGAATCGCTTGGAGTATATCTGCAGGCGGATCGTATTGACGATCAGCAGCATAGCGATAAGCAGCAGCACACCGGCCACGAGCATCAGCACGACGGATGCCTTCTGGATATTGCTCTCTATCTGCTGCACCAGATCTTTCTGATACATCACGCGGTCCACTTGGGGCAGGGCGGTCAGCTTGGCCTCTATTTCCTCCATACCGGCGGGTGTGGAGTATTCGGCCGTAGGGTGCAAGTCGTAGGAATCGAAGAGGGGGTTGTAGCCCAGCAGTTCGGTAGGATCCTCACCCAATTCGTTGATATGTTCCTCCAGGGCCTGCTGGCGCGAGGTGAACTCTATCTTGGAGAAATACGGCCAGGCATGCAGTTGGGAGTCCACTTGGGCCAGCCCCACCGAGTCCACATTGCCGGAGAGCATGGCCGTGACCACCGCTTTCTCCTTGAAATGGCCCACAGCCGAAACGGCGGAGAGCAGCAGTACACATTCCACGCCTATCATGAGCAGCACCAGAAACACGCTGATAGCTGCCGTAAAATACATATTTAAAAAGTGATGCGCACGCTTCATGTTATAAACAGTATAAATTGGCTAAAAAGGGGTAGGTCAACCAACCTACCCCCTTTTCAAGGTTGTATGATTAATACTCCCAAAGGTCTTGTTCGAAATTGAGCATCTCGGTTTGGATGCGTTTCTGCTCTTTCTTCACCTCTTCTTCGGTCATGTCTTGACCTTGGCGGGTCTGGAAATCAAGAATATTCTTGTTGTACATATTTCCGTCGCCGACGATATACGAAGCGTAGAGGTGCTTCTGGAAGAACTCATCGAAGGTCACGCGCTTCACCTCGTTCTGCATCGGTATGATATACTGATTTGCCAGATAGGGGCGGAGAGCGTCGAACGGGATCCAGAACAGTACGGACTCATAGAGTGCGTTCATCACCTGGCTTCCGCTGCTGGGCATAGCCGTCGAAACGGGGGCAGCCTCTTCGGGATATTCGTCCAGGTTCTCCTCCATTCCGGGCAGTGCAGCCAGTACGTCCTCACCAATCGTCTCCTCAGCCACTTCCTCTTCAGCCATGCCGGCATTCGCCCAGTCCTTAACCAGTTGAGGCGGGAACTTACTCGGGTGGAGCGGAGCGATAGCCAGGATCTTACGGTGCAGACGCGAGGTGTGCTTGTCGAAGAACACGATCTCCTGGATCAGGTACTTGTACATATTCTTCGCAAAGTTCTCGTAGAAGTAGCTCTGGAAGGTGAGCGCATCGTTGATCGAGTCATATTGGAAGATCGAGTAGTCGGTACAGGTCGGATTGGAGAAGCACTCGGGCAGTTCGCCGTCGGGTGTCATCACCGTAGTAGGATCCGGCAGGAATACCGTTACTACGTCGCGTTTGGAGCGCGGCTTGGTAAAGTCGGGCTTGAGCGGCTTCACAGTCTGCGTACCAATCACTTTGTCGTACACCGGCAGTCCCTCAGAGATAGCATCTACCATCACTTTGAACAAGTTACGATAGTCCGTATCCGTGATATTGGTCGGGAAGTACAACTGGTAGTTCTGACGATAACGCAAGTCGATGATGCTATAGACATACTTAGCCCATACCACGTCATCCAGACGGTGGAAGGTCTTGACGATCGTATCGTTGCGGAAATGACCATTAGCGTCGAGACAAGTCACCAAGTCCTCGGTATGGATATTCGCCGTACCCAGGTCATCGAAGAACGAGTTGACGGGGTGCTGTGCGTAGGTAGCCACCGAGAGGCCGAGTGAAAGACACGCAATAATACACAGTTTTTTCATATACTTGATATTTAATTAGTTCAGCACAAACGATATCGGGCGCAGGTCGAGGATCACACCACCGGGGCCTTTTGCCTTGATACCGAGGAACATGACAGGCGTACCCATCGACAGGGTCTTGAGCAGCGCGAGCTGTTCGCCGGAATAGTGCGGTCCGTTCGACTGCAGGTACTTACCCTGTGCGTAGATCTGGAAGCTCTGTACGGTAAAGTCGGCCTTGATAAGAGCGTCCTCACCATAGCTGGCTACCACGGTAGCACCCTGGTTGAGCAGTTGACCACGAGCTATCTTACCACCTGTGAACTCACGTCCGCCCACCGACAGCGAAGGCATAGGCTTCGGCAGTCGTTTTACGCGGAATTTCTCGCTTCCGAGGCTGACGGTCTTACCTTGGTACGAACCGGTAACGTTGATCGTCACGTCATGTCCGGGAGAGGCGGTAGCCTGGATGCGGAACAGACCCGGGGATATCTTGCTAACCGATGCTCCCTGAGCCGATACGTTCAGGTTAGCAGCCGGGATCGTGGTCGAGGTGACCATGAAGGTATGGCCGTAGCCCTGGTATACAACGGTCAGGTCGCGGTTGGTAATAGCCACGTTGGGCGACAGTTTATCCTGCTTATCAGGCATCTTCAGGCCTTCCTCTACGATATAGCGCTGCGAGAAGTGTGCCTCTACGGGTTCGCCGGCATTGTTACGATACTTGATCACACCCGAGTAGGTATGCTCACCTACGCCGGCAGCCGTGAAGGTATACATACCGTCGTTGCCGATTTTCTGACCGTTGACGTAGTACTCCGGTTGCTGCAGGGTATCCACACCGGCCAGAAGCAGTTGTGCCTCGTAGCGATCGCCTACGGCTACGCGCTCCGACCTCGGAATCACGTAAGCTGACATACGGTTGACGGTGATATCGTTGGCATCCGTACGGTCGTACAGATACTGGATCATCTGACCCTCCGTAGCGCGGATATCATTCTGGATCTTAGAGAGCAGCGTAACAGCAGCAGCGGAAGGCATGTCGTAGAACATAGCTACTTCCCAAGGCATCTCGCGTTTCTCAGTCTCCATGTATACATCATCGGTATTGAAGATCATCTTCAGCTCGTCGCGGCGTTGCTGACCATACTCACCGGTATCGGTCAACTGGCAGAGGTAAGCCAGGTAGTCAGAGAGCACCTGTTTGAGTTCGGCACCATGCTCCTCATCGATCGCATAACGGGGTGCGGCGTCACGGTTGTCCTTGCTCTCCAGATAGCGTGTCGGGTCATAACCCTCTACGTCTTTGTTCTTCTCAATACGCTTGTCAACTGCTGCATCGCCATCCGAGTAACGTACGATCTGCTCCTTGAAGTTCTGTACGAAGTTGAATGCCTCGTCGGCTTTGCCTTTCAGTTCTTGCGATTTCTTGTACCACGGTCCTACCTTCACTTCCTCTCGCTTGCTCGACTTCCAGAAGCGGTAGTAGAAGTTGCCGTTTCGGTTGTCGTTACCGTCGATAGAAGCATGCAGACTGTTGTCCACCACGGTAAAACCGTTCAAGATATCTGTACTCACGTTCAATGCCAACATGGCAGTGAGCACGAGGTACATCATACCTATCATTTTTTGTCTCGGGGTTTCCGGACAGTTTTTTGCTCCACCCATACTAAGTCGGTTTTCTTAAGTTAATGATTTTACAAAACGTTCTGACTTATATGGAGTTATGCAAGGGCATTGAGCATGTTTCCATATACTTGGTTCAGGCTGGCTACCTGCTGTGCCAATTGCTGAGCACCAGCGCTGTAAGCCTCGCTGCTCTTAGCGGCAGCGGTGGTGTTAGCCTGGAGAGTTTGTAAATCTTTTGCCAGTGCGGCCGATACTTGGTTCTGAGCCTGCATGTTGTTAATCTGCAGTTCGTAGAGCGAGTTGAGCGAACCGATCTTAGCACCAACGGCCTCGATACCCTGCTGATAAACCTGTGCGGTCTGAGCCACCTGCTGGAGCGATGCGCCTACGGCGTCGAAGCTCTGCTGCTGGTTCTGTGCCGAAACGGCCATATTCTGGAGGCTCGTACCTACTACAGCCATGTTCTGCTGGCAAACCTGTGCATTCTGGGTCAAGCCCTGGATGCTGGCGTCTGCAGCACCGTAGCTGGCGGTCAGTTTCTCGGCAGCCTCACCGGCACCGGCCAGTTGCTTAGCGGTCTTAGCCAGTTCCTGGATGCTCTGCTTGAAGGTCTTAGCCTCTTCGTCAGAGATAGCCGGAACGTTAGGACCTGCAGCAGCGGGAGCGGGAGCGGCAGCGATAGGAGCGGCGATACCGCCCATCGGCATAGCAGCCTTGCCCTCTACGCCGGCAGCCAACAGGGTAGGACGAGGTTGGTCGGCTTTCTCTTCGAGCAGTTCCGGCTTAGCGCCGTATGCCAACAACTGCGGGAAGACGTTCTCCCAGTGGAACTCAGGATGCGGCTTCTCGAATACACCGATCACGAACAGGAAGGCCTCGGTAAACATACCGGCCATCAGCACATAGCTGGCACCCGGCCAGTGAAGGATCTTAAACAACGCACCGATAATAACGACCGAAGCACCTACAGAATACACTGTATTTACTACTGTTTTTCCTTGATAGGATTCATACCAGCGCATGAAACCGCTTTGTTTTTCGTTAGTTGCCATAACTCAAAGAGATTTTTTTTAAATTATTTGTTTGATTTTATTTTGTTTTCTTAGTAAAAATTTGGTAATGTTGCATTAGTCGCCGATGTAAGCACGAACGCAACGGAAACCGATATACGGACGGCTCTCGTACTGATACTCATACGTACGTACACCGCACTGCATGTAGTAACTGATATCCTTCCAGCTACCGCCCTTCACTACCTTACGCTTCATGTTGTCCGGGTCGTTCTTGCGAGCCATGTACTCGAAATCCGGGTTCAGGTCGTGAACGGTTGTGTTGGCCGAGTTCTGGTATGCCGAGCAAGTCCACTCTGCTACGTTACCGCCCATGTCGAACAGACCGAAGTCGTTCGGACGGAACTGAGCCACCTTCATCGTCGTCGTTCCCGTATCGTCGTTGTAACCGCCGCGATAAGGCTTGAAGTTAGCAAAGAAGCAACCCTTGGCATCGCGGGCATAGTTGCCGCCCCACGGATACATAGCCATCTTGCGGCCACCACGTGCTGCATACTCCCACTGTGCCTCGGTCGGCAGACGATAGTCTTGTGCACCATAGCGGTCGTGAGCGTTGAAGAACTTGGTACGCCAGTCGCAGAAAGCGTGTGCCTGCTCCCAGGTGATACCTACTACAGGGTAGTCGGCATAACCCGGATGCGAGAAGTACTTATGCATCATCGGGTCGTTGAACGAGTACTGGAAGTCGCGTATCCATACCAGCGTATCCGGATATACACAGATGATCTTGCTGGTAATCAGGTCCTTCGGCTCGCGCAACGGACGAATGATGGTAGAGTCGTAGATACCGCCATCTTCCTCGTTCACCCACGAGGTATCCACGCGTACGCTTGCACCGGCCGGGTAACGGCTGGTAGCTACGTCAAACTTGTTGCGTTGCAGGATGGCCTCGTCGTAGTTCACCCACGAGTAGCGATAGTGCAGGAAGTTGGTCTTGAGCGTACCGTCGCTGTAGAACATGGTGGCCATGGCGTCCTTGACGTCATCGTCCTCCACCATCTTCCAGTTGTTCCAAGGAATTTTCTTGGCCTTGCTCCAGTCGATCGGCATCTTCTCGAGCGGGATATCCTCATCCTCAGGTACGTTCTTCGGACGGAAGGAGTATCCCTCTACTTCCTTCATGATGATGCGACGCATAGCGATCGAGTCACGCACCCAGTTGACGAATTGCTTGTACTCGTCGTTGGTGATCTCGGTCTCGTCCATCCAGAAAGCCTCTACGGTAGCCATCACGGGGTTATCCTCTTGTCCGAAGATAGCCGACTGGGTATTGGCGCCCATCATAAACGATCCCCTCTTAATAAAGATCATTCCATAGGGGTTGGCTTCCTTGAAGTTACCCGAAGTGCCTGCACCCACCAACTCACCGGCGGGTTTGTTACATGCTACAAATGCAAGCAGCAATGCAGCTAATGGCAGAATCTTTGTCAGTTTCATATTACCAAATTTGATATTTTCAATCTATATTGTCTTATACTCTGTTATAAGTATCGTACGCTTTTGTATTTGTTGTTCCGACGCGGGCGAAGGATGTCGAATCCGTATGCCAGGTAGAGCTCGTGCGATCCGTAGCTCTCCAGCATCAGTCGGTTGGTGGGCAGTTCGCAGGTGTAGCCTATCTGCAGGCCGGAGATGATGTCCATGCCCAGCAGGATATTCACGCTACCCATGATCCGATAACCCAGTCCCCAGCGATAGCGGTCCCGATACTCGCATAGCATCGTCAGGTTGACGTCCCACGAGCGGAAGTCGCTCATCACGATCGCCGAGGGCATCAGCTGCCAGTCGCGGTGGTTCTTCAACCGGTGGCTGTATCCGCCTGCCAGGTACATCGTACCTACCAGCGTCACGTCCGACTGGTCGTCCCAGTCTATCACCGGTCGCGTCAAGTGGCTGTAGCTACCGCTTACCCACCAGTTCGGCGCCGAGTAGTAGATGCCTGCCGCCATGTCGAACTTCATGCCCGACTTGCTACCCGTCGGTATCGCCGGGTCGTTGGCATCGTGATACTCATCGCCCATCCGGCTCAGGTTCACACTATCTCCTTTGAATCCTACGTTTACGAAACCCAGGTCTATACCGACGCTCAAGTACCCTTTGCCAACCTTTTGACGATAGGCATACTGCACGTAGAGCGCCTGATTGGTGTATAGACCGAACCGATCGTTCATAAACCGGATTCCTGCACCATGTCGTGTCTTACCTATAAGAAACGGACTGCTAAAACTGAACCAAGTGGTCATGGGCGCGTTCGTGATGTCCACAAATTGCATGCGGTGCATACCCGCTACGCGCATCAAGTCTCCGTCTCCCGCCGCTGCAGGATTATAGGCATTTTGCAAATACATATACTGCCCCATTTGTGGATCGAACTGCGCATGCGCAGCGGCCACGGCCATCAGACCAATCAGTAGAACAATATATCGCTTCACAAATCAATTTTCAATTTTTTCTATTTCTATCGACGATCAACTATTGACTGTCGACTCTTTTAATATTCCTCTTCGTTGAAGAAGAAATCGTCGCGGTCCGGATAGTCCGGCCAAATATCTTCTATGCTTTCGTATATTTCGTCTTCGTCCTCCAGTTCTTGCAAATTTTCGATCACTTCCATCGGAGCACCAATACGATTTGCGTAGTCCAAAAGCTCATCTTTCGTTGCAGGCCAAGGAGCGTCCTCAATCTTCGAAGCTAATTCCAGCGTCCAATACATAGTTTTCTAAGGGCCAATACGCCCGTTTTATTCGTTCATTATCAATTAGTTACACCGCAGCAAATAGCCGCGAGCACACGACAAAAAGCCCGCTAACGGACGCTTTTTATCGAAATTATCGTGCAAAAGTAGTAAAAAGTTTCGAATTGAGCAAATTTTTTTGCAACTTTTTTCATTTTTTCTGCATTTTTTGCCAAATCGAGTTATCATTTTCAATTTTTACATTTTGCTGTTTTTTCCCAAATTTGAGGATTTTCGCCCCCTTTTCGAGCAAAATATCCTGCCAAAACGAACAGATAATCGCTCAGTCGATTGACATATTGTACGATCATCCCGTCCGCTTCCTCCAGAGCCAGTATCCTCCGCTCCAGTCTGCGCGTCACGGTGCGGCATACATGCGCCCGGGCTACCTGTTCACCGCCGGCCGGCAACACAAAGGCTCGCACCAGCGGCGCCTCCTCCAGCAAGCGGTCGATCCATTGCTCCACTTCGTGCACATCATCCGGGCTGATCCACTCGCCCGGAGCACCCGACAGAGCCGCACCTATATTGAACAGCCGCTGCTGCACCCACTCCAGCTGCGCATCCTGCGCGCTGAAATCGGTCGTCCCGCAGCCGAGGGCTGCCCGCAGCAGTCCTATCCATGAGTTCAGTTCATCGGCTGTGCCGTATGCTTCCAGCCTCAGGTCGGTCTTGCTGACCCGCTCACCGGTGGCCAGACTGGTCTGACCCCGATCGCCTGTTTTAGTGTATATACTCATAGTCTCAACGTATAATGTCGTTTCAAGTAGTGCGGATCGAAGAACACGAGTCCGAAGTGGTAAAAATCCATCGTCGTGCTCACTTCCCCGCGTTGGCCTATCTCGCGCCATGCTCGGGCCATCTGCTCCGAATGGTGGATATCGTCCAGGATGTAGATCGAGTGCGGTTGCGCATATCGAGCCAAATAGGTATAGTAGCGCATCGTCGCCTCGTAGGTATGATTCGCATCCAGGTAGGCGATGTCGATCGGCGCCTCGTTGCCTACACCTATTATATTATCGCGCGCGGGCGCACGTAGGAGCGTCTCGTCTATATTGCCCTGTACGGTGCTGATGTTCTCTATCTTAAGCCTCTTCCATACCTCTTTGGCTTGCGACATCAGGGCGTCGCTGCCTTCGTAAGTGACCACACTGTTGCGGCTGTCCGCCATAGCCAGATAGGCCGTCGTGATGCCGAGCGAGGTGCCGAGCTCTACGATCCGTAGCGGCCGCTGCTGCA
This sequence comes from Paludibacteraceae bacterium, assembly GCA_017509715.1. Taxonomy (GTDB): domain Bacteria; phylum Bacteroidota; class Bacteroidia; order Bacteroidales; family Paludibacteraceae; genus Colicola. The sequence goes on along the minus strand of JAFWOU010000038.1, from coordinate 9,341 downwards.
CGTGACCCAGGTAATTAACCAACCGAAACAGCACCTGTCCCACCATTGCCTGTTCCAGGCTCGTGGCAGCGATGTCTTGCAGGCACCGTTCTTCGGTTATCGGCTTGTCCGTCTGCCTATTACCGCCCGTACCGTAGTCCACTACACGTATCGTCTCTCTCGACCGCAGCAGTCGGCGTCGCTCCTGCTCTATATCCGACCAGCAATAGTAGCGATTCTGGTCGTAGATGAGCATCCTGACCAGGTAGAACAAGTAAGGCGAGTGGATCCCTTCTCCACCCGTATTCCAGGACGTAAACAAGTGCCTCAGATACGTCCCCACACGATATAGCTGCTGCTTAAGCGTCATAATGCGCTGCAAAATTACTAAAAAAATCGCACATACGCAAGTATACGCGTCATTTTTTATATTTTTGCCAGGCACATATTGTAGTGACAGTATAGCATGCTCATGATTTGCTTTGCCCAATCACCTATTGATTACGTACTAATAACATATTTATAACACACTTATGACCATGTTATAACCTACTTATCACCTACTAATAACCTACTTATCACCTACTAATCACCTACTATAATACAAACTGAGATATGTGCGTGAATAAGGGGCAAATTTTTGTTTTCATCTTTGCTTTTTCTTTGTTTTCTTCAAAAAATCGCGTGCGCGCTTGCGTATATGGATTTTTTTTTGTAATTTTGCAGCCGATTTGGATTTTTTAAGTAAAGCCAAAAGAAAAGCGAAGACAATGCAAAATTAACAAGCATAACAAATGCAAGAGAAAAGACATATAGCTATTATTGCCGGAGGGGACAGCTCGGAGCATGAAGTGAGCCTCAGAAGCGCCGCCGGATTGAAGACGTTTATTGACGCCGAGAGATACGACACCACAATAGTGGTGATGCGTGGTACGGACTGGCGGGCGGTGGAAATGGAGAATGGACAATGCGACATGACCCATTCATATCCCATCGATAAGAATGATTTTTCTTTTACGCGCGGGAGCGTGAAGCACACGTTCGATTTCGCGTATATCACGATACACGGTACACCGGGTGAGAACGGCGTGCTGCAAGGCTATCTGGACATGATCGGCATGCCCTACTCGTGTTGCGGCGTGTTGGCCGCAGCGCTGACGTTCAACAAATACGCCTGCAACCACTACCTATCGTACTTCGGTTTTCATATCGCCAACAGCATGATCCTGCGTGCCGGACAGAAATGGCCAAATGCGCAGAAGATAGCCGATACGTTGGGTCTGCCGTGCTTCATCAAGTCGAATATCGGTGGCTCGAGCTTCGGTTGTACCAAGGTGAAGACCGTAGAGGACATCTACCCGGCTATCGAGCGTGCGTTCGGCGAGGGCGACGAGGTGATATGCGAAGCGTTTATGCAGGGTACGGAGGTGACCTGCGGTGTGTATAAGACCAAGGAGAAGGCGGTGGCTTTCCCCATCACGGAGGTGGTGACCCATAACGAGTTCTTCGACTACAACGCCAAGTACAAAGGTCAGGTGGACGAGATCACGCCGGCACGTATCCCGGATGCGCTGCGCGACAAGATACAGGCAGAGACTCTGCGTCTGTACGACATCATCGGTGCCCAGGGAATTATCCGAGTGGATTGGATCATTAAGGGGTTACCGGTTACGGGTGACGGGTTACAGGATGTGAAGCTTATGCTCCTGGAGGTGAATACCACGCCGGGCATGACGCCGACGAGCTTCATTCCGCAGCAGATCCGCGCCGCCGGATTGGATATTAAGGATGTCATGGCGGATATTATAGAAAATAAATTTTAGCCGTCAGCCGTCAGCCATCAGCCGTCAGGTGCTTCCGAGCACTCCGGTAAATGGCTGAATGCTGAAAGCCGAAAGCCTATAGAGAATGATTGATATCAATAAAGCCATAGAATCGCTGGATTGGAGTCGGGAGCCGAAGGGATTGTACGAGCCGATAGGATATACCTTGTCGGCGGGTGGTAAGCGCGTACGGCCGCAACTGGTGCTGACCGCTTGCCGGATGTTTGGCGGCGAGGAAGAAAAGGCCCTGCCGGCTGCGCTGGGACTGGAAGTATTTCATAATTTCACATTGTTGCACGACGACGTGATGGATCATGCGCCGGTGCGCAGAGGCCGCGAAACGGTACATGTGCGTTGGGATGAGAACACCGCCATCCTGTCGGGCGACCAGATGTTGATTGAGGCGTATAAACTGATCGCACAAGTACCAAGTGACAAAGTACTAAGTACCTTGCGCTGGTTCAGCGAGATGGCGACGGAGATATGCGAGGGACAGCAATATGATGTGGATTTTGAGCAACGCGAGGACGTTCGGATTGAGGAGTATATCGAGATGATCCGGCTCAAGACCTCGGTGCTGCTGGCTAACGCACTGAGGACGGGTGCTTACCTGGCCGGTGCGACGGACAAGGAGCAACAGGCGCTATACGATCATGGTATCCACCTGGGACTGGCCTTCCAGATTCAGGATGACCTGCTGGATGTTTATGGTGATCCCAAGACCTTCGGCAAGGCCATAGGTGGCGATATATGCTGCAACAAGAAGACCTATCTGCTGCTGACGGCACGCGACAAGGCGAATGACGCCCAGCGCGCACGTATGGCAGAGGTAATGGCAATGCCGGCCGGAGCGGAGAAGATCGCCCGGATGACGGCGCTGTATGACGAAATAGGCGTACGGCAGGTGGCCGAAGAGGCGATAAGCGCGCATACGCAGGCGGCGCTACAGTTGCTGGAGACTATGCCGCAGAACGAAGCGACCGAGAGTCTGCGGGCGTTGGCCAATAAATTAGTAAATCGAAAATCATAAAAACCATACAAAAACATTTTTTAGAAGATGCCATATAGACGTTTACCCAATACCGATCAGGCGCGACTGTATGCCCTGCAGACGGCCGTGAAGCGGGCAGCGGATGCCGACTATAGCAACCAGGCGTTGTCGTACCGCACGTTGAACGATGCACAGCGGGAGTTGATGCACTTTGAGACGATGGTGACGCAGTACCGCGACAACTACCGTTCGAAGGTGAGTGCCAACAAGCAGTACCGGCACATCGTGCAGAACGCACGTATGTATATCTCGCACTTTATTCAGGTGCTGAACCTGGCCATCATACGTGGCGAGATCAAGCCGGAGCAGGTGGCGATGTACGGGCTGGACCTGGATAGCCGCGTGGTGCCCGACCTGACGACCGAACAGGACATCCTGCTCTGGGGACAACGCATCATAGATGGAGAAAAGAAACGCACCTCGATGGGTGGATTTGCGATATACAACCCGCCGATCACCAAGGTGCAAGTGTACTATGACATATTTAAGGAGCATCAGGTGAACCATACGCTCCACAAGCAGAACACCATTCGCGTACAGGGCGACCTGGAGGGCTTCCGCAAAGAGGCGGATGAACTGATCCTACGTATCTGGGACGAGGTGGAGAACCACTTCCGCGAACTGCTGCCCTACGAGCGTATGTGTCGCTGCAAGGAGTACGGCGTGATCTACTACTACCGTAAGGGAGAGAAAGAGTTGACGCCGCGTACCGACCTGGAGATCAAGCACCAGCGCGAGCGGGAGTTGCAACTCTGGTAAGCGAGGAGCTTAGTGGCTGATCTTGCGGCTGGGCGTGATGATACGATCCATCTTACGGTCCAGCAAGCTATGCGGGATAGTCTTGTTCTTGAGTTGGAAGTCGTAGCAGACGCCCACATGGAACGCACCGGAGTGGCCGCGCAGGAACTTATCGTAGTAGCCGCCACCGCGACCAATACGGTTGCGCTGATGATCAAAGGCTACGCCGGGCACGAAGATCATATCAATATGCCCACGATAGCGCTCGGTCTGGGGTTCGGGAATGCCGAGGTGACCATGACGCATCATGTCCTCGCCGTCGTAGGGGCGCACCTCCATATAGTGGCGATGGGTGACAGGCAGCAGCATGATCTTCTCGTGGTAATACTTCTCCAGGAGCGGACGCAGGTCCACCTCGTTGTGCACGGGATAGTAGAGCATAACGACCTTAGCGGCCTGGAAGCGGGGCGAAGCCTCAATCTGGCGCACGATAGCAGCCGAACCCTTGCGGACATCCTCCTTGGACATCACGCGACGTTTTTGCTCCACGAGCGCACGCAGGGCACGCTTTTCCCGGTTCTCGCGATTCCAGGGAAGCCATGCAAGGAAATCATGTATGTAGCCTTCGAATAACATATAGATGAGTGTGTTTTTTTGTTTTTGGGCTGCAAAGGTACAAAAAAAAGTTGAAAGTTGAAAATTGAAAATAAAAAATTAGCGAAAAAATGGCATTTTTTGCCATAAACAAAGCACTTTTTGTTATAAAATGTCGTATTTTGACATACAGATAGAACAGATGAAACATATTTCGAACATATTTTTACTGCTGTTGGCAGTGACGTTGACGGGCTGTATGGGTTCGACCACGACCACCAGTACGACCTCGTCGGTGGCCCAACTGACGGCTTTCTCGTTCAATAGTGTCGACTCTATGCCGGGTCTGGGTGAGGCGGTCTTCACCGTAGAGGAACGCATCGATACAGGATTGGTGTACAACAAAGACTCAATACGTTATGGCACGTCGTTGGAACGCGTAGTGCCGCGTTTTGTCTTCAAGGTGGCAGTAGGTTCGGCCCGTCTGCAGACGCCGGACACCTCGCTGATGCTGACGGGGTATGATACGCTGGATTTCTCGAAGCGACCTATCTACCTGACGCTCAAATCGACGGACGGCACGACGACCAAGGTGTATGAGATACGTCCTACGGTGCACCAGGCCGATCCGGATCTGTACAGCTGGACTTGTCTCAACAGCGGCGTCTATGCAGAGGATGAGAGCGAGCAACGCGTGGTAGAACTGGGTAACGATTTCGTGATGCTCAGCAACAATGGTTTTGAGAATGCTGTCTACCGTTCGGCGGACGGCGCTGCCTGGGCCACGCTGGGTACGCCTACGGGGATACCCTATTCCTGCCGCGTACGCCAGATCATCTCCGACGGCATGCGACTCTACTACGCCGACGGCACGACGCTCTACACCTCGACCAACGGCCTCAGTTGGACCTCGCAGACCATGCCCTACGAGATGAAGACCATGCTGATGACCTGGAACGACCGGGTATGGGTGCTGGTGGATAACAGCGGGTTGGAACTGGCGACCATCGATCCCCAGGCCGCCACGCCGGCGCTGAGCCTCAGCGGACTACGTCCGAAGGGTGAGTTCCCTGTGAGCGAATTTGCCGCCGTAGCTTTCCATAGCGCCAGCTTGCGTGCCCGCGCCATGATCATCGGCGGTTTTGCCGAGAACGGCCGTTCGCTCAACGCGCGTTGGAACCTGGAGTACTCGGAGCATATCAAGACCCACGACGGCTACCGCCTGAGCGAGTACTCGATCGACCGCCCCGAGTTCACGACCCTGACGGGTGTGTCCGTGGTATGGTACGACGACAAGTTGCTGCTCTTCGGTGGTGTGGACAAGGACATGAGCTACTTCGGTCGTGACATCTTGGTGTCGACCGATGAGGGACTCAACTGGGTCAAGGCCGATAGCACCAAGAACCAGTTGCCCAAGGCGTATCAGGCGCGTCAGAAGCAGACCGCCATCGTGCGCGATAACGATATCTACCTCTTCGGCGGACAGGATGCCCGCACGACCTATAGCGACGTGTATCGGGGAAGGCTGAATAGTATCGACTGGTAGTCGATAGTCGAAAGACCGCTTCGCTCAAAGTCGAAAGTCGAAAGCATTTTTTAACAAAAACTAAAATACACAGAATTATGACTATCAAAGATTTCAAATTTGCCGGACAGAAGGCAATTGTACGCGTGGACTTCAATGTGCCACTCGACGAGAACGGAAAGATCACCGATGATACTCGTATCCGCGGTGCGCTGCCTACGCTCAAGCACATCCTGGACGAGGGTGGTGCGCTCATCATCATGAGCCATATGGGTAAGCCGAAAGGTAAGGTACAGGCTAAGTTCAGCCTGGGTCAGATCAAGGACGCCGTAGCGGCTGCCCTGGGTCGCCCCGTACAGTTTGCTGAGGACTGCGCTAAGGCTCAAGATCAGGCTGCCGCCCTGAAGCCGGGCGAAGTACTGCTGCTGGAGAACCTGCGTTTCTATCCCGAGGAGGAAGGAAAGCCGGTAGGTATCGAGAAAGAGGATCCCGCATACGAGGCTGCTAAGAAGGAGATGAAGGAGCGTCAGAAAGCGTTTGCCAAGACCCTGGCATCGTATGCAGACTGCTACGTGATGGACGCCTTCGGTACTGCGCACCGCAAGCACGCTTCGACGGCTGTCATCGCCGACTATTTCGATGCAGACCATAAGATGCTGGGCTTCCTGATGGAGAAAGAGGTAGCTGCAGTAGATGCTATTCTGAAGGATATCAAGCGTCCGTTCGTAGCCATCATGGGTGGCTCGAAGGTAAGCTCCAAGATCGGTATCATTGAGAACCTGCTGGGCAAGGTAGACAAACTGATCCTCTGCGGCGGTATGACCTATACCTTCGCTAAGGCACACGGCGGCGAGATTGGCGGTTCGATCGTAGAGCTCGACAAGCTGGACGTTGCGCTGGGCGTTGAGGAACTGGCTAAGAAGAACGGCGTAGAGCTCGTGCTCGCTCCGGATGCTATCTGCGGCGACTCGTTCAGCAACGACGCTAAGCAGCAGGTTTACCCGTCGAACGCTATTCCCGAGGGATGGGAAGGACTGGATGCAGGCCCCGAGGCACAGAAGAATTTTGCCAACGCTATCAAGGGTGCCAAGACTATCCTCTGGAACGGCCCGGCCGGCGTATTTGAGTTCGACAATTTCTGCGACGGTAGCCGCGCCATCGGTAACGCTATCGCTGAGGCTACGGCAGAGGGTGCCTTCTCGCTCATCGGAGGTGGTGACTCGGTAGCATGCGTCAACAAGTTCGGCCTGGCCGACAAGGTATCGTATATCTCCACCGGTGGCGGTGCCCTGCTCGAGGCTATCGAGGGTAAGGTACTCCCGGGTGTGGCTGCAATCAAAGGTTGATTAGTTAATTAGTTTATAAGTTTAAAGTTTTATGGAAATATCCGGAAAGATTATACAAGTACTCCCGCTTCAGACGGGCGTAGCAAAGAATAGTGGTAACCCTTGGCAGTCGCAGTCGTACGTGCTGGAGACCCAGGAGCAGTACCCCAAGAAGGTGTGCTTCGAGGTGTTTGGCGAGCAGCGCATCAAGGAGAACCCGTGTCAACTGGACGACCTGGTAACGGTTTCGTTCGACATCGAGAGCCGTGAGTTCAACGGTCGTTGGTACACCTCGGTACGTGCTTGGCGCGTACAGCAGGGTATCGTAGAGGCCGCTCCGGCCGCGGGCGTACAGGCTCCGCAGGCTGCCGCTCCGCAAGCAGCTCCTGCTGCTCAGGCTGCTCCGGCCGAGGAAGCACCGGTGCAACCCTTTGATCCCACAGTGGACGACAATACGACTGATCTGCCCTTCTAATGGCTTGGTTGCGTAGATATTGGTGGACCCTACTGATTCTCGCCTTGCTGGCGTGCGGCGCTGCGATATGCGCCGTACGTTGGCAGGCGTGGTTTGGTATGCCTGCCGAACCCGAGTGGAATGACTCGATACGCAGCTACCGGTTCCATTGCTTCGGCGATGACTCGGTGCCGGGCTTCACGCGGGAGGGCGAATGCTGGCAGGACACCCTGCTGCCCGACACGCTCGACATCCTGCTCTTGGGTGACATCCACAGCGGCCTGACGCATGCCGACTACGACAGCATGGCGACGCGTCTGCCCCACCTGGACTGCTATGCCCAGTTGGGCGACTGGCTCGAACGCGGCTACCGCTACTATGAGCAACAGCTATATAGCGAACTGGCAGGTACGCGTCTGGACTCGATCCCCGTGCTGACCTGCCCGGGAAATCATGAGTACATGAAGGACGTGCATCGCACCCTCTCGCCCGTATGGGCCGGTATGTTCCGCCATCCGCTGAACGGTCCGCTGGAAATGCAGGGCACGACCTACTACGTGGACTTTCCCGGTCTCCGCTTCATCGTGATCGATACGCAGAAGTTGCGCCTGATACGCCACTATACGCGTCTCAACGTATGGTTGACCCGGGTGCTGCAGGAGGCGGGCGATAGGTATACCGTCGTCATGATGCACCATCCTGTCTATAGCAGCACCAAGGGGCGCGCCAACGTGGGCGTCTATATGAGTTGTCTGCATCCGCTCAGCAAGGCCGACCTGGTCTTCTCGGGCCATGACCACCAGTACGCCCGTCAGTTACCCTTTGTGGCGATGACCACGTGCGAGACGTATCACGCACCTAAGTTCGACCACTACCACCAGCGTCAGGGCATGGGAGGCAAGTACTACGTACGCCTCATGCTTTACAACGACACGCTGCATATGCGCACCTATCAACTCTCGACAGGTGAGCTATACGACGAGTGCGAAATCGCTCGTTAATCGAAAATCTCCGTCAGAATATCCAGCGAACTAAGCGGCCGCCAACTGTCTACATGCTCGGCATAGTAGGCACATAGTTGGCGAAGCTGTTCCTGGCGTTGTACCCGGTTCTCGGGCATCGCGGTGAGCAACGGGTACTGCTCTTCGTCAATGGCAAAGCCGAGTTGTTCGGCCAGACCGATCATGGTGCGTAGATGCACATTCTCGGGATCGGGCGCCTGATCCAGGTCGCGGACCACCCCCTGCAAATAGTCGAACATCGGCTCGTCCTGCATCGGTAGCGAGAGGGTATGGGCTATGAGTTCGCTCAGAAAGAGGGCCACCGTCTGACGCCGGATGTCGGTCTGGGTTTGGGTGGGTGTATAGAGCAAGGTTGCCTGCTCCACGGTAGGCATCTGACCACCGCGACCCTCACGCACCGTGAGTTCCACCAGCGAGAAAGGGGCATACACCCCGGCCCGCTTACGCTTGCTACCCACACCATATAGAAGGAACGCGGCGCGCCCGCTTGCGCGCGTGTAGGCGTGCAAGATATGTGCCCGGTCGGAATGCGGACGTAGCTGCAGGATGATGGCGGTGGTCGTAAACATTCGTAGCGTTTTGTATCTGTTTGCGGGTGCAAAGATACAAAAAAAAGTCGAAAGTCGAAAGTCGAAAGTCGAAAATTTCGAAATTTTTTTAAAAAAGCAGTATTTCGAGGGCACCGACACTGATGTGACCCCAAAAAGTTAGACAAATTATTAACCGATTGAATTTTGATGTTGCATTCGGTATTGAGTTGGACTCATCCCTAAACGCAATTTTATTCGTTTTGTATTATAGTAATCTATGTATTCTTTTAGTTGTTTCTT
>JAFWOU010000037.1 GCA_017509715.1 Paludibacteraceae bacterium | reverse complement strand
TGTAATAACATTTTTAGAGAAACCTAATTGTTTTGCAACTTGGAAAATAGGTACACCTCGTCGACACATTTTAATTGCCCTCAACTTTTCTTCTAATGAATGTTCCATAAGCGACACTTTTGTTTTGTATCTAACTTTTGGGGTTCACTTCACTTGGTTCGCTACTCGCGCACCAATTCCCCCGAAATTACGTTCGCACTTTGGTGCAAACTCCAATCTTTAGCCGTAAAAACACAAATTATGCAAACATTTTTGATTTTTTACGTCTAAATCTTGCAAATTTGAAAAATTTGTAGTAATTTTGCAGCGGATTTTGTGCGCATACGTGCACGCATGGGTTATGCACCTGTACGAATTAAAGGATTTAATAGCGATGCATCCGGAGCTGGAAGCCACCGTTTCGGAGCTACGGAAAGGGCGGGAACAGCACCTGCTCCTGACCGGGCTGAATGCCTCGGTGAGGGCTATCATACTCGGGTGCATCGTAGAGAAACTGGGCCAACAGACGCGAACAGGAAAGGACATGCTTGTGCTGATGGATTCGCAAGACGAAGCGCAGTATCTATACGCCGACCTGCAAGCCATCGAGGCCGAGAACACTAAGCTACAAGTACTCTTCTTCCCCGGCGCCAGACGTAGACGTCAAGGTGCCGACGAGGCCATGATCATCCAGCGCACAGAGACGCTGACGGCCCTGAGCGCCGAGAGCGAGCGGCAACGTATCGTTATCACCTACCCCGAAGCCATCACGGAGGGCGTACCCAAGCAGCAACAACTGACCCAGAACACCATCCACCTCAGAACCGAGCAGACCATGCCCATCAGTCGACTGACGGAGATGCTGCAGGAGCAAGGATTTGAACGGATGGACTTCGTGTACGAACCGGGACAATATGCCGTGCGCGGAGGTATCGTAGATGTATACAGCTTCGCCCACGACGACCCGTACCGCCTGGACTACTGGGGCGACGAGATAGAGTCGATACGGACCTTTGACATCGAGTCGCAGTTGAGCCGCGAGAAAGTGACGGCCATCGACATCATCGCCCGCCAACAGCAACCAGAGACCGAGGAGAAAGCCTCGATGACCGAGTACCTGAGGCCGGACACGATATGGGTGAGCAACGATTTCTCGGTGACGGACTACAAACTGCAGAGCAGCGAGACATGCGACTGTCCGCGTCCGAACCTCAGGCGCAGCGGACTAAGCACGATAGAGATCGGCCGCAAGAGCTACTACGACCGCTATACGGCTATCGCATGGCAGACCCTACCCCAGCCCGTGTTCCACAAGAACTTTGAGCTGCTGATCGACGACCTCGTGGAGAAGCAGAAAGCGGGCTACCGACTCTATATCCTATCCGACCAGAAAAAGCAGACCGACCGACTGGCTGCCATCTTCGAGCAGATGGGCGAGGACGGAGGCGAACAGATACGCTTCACGGCGGTGGACCGGACGCTGCATGCCGGATTCATAGACCACGGACTGAAACTGGCCTGCTATACCGACCACGAGATCTTCGAGCGTTACCACCGCGTTTCGCTGCGTTCGGAGAATGCCCGCCGCGGCAAAGCCATCGTGACGCTACGCGAGATCAACCAGCTGCAAGTGGGCGACTACGTGGTGCATTCCGACCACGGAATAGGCAAGTTCGGCGGCCTGGTCACCACCACCGTCAACGGCAAGCCGCAGGAGATGATCAAACTGATCTTCCGCGAAGGCGACACGATATTCGTATCGATCCATAACCTGCACCGCATCTCGAAATACAAAGGACGCGACGGAAGCGAACCGACGATTTCCAAACTGGGAAGCGGCGCGTGGGAACGGCTCAAAGAGCGCACGAAGGACAAGGTGAAGGACATCGCGCGCGACTTAATACGCCTGTACGCGGCGCGCAAGCAGCAACCCGGACACGCCTATGCGCCGGACGGCTACATGCAGCATGAGCTCGAAGCCGGCTTCCTATACGAAGACACGCCCGATCAGGCCAAAGCGACCCTGGACGTGAAGCACGACATGGAGAGCGTACGGCCGATGGACCGACTCATATGCGGCGACGTAGGCTTCGGCAAGACGGAGGTAGCGATGCGTGCGGCCTTCAAGGCAGCCACGGACGGTAAGCAGACCGCTGTACTGGTGCCGACGACCGTGCTGGCCCTGCAGCACTACCAGAGTTTTCGCGAGCGCATGAAGGATTTTCCGGTTACGATCGAGTACCTCAGTCGCGGCAAGACGCCCAAAGAGCAGAAAGATATCCTGGAGCGACTCCGGGAGGGCAAGATTGACATCCTGATCGGTACGCACAAGCTGGTGAGCAAGACCGTCAAATGGCACGACTTAGGGTTGCTGATTATAGACGAGGAGCAGAAATTCGGCGTAGCCGTGAAGGACAAACTGAAGAGCCTGCGCACCAACGTGGATGTGCTGACGCTGACGGCCACGCCTATCCCGCGTACGTTGCAGTTCTCCTTGCTCGGCGCGCGCGACCTGAGCATCATCAATACGCCGCCACCCAACCGCTATCCTATCCAGACGGAGGTGATCACGCCCGACGACGAGGACATCATACGCGAGGCGATAGAACTGGAGATGGAACGTAACGGCCAGATATTCATCGTATGCAACCGCATCGAGATGCTGGAACGACTGGAGCACCGCATCCACCGCCTATGCCCGCAGGCACGTATCGTGATCGCCCACGGACAGATGGCGCCGGACGAGATGGAGACCAGGCTGGAGGATTTTATCAACTACGACTACGACATCCTGCTGGCCACCACCATCATCGAGAGCGGCGTGGACATACCCAACGTGAACACCATCATCATCTACTCGGCCCAGCACTACGGACTAAGCGACCTGCACCAGTTGCGTGGCCGCGTAGGACGATCCAACCGCAAGGCCTACTGCTACCTGGTAGCGCCCGAACGCGAACTGCTGACCGCCGATGCACGGCGACGACTGGATGCGATATCCACCTTTGCCGAACTGGGTTCCGGCTTCAACCTGGCCATGCAGGACTTGGATATCCGCGGTGCGGGTAATATGCTGGGTGCCGAGCAGTCGGGCTTCATAGCCGACCTGGGATACGAGACCTACCAGCGCATCCTGAACGAAGCCGTGACGGAGCTGAAGGAGGAACTGGGAATGGACAATGGACAATGGACAATGGACAATGAACATAGGTGGTGCGAGGATTGCCAGCTGGAGAGCGATCTGCAACTGGGATTCCCGACCGACTATGTAGAGAATATATCGGAGCGTATCAGCCTGTACCGCGAACTGGACCAGATGCGCAGCGAGGACCAACTGCTGGACTACAAGAAGCGATTGATCGACCGCTTCGGACCGTTGCCCGAGTCGGCAGAAGAACTGCTGGACGTGGTGCGGCTACGCTGGCTATGCTGCGAGATGGGTATCGAAAAAGTGTTCCTGAAAGGCGAACGACTGGTGCTCTACTTCACGACGAAGAAACCCAAATACTGGCAGTCGGACGCGTTCCGCCGGTTTATCGAGTACGCCACGACCCGTCCGGAGCGATGCCTGCTGAAAGAAGATGTGGATAAGAAGGGACAACCTACCGGCAGACGGTATATGGCGATACAGCAGGTGAGGACCGTAGCGGGAGCGCTAAACTTGCTACGCAAGTTGAAAGGTTGATTGGTTTATTAGTTGATGAGTTGATTGGTTGATTGGTTTATTAGTTGATGAGTTGATTAGTTTATATTATGCGATTTATAGGAATCATACCGGCGCGATATGCGTCCACCCGTTTTCCGGGTAAGCCGCTGGCAATGCTGGGCGACAAGCCCATGATACAACGTGTGTACGAACAGGCCAAGAAGGCGCTGGACGAGGTGGTGGTAGCCACCGACGACGAGCGTATCTACCAGGCTGTGGAGCAGTTTGGCGGACAGGCTATCATGACCCGCAAGGATCATAAGTGCGGCACGGACCGATGCCTGGAAGCGTTTGATAAAATAGTCGAAAGTCAAAAGTCGAAAGTCGAAAGCCGGAGTGCCTCCGGAGTCAATAAAGATGACAAAGAGACGGTCATTATCAATATACAGGGTGATGAGCCGTTTATCCAGCCGGAGCAGATAGAGGCCATCAAGGCTTGCTTCCCGACGGAGATAGCGACGCTCGTAAAACCTTTTACCGAGGAGGACGGACTGGCGGCGCTGGAGAACCCGAATACGCCGAAGGTGGTCTTCTCGCGCGAGACGGGCAATGCCCTACTCTTCTCTCGCAGCGTGATACCTTACCTGCGTGGGATAGACCGACAGGACTGGCTCAAGCAGCATAAGCACTACAAGCACATTGGCATGTATGCCTACCGGGCGGATATCCTGCGAGAGATCACCCGTCTTCCGCAGACGGAGGCCGAGTTGGCCGAGAGCCTGGAGCAACTACGCTGGCTGGAGAACGGCTACCAAATACGCGTAGCCGAGACCAACGTACAATCGATCGGCATCGACACGCCGGAGGATCTGGAGAAAGCAAGACACTTTCTCGAGGAAATGGGCTAATGGCGAATGGCGAATGGCTAATGGCGAATGGGCGAATGGAAAAAAAATAATATATATTAACCTTTAAATACACAAAACATTATGGCAAAAAATCAATGTCCTACTCCGCACATTGGTGCGCAGTACGGTGAAATTGCAAAGACAGTTATCATGGCAGGCGATCCGCTTCGTGCAAAACTGATGGCAGAGAAATTTCTGACCAACCCGGTGCAGTTCAACAACGTGCGCGGTATGCTCGGTTTTACGGGTGAGTACCAGGGCAAGCGCGTGAGCGTGATGGGTCACGGCATGGGTATCCCGTCGATAGGTATCTACTCGTACGAGCTCTACAACTTCTACGACGTAGACACGATCATCCGCGTAGGTTCGGCCGGTTCGCTGCGCGAGGACCTGAAACTGGGTGATATCGCTATTGCTATGGGTTCGTGCCACAACAGCAACTACGCTATCCAGTACGAGTTGCCGGGTACGTTCGCATGTATCGCCAGCTTCGACCTGGTTCGCAAAGCCGCTGAGAACTGCGAGAAATTCGGCTATAACTACAAGGTAGGTAACGTATTCTCGTCCGACTCGTTCTACACCGAGAATGCCCACAACGACAAGTGGATCAACATGGGCGTACTGTGTATCGAGATGGAAGCACCGTCGCTCTACATGAACGCAGCACGTGCAGGCAAGAAGGCACTCGTGATGTGCACCATGTCGGATCATATCCTGACCGGCGAAGCTATGTCGGCCGAGGAGCGTCAGACATCGTTCACCAACATGATGAACGTGGCCTTCTCGATGATTTAAGACAAACAAAACACTATTTAGATGGATAAAAACACTTGGATCGGCTTCGGTTTGATAGCCGTGATCATTATCGGGTTTAGTCTATGGAATAAACCCTCGAAAGAACAACTGGCTCAGCAGCAGGCCTATCAGGACAGTATAGCGGCTGTACAGGCTGAGCAACAGGCCGCAGAGGCCAAGATGCAAGCTGCCGCAGAGGCTGCGCCGGCTGCAGAAACCCAAACAGCAAACGACACCCTGAGTGCCGCAGAGCGTGAGGCACAAGTGCGCGAAGCCAAGTATGAGGTCTTCTCGCGTGCCGCTGCGCCGCGCAAGGCCGAGGAGTACATCCTGGAGAACGAGGTGCTACGTCTGCATATCGCCCAGAAAGGCGGTCGCATCGTGCAGGCCGAACTGAAGGACTATCGTGCCTACGGCGATTCGCTAAACCCGCTCAGCCTCTTCCAAGGCGATGAATCGGAGATGCGTATGCTGATGCGCTCGAGCGACAACAGTCGTATACTGGCCACGGACGAGCTGCACTTTGACTTGCAGTCGCGTACGGACTCCACGCTCGTGATGCGACTCCAGACGGACAGCGCGTCGGAGTGGCTCGACATATGCTACGCTCTGCATCCGCAGAACTACATGGTGGATATCCGGCTGCAGGGCCACGGACTGGAGCGCGTACTGGCGCAGAACACGACGAGTCTGGAGCTACAGTGGAACCAACTGGTGCCGCAACACGAGCGCGGACGTAAGTTTGAGGAGCGCTATGCCCAGCTGCAGTACATGTTGCCGGACGGCGAGATGGAGAAACTGAGCGAGAGCAAGGCCGACGACAAGACCGAGAACGCCAAGATCCGCTGGATCGGCTATAAGGACCAGTTCTTCTCGTCGGTACTGATTGCCGACAGCGTCTTTGAGACCAGCACGTTCACCTCCACGCCGCAGAAAGACCACTACATCAAGGCCTATACCACTCACACGCATATCCCCTTTGATATCCGTGGCGAACGGGCGACGGGACTGAAGATGTATCTGGGTCCGAACCACTACAACACGCTCAAGGCCTATGACGACGACCTGGAGGGCGATCAGCGTCTCCGTCTCAAGGAACTCGTGCCGCTGGGATGGAAGATTGTAAGCTGGATCAACAAGGCGCTGGTAATTCCGATGTTTGACCTGTTCAACTCGTGGGAGCTGAATATCGGACTGGTGATCCTGCTGATGACGATCGTCATCAAGCTCATCATCCTGCCCTTTGTCTTCGCCAGCTACCGCTCGAGCGCCAAGATGCGCGTGCTCAAACCGCAGATCGACGCTATCAACGCGAAGTACCCGCCGGAGAAGATGCAAGAGCGTCAGCAGGAGACGATGAAGCTGTACCAGCGTGCCGGCGTAAGTCCGATGTCGGGCTGTCTGCCGATGCTGTTCCAGTTCCCCGTGCTGATGGCTATGTTCTGGTTCCTGCCTACGGCTATCGAGTTGCGTGGCAAGTCATTCCTCTGGGCCGACGACCTATCGACGTATGACGCCGTTATCACGTGGGGCGGCAATATCCCGTTGCTGGGTGACCACCTGAGCTTGTTCTGCTTGCTCATGACGATCGTGAACATCATCTACACCTACATGAACATGCAGCAACAGTCGATGGATCCGAACATGAAGTTCATGAAGTACATGATGTACGCCATGCCGCTCCTGTTCCTCTTCATCTTCAACGACTACAATGCGGGTCTGAGCTACTACTACTTCGTGAGCCTGCTCATCACCATCCTGCAGACCATGATCTTCCGCTGGACAACGGACGATAAGAAACTGCTGGCCGAGATGGAACGCAACGCCCAGAAGAACGAGAAGAAAGCCCAGAAACGTAGCGGCTTCATGGCGCGTCTGGAGGAGATGCAACGCCAGCAACAACGCATGGCACGCGAGAATGCCAAGGCACAACAAAAACGGATGCGATAGATGACGTTCTCGTTCCTAACACTGGGATGCAAACTCAACTTTGCGGAGTCGTCCGCATTGGGCAAGACCCTGATAGCACGCGGTCATACGCGTGCTATCAAGGGGTCGGCACCCGATCTATGCATCGTCAACACCTGCTCCGTGACCGACGCGGCCGATCATAAGGACCGCCAGGCGATACGTCGTCTGCGTCGTCAGTACCCGGAAGCCACGCTCATCGTGACGGGATGCTATGCCCAACTCAAGCCGGGCGAGATAGCCGATATACCGGGCGTGGACTACGTGCTGGGTATGCATGAGAAATTTGACATCCCGGCCTTTGTGGAGCACTTGGAGCAGCAACACGAGACGATCCATACGAGCGAGATACGCGAGGTGGACACGTTCTGCGGCGCGCGGTCGAAGGACGATAGGACACGCTGTTTTCTGAAAGTGCAGGACGGTTGCAACTATTTCTGTACCTACTGTACCATCCCGCTGGCACGGGGGAAAAGTAGGAATCCGAGTATCGCGACGCTCACGGACGAACTGCGCGGAGCGATAGAGGAAGGCGCGAAAGAGATCGTACTGACAGGCGTGAACATAGGTGACTTCGGTCGCTCGACGGGGGAACGGTTTATCGACCTGCTGCGGGCGTTAGACGATATTGAGCCATCAGCCGTCAGCCGTCAGCCTTCAGGTGCCTCCGGGCACTCCGATAAAAGCCATCAACCGTCAGGTGCCTCCGGGCACTCCGATAAAAGCCATCAATCGTCAGATTTTCGCATACGTATCTCGTCGTGCGAACCCAACCTGCTGAGCGATGAGGTGATCGACTTTGTGGCACACAGTCGCCACTTTGCGCCGCACTTCCATATCCCGCTTCAGTCAGGCTCGAACGAGGTGCTACGGATCATGCATCGCCGCTATAACCGCGAATTATTCAAGGAGCGTGTAGAGCATATTCTTCGCGTCATGCCGCAGGCGTTTATCGGCGTAGACTGCATGGTAGGCGTACGGGGCGAGACGGAGGAATGCTGGGAAGATTACCTCGATTTTATCGGGTCACTTCCCGTCAGTCAGTTGCATGTATTCACCTACTCCGAGCGGCGGAACACCAGGATGCTGGAGATGGATCTGCATGTAGTGCCGCAGAAAGAGCGGGAGCGTCGCAGCCAACTGCTACACCGCGTGAGCGAGGAGAAACTGCAGGCCTTCTATGCGGCGCATCGGGGCGAACGGGGCGTGGTGCTCTGGGAAGCCAAGCGCGTACCGGCCACAACGGAACAACCCTCAGAGAGCGGATGGCTCATGGAGGGCTGGACCGAGAATTATATTCGCGTATGCCGTCCGTACGACAAGGCGAAAATCAATACGTTTGAAGAGGTAGTTATCTGAGCTCCTGTCCCTGGACAGTATATACCCTATCTCCGCGTTGGATCAGTAATTGTCCGTCGCGGAGTATTTTTATGCTTTCGACTTTCGACTTTGGACTTTCGACACCCAGCAGTTGGTAGCCGTCGTCCATCGGCGTGCGGTGGGTCATGGCGTAGTCCAGATACATCTCGAGCATGGTATAGCCGCTCGCATGCAGGGTATTCTGGTCGGGCGTGGCAGGATCGCAGCCGTTAGCCGTCTCCCAGGCATCGGGCATGCCGTCCTGGTCGGTATCCGTGAGCGGCGCTACATAGGGATAGTCGTAGAATCCCTCGGCATCGGAAGGGGTATCGATGATACCCATCTTATTGGACTTGCTGCCCGTATAAGTATAGGTATTGTCGCGTGTCTCAACTATAATACGTTTCTCCACATGGTCACGGGGGAAAGCGCCCACGGTGTCCAAGACGCTCTGACGCGCCTCTTCGGCGGTCTGGAAGGGCGATGCCGCATAGGCATACAAATCAAAATCGTACAGGCCGCTAAACTCCGTAGAGTCAGCATTGCAATCCCAGTAAGGCGTCTTGGTACGGATGAGTGTATCCACGCGCGCTTGGGCCTGGGTATAGGTCTTGATGGTCACAGCCGACCAGTTGTCGGCGGTTGCACCGGGTTCTCCCTCATAGACATTTCCGCTGACGTACCACTGACTAGGGCCACGGCTGGTAGCTCCGCTACGTTTCTCGTCAGCCACGAAAAAGAGGCGGGTGTTGGTGGTGTTCGGGCCCTTGATATAGTAGTTGTTGACAAAGTTGACTTCGTGGCCGGAGTTCTTGCCGTTGTATTTATTGTCGTCGCAGGTATTCTCGCCACCATGACAACCGCTACTACCACCGAAGTAATTGAAGTTGACGTTATTGATATAGTCCAGATAGACTACGCGGTCGTTGTTGCGTGCGCCATTGAAACGGCAGGAGCGGCCGTTGTTATGCGCCAGGAGGTTATGATGGTAGCTGGCCGGTGAACCGCCCCACTGACAGCCGTAGCCACGTGCACCCTTGGGATGACCGGAGTTGTACAATCCCTCATGCACCAGGCAGTACTGAACGGTAAAGAAATGACCATCGAAGGTGTTGATATTCTCTTCGGCCGACCAACCGAAATCGCAATGGTCGAGGATAAAGTTGCTACAATTCTCTGCGCCGAACGCATTCTCTTTGCAGAACTCGCCGCTAGCCGTCTCATTGCCTACGCGGAAACGGATGTTACGAATGATAAAGTTCTCGGAACCGCCGCAGTTGACCTTGTTGTGGGTGATGACGATGCCCATGCCGGGTGCGGTCTGTCCGGCCAGGGTGTAGTTCTGGCGGTTGATACGCAGGTCCTTGACGAGACGTATCTCGCCCGTGACGGCAAAGCAGACGGTGAGGGGTTCGTCGGGGTATTGACGAACGGCCCAACGGAGCGATCCCTCGGTCTCGCCGTTCGCATCATCGGCCAGGGTGGTGACATAGACCACGCGTCCACCACGTCCACCGGAGGCGAACTTACCAAATCCCTCGGCGCCGGGGAAGGCGAGCAGGTCGTTGGTCATTAGTCGTTGGTCGTTGGCAAATAGTTGAACACAGACGGCTAAACTGAGGCAGCAAATTGCTGCCATAAGGAATCGTCGGGTACGGGAGCTACGATACATATGGGTTCTTTTTTTACGGGGTGAATAAATTCTATTTTTCGGGCATGCAGGCTGATACCGCCATCGGGATTGGAGCGACGTGCACCGTATTTCAGGTCACCTCGGATGGGGCAACCGATCGCCGCGAGTTGGCAACGTATCTGGTGGTGACGTCCGGTCTCGAGGTTGATTTCCAGGAGACTATAGTGTTCGCCACGCACGAGGGTACGGTAGGAGAGTATAGCCTGCTTGGCCTCTTTATTGCCCGGCTTGGCGATGAAGGATTTGTTGAGTTTCTCGTTACGGGTCAGGTAGTTCTCCAGCCGCGCTTCGGACTGCTTCGGGCATCCTTGCACGATGGCCCAGTAGGTCTTTTTTAGACCGCTTCGCTGATAGACGATTTCACTGTTAGACCGCTTCGCTGATAGACCGCTTACGCTGATAGACGATTTTTCTCTTAACATCTCGTTGAGTCGGGTGAGCGCCTTGCTGGTTCGGGCAAAGAGCACTACCCCACTCGTCGGTCGGTCAAGCCTATGGGTAACGCCCAGGAAAACCTCGCCGGGTTTCTGGTATCGCTCCTTGATATAGGCCTTGACGGTCTCGGAGAGCGGCGTATCGCCCGTCTTATCGCCCTGAACGATCTCGTTGCAGGTCTTGTTGACGGCTATGATATGGTTGTCTTCGTATAGAACGGTCATAAGGCGATGGAGGCATGGGATTTGAAGCCGTCGATATACATACGGAGGTCGTCCGTGAGGCGCACGTGGCGCACGAGGTCGGTTTCCTCAACCGCCGGCAGGGCATTGAGGATGGATTCGTCGTAGTGCTCGGCGGGGCGTGCCCAGGGGTCGATATTCATATAGCCGACGTTGAAGGACGTCAAGTTCTGGAAGAAATGGGATCCCTGGCTGGGTTCGATACGGAAATTCTCCAGACTGCACTCGGCAATAGCCTTAGCCTCGCTAATATCGCTCCACTGGACGGGTACGCCGAGCGTCGGTATCTGCGACCCCCAACGTCCGTAGCCGATGAGCAGGTAGGAGCGTCCTTCCTGGCGCATGCGGGCATTCCAGGTGCGGATCGTCTCGGCCATCTCGCGCGTACGGAGTACGTTGAAGGCTTCGCGGCGCAGGTAGATGATATCGCGTACACCCTCTATCTGGCCGATGCCGAGGGCATTGTCGGAACGCATGAAGGCATCGGACTCGTCGATCTGGTTCCAATCGACCTTGGCTGTAAGCGAGTCAGCAGAGATAGGACGTATCTGCAGGACGTGGAAGATCTGGGGTTCACGTTCCAGGTTGACAGCAAACTCTATCTCCACGGGGCATTTGATCTCCTGCTGCGCCATCTCGAGCAACTGGCGGATGATCTCGGCCAGCGGGAAAGTGCGGAACTTGAGTTGCGGCGCGAAGGTGACGATACGCGGTCCGTCGGGATAGCAAGAATCGACGATGCGCATATTCTCGCGGTCGTAGGTGGAGGCGATCATCTTGAGCGACTCAAACTGGTCGCAAGCATGTATGGGGAATCGCTCCAGGTTGACAGCATCATCAATGGAGGTGCGGAATTTCTCCGGACTGAGCGAGAGGGCGAGCATCGACTGCTGGGTCTCACGCATAGCCAGATCGACGGTAGAGGTCTGCATGACGTTCTTGGGGTAGCGCGGCGAGAAGCGAAGCACCTGTTCGCCATCCACGACCACCTTGCCCAGACCGTATGCCACCTTGACGATACCATCTTCGGGTTTCTCCTTGCCTACGGGGTAGAAATTGACGCTACGTGCCACGCCGGAGATGACGGGGAAGAAGTAGTTACCTTCCTGTTCGCCGCAGACCTCCTGGAGCACGACGGCCATCTTCTCCTCCGAGAGCACGTTGCCCGTGGACGTGATATAACCACGCGAAGCGGCGTAATAGACCGAGGCGTAGACCGACTTGATGGCCTTGCTGAGCAGACGAAGTTCCTGGTCCTCGTTCTCGGTATTGGGGATCATGTAGGTGCTATATACGCCGGCAAAGGGCTGATAATACGAGTCCTCGAGTTTGCTGGACGAACGTACGGCCAAGGGCTTGTGGGTGACGCGGATGAAATGGCGCAGGGCCTCACGCAGTTCGATGGGCAGGGCGGCGGCTACGAACTCGGAGAGTATCTCGTCGTCGGAGAGGTCGGCATTGATGACGTACTGGAGGCCGTTCTCATGGATGAAGCGGTCGAAGTACTCGGTAGTGATGACCATGGTACGCGGCACGAAGATACGGATTCCTTCCCAGCGGTCGTAGAGGTCGTTTTTCTGGAGGACGTGGTTGAGGAAAGCCAGTCCGCGTCCCTTGCCACCCATCGCACCATCGCCGCAACGGGCAAACCAGATGGTGTCGTTGTAGGTATCGGGCGAGTACTTAGCCACCACGCCAAGCGCCTGGTTGATACGATAGTCGTGGATGAGGCGTATATTGGTCTGGCGGATATTCTCGATGTCGGTCTCGTCCTGGATCTGGAGCGTCTTGACCTGGCGTCCGATAGCGAAGAGTCCGCGGGCAAAGAGCCACTTACTGAGGTAGTTGTTGTCGCTCAGTCGGCGGAAAGCAGCGGGCGAGATGGTGGAGATGATACGTTCGAATCCCTCCAGATCGCTCGCGCGCGCGATCTCTTTACCCGTACGCGGGTCGCGCGCGATGAAGTCGCCGAAGCCGAACTCCCGCTCGATATATTCGCTCACTTCCTGGGTCAGGGTCTTGGAGGTCTTGATGACGAAGCCCACGTTGAGTTTGCGGGCGATGGAGCGCATCGACTCCTGGGACGACTGCATGAGGAAGGGCATAGTGGGATTGTCCTCGCGGATGAGTTGGCAGAGCTCGATGCCGGCATCCAGTTTCTCGGACGAGGAGGCGTCACCTTTGTGGAGCACGAAGCCCACGTCGGAGATGACGCCCAGGAGATTGCGGCCATACTGCTGGTAGAGCTGGACGGCTTCGTCGTAGCAGGTAGCCATAAGCATCTTGGGTCGTGCACGCTTGCGGAGCAGTTGTTGCTTCTCGTTGAGGGCATCACGGATGGCGATGGTGTTCTGCCGAAGCAGGAGCTTGTAGAGCAAAGGCAGGTAGGTGGAGTAATAGCGGACCGAGTCCTCGACGAGCAGGATGGCGCGTACGCCCTCCTCCAGGATGTCGTGCGGCGCATTCATGCGGTCCTCGATGAGCTTGATGATCGCGATGATGAGGTCGGTGGAGTTGTTCCAGTTGAAGAAATAGTCGATATCGGAGCGGTCGTGCTGCTCGATACGGTTGTATATCTCCTTGCTGAACGCCGAAAGTAGGACTATCGGGCATTCGGGAAGCAACTGCTTGGCCTCGCGGGCGAAGTCGAACACGTCCAGTTCGCCAACGCTGTACATGGTGAGGATGAGGTCGAAGGGCTCTTGGCTCTCGACTTTCGACTTTTGACTATCGACTATCGCCAGGGCCTCGCGCGTGGTCTCAGCCCGCACGATGGACGGCGGGTTGGAGAGGTTGAGTTCGGCGTATTCCTGGGCGATTTGCACCTCGATACGACCGTCTTCCTCGAGGGCAAAACTATCGTAGTTGTTGCACACCAAGAGAATTCTCCGAACCCTCTTGCTCATCAGCGATGTATAATTGCTATGATCCACCTTATTTTATAATTTACGTTATACGAGGCCTTGCTCGACCATGGCGTTGGCGACCTTCATGAAGCCGGCGATGTTGGCACCACGGACGTAGTTGATATAGCCGTCCTCTTCTGTGCCGTACTTGAGGCAAGCGGCGTGGATATCGGCCATGATGGTGCGCAGACGTTGGTCGACCTCCTCGGAGGTCCACTTAAGACGCATCGAGTTCTGGCTCATCTCGAGACCGGAGGTAGCTACACCACCGGCGTTGGAGGCCTTACCCGGGCTATAGAGGATCTTAGCGCCTTGGAAGAGTGCGATAGCATCCGGCGTAGTCGGCATGTTAGCACCTTCGGTCACGCAGAAGCAACCGTTCTTAAGCAGGTTCTCGGCGTCGGCACGCTCAATCTCGTTCTGCGTAGCGCACGGCATGGCGATATCGCAAGGGATGCGCCAGGGACGCTCGCCGGGGAAATACTGGGCCTGCGGATACTTGGCCGCGTACTCTTTGATACGGCCGCGACGAACGTTCTTGAGTTCGAAGACATAGGCCATCTTCTCTTCGTTGAGTCCTTCCGGATCGTAGATGAAACCGTCGGAGTCGCTGAGGGTGAGCACCTTGGCGCCCAGACGCATGGCTTTCTGGGCGGCAAACTGGGCTACGTTACCGGCACCGGAGATGCATACGCGTTTGCCGGCGAACGACTCTCCGCGCGTAGCGAGCATGGCCTCGGCGAAGTAGCAAGCACCATAACCGGTAGCCTCCGGACGCATGAGGCTGCCGCCCCAGTTCTGGCCCTTACCGGTGAGCGTACCGGTGAACTCATCCCGCAGACGCTTGTACTGGCCGAACATAAAGCCTATCTCACGGCCGCCTACACCGATATCACCCGCCGGTACGTCGGTATCGGCACCTATATGACGCTGGAGTTCGGTCATGAACGACTGGCAAAAACGCATCACCTCGGCATCGGACTTGCCACGCGGCGAGAAATCGGAGCCACCCTTGGCACCACCCATAGGCAGGGTCGTCAGGGCATTCTTGAAAGTCTGCTCAAAGGCAAGGAACTTCATGATGGAGAGGTTGACAGACGCATGGAAACGGATGCCTCCCTTATACGGACCGATGGCGGAGTTCATCTGTACGCGGAAGCCACGGTTTATCTGCACCTCGCCCTCGTCGTCCATCCACGGTACGCGGAACATAATGACGCGTTCGGGTTCGACCATGCGCTCCATGATCTTCTGCTCACGCAGATAGGGATAGGCCATGATCATCGGTGCTACCGATTCTACTACTTCGCGAACAGCCTGGTGGAACTCGTGCTCACCGGGGTTCTTGCTGATCAGGTCGGCCATAAAAGACTCGACATACATTTGGGTTTGTTTGTCCATTGTGTTGATATATAACAGATTAATACTATTGGTTTCGGATTACTGGAGGTTGCGTTGGCGCACCGCCTCGTAGATAAACACGCCGGCCGCTACGCTGACGTTGAGCGACTCGATGACGCCGGTCATAGGCAGCTTGACGCGGTCGGTACAGAGGTCGAGGTTAGGACCATAGATACCATGTTCCTCGGAACCCATGACGATAGCCGTAGGACCGGTGAGGTCGCAATCGGTATAGAGGCGGTCGGTATGTTCGGTGGCGGCTACAACGCGCAAGCCGCTATCGCGCAGGTACTGCAGGCACTCCTGCATATTCTCCACCTTACAGATGGGCAGCGAGAAGAGGGCACCGGCGGAAGTCTTGATGGCATCGCCATTGACTGCCACGCTACTACGCGAAGCTATAACGATAGCATGTACGCCGGCACAGGCGCATGTACGCGCGATAGCACCGAAGTTACGCACATCGGTCACGCCGTCGAGCACGACGAGAAGCGGCGTCTTGCCCTCGTCGTAGAGCGACTGGACGAGGCTATCGATCGGATAGAACTCGACCGGCGAGAGGAAGGCGATGACGCCCTGATGATTCTTGTCGGTAAACTGGTTGAGGCGCTCTACGGGCACACGTTGGATAGGTGTGGCGGTGCCGACAAGATGCTCCTGGAGTTCACGTCCTATGGCGGAGTTCATATCGCGGCGCATGAGCACTTTGTCCAGCGATTTGCCGGCCTCGATGGCTTCTATTACCGCCCGGATACCGAAGATCATCTCCTTCTCCGGCGGACGCTTGGTGTCGTATTGTTTCATATGATGGTCGGTTTTTAATAATTCGTAATCAGTCGGCCTTGGGCGTCATAAACATGACCGGCATAGTGCATATATACCTGACCGGCATGCAGGAACTTGCTGGCGGCACGTTGCTGCTCCGCCGAGAGTTGCTCCAGCGGGGTTTCTCCGCCGGGTTGGGCCTGGATGGTGAAGACGGTCATGATGACCGTGGTAGGCAGGTAGTTGTTGTTGCCGGGATGGTAGGCTACGACCGTCACTTCGCCTTCGTTCTCGGGAAGAATGATACCATCCTCGATGGAGAGGAGGCACTCGGTGTAGGCGTAGGTGATCGGTAGGCCGGACGAGAGTACGGCGGTGGAAGGCACGGGGGTACCCACGGTCAGATCGGTAGCTTGCTCCTCCCACAGGATGGTCTGCACGGCCTTTTTGACATGAAGCGGCACTTGGAGCGTGCGGGTGTTGTAGATACACGGGTCGTCGGGCGTGAAGAGCAAGGTGAGCGCATAGTCGCCGGCATCCAGGAGGGAGTCTGTGGCTATATTCTGCCAAGCAAACGAACCCGGCACTTGGCCGAGCGTCTCATGCACCACGGCGTCGCTCAGGGATTGACCGTATGTGAGGTCGTCCACCGTGGCAGCGATCATCGGATCGGCACGGCGGATGGTGAGGGTCTTGGCGGTAGGTTCAGCCGGATTGAATTTGTAGTTACCGGGTTGGGTGGCGGTAAGCGTCACCTCGCCGGCACAGAGGATCTTCAGTTCGCCATTCTCGACATAGGCGATGGTAGAATCCGAGCTCTCATACACTACGGGCAGGCCCGACGAAGTGAAAGCATTAAGCAGCGGTCGGTCGGTGGTGAGGCACTCGCCGAGCGTCTGGATCCAGGTGAGCGTCTGGTCGTATTTCCGGGTCTCACCCGAGACAGCGATACGCACCTCGCGGCCCTCACCGGCAATCACTATCTGGCCGCTATGTTGGCCCGCCTCGGTATGGGAATAGATGATATTGAGTTGGGTGGACTGGTTGATCTGGTTCTTCTGACCCACCGACGTGAGCGAGGCCGAGAAATGCGGGTCGGTAGAAGATACCTCGGCCACGATATTGGTCCAGCTGACCGTCACGCTCTTCACGCCATCGGCATCGTCGACCATGGCGCTACCAAAGGGCCACTCGTCGGTGCTGGCGCTGAGGCTCTTGAGTTCGGACACCTTGATCTTACGGAACGCAACGGCCGTCTTGGCAGAGGCGTAGAACTTGAGGTAGCGCGTGTTGGTGGCCAGAGGGAGGCTCTCCTCGGTGTCGGTGGAGATGGTGTTACCATCTTTGGTCAGCAGAAGCGACCAGTTGTTATGGTCGGGCGACTGGTAGACGCTGAACGAACCGGTACTACCACCTTGCCATGCAAAGGTCAGGGTCTCGGGAATGCCCACCGGATTGAGCGCGATGACGCACTCGTCCTCATAGGTACCGATGACCACGAGTTTGCCTATCTTCAGACCGCCACCCAGGCCTAATAGCGCGTTATCAAACGCGACGTTCTCCGTCTTTGAGATGACGGTCTGGGCATTGTTGAAATCGTCTTTTGTAAACTCGGTATCCCATGCCAATTGGGCGGAGAGGGAGACCGAAACGGCCACAAGGGCTATTACTGAGAGATACTTATTCATGTATGGTATGTTAATATTTTAGCCAGTTTAAGAATTCATCGGGATCAGTGGTAAACGCCATCGGTTCGGCTACGGATTGGCCCTTAGCGTCCAGCTGGACGTAATAGGGCTGTGCGTTGGAGCCGAACTGCTCACGCTGGATACGGCTGTTCTTCTCGCCGATACCGTCGCGCTTGTCATCCACAAATAGCTCGATGAATACATAGTTTTGCAGACGCGTCTTGACGCTATCGTTGTCGAGCACATAGGCTTCCATCTTGCGGCAGTTGACGCAACCATAGCCGGTGAAGTCGATGATGACGGGACGACCGGTCTGACGGGCATAGGCCATACCCTCGTCGTAGTCGTGGAATACTTCACGGCCCTGGATCTCCATGGGTGGAGCAAAAGCAGATATAGCTTTCACAGGTGCGCCAAAGAGTCCGGGGATCAGGTAGATAGCGAAGGCTATGGCCGGAATGATCACCACCGCACGGATGATCTTGCGCACGGTGGAAACCTTACGGATATTCCACATGAGGTAGATACCGATGCCCAAGAAGCAAGCAATCCATATAGCCAGGAAGAGCCAACGCGGCAGTATACCCCACCCGTATGCCATATCGGCTACGCTGAGGAATTTCAGCGAGAGGGCCAGTTCAAGGAAAGCGAGCACGACCTTGAACGAGGTCATCCAGTCGCCGGAACGCGGTGCCTGCTTCATCCACTCGGGGAACATAGCAA
Source organism: Paludibacteraceae bacterium (assembly GCA_017509715.1). GTDB lineage: Bacteria > Bacteroidota > Bacteroidia > Bacteroidales > Paludibacteraceae > Colicola. Next base: position 28,884 of record JAFWOU010000037.1, on the reverse strand, counting down.
ACAGCGAGAAGGGCAAGGCAAGTGCTATAGCGAAGCCCAGCATACCCATAGTAGGTGCGAGAAGCGTCTTGCCGGCCGCCTCGACGAGCAGGGTGCCGATGATAGGACCTGTGCAGGAGAAGGAGACGATGACCAAGGTGAAGGCCATGAGCAGAATGCTGAGGAAACCGCCTGTACTGCGGGCCTTGCTATCCAGGGCTGTGGACCAAGAAGACGGCAGCGTGATCTCAAACAATCCGAAGAACGACAGGGCAAACACCACCAGCAAGAGGAAGAACACGATATTGACTACCGCATTCGTACTCAGTTCATTAAGAGCCGATGCACCAAACAGCACGGTCACCAGCAAGCCGAGTCCGACATAGAGCACGATGATGCTCAGTCCGTAGAGGATAGCATCGCGTCGTCCGCCGCCATGCTTGAGGAAGAAGGAGACGGTCATCGGGATAATCGGCCATACGCAGGGGGTGAAGATAGCCAGCAAGCCACCCAGGAAACCAAGGATAAAGATCCACAGCAGACTTTTGAAAGCCGTGAAAGGTGTATCGAAGAGGCTGGCCGTAGGAGGTGGTAACATGCAGACAGTCTCGCATCCGCAATCCTCCTCTTCGGCTATGTACTTCCATGTCTCGGGGGCGGTACACATACGGTCGTCGCAGGCATTGAAACGGATGGGCGTCAGGTCGGCCTTGGCCAAGGTGATTTGAAAAGAGTCGGCAAACTCCTGAGCGAACTCTTGGTCACCCAGTTCGATGATATTCATATGCCATCCGGAGTCGATCTCAGCCCGGAGCACCACGCTATCCCCCAAGTCTTCCCCACTCCACGTGACGGGTTGCACGATTTGTGCGACCGATACCAGAGGCATCAGGGACAATATGATCCAAAACAGTTTTTTCATTTTCGCAATGTATAAATATCCGGCAAGTTACGGGCGATACCGTCGATATCCAATCCATAGCCGATGACGAACTCACGCGATACCTCAAAGCCCACGTAGTCGGGCGCAGCATCCTCGTAATGGAGTTCGCTGGGCTTGTAGAGCAGCGATACGACGCGTATGGAACGCGGCTGTTGCGCCTCCAGCACCGGCTTGAGATAGTGCATCGACAGACCGGTCTCCACGATATCCTCTACGACGATCACGTCACGGTCGCGCACATCCACATCGATCGGCTTGACCTCTTCTACCTCGCCGGTGGACTCGGTGCCGTCATAGGAGCGAAGTTGGACGAACGACATGGTGCAGTCGAGAGGAAGGGCACGCAGCAGGTCGCTGAAGAAGAACACAGCGCCGTTGAGAACGCAGATAAAATGCGGCGTACGACCGGCATAGTCCTTAGCCATCTGTTGCGCCAACTCACGTACACGCTCGGCAATGCGCTCGGCCGAGATATACGTGTCGAAAGTCATGAATTGATAATTAACACTTGCCATATTGTTAGGAATTTTTTACGATATTCAATTTTCACGACGGATACAAGCGCCGATCGCATTCAGTCGGTGCTCGATATCCTCATAGCCTCGGTCGATCTGGTCGATATGGTCGATCCGGCTCACACCATCGGCCGACAAAGCAGCGATAAGCATGGCGATACCGGCACGTATATCGGGCGAGGTCATGTGGTTGGGCTTGAGCTTGCGCGAGTTGTCATGACCGATCACCACAGCGCGGTGGGGGTCACAGAGGATGATCTGCGCACCCATGTCGATCAGTTTGTCGACGAAGAAAAGACGCGACTCAAACATCTTCTGATGGATCAGCACCGATCCGCGTGCCTGGGTGGCTACGACAAGCATGACGCTGAGCAAGTCGGGTGTCAATCCCGGCCAGGGGGCATCGGAAACGGTGAGGATAGAACCATCCAGGAAGGAGTCGATCTGATAATGCTCCTGGGCAGGGATGACGATATCGTCGCCATCCACGTCAATACGGATGCCCAACCTCCGGAACGCATCGGGGATGATACCCAGGTCGCGATACGAGACCTTGCTGATACGCAGTTCCGAACCCGTGATGGCAGCCATGCCGATAAACGAACCCACCTCGATCATGTCGGGCAACAGGGTATGCTGGGCGCCGTGGAGCTCGCGGACACCCTCAATGGTAAGCAGGTTGCTACCTACGCCGCTGATCTTGGCGCCCATGGCATTGAGCATGCGGCAGAGTTGCTGCAGGTAGGGTTCGCAGGCGGCGTTGTAGATCGTGGTAGTACCCTCGGCCATGACGGACGCCATGATGATATTGGCCGTTCCGGTGACGGATGCCTCGTCGAGCAACATATAGGTGCCACGGAGGTGTTTGCCCTGGAAGCGATAAGCCAGCAGGTCCTTGTCGTAGGTGAAGGTAGCACCCAGGTTGACCATACCCTGGAAGTGGGTATCCAGTCGGCGACGACCGATCTTATCCCCACCGGGTTTGGCGTAGATCATCTCGCCCAGACGCGACAATAGCGGACCGATGAGCATGACCGAACCACGCAACTTATTGCATTTCTGCAAGAAGTCACGGCTAGCCAGATAGGCGGTGTCCAGGTTACGTGCCGTGAAGGCATACTTGCCCTTGGCCAACTTCTCGACCGTGACGCCCATCGAGGCGATGAGGTCGATGAGGTTGTTGACGTCGAGTATATTGGGCAGGTTGTTGATCACGACGGTCTCGCGGGTGAGCAAGGTGGCACACAGCACCTGCAGCGCCTCGTTCTTAGCGCCCTGCGGGGTGATACTACCGTGCAACTTATGTCCTCCTTCTACTATAAAACTTGCCATACTATAAATATGAAAATATGAAAATATAAAAATCAAATATAATTCACCTCCGGGGAGATGTGGATACCAAATTTCTCGCGGACGCTTTGGCAGATCTGTTCGGCCAGGCTCATGACATCCTCGGGCGTCGCATTGTCGGCATTGACGATCACGAGAGGTTGCTTCTCATAGACCTGGGCCCCTCCTACCCGTTTGCCTTTCCAGCCGCATTGCTCGATGAGCCATGCTGCAGGGATCTTGACGCCACCGTCCTGCTCGAAATGCGGTACTTTGTCATACTTAGCCGCAATGCGCTCGTAGACCTCATGAGGCACGATGGGGTTCTTGAAGAACGAACCCGCCGAACCCAGTTGGCTGACCTCGGGCAGTTTCTGACGACGGATCTGCATGACGGCATCGCGCACCTGGTTTGGCGTAGGCGTGTCGCCCGTCACGGCACGCAAATGACCATAGTCCAGCACCGGGTGAGGCGTCTTCCACAGCCGGTAAACGACCGAGGTGACGATATACCGGCCCTTGAGCTCGTTCTTGAAGATGCTATCACGATAACCGTAATGACATTCCTCGTTCTGGAACACGCGCTCTTGTCCGTCGGCAATAGCGATGGTATTGACCCGCACGATGGCATCCTTGGCTTCTACGCCGTAGGCTCCTACGTTCTGCACGGCCGAAGCACCTACCTCGCCGGGTATGTGGCTGAGGTTCTCCAGACCCCACAGCCCCATGTCGCATAGCTGGGCGATCAGGTCGTCCATCACGAGTCCCGACTCAGCCTCAATGAGCACCTCGTCGCCGTTCTCGTCGAGCGCACGGGCACGACGCATGGCCGAATGGAGCACCACGCCGTCGTAGTCGCCCCGGAACAGCAGATTGGATCCGGCACCGATGGCCAGGATCTCCTGGCCGCGGTACTGCTCCAGCAACGCACGCAGTTCCTCCACCGAGCGATATTCCTCCATCACCCGCGAACGCACCTTCATCCGAAATGTATTAGGAATAGTATTTTGCATATGTCTTTTATCTTTTAGCGCAGCGATCTTTTGTCTTTTAGCGCAGCGGTCTATATTTCATTTATATCACTCGGCATACGCCAGTCGCCACGCGGCGAGAGGCTCACCGGCACCACCTTCGGGCCGTCCGGCATACACGAGCGCTTGAACTGCTGCTGATAGAAGCGGCGCATGAATACGTCCAGCCACTTGGCAATTGTCTGCTCGTCGTACTTATCCTCAAAGGCCTGCAGGGCCATATACTGAATCTTGTCGCGGGTGAAACCGTAGCGAAGGAAATAGTACAGGAAATAGTCGTGCAATTCGTAAGGCCCGACCTTATCTTCGGTGATTTGTGCGATGTCGCCATTCTGATCGGCAGGCAGCAGTTCGGGCGAGATAGGCGTTTCGACCACGTTCATCAGCACCTGGCGCACCTGGTCGTCAAACAGGTTCTCGGCAGCATAGGTCACGAGGAATTTGACGAGGGTCTTAGGTATACCGGCATTGAGTCCGTACATCGACATCTGGTCGCCGGAATAGGTGCACCAGCCCAGGGCCAGTTCGCTCAAGTCACCCGTGCCTACTACCAGTCCGTTCATCTGATTCGCCACGTCCATCAATATCAGCGTACGTATTCTCGCCTGCGCGTTCTCATACGTCACGTCATGCGTATCCATATCGTGATCTATATCCTTCAGGTGCTGCGTAGCCATCTCGCGGATAGGTATCTCGCGCATCGTGATGCCCAGCAGTTCCATCAAGCGGAGCGCATTCTGATAGGTGCGGTCGGACGTACCGAAACCGGGCATGGTGACACCCACGATGCGGGTACGGTCGTAGCCCAACTGATCGGCCGCCAATACGCTGCTGATCAAAGCCAACGTGGAGTCGAGTCCACCGGAGATGCCGATTACAAGCGTCTCGGCATGCGTATGTTCCCAACGACGCATGAGGCCGCTCGTCTGGATGGAGAAGACATCCATGGCATACGGATCTTCCTCACCCTTGACCGGCAGGAACGGAAGCGGCCAGAACTTACGATGCAGGGGTTCGGTGAACTCATCCTGACGCTCGATAGGCGCTACGTTCACATGGCGGTAGTGGCCTTGCTTGTCCTTGGTGAAGTTGGTATTACGCTGACGATCGATACGCAGACGCTCTACGTCGATCTCCTGAATAATCATCGAACTGACACGCTGGAAGCGATCGCCCTCGGCCTGGATACGACCGTTCTCGGCGATATAGGTACTGCCCGAGAAGACCACGTCTGTGGTGCTCTCGCCGATACCCGACGAGGTGTATATATAGCCGCAATGTACACGCGCCGACTGCTGGGTGATCATCTGGCGACGGAAGGCATTCTTGCCTACGATGCAGTTGCTCGACGAGAGGTTGAAGATCAGTTCTGCGCCCTGTATCGCCAGTTGCGTCGAAGGCGGTAGTGGACTCCATAGGTCCTCGCACACCTCGATGCCAAAGCAGTAGTTGCGGGTGGTAAACAGCAGGTCCGTGCCGAACGGTACATCGCCGCACCATAGTTCGATCGTCGGGATACGGGGTGCTATGCCACCGGGCGTATATTCACGCGTAGCACGACCGCTCGTGAACCACCGTTTCTCGTAGAACTCACCCGTATTCGGCAGGTTCACCTTCGGTACCACACCCATCACCTCACCGTCCGTCAGCACAAAGGCGCAGTTGAACAGGTCGTTATCGACTTTCAGCGGCGCACCGATCAGCACCACGATGGCCTTGCCGCGCGTATAGTTGCACACGTCCTCCAGGGCCTGCATCGCATTCTGCTGAAGCTGCTGAGTGAAGAACAAGTCGCCGCAGGTATAACCCGTAAGCGTCAACTCGGGAAAACACAGCACCTCCACACCCTCACGGAGCGCTTCGTCAATCTGCTGTTTCACCTCCCGGGCGTTATACGCACAGTCTGCCACATGCACCATCGGCACCGCTGCGGCCACACGAACAAATCCAAAATTCGTATCCATATACTCTCAATTTAGCAATTTGCGTGCAAAGGTACGAAAAAAAATTCAAATGTGCAAATAAAACTTGTTTTATTTTGCCATTTGTGAGAAAATTTATCGATAATTAGTGATGAGGTACCTGCATGACCAGCCGTAGCGGACGGGAGTCATCGTCGGCTTTCTTGAATTGCAGCAAGATCGGATCATCGGGTTTCGGCAGGCGAACGCCTACTAATTCCGTCCATGGCGACAGCTTGTCAGCCGCTTTGCGTCGCCGCTGGATGTCTCGGGCAGTCTGCTGCTTGCGTTTATGGCTCACGCCGGGCTGGAAGGGTTCGATGATATGTTGCTGCTCGGCCAGTACGATCTGCTCGGCAGATGCCACAAACAGAGCCTCGCCGGCAACGCGACTGCAATATTCTGCAAAGCGGGTACGATCCGTCTTGTTCATCCCAAGGGCAACACTACCGGACCTATTCGGTGCATCCTTCTGCATGATTTTCTTCCATAGCGCGTTCTCTACTTCCTCCGAGATATAATACGGCTGCTCGGCCGGCACATAGACGAAGCGTAACTTCTTGCCTTTGATACGAATAGATCGCGTGAGTGGCGGTTCTTCATCCTGCACGACCTGCATCATAGGATCGCCTGGAAGCGTAAGTGCCACACGCAGACCGATATAGCCGGCAGTGGTTTCCGGTACATACCAACGGCGAACGGACAGATGGCTATTGGCTGCACATTCATCGTAACTGCTGCCACGAGCAATCCAATAGCTGCCCGTATCCGCACCGCATGGATTTGGCGCGGTGCTCAACTGATACGCGCCGTAAATATCCTGACACCATTCTGCCACATTACCCGTCATATCATACAACCCTAATTCATTCGGGCGCTTACGTCCCACAGGGTGCTTCCAATTGCCCGAACACGAGTAGGTCCACCCTACACTATCCAGTTCGTTGCCGCCCGAGAAACGGTAGTGCTTACTTTGCGCCCCACCCCGTGCGGCATATTCCCATTCTGCCTCGGAAGGCAGACGAAACGGCAGGCCGGTAATACTATCCAGCCGACGCACAAACTCCTGACAATCATGCCATGAAACAAACGAGATGGGTAAGGTGGGATGATACTTGGGACTAATGATTTCCTTTTCCGGCATCACGGCATGCCACAGTTCGACGGTCACTTCCGTGGTAGCCATGTAATACGGGGAGAGAAAGACCAGATGTGCCGGTTTGTCGGTATAGATATCCTTATCATATTGATCCTGCGTGGCTCCCATCATGAACGAACCGCCCTCCACGCGTTGCATCGCAAACGGAATACCGTGGACCGACATCTCCAACCGCTGCAACGAATCGGGCACAACGGGTCGATGCTTACGCGCAGACACTGGCTGCACCAAGCATAGCAATCCTATCAGTATGACCCATACTCGACTCACACCCAGAATGCTACAAAGATCGTGCCACACAATATTTTTTTTCGTAAGAAAAAAATATATGCAAGCTGTACGATTCTTAAGATTTTTCCTAGCAAGGGGCAAGTCATGGGCAAGCCATATGCAAGCCATGGTTTTCCCATGGTTTATAATTACCTATTTTTGCCCCCAAAAATATACGATTGTTAAGATTTGGCGGTTGAATTGAACTTTGTATTGAGTGAGGGACTCGACAAATGCAGCTCGTCTGCATCAATCGTGCGAGGATTTATCCCGAGCTAAGAAAAATGCTTTGCATTAATCGATAGAGCGCAGCGGCGGAGAACTCCCGACCGGGGGTGCAGAAGGCCCCCACTATCCAAATAAATGAAGAAGGATGCCCGTCAATGGACATCCTTTTCATTTACCCTGCGGAGAGTGAGGGATTCGAACCCCCGGTACGACGTAATGCGTACACCGCATTTCGAGTGCGGCACTTTCGACCACTCAGTCAACTCTCCTTCGCGTTCGGCACACTCGGACACGGACTGAATCATAGATTCATTAGGGTCCTCGTGGCCTCCGCTCTTAAATCGAAATATCGCTTACGCTAGCATTTCGATTTAGCACTTCCGACGCGAAAGCGGGTGCAAAAGTACTGCTTTTTTCTGACATACGCAAATTTTTTGCGATTTTTTTTCGAAAAAAATGCGTTATGATCAGAAATTGTACTTTGTCATCAACTGCACACGATGGTTTGTCACCCAATGCAAGCCCTTATCAGCCAGTCCGGTAGCGGCGCTAACGCCCTGTTTTGAGTCACCATACTGCACCGAAGTGAGTTCGTACTCCAGTCCCAGTTGGAACTTACCCACCGTATAGAGCAAGGTCGGCGAGAGGCGGTACATGCGATTCATATTATTGGCACGCGGATAGTAGAACATGTCCGCTTTGCCGTCACTATTGGCATCAAGCAGGGCTTCTTTGGTACCGAAATTGCGCACGTAGCCGGCGAAGAGGATACCCTGCAGTTTCTGCGGGTGCTTCGTCTCCTGTGCACCTACCTTACCGCCATATACCAGGCTGATCCACGATGAAGAGGTACGCGTAGGCGTATATTCGTACGAACCGTCCGGGTTAACAGCTTTCACTCCGTAGCCACCGTTCATATTCATGTGTTCGCCAGCCTCGGCAAAAATAGTCTTTGCCTTGAGCGAGAACTCGCCCTTCTTATACTGCAAGTACAGGAAGGGGGAAGCGGTAGTGATTCGGTCCTTCACCGTAACAGACACGCCCTTGACGGTACCGAGGTTGCGAGGCTTAATGCTCAGCACATCCGCTCCGGCGCGCAGCGTCACACCACTTGGGTGATGAAACGAGAGACCAAGGTATGCTTCCGGCGTCTTGCCGTACAACATATAGTCGGCCGACTGCGAGTTGGGGCCGATAGACAAATACTGCATTTGCCAAAGGCCGGCCGCGGTGAGGGTGAAATACTTACCCAGACGGGCATCCAGACGCACTTGCGGCGAACGGTTGAACGGACCGAAGGGTGCGCCGCTGTTGAGCGAGATGACATCACACAGATCGGCAGCCATCGGGTGCCAAGTCTGACCGATAGTCAGGTCCACACGGGCGTAGTCCTTACCGCGAAGCATAGGCAGGCTGTCCCAACCGAGTTGCATATAGGCCTGACGCAAACGGAATTGTGCGGTACCGCTCACCGAGTGAGAACCCGTAAAATTGGTCGTTGTACCTGTTTTGGTACTGAGTCCGGCATAGAAGTCCGCCTCAATCTTTCCGCTAAACTCCGTGTTACGCCACTTATAGTCCACAATATTGAGTCCCACGCGCGTGGTAAGCGAGAGGAAACGGAAGGTAGACTGCGCGTTCAAGTCCTCACGCTCCACCCCCGATGCAGCTGCCTCAGCCGGAGTCTGGTTCCAGTTCTCGTCTTTAGGCTGGTAGTTGTACATGTCGCCCGTACCGGACATCGACTCGCGGCTATCGTAGGTGAAATAGTTACGGATGAAGCCGTAAGGCTTGAAGTGCTGTTTGAGATGCGACTTGACCGCCTCCTTCTTCGCCACTTTCGCCGAGTCTTGGGCGAAAGTGGGAAGAGCGAGCGCTATGACGCATAGAAATACAATATACTTTTTCATCTTAGAACGGGAAAATAAGTAATACAGCATACGAAATAGCGATACCCAGCAGACCGATGATCAGACCTACCTTAGCCATCTCATTGGTCTTGATAAGACCGGTAGAGCAAGCGATAGCATTCGGCGGAGTAGAAATCGGCAGAAGCATGGCAAACGAGGTAGAAGCAGCTACGCAAACGAGCAGCGTCGTTACGCCACCGAAAGCACCCAGTTGCTCACTCATAGCAGTACCTACAACGGCCAGGATAGGCACGAGCAAGTTGGCTGCCGACGAGTTGGCAATGAAGTTGGAGAGCAACCAGCCGAGCAGACCGGCGATAACCAGCACGACCACAGCCGACCAGCTACCGAACGGAATAGCCTCTACCAGCGCAGCGGCCAGACCGGTCTTGTTGAGGGCAGTACCGATAGCAAAACCACCGGCTACCATCCACAGTACATGCCAATCGATCTTGGCAAAGTCGTCACGTTTGAAGATACCCAGGAGGGCAAATACGGCAAACGGGATCAGGGCTACGACGTTGGAATTGAGGTGAGTAATCTCACCCGTCATCCACAACAAGATGGTAGCAATAAAGGTCACTGTCACTACCCAGAACTCCCAACCGATCGAGTGGTGCTCATCCGGCTGGATGACGATTTTCACGTCCTTAGCCTTGAACGGGAAAAGGAACATGAGGAGCCACCATGCAAACAGGATCATAATGATCACTACCGGAACGAAGCGAATCATCCATGCACCGAAGCCGATATTGACATCCATAGCGGCCAACTGACCGATAGCAATAGCGTTAGGAGGCGTACCGATAGGCGTACCCAGACCACCGATATTAGCGGCAATAGGAATCGACATAGCCAGGCTGACACGACCACCGCCATCGGCAGGCAGCGTACGGAGCACAGGTGCCAGGAAGGCGAGCATCATAGCGGCCGTTGCGGTATTACTCATAAACATCGACATCACGCTGATGAGCGTTAGGAAGCCCAGCAACACCCACTTAGGATTGGTGCCGAAGGGCTTGAGCAACACGCGAGCCAGCACGACATCCAGGCCCACTTTGCTGGCAGCGATAGCCAGTACGAAACCGCCCAAGAAGAGCATGATAATCGGGTCGGCAAACGATGCCATCAGTTCGCGGAAGTTGACCAAGTCGCCCATCGACTCGTCTGTCAGTCCCTTGTTGGATACCGTCAGGAGCAAGAAGACGATCGTCGTTACGGAGGTGGCCCAAGCCGGAATGATCTCAAACATCCACATCAGCGCAGCATAGGCAAAGATGGCGATCGTACGCTGCTGAACGACCGTCAGGCCATCAACGCCGAACGCCGAACTCGGCAAAAACCAGAGGAGCAGCACCACCAGGGCTGTCAGCGGTGCCAACACATATTGTTTAACGTTAAAATTTTTCATATTTCTGTAAACTCTAAACTCTCAACTCTCAACTACATTAGTACTTATTCGGATTTGCTAAATGATGGATACGGCGCTCGTAGCGTTCTCCGCCGTCGTATGCGGTAGTAACGAACTCATGAATGATATCCAGCGCCTTGTCGGGAGCTACATAACCTGCCGGCAGACAGAGTATGTTAGCATCGAAGAAACGACGTGCGTTCTCCGCCATACGGGGTTCCCAACAGATGGTAGCACGTACATGCGGATGGGTATTTGTAGCCATGCTCATACCGTTGCCGGTGAAGCAGAAACCGATACCCAGGTCGCACTCGCCGCGCTCTACGGCAGTTGCCATAGGGTGCGCAAAATCAGGAAAATCACAGTTTTCCATAGAGTAACATCCGAAATCATGCACCTTGGCACCTTCGCGCTCAAGATACAATTGAATCATCGATTTCAGGCCAAAACCAGCGTGGTCACTTGCCAACGCAATGTTCAATTCGTTTAATGGTTTCATAAAATATCGTTATATTAGTTATCGTTTTATCTTGTCAAATCCGGCACCGAAGACGCCGTTCACTTTAGCCAGGCTGATAAAGGCGTTCGGGTCGATCTGGTGGACGAGATGCAGGATCATCTGACTCTCGGCCTTATGGGCCAAGACGGTCACCACCTTGACGGGTTCTTGGGAGTACCACCCCGTACCATCCAGCACCGTCACACCGCGGTTAACTTTCTGATTGATAGCCGTTGCTATCTCGGCATAATGGCGACTATAGATGAGGACCTGCACCGACTGGTGAAGACGCGACATGATGGCATCCACGGCCGCAGTATAACTGACCGTCATACACACACCGCATAGCACACGCTTGATCTTCAGGTAGATGACACTCTGTCCCTCAGCGGCCATGCCGGCCGGGATAGGCAATAGGAAGGCCGACAGGATAATGACGATGTCGCACAGAAGCATCATTTTGCCCAGCGAAATGTCGCGATAGTAGTTGACAATCATCGCCAGGATATCCGTACCGCCGGACGATCCGTTGCAGGCCATGACGATGCCCAGACTGAGTCCGAACACCACTCCGCCTATGATCGCTCCCAACCACGGGTCCTCAATCATCGGTTGAGGCAAGATAGGTATCACGCGATACCAGAACGAGATAGCCAGTACGCCCACTATCGTGCGAATGCAGAAACGCCAGCCTACGGTCTTGACGGCTATGATGAGCAGTATGAGGTTGAACAGCAAGGTGGTCAACCATACCGGCACCGCTCCGCCGTACTCCGGAAAGAGTGCGGGGAAAGCGCCTTGGGTGGCATAGTAGATGATCGAACATATACCGGTCAATCCGCCTCCTACGAAGGCATGCGGCAGAAAGACCCAGTTGACCATCAGCGCCATGGGGAAGATACCGAAGATGATCCCGAGGTACTCGAAGATGGTCCGCAGGTAGTTGTCCTTCGGCGCGTTATGCGGGTTGGCAAAATCTCCTAGGCGGGGTATCTTTACCATTTTGCTACGAGGTTACGATCGCCAAAACCGTTATCCACACGTGCTACGGGGATCCAGAACTTGGTCTGTGCCACCCACTCTGTCGGATAGATCGCCTTGCTACGCGGATAAGCATGGTGCCACTCGTCGGCAACAGCTTCATACTCCGGGTGCGGGGCGTTCAGCAGGACGTTGTCCTTCGGATCGGCTTCGCCGCGCTCTATCTCAGCTATCTCCTCGCGAATCTGAAGCATAACGTCGCAGAAGCGATCCAGTTCGGCCAACGACTCCGACTCGGTAGGTTCGATCATGAGCGTACCGTGTACGGGGAAGGAGAGCGTAGGCGCATGGTAACCATAGTCCATGAGGCGCTTAGCTATGTCTGACTCTGTGATACCGATCTGGTGGAACTGACGGCAGTCGAGTATCAACTCGTGCCCTACCCGTCCCTGCTCGCCGGTATAGACGATACCGTATGCATCGCGCAGACGAGAAGCCAGATAGTTGGCCGAGAGAATGGCAGCGGCTGTAGCCTCACGCAGGCCTTCGGCACCCATCATAGCGATGTAGCCGTATGAGATGAGTGCCATATTGGCGTTGCCGTAGAGTGCTGCGCTGACGCGGTTGTGATCCTCCGTAGGCAAGCAGTCGGCCAAAGCCGCGGTGCAACAAACGGCACCTACGCCCGGTCCGCCACCGCCGTGAGGCGATGCAAAGGTCTTATGCAGATTCAGGTGGCATACATCGGCTCCGATAAAGGCCGGACAGGTGTAACCTATCTGGGCATTCATATTGGCGCCGTCCATATAGACGAGTCCGCCGTTCTGATGGATGGTCTCGCACATACGGCGGATAGCCATCTCAAAGATACCGTGGGTAGAAGGATACGTGATCATGCAGCCGGCCAGATGGTCCTTATGCTCCTCGGCCTTGGCGCACCAGTCCTGTATATCGGTATTACCGTGCTCATCGCAGCGTACCACCACAGGTACGAAGCCTGCCTGGGCACACGAAGCAGGGTTGGTACCGTGGGCCGAAGCCGGGATAAGGAGCACATTACGATGGGCGGCATCGTGACGACGGTGATACTCACGTATCGTCACCAGGCCGGTATATTCGCCGGCCGCACCGGATGTAGGCTGCAGGTTGCAGGCATCAAAACCGGTGATGGCGCACAGTTGCTGCTCCAGTTCGCTCAAGAGGCCGCGATAGCCGGCCGTCTGATCGGCCGGTGCGAGCGGATGAATAGCGGTGAATCCCTGCATGGTGATAGGTATCATCGAGGCAGCGGGGTTAAGCTTCATGGTGCACGAACCGAGCGGTATCATGGAGTGCGTCAGGGAGATATCCTTGCGGTCGAGACGCTTGATGTAGCGCATCATTTCGGTCTCGGTATGATACAGTTGGAATACCTCAGCCTGCATATAGTCTACCTCGCGTACACGACTCTCGTCGATGGCCCAGCAACCGGCAAAGGCCTCTTCCGACTCTTCGGGTTGCGGCATTGCGCCGGCCAGTTCGGCAAAGAGCGAGATCAGGTCGTCCATGTCGCCGAGCGTGACGGTCTCGTCGATAGAGAGGCTCACGTAGCCGGGTTCGTCGTAGTAGAAATTGAGTCCCCAACTCTCGGCCGTCTCACGCAACTGACTGATTTGCTCCTCATCCATAGCGATACGCAGGGTGTCGAAGAACTCGGTATTCTCCTGGCGGAAACCATAAGCCTGAAGCATTTCGTTGAGATAAGCGGCTTTGTGGTGGATACCCTCGGCTATCTCACGTACGCCTTCCGGTCCGTGGTACACGCCGTAGAAGCCGGCCATCATTGCCGAGAGGGCCTCGGCGGTACAGATATTACTGGTAGCTTTCTCACGCTTGATATGCTGCTCACGCGTCTGCAGGGCGAGACGGTAGGCAGGACGCTCATAGGCATCCTTGCTTAGGCCGATAATACGTCCGGGCAGGTCGCGCTTGTACTCGTCGCGGGTAGCCATATAGCCGGCGGTAGGACCGCCAAAACCCATGGGCAGACCGAAACGCTGGGCCGTACCGCAGTAGATATCGGCAGGCAGCGGACGCAGCAGGGCCATAGCCATGAGGTCGGCAATGACGGTGAAGCGCATCCCTTGGGCGTGGCACTCATCGATGAGCGCCGCGTAGTCCTCGATCGATCCGCATGCATTCGGCATCTGCACGATGGCTCCGAAGAAGTCGGCCGACGGGGTGAACTGCTCATAACGTCCAACCACCAGTTCGATACCTTGCCCGACAGCACGGGTGCGAAGTACGCTGAGTGTATTCGGCCAAATACGTTCGTCTACAAATACGCGGCATACGCCATTCTTCACCTGCTCACGCGTACGCAAGTTGCGCATCATGGTGACCGCCTCAGCTGCGGCAGTAGCTTCGTCCAGGAGCGAGCAGTTGGCCAGGGGCAGACCGGTCAGGTCGCTGATCATGGTCTGGAAAACAAACAGGGCCTCCAGGCGTCCTTGGCTCACCTCGGCCTGATAGGGCGTATACGAGGTGTACCAAACGGGGTTCTCCAACACGTTGCGCTGGATGACAGCCGGCATGATTGTACCGTACCATCCGCGTCCGATGAGGCTGCGATACATATCGTTCTCATTGGCCAGTTGCTGCATGGTGACCAGGTGCTCCTGCTCCGTAAGCGGCTCCGGCAAATCCAGCGGCTCGGGCATCAGAATGTCGGCCGGCATGGTCTCATGAATGAGCTGATCGATAGACTCGGCGCCAATAGCGCACAACATTTTCTCTTGGTCCTTCTGGGTGAGGCCAATATGCCTCGAGGAAAGATAGTTTGCTTTCACGATAATAAAATTTTGCTATTTGGGCACAAAGGTACAAAAAATAATTGAGTTGCTAAAATTTTTTTTAAAAATTCTATCGTTTCCTGTAGAAAGCGTACATAAAATGCTCTTTTTTGTTAAAAAAAGCAAGTTTTCCTTGCGTATGTCAATAAATTATTGTACCTTTGCACCATGGATTGTAGGTATACGTCCGTGTTTGGTATATTTAAGGCATGAAGAAAAAGGTAGCAGACTACAAAAAACTTTGGGAACTAAATCCCGTGTGGGACGTACTGACCGACGAAGAAAAGAGTTGGTTGGACGGTCGTGTAGAGATCGTACATTATGCAAAGAACGAGTTGATCCATTCGGAAGGCGATCAGGCCGACCGGATGTGGGTGCTCATCAGCGGCAAGGTACGAATCTACAAGGAGGGCGTGGGTCAGCGTGCGCAAATTATTCGCCTGCTGAAGCCCTACGATTTCTTTGGTTTTCGCGCCGTGATAGCCGGCGACACCTACACCTCGTGCGCTAGTGCGTTCGAGCCCTGCGAGGTATATGCCATTCGCGGCATTGACTTCAAGACCCTGCTCCAGGAGAACAACACCTTCTGCTACAAATTCGTTCAAGCCTTGGCTACCGACCTGGCCGTTTCCGAGATCCAGACCATCAACCTTACCCAGAAGCATATCCGCGGCCGTCTGGCCGATTCGCTCATCACGATGCGCAAGAAGTACGGCTATAACGAAGACGGCTGCACCCTGGCGCTCTATATCAGTCGTGAGGACCTGGCCAACATGTCGAACATGACGACCAACAATGCCATCCGTACGCTCAGCCAGTTTGCCCAAGAAGGACTGGTCAGTGTAGATGGTCGTAAGATCAAGGTGCTGAACGAGGACGAGCTAAAGCATATCTCCCGTATCGGTTAATCCAGCATATCTCCTGCATTCTGACACAGACGTAGCATCTGGTCATACTGCTCCGGCGACAAATCATAGAAATAGTAGTTGCTGGGGTCTTGGTGCTGTCCCTGTACGTGTACTTCGTAGTGCAGGTGGGGACCGGTAGACTTGCCGGTAGAGCCCACTTCGGCTATGATATCACCGCGTTTGACCTGTTGGCCTACGCGGCAGAGCTGCTTGCTCAGGTGGGCATAGAGCGTCTGATAACCAAAGCCGTGATTCAGAATGACGGTGTTGCCATAGCCCTGCTTCCAACCTACGAACTCCACTACCCCATCGCCCGTAGCCATCACCTCTGTACCGGTAGGCGCGGTGAAGTCCATGCCCGAGTGGAAACGGCGCACATGGTAGACGGGATCTACGCGCCATCCGTAGCCGGAGGCCATGCGCTTGAGGTCCTTGTTCATCACGGGCTGGATAGCCGGGATGCACTCCATGCGGCGCGACTGGTTCTTGGTGGCACGCACCAGGTCGTCGTAGGAGGCCGACTGCTGATAGACCTGCGCCTCCAACTGGTCAAGCGACTCATTCAGGCGGGCATAGAGCCGGCTGTTGGTCATCTCGGCAATAGAGTCGTAGTAAGCAGCACGGTGCTGCTCATCCATCAGTTCGGCACTCGGGATGGGTTCCGCACCCAGCAGTACGCGATAGAAATTGCGGTCGCGGTCGCTCAGGTCGTTCACCACCATTTGCAACTGGCGTGTACGGCGTTCCATCACCTGCATACGCTGGTTGATGGTGCGGTTTTGCTGACGCAGACGGGCCTCCTCCGGCGAGGGGAAGAGCCAGTGGAAGAGGAAGAAGAAGCCGATACCTACGCCGATACCTATGAGCAGAAACATGCCGGTACGGCCGATCCAGAACAATATACTGCGTTCCACGCGTTCGAGCAACAGCGTGTCGGGATTGATACGATATTTGATGCGTTTTTTCATGTGCGTTGTTTTTTATCTTGTTTCCACCAGAAGAAGTAGGCGCGTTGGCGTTCCTTCTGCTCCTTGGTGCGAGCCACGAAGACGGGCTTCATCGTATAGGGATTGAGTCCGGTGTAGAACATGGTGGTGGAGAGCGTCATGGGTGTAGGCGTGAAGTCCTGCACCTGCTCGGGATGGTAGTGCATTTTCTTGGTCCATTCGGCCAGGTGGCTCATGTCGCGGTTGGTGCAACCGGGATGCGACGATATGAAGTACGGGATGAGCTGCTGGTGCAGCCCGTTCTCCTCGTTGACGCGCAGGAAGAAGTCGCGGAACTGCATGAAATGTTCCCACGAGGGTTTGCGCATCAATCGGAGTACATCCGGTGCCGTATGTTCCGGCGCCACCTTGAGTCGACCAGACACATGGCGTGTGATCAGTTGGCGTCCGTATTCTTCGGTCATCAGGTCGTATCGCACGCCCGAGCCCACGTACGCGCGCTTAATATAA
This sequence comes from Paludibacteraceae bacterium, assembly GCA_017509715.1. Classification (GTDB taxonomy): domain Bacteria; phylum Bacteroidota; class Bacteroidia; order Bacteroidales; family Paludibacteraceae; genus Colicola. The sequence goes on along the minus strand of JAFWOU010000037.1, from coordinate 11,472 downwards.
GGTAGTCGGTCTACGGTGCGGTAGATATCCAGCAGGGGTCCGAAGTCCTGATTGAGGTTCTTGCATATATTGGGCTGCAGACAACTGGCCCGGGCACAGCGTTCGCAGAGCTGCATATCCCGTCCGTGCATGGCATACATATTGGCCGAGGGTCCACCCAGGTCGCTGAGGTTGCCCCGCCACTCGGGCAGGTCCTTGATACGCTCTATCTGGCGCAGGATCGACTGTTTGCTGCGCGAGGTGATCTGCTTGCCCTGGTGGGCTGAGATGGTGCAGAACGAGCAGCCGCCGAAGCAGCCTCGGTGCATGCAGACCGAGAAGCGTATCATCTCATAGGCCGGTATGCGTTTGCCCTTGTATTTAGGATGAGGCATGTACATATACGGCAGGTCGTAGACCGCATCCAGTTCCTCGGTTGTCATGGGCGGATACGAGGGGTTGACCACCACGGTACGGCCGCCTACTGCTTGGCAGATACGGCTCTGGTGTATCTTGTTGGACTCGGTCTCGATGAGTCGGAAGTTCTCGGCGTGGGCACGCTTGTCGCGCACGGCCTCTTCGTGGCTATGGAGCCGGATGGTATCGTTGGTGATATAGGGCTTGGCGTCGTCCGTCAGAAATGCCACTTGGGGCAAGGCATGCAGGGCCGCCTGCTGTTCCGCTTTCGGCCGGTCGCTCTCCAGGATGCGTGCTATCTCGAGCATCGATTTCTCCCCCATTCCATACGTGAGCAGGTCGGCGCCGCTATCCACAAGAATGGATGGCATGAGCTTGTCCTGCCAGTAGTCGTAGTGTGTCAGTCGTCGCATCGAGGCCTCGATACCGCCGATCACGATGGGTACGTCGGGATATAGCTGACGCAGGATCTTACAATATGTAATCGTGCAGTAGTCGGGACGCATACCGGCCCGAGCATCGGGCGTATAGGCATCGTCGGAACGGCGGCGACGGGCCGCGGTGTAATGGTTGACCATCGAGTCCATACTGCCTGCCGAGACGGCAAAGTAGAGACGCGGACGACCGAGTTTCTTGAAGTCGCGATAGTCGCCCCGCCAGTCGGGTTGGGGCACCACGGCTACGCGGTAACCGGCATGCTCCAGCGTACGACCAATCACAGCCGCCGCGAACTGAGGATGGTCGATGTAGGCATCTCCGCTGAAGAAGATGACGTCCACTTCGTCCCAGCCACGCAGTTCGAGTTCCTTCTTGGTGGTAGGCAGGTATTTCTTAAAGTCGTACATGCAGTATGGTTTAATCCAGGATCATGTTCAGACGCGTACGCATCTCGCCCAGATTCGGATTTTTCTCTATCATGCGTTTCAGTTTGTCTTCGGCAGTCACGGCCGACAGTTCGGGTGTATATTCCGCCACCCGGATCTGTATCCGGAGCAGGTCGTTCCGGAGCACGCGGTGCAGCTGGGTCTCAATGCGTCGCAGCTGTGCGCGCACCTCTTTCTCCTGCCAGGGGTTAGTCAGGGTCAGTAGGGCTTGCCGGTGGTCGTCCTGCAGTTCGGGGGTGTAGATATCAAACACCGATGCCATGCGCGGATCCTCGGGGAAGAGGTCTTTCAGACCAGCCCACGCGCTACTGAACTGGTCTACCGTAAAAGGGTTGTTCTGCTTCTCCGGTGCGGCTTGTGCCTGGGGTTGTTCGGCTTTGGGCGCACCCGTCGGTACAGAAGGTATCTGCGGGATCGACGGGATGTGCGGCAGGTTGGGTATCGGTGCCGAAGGTGCCGGTGCAGGCTTGGGAGCCGGTGGTGGCGTGGGCGTGGGCGTCTGAGGACGCGGCGCGGGTGCCGGTTGCGGAGCAGCGGGTTTGGGTTGCGGTGCCGGGGCCGGCTTGGGTTGCGGAGCCGCTTTATGTTGCGCAGGCGCAGCGGCCTGGAGCAATTGGGTCAACTTGATAAGCATCAGTTCGACGCAGAGCCGCTTGTTCTTAGCCGTGCGGTACTGGATGTCGCAGGTGTTGGCCAGGTCGAGCGCTTGGAAGAGCCAAGGCGCCGTGCAACGGGTAGCCTGCTCCTGGTAATGACGTCGGATCGCCTCAGAGGTCTCGAGTAGCGCCGCGGTCTGCGGGTCTTTGGAGACGAGTACGTCACGCAGGTGCTGCGCCAGTCCGGTCACGAAATGCTGGGCATCAAATCCCTTGTTGAGCACCTCGTTGAAGAGCAGCAGACTACCAGGCACATCGCCCGCCAGACTCATGTCGACCAGTCGGAAATAGTAGTCCGTATCCAGCACATTGAGCACCTCGATGGTGCGCTGGTAGGTGATCTGATTGCCGCAGAAGGACACCAGCTGGTCGAATATCGATAGGGCGTCACGCATACCGCCGTCGGCTTTCTGGGCCACGACGTTGAGGGCTTCTTCCTCGGCCTGTACGCCCTCTTGCGAGGCGACGTACTGCAGATGAGCGATGGTGTCGGCCACCGTGATACGCGAGAAGTCGTAGACCTGGCATCGGCTCAGGATGGTTGGCAGCACCTTGTGCTTCTCCGTGGTAGCCAGGATGAAGATGGCGTAGGAAGGCGGTTCTTCCAGGGTCTTCAGTAGGGCGTTGAACGCACCGGCAGAGAGCATGTGTACCTCGTCGATGATATAGACCGAGTAGTTACCAATCTGCGGCGGGATACGCACCTGCTCGATGAGCGAACGGATATCGTCCACCGAGTTGTTGCTGGCTGCATCCAGTTCGTGGATATTGAACGAACGCTGCTCATTGAAGGCGCGGCACGACTCGCACTCGTTGCATGCATCGTGGTCGGCTGTCGGATTGAGACAGTTGATCGTCTTGGCAAAGATACGAGCACAGGTGGTCTTACCTACGCCACGCGGTCCGCAGAAGAGGTAGGCATGCGCCAGGTGGTTCTGACGGATGGCATTCCGTAGCGTCTGTGTGAGGGCTTGCTGACCGACCACCGATTCAAAGCTCAGGGGACGGTACTTGCGAGCTGATACGATATAGTTTTCCATAACTGTTAATTAGTTTCCTTGTTATATTACCATGGGCTGATCGATCCGCGTGCGCCGCACAGGAGACACTTCTCCTTGGTCTGAACGCCGAAGAAGAAGTAGGTCAGTCGTACGCCGGCATAGAGGCTATGGACGGAGCTGACCTGTCCGGTACTCAGTACGTGGTTGTAGCGGAAGGTCTGGAAGTCGTACGGACTGGTGTCGGGTACGGTATAGAGCGCCAGTTTGGTCTTGGGCGCCGAGTTGAGTATGCCTATCTCGGCAAAGGCGCCGATACGCAGGCGCTGGTCCAGCATATGGGAGCGGTGGTAACCGGGACGTCCCTTGTTGGAGAAGGCCAGTTCGTAACCGCACTCGAAGACGCCGAGCAAGTCGAAGCGCATCTGGAGCGCCTCGCCGCGTTGCTGATCAGGCGTGAGGGGTACGTCACGACGGATACCGTGGTTGTCCATCTCCTCGATCGGGCCAATGTAGCCGTCATAGCGAGCTGTGGTTGTGGTGAGCAGGTTGAAGCGCGTATCGCCCGTGAGAGGCAACGAGGCCTTGACACCACCCATCACGTAGAAGCCGCGGAAGTAGCCGCCCAGGTAGAACGGCACCTGGGCATATAGTTCACGCATGCGGTCGGTGCGGTCGTGGAAGCTGTAGTCCATATGGCATGCTGCGCCGGCAGCGTCGATAGCCTCGATGGTGTAGAGCTGGTCCGCCACCCGGTTCTGCACGTCCTGCCAACGCAGCCCGACGCCGGTCTGCAGGAAGAACGGGCCGTTCAGGTAGGCGTACTGCAGGGTCAGTCCCAGGGCGTAACCGCCGGGCGTGAACTGCATCAGTTGCGACTGCTGGAGGAAGCTGGCATAGGCTCCCTCCACCTGCATGCCTACCAGGTGGTGGACGCCGTCATACTGGTCGGTATAGAGTCCGGCCTGGTTGGTCTTGGACTTCTGCTTCTTGTAGCTGCTTCCCCAGTCGCCGTAGAGGCGCGTCTGCGCACCGGCGGTCAGGGCCGTAGTGAGCAACAGGAGCAGAAGGATATATCTCGTGTTGGTTCTCATCATTGTACGATTACTTTAACGGTTCTGCTCAGGTCCCCACCCTGGCCGGCGGTAGCATCGTCGGTGAGATGGAAGACGTATACGCCGCTCACGGCAGGCAGCTCTACCGGGTAGGTATTCTGCGAATCGGGCACGTAAGCACCCTGGCTTACCAGTTGTCCCTGCGGGTTGAGCAACTTATAGTGGCCTTTAGCGGGCGAAAGGATATAGACTACGGCATTCTCTTTGGCTACCACGGTCGGCACCACAGATACGTAGTTCTGCTTGGGCGAGTTGTCGTAGTGGCCGCTCAGGTCGGGCGTGATGGGGCACGTACGGACGGTCACCTGGTCATCCGATCGAGTCAGGGCTACGCTGTACTGTGCGCCGGTGTGCAGATACTGCGGGTCGTACAGGTACGGCCGCGTCTCGCCGTAGAGTATCGAGTCGTTGCGATACCACTGGTAGGCCGAGAAGCTGTATCCGCCGTTGAGCGTAGAATCCATGATAAAGATGGCGTCGTTCCAGTGCTGCGTCGTGAGCCACGAGGGGTAACGCATCTCCATCCGGAACGGATAAGTCATCAGCGTATCCGACAGGCAGACACCGTTCTGGAAGGCTATCTCGGCCTGGTAGTAACCCGGACGCGGGTACTGGTGGCGTGCCGCGAAGTACGGTACGGGCAGGCTGAGCGTCAGTTGGCCGGCCGGGATTGGCAGATCCTGCAGGTCCTCAAATCCGATAGCCTGTGCCGCCGAATCGTAGCGAATGCTATAGGTGGTAGGCGGTATGTCGCCGTCGTAGGTGAAATGGAGCAGATAGGAATTGGCCATGCCGTCCTCGTCCACGCAGACAGGATCTACCGTGAGTTCATACTTAGGCAGCGGCATCTCCACGAGCGTGAGGTAGTAGTGGTTCTGGCATCCGAAGCGGTTAGGCTGCAGGGATACGTAGTTGCCCGGCTCGGTGAGTCGCTGGTCGAAGAAGTAGTAAGTCTCGCCGCGGCAGAGCGTGTCGGTCCATGCGGAGTCGTTGCTGGGCGAGATAGTGAGGTCGAGACGCAGGATAGAGTCGCAACCGCTGATCGTGGTCTGGTAGTAGCGCACGTAGGTATAGTGACGCGGTTCGTCCCACAGACGCGAAGCGGCCAGCGTATCGTCGAATACCAGGTCTTCCCACGCAAAGTGGGCATCGTCGGAGCAGAGCGAGACGGTCTGGGTCACGTCGTAGGAGAGGTCGTAATGGATGCGCACGTAGTAGTTGGAGTCGCAAGCATATACGGTACTCAGGTCGAAGACGGTGTCATAGACATTAGCCTCACCCTGGTAGTAATACTGGCGTCCGTGCCACTCCATGGTGTCCGACGAACAGAGCGTGAACGTGGTGTCGTAGAAGTGGTAGGTAGGCTTGATAAAGAGCTTGAGCGTATAGACGGAGTCGCATCCGCAGCCTACGGTCTTGAGGCTGTCATAGTAGGTAAAGTCGCCGGCTACGTCGGTCGGTATGCGCGTCAGTCGGTTGCCTCGTCCGTCGCATAGGGCCTCGGTATGTTCCTTGGTCTCGCCCGGACTGATCCAGTGGTAGTCTACGTCCTGGCATATGGTGTCGTACTCTATCATGGTCGATCCGAAGAAGGGCACGAAGGTCAGATCCAGGTGGTAGACGTCGCCGCAGAGGTGGCTGGCATCCTTGTAGGTAGCCTCCACGTACTGCAGACCACCGGGCTGGTAGTACACTTTCTGGTAGTGCCACATGATGGTATCGTTCATACAGAGCGTGGTATCGAAATGCCAGTAGCCGGAGGGCACTACCTCCAGGTCGAGCACATAGACCGAGTCGAAGGTATGCGTACCGATCTGGTAGTTGACCGAGTCGTATACATAGCCGGAACGGTTATGGTTGAGGTAGGTATAGACACGCCAATCCCAGCGGGCGTTGGAGCAGATGGCGGTATCGAACTCAAAGCGGTAGGTCGGGAAGACGCGTACCAAGTCATGCACGATCGAGTCGCAGCCCGTAGCCGTGAAGAGCGTATCAATGAAGAGGTACTCACGCATGGTGCGTCCCGTAGCCTGGCTGTAGTCCACCGGCGTACCGTCGTCATACCGGTGGAAGCGATGACCCGTCACGAGCGGCAGGGTATGTGCGCCACGGCCGTTGATGCCTACTTCGCCGCCGAAGTACCAGGTGGTATCGTTATCGCCGATGGAGTCGTAGAGTTGGGTGAACTGCACCTGGCATACATGTACGCGTGCATAGTGAGTACTGTCGCATCCGTAGACGGAGGTGTTGACCACGGAGTCGAGGTGGTACTCATCCAGGTGCTCGGGCAGGTAGACCACGCGCGGGTACTGCTGCTCCAGTTCGGCCTTGGACGTACCAGCTGCTGCGTAGTCGTAGTGGTAACCCACGAAGAGCGTACGGGGTTGCGTGAAGTGCGAGAGCGTATCGTTAGAACTCATGCTCAGGTCGTCGTAGAGCCCTACGTAGCGGCTGTTGTAGGTCGGATGGATAGTGAGCGTGAGCGTCCAAATACTATCGCAATGCATGGGCTTCACCTGACCGGTAACGGGGTTGGTGAAAATGGTGTCGGTCAGCATGCTGTCCACAACCTGGATGACGCCGTGCTGCCCGGTAGGTATCTCCGTGATGGGCAGTCCGTCCACAAAGAGGCGGTGCACTACCCCATTCTGTCCCGCCATATGGCCGGTCCAGTTGTAGGTCTGGCTCTGGCATATTTCGTCTTGGGCATCAAAGCTGTAGTTGGGATAAGCCGTGAGGCGGAGTACGTATATCGAGTCGAAGTCCATCGCGGTGAGCAGGCTGTCGTAGTAGATGCGCTCCTCGTAGGCGGCGGGCAGGTCGTCGATATAGATGGTGGTATCCAGTCCGGTGATGGGGCTGGTGATGGTCCAGTGGTAGGTGCCGCAGTTGACGCAGGTAGCGTCGTAGATGGTGTCGCGGAACACCTGTCCGATCCGGATGGTCAGCGTACGCACGGAGTCGCAGCGATGGCTACCGACGGGTTCGGTCAAGAGCGAGTCGACCACGGTCTTCACGCCTGTGCAGCGGATGACGGGCAGGCCGTCGGGATTGACAAACTGTGCCTCAGCGCCGGCATACATACGTCCTTCCCAAATGAGGGTGTCCTCGCTGGACATCGTGTGCTGGAACTTCAGGTCATAGGTCGGCATGACTACCAGGGTACGATGAATCGTACTGTCGCAGCCGTGAATGGTCTGCAGGTAGTCCACCAGTCGGAAGCGTCCGGGCTGGTTGATAGGCTGCAGGTGTTGTTCGTTCCAGTGCTGATGGTCCGCACCGGGCCACTCGTAGTAGGCCGTTGCGCCGAGCACCTGGCAGACGGTGTCGTTCTCCTCCTGCTGGTCGGGATAGTAGGGATAGACGGTCACGTTGTGGAGCACCAGACTGTCGCAGCCGAACACGGACTGGTCGTTGATAGTCAGCGGATAAGTCTGACCGGGTGCCCAGCGGTTTTGCGGCGTGTTGTACCACGTGCCGTAGAAGTTATAGGGCTCGTCGGCGCAGACGGCGGTGTCTTTGCGTTCGGCCATGTAGGTGGGGTGCAGCTCCAGGTGGAAATAGAACGTGGAGTCGCAGCCGTACTGCGAGAGCAGGTCGCGCCGAGTATCGATCGAGGTGGTGATCTCTCGGCTCTTGCCGGCGGGCTTGTTGCCGGTGTAGTTCGGACCGTAGAAGAGGGTGTCCTGCCAGGAGTAAGCTCCGTTGTCGCAGATAGCAGCCTGGTTGCGGGTCTCGTACGGACGTCCTACGCGCAGCTTGAGGATACATACCGAGTCGCAACCGCAGTCGTAGGTCGGGATCGTATCGCGATAGGTGAACAATCCCGGACGGGTCACCGGAATAGTCTGGAAGCGCGGGTGTCCCTGCCAAGCGTAGGTCTGGTCGGTGGCCTGCGAGTCGTAGCAGACGGTGTCGTAGTCCATCTGGTCGCGGAAAACGGTATCGATGATAAAGGTGAGCTGGTCCTCAAAGTCGCAGAGCACGACGGGTCGGCCTTCTTCGTAGCCGATCACCTGTACGGTCAGCGTCTCGTGGTAGGGTGTGTTGCAATGCTTGCCTGCCGTAGAGAAATAGAGGCTGGCATTCATGTTGCGATACGTGGTGTCCTCGTACTGGCATACGTGGATGGTATGACTCTGTCCGGCGTCGCTCACATACATGAGGTGGAGCGTGTTGCGCACCGAGTCGCAACCGCCGTTGGGGCAGTCTTCGCAGTCGACGTATTTGACGTACTCGCGGAAGGTGTAGCTGGAGTCGAGCACCATGGTGTCGGCGCTGAAGGTATGGATCAGTCGGTCACTACCCTTCTCTCGCCACTCGTAGATGGCCCCCTTGGACATACAGTGGTTCTCACGCGTAGTGTTGCGGACGACGGTCATGACGCGCAGATGGAGCTCCATGACGCTATCGCAACCGTTGAAGTTGGGGCAATGCGGACGGAATTCCCGCCAGTCGGGTCCCTTCATACAGTCCTTGGCACGCAGGGTGTCGTAGAGCACGGTGTCGGCCTTGGGCCAACTGTTGTTGGTGCTAAACCGCTTGAAGAAGTCGCCGTAGTTCAGGCCTCGCGTACCGTCCTCGCAGACCACGGTATCGCGGCGCGTATAATGGGGTTCGCAGACGTAGAGCTTGAGCGTACTGAGCGAGTCGCACCCGCCGCTGGAGACGTAGCTGCGCGTGATTGTGGTGGCGCCGAGCGGGTACTGGATGTAGCCGTGCGCCAGGTCGTTGAGCGTATCGTTGAAGATGGTGACCTGCATGTAGTAGTCCCGGCCCAGCACGGGTTCGTCGGTCAGGGTCGTGGGGTCTACGTTCCATACCGTATCGCGGAAGAACTGGACGGTGTCGCCTACGCAGATGGCGCGCCAGGTGGTGTCGTCGTACTGACGCATTACGCGTACCATGGTGGCGAAGGTGTCGCGTTCCCATTTGTCCTCGGGTATGTCGCAGAGGATAGGTTTGCGGATCAGGATGGCGCGCACCTCAAAGTCCTCGAAGGGTTCGTCGTTCTGCTCGATGGGCAGCAGTTCAAACTGGTGGGTCAGTTCGGGTCGTGCCACGTCGGACGAGAGTTGTTCCTCGGGCGTGAAGTAGCCCATGCCCTGGATGGATCCCTCTATCTCCCAGCGCACTTTCTCCCAGGCCTGGTAGGTCTTGACGGGGAAGGTCAGCTCCTCCTGGTTACAGATGGTCACGGTGTCCAGGTCGTAGGTGTCGTCGTCCAGCTCTACGCGGTCCAGGTACCATCCGCCTTCGGTCTGGCTGATGGCATGCTCACCCCACTCCGAGGTCTCTACACGGCGTTTGCCCGTCTGGTCGAGCAGGAAGAGCGAGTCCTGCTTGGGCGTGAAGTCATAGCCCACGGGATAGAGGTAGGCCTGACCGTCGTTGATACCGTAGGCGTAGCCGGAGAACGACTTGGTGGGAGCAGTCAGGACGTGCGTCGTGTCGGTGACATCCATCGTCACCTGGGCATAGCTCGTATTGCTCGGCACGGTGGTCCATCCCGTGATGGGCTGTCCGTCCAGGCGTATGTTGGCCGTCTCAGAGCTGAGTGCCCATAGGTTGACCTGGTGCTCCAGCTGGCCTGTACCGGCATTGAAGGTGCGGAATATCGTGGTGTCGGTCAGGTACTCCAGGGGCGGGATCATGGTCATCGACGGGTCGCCCGGCAGACGCGTGGAGTCGTTGTCGTCGTACCACGTACTGTTGGCACCGCTGGACGAGAACAGATAGACCTGCACGGGTTTGTCGGCCGTGATATAGTAGGAGTCTTTCTCCGGATGCGAGGCGTCCGACTGCACCATACGGCGCGAGTAGACGTCGCCGCCGTTCAGCTGGGGCGACTCCATGACGCGGTTGTTCTTCATCATCTGGACCGTCGTATTGTCCTGCATGGCTACGACGCGAATCACGTTCAGCTTGACGCGGCAGGCCGTCATCGGCACGATAAACTGCTTGCCCCACTTCTTGAGCGGCAGCAGCTGGTCGTATGCATGGTCGTTGTTCATACCCTCTTGGTTGGGCACGATGGCAAACTGGTTTCCGCTCCATACGGCGATCGGCTGGTCGGCACAGATGGTAGATCCCGAGAGGTCGATTTTCTCCGCCGGGTCGTCGGGGTTGGGCGCCTTGGAGCGCACGATGTATATCTGCTTCTCGCCATTGAGCGTCACGTTGAGGTCGGTGGTGTTGCCGCGTCGGCTGTTGACCTTGAGCGTCATCGTCACATGGGTCTCACCGGGCTTGGTGGACATCAGCACAAACTCCGTAGCCGTAGCGTCTCCGTCGGCCGTCTGCACCATATACTCTGTGCCCAGGGCCTCTACCGGCAGGATATGTGCGCCGTCGAAGCTGAACGAACCCGAGGTACCGATCTGGTTGGTGGAATAGAGCGTGAAGGGCTCGTCCACGTCGCTATAGACGCGAAGACCTTTCTTTAGGGGTTTCTCCTCCTCGTCGCGGGCCGGATCCCAGTAGACCGACTGCGGGTCGATCACGATCACCTCCGAGTGGCCGGCCTGGATGGGGTACGTGCTGGTAGCCCCGTTGGGGAATTCCACCACGATGGTATTGTCGGTTCGGGAGTTGGCAATCAGTTGCAGTTTCAGGTCGGTCGACTGCGGGTCGCTACCGCCGTTGGGCAACCATGCCACGTAGAACTCACGTCCTTCGGTGCTGGTCACCTCTTTTAGTTGCTTAGTCTGCGCCATGAGGCCTACCCGACCGCACAGCACCATCAGCAAAATCAACACTATTTTCGTTATTCTTCTCATGTTCCTAATTATCAGCACGCTACGCGCAAAGCGCACGCATACGCACACAATTCGGCTGCAAAGGTACAAAAAAAAATCGACATACACAAAAAAAATCGCCCGTTTGAGCGATTTTTTTGTAGGCTTTCAGCATTCTTAGCCGTCAGCATTCAGCCATTTTTAGCCGCGGAGCTTGTCGTACTCCAGGTTGAAAAGGTAGGCGTAGAAGGTCTTCTTGCCACCGGCCAAATCCTTCTGCTCGTTGAAAGCAGCGCGGTCGGCCTCCAAGGTGGAGAGGTTCTTCATACGTGCCTGAGCGGCGGTAACGGCCTGCGAGAAGCGCGAGCGGAGCTGCAGCTCATAGGCTGAAGGCGCAGAGGTGCGGTCGTAGGTGCCGCCCTTGCGGATGTACAGACGCGTACAGTTCGGGTTCTCGGTCGGTGCCGTACGGTGGGTACCGATGAGGTAATCGCCGTGGCTGTGTCCGTCTACCTTTTTAGGCTTGGACATAGCGCCCTGTACATACTGAATACCGGGCGAGTAGGTTACTTTTCCCATAAGATTAACAATGGATTTAAAGGGTTAATAAAAAATTGATTTGCATTGCGGCTCCGGCGGATAGTACTCATCAGAAAACGTACTGCCCCGTACTCATACTTTTGCGT
>JAFWOU010000036.1 GCA_017509715.1 Paludibacteraceae bacterium | reverse complement strand
TGTCGCGTGGCGGGCAGCATGGGCAGATGTGGTCAATCGCGCGCTCGAACGCGAGGGCGTCGAAGATCGCATTGACCACCGCAGCCATGCCGAGCGTGGGTTAGAGGAAAAGCCCACCGTCCATGAGGGCGTCAACGCCCGAATCATGGAGAAGATGGGCTTAGTTTCCGACCGCTGCGAACTGAACCGCCAGATCCGTGCGGACAACGCGCTGATGAGGCAGTTGAAAGATACGATTAAAAAGCTGACGGATGCGTTGGTAACGACGCTGGCAGATATGGCCCGTGCGATGGAGCAGGTACGCCAGAGCGTGATTATCCTGCGCTATCACCTGCTCCATCTCCACAAGCGTCGCGGCAAGGCGGTGGAGTATCTGTCGAAAGCTGAACCGATGTATCGGGACTACGGCGAACTCGTCCGGCAGATTCGAGAAAAGAACATGGATCGTCGGTCGCTGAAAAAGGAATTGGCGGCGTTGTCGCCGCTGAGCGTGTTCAAGCGGAGCAAGCTGAAAAAGCAGATCGCGCAGCTCTCCGAGGAGATCGAAGAATTGACATTCAGCAAAAACGAAATCGTCACCGGCTTCGGCAGGGAGGACGACAAGGAAATGCCCGCCGTTCCCAAGCAAATCACGGCGGTCAAGGCGAACGTCACCAAGATGGACGAGCTGGAAGCAAAGTACACCGGCGACATTGAAAAATCCGGGCAGGAGTTCGACCGGCTGAAAGAACGAGCGAAGCAGTACGATCTCTACGACCTGACCGACGCCCGCCTTGCGCTCCGTCCGCAGATGGAGGACGAGGCACAGGAGCGCATCAAGAAGGACATCCCCGACGAAAAGCTCAGCTTTTGGGATTTCCAGATCAGCACCAGCATGACGGACGAACAAAACCGCGAGGATGGCATAGAAACGTGGTACAAGGAGCAGACCGTGCGCCGCCGCTTGGAGCAGGAGCGTGAGCAGCGCCGCGAACACCCGCAGAGGAAGCCGAAGGAGCGAGACATGGAGCTTTGACTTGCTTACTGGCTCAATGTCAGCAGCTCTGCAATCACTTTATCCAGTAGCGGAATGTACTTGGAGTCTATTCTGTGGATTTTATCCATTAGCAGCGCATCTTCATCCCTTTCGTCTCCAAACAGGACATAATCCGCAGATAGCCCAAGCACATCGCAGACTTTGATAAGCAGCTTTACAGAAATGCCGGTTCGTCCCCGCTCCAGTTCCGCAAGGTAGGAAACGCTTACATCCAATTTTTCAGCAAACTGTTCGCGTGTGTAGCCGAGTTGCTCTCTGGCAATTCTTATCCGTGTATGCAATACTATCACCTCAACATATAGTATTGGTGACAGTTCAACAATTTAACATCAACTAATATTGTATGTATAGCATGTTGTATTAGTTGCCTTTTTGGAGTATAATTGTCTTATTAAGTCATAGTATCAGTGCAGTCAATTCATCAAATTGGATTTCTGAAGGGCATTGTACCGTGAAAGCCGGACGATACCCTTATTATCGCCGTTTTGCGGAGAATGGCTACGAGGGCAACTATTGTCGGGAGAGTCGGCAAAGCAGCTAAAGGTCTCTCGACAGACCTTTCTTAATCAAAACAGCCTGCTAAAAAAGAACACTTTGATTTGCAAGATGTGTATTGTGCTATGAACAGCAATCTGCTATTATTTCTGTAGTATTCTGTTAGATTGTAACTGCATACCAAAGTTCAGTCAATTGTGCAAATCAAAGCGCGCTTTATTATGCAAAGGGAGGTCTCTACATGGAGGAAATCAATAAACATATTGGACAATTCGATTTTTGGAGCATATTTGGCACAGGAGCAGTTACGCTAACATCGTATCTTGTCGCGTTTAGGCCTCAGATAGCAACGTTTAAGGAAATGGGTTTTCCGTTACTACTGAGTATCGGAGTTGCATTATCCTATACGATTGGATTGATACTGTATTGCATCTCAAGTCTCCTTGTGGATTGTAAGATTCTAAAACTGAGTGCATCTGATGCGATAGGGAATCCGAATTCCTATGGTTGGATGAGTGAGATATACTACAAAAGATACCTCGAGAAAAGTAATGCTATCAGTGAATCGGATTTCCACGCGCAATATGATATTCTGAAACTGCGAGGGGTTCCTGCACGAGTAGACAAACTACATACGATTCATGGCATGACACGCGGGATTGCGACAGGGTATTTAGCGCTTGCTCTCATTGCTGCCTATAAGTTTTGTTCAAAAAACAATTTGAGCAGTTTGTTTGATATCCATAGAGAAACAAAAATTGTTAATTTTACTGATGCTGCTTTATTTACCGGTTTCTTTGTGCTATCTTTTGCCTTTTATATTACCTCAAAGAAGTATTTGTATCGCTGGATAGAATGGATTCTTGCAGAATATGACTATCTGACAGAAAACTCTTCTGGAAAGAAGTGACAGATTATGCAAGCAGTATATAGGAGGAGAAAATTCTAATGAAAGAGATAATTTTGGCATTTAAACAAGCAATGAGTTTTACACTCGCATTATGTCTGCTTTTTATAAATCTTCCTGTAACGGCGAGGGCAGCGGATATTGTTGCAAGTGGTACCTGCGGAGCTAATGGCGATAATTTGACATGGACGCTGGATAGCGACGGAGTGCTGATAATCAGCGGTAGTGGAGCAATGGCAAATTATAACGAAGATGGTTATAATAGAGGGCCATTCCGAAGCGATAGTTCTATCAGGACATCCATTAAATCGATTGTTTTCACTAACGGCGTAACAAGTGTTGGAACTTGTTCGTTTTGCTGGTGTTACAATTTATCGAGCGTTTCTATTCCAGCCAGCGTGACAAATATTGGGTATAAATCTTTTAAAAACTGCGAAAATCTTTCTGATGTGGAACTTCCAGAGAGTACAACGGTTATTGGCGGATATGCATTCTCACAAAGTGGCCTGACAAGTGTGCGAATTCCAGAGAGCGTAACTTCCATCGGTGAAGGTGCTTTTGCTTGGTGTCCATTGAAAAGCGTGTTTATTCCGAGTAGTGTGAACTATATTAGCTTGGTTCCGTTTCGTGGGTGCAATGAACTCACGTCTATCGAGGTTGACCCAAATAATAACCATTATAGCAGTCAAGACGGTGTTCTATTTAACAAAAAAAAGACATGGCTACTTGTCTGTCCGGAAGGAAAGCAAGGCATCTACTCAATTCCAAACAGTGTAAAAATTATTGAGGGATCTGCTTTTTCAAATTCCAGTTTGTCGCTCATAATAATACCGAATAGTGTCAAGGAAATCGGAAATAGTGCATTTCGAGACAATAGCACAATAATGAACATATTAATCCCGAGAAGTGTTTCAAGTATTGGAAGCTGGGCATTTGCAACATGTAACAACTTGACGAGTGTAACCATCCCAAACAGTATTACAAGTATTGAAGAAGGGACATTTGCAGAATGCGGCTGGACCGACATAATAATTCCTGACAGTGTGACAAGCATTGGAAAATGGGCATTCGCAAACTGCAAAAAATTGGTAAATCTGTATATCTCCAAAAGCGTGACTCAAATACGAGAAGCGGCATTTGAAAACTGTAGAAGTTTGACTGATGTGTATTATTATGGAAGCGAAGCAGATTGGAAAGCGATTTCAAAAGAGAGTCGTAACGATCCATTGAGTTCTGCCACAATTCACTATAACTGGAACGAGCAAGGCGAGCCAGACGATCCGGTAACCTATCCATTTGATTGGAAGGATGATGCGTCACCTGTCGACTCTGTTTTAGGAAACGACAATCTCGTGCTTACCGTCACCGCATTAGCGAAACTGGCCTATAATACATTCAATGCCTCTGAGCATTTGAAGACTCCCGACCCCGATATCGTGGGCGATACTTTCCATCCGTGGGTAGTTAACGAATACATATCCGCAGGAATAATTGGTGATGCAAACAACAAGATATGGAATACAGATAAGTTTGAGAAGGCACCTACAGCGGGAGATTTCTACAATTCAGTAGTTGGCAATTATGAAGTTGTCGAGGACCTTGACCTCGAAAATAACGTGGGCTTTTACGGGGTATGTTTTCGTGAACCCGGAGAGAATGGAAAATACATCATCTCCTATCGCGGAAGCGGCGGCCCCTCTGTTGCCAGTCTCCTCCATCTTGTCAACAGCGAAGAAGGTTTGAATGATGACTGGGCAACTGATTTAGATTTTGCATTGCGTAATAAGTTAAGTAAGCAGTTTGACTATGCGCTTGGTTTTTATCAGGCAGTTGTCAACGGCTTTAATCTCAACAAGGATGACGTTGTGCTAACAGGGCACTCTCTCGGCGGAGCTTTAGCGGCATATGTGTCGATATGTACGGGGGCTCGCGCGTATAGCATTGACGGCGCAGCAGGGCACATTGTTGATACTACGTTCTGGCAAGCATATTTTGACGCACATGGGTTCACTGGGGCAAATGACTTCAATTTCGTCAATTTGACAGATCAAACCGGCTATATAGCAGATGTCCTCTCAGAGCAAACGGGTTCTTTGATTGAACTAATTGACCGCTTTGAAGCGCCACAGCTCGCCTATGCATGTTCAAAAGGACAAGCGGCAGAATTTATTCAGGCTGCCAAGCAAGGGAAATACCCAATGGTCACATATAACAGTACATATCCAACAAACTGTACGGATATTAAGGATATGATAGGGGTTCACAGCGTTTTTTCAAATATTGAATATGATGAAAGTACGCGCCGATTCTCTATGGGCGAAATGGCGCAAATATTCGATTGGACGAATCCATCTTCCGGCTGGAGTATGGAAATAAGAGATGACAAACACGTCGCATATGGATATTTGGCTGATAAAATCGCTGAAAAGCTTACTGGAATTAACGTTCATGCATATCAAAACTTCTTCCATATTTTCGCACGTGGTCGCGTTTCGCTTGGCACGACAGCAGCTAATCAGATCACTTCCGTGAGTGATTGGAACCCGCTGGATATTGAGGCGCTGGTCGGGAACAATATATTTGGCGGAGACGGATCAGATACGCTGATAGGTTATTCAGGGTCAGATACTCTGGTTCCATACGGATCGGGAAGCACCTTAGATGGTGGAAATGGAGCAGATTTTTATATTATTGATTCCACCATTTATAATACAACAATTCATGATTCGAGCGGACAGGATATTGTTTTTCTGAGGAATTGGAGCAAGGATGTCTCTGTATCCCGCACAAACGATTACATTATCGTACAGGATTCTTCAAATCCGGACCGTACAATAAATGTAGACTGCGTCAACCGAGATAACTCTGCCGCAAACAGTATGTCCATATGCTGGATAGACTCCCGGTATAATACAAATAAAGAATATGATTGCGACGTATTGTACAGGAACATTTTTGATGAGGCAGAGAGTGCGACAAATCGTGGTGCAGTTCTAATGCAATCTCGAGGTGAAACGCTGGGTTCGGATGATGAGCGTTCTTCCAGAATGGTGCGCTTGAATGGAATTGCGGAGGTTGATATTTATGACGAGGCAGGAAACAAGCTGAACGATGTTCCTTTTTCCAACACTACAGCCGGGATATGCATAGAACGCCGCAGCTTTGCATATTATTATGGCTTTAATTCCGAGAATGACTCTTTTGCTACTATATATCTAATAAACGACGGATATTCCGTAAAAGTTAGAAGTCAAAATACGTCGACATTGCAACTGTACCAATACGATGATGAAAACGGGAGCATCGTTGGCGGTATGAGTACAGAGGATATTTCGCTAAATGAAAACGATGAACTGAATGTAATATCTGCTGGTCAAGATAAAGGATTCTACTACACTAAAGAATCAAATCCACCAAGCGCATTAAGTAATGTGGTTTCCTTTGAATATGCGCAATCACTTGAGCTATCAGAATCGGCAATCACTTTGGACCGCGGTGACAGTACTACTTTGACTGCATTGCCAAGTCCGGTAGATGCTATAATTGATGGAGCGTGGATATCTTCTGACCCGAGTGTAGCTTCTGTGGATAATGGTATAGTGACGGCAAAACGAGGCGGAGAGGCAGAAATATCATTTACAACAATAAATGGTAAAACAGCAAGCTGCGTTGTAACTGTTCCGAAGAAAACTATAAATGTTTCCTTTGATGCAAACGGAGGTTCGGGAAACATGGAAACAGTTTTCGTTACTGAAGGAGAATTCATGCTCCCGGAAAACGGATTTGTTTCTACGGGCAACAAAGCCTTTTCCGGTTGGGAAATAGACTCTGTTCAGTATGCGCCCGGAGATATTGTTCAGTTAACTAAGGATGCAGTGATCACTGCAAGATGGGATGCTGTTCGCACTTTTACTATCTCATTCGAAGCAAATGGTGGCACAGGGACTATGGACGATGCTACTGAAATCTCTGGCAACTACACGCTCCCTAATTGCAGCTTCACAGCGCCGGCTGGCAAGACCTTCAAAGAATGGTCGGTAGAGATTGGCGACGCGGAGCCCGTAACCAAAGCGCCAAACGACGCCATCTCTGTAACGGCAGATACTACCGTTACAGCGGTGTGGGCAGACAAGGAGATTGTTGCCACGCCGATGTTCTCACCCACGGGCGGCACATTCACAGAAACGCAGAGCGTAACGCTTTCCTGCGCAACGGGCGGAGCGACCATCCACTATACAGCGGATGGCAGCGCCCCCACAGTCGATAGTCCAGTCTACAGCACGGCAATCACCGTGAGCACTACGACTACGATCAAGGCAATCGCGGTCAAGGCCGACATGACGGAAAGCTTGGTTGCCGAGGCAACTTATACCATCACAGAAATACCGACGACCTACGCCGTTATCGTCAACAACGGAACGGGCAGCAGCGACTATGCCGAGGGCGCGAGCGTCATGATCACGGCGAACGCTCCGGCAAGCGGCAAGCGGTTCAAGGAATGGATAGGCGAGGATGGCCTGATCTTCACCAGCGGCAGCGCAACCACCGCAGAGGCGACCTTCACGATGCCAGCGAATGCGGTGACGGTCGAGGCGACGTATGAGGACATTCCAGCGACCGCGCCGAACATCACTATGCAGCCAACAAATCTGGAATTGCAGTATGGTTACATAGCTGACAACATGCTAACCGTCGCGGCAAGCGCAGCGAATGATCACACCGTCACAGGCTATCAGTGGTATTCCTGTGATGATGCGAGTAGGACGAACGCGCAGGAGATCAGCGGCGCGACGAATGCGAGCTATACCATCCCCGTGGGCAAGAGCGCGGGGACAACGGAATGCTACTACTGCGTCATCACCGCTGCGCGCACAGACAACAGCCAGACGGCAACCTCGATTTCAGACGTGGCAACGGTCACGGTAAGCAAGGCGGCAAACCCGGCAACTGTCACGGGAACGGTATCCGTCACGCGAGGCGGCAATAGCGTCGATCTGTCTGCAAAAGTCGCTCTGAACGGCGCGGCGGGCGCGGTCAGCTACGAGATCAGTGGTGAGGCGAACGGCTGCACATTGAACGGCAGCGTGTTGACCTCCGGCGCAGATACGGGCAGCGTGACCGTCAATGTTACGATTGCGGAGGACGGCAACTATGAGGCGCTGGCGGCGACGGCGATCACCGTCACAATCACCGACAAGGCGACGCAGACGATCTCCTTTGCCTCCGCGACACAGACCAAGACATACGGCGACGCGGACTTCACCATGACCGCCACGGGTGCGCAGACGAGCGTGAGCTATCAGATCACAAGCGGCGACGCCGCCACGGTTGACAGCGCCACGGCCGTGGTGCATATCGTCAAGGCTGGCACGGCGATCATCACGGCGACCGCCGCCGAGACGAGCGCCTATGCCTCCGCGACCGCGAGCTATACGCTGACGGTCGACCCTAAGTCCATAACAATCCCCACGGCGGCGAACGGCCTCAAGTGGACGGGCAGCGAGCAGACCGGCGTCGTGGCGGGAACGGGCTACACCGTGATGAACGGCAGGGCGACCGATGTGGGTAGCTACACCGCGACGGCGACGCTGACGGACGCGGCCAATTACAAGTGGAGCGACGGTGCCACGGCGGCGAAGTCGATCCCGTGGAGCATCAACAAGGCAAACGGCCCCGCTGCCCCGACCGGACTCTCGAGTGTCGCACCCACCACGGCGAGCGGCAGCGACGGCAAGATTACCGGCGTCACAACGGCAATGGAGTATTCCACAGATTCCGGCTTTAGCTCTACAACGTCCTGCACCGGCACAACAATCACCGGCCTCACAGCGGGAACGTACTATGTGCGCGTGGCGGCAACCGCGACGCATGAGGCTGGCGCGACGGCAGCGGTGGATGTTCCGGCGTATATCGCGCCGACAGCATATACCGTCACGGTCACAAACGATGGATGCGGCACCGGTTCCGCGTCCCCTGCCTCCGGCGTGAGCGGGACGCAGGTCACGCTGACGGCATTCCCGGCGTCAGGCTACCGTTTCAAGGAGTGGCAGGTCGTATCGGGCGGCGTGACTGTCACAAACAACAAGTTCACCATCGGCACGGCGAACGTGACGGTCAAAGCAATCTTTGAGCAGATCACCTATGCCGTTACTGTCAACGGCGGCATGGGCGGCGGAAACTACGCGGCGGGTGCGACGGTCACAATCAAGGCGAATAACCCCGAAGAGGGCAAGGTGTTCGACAAGTGGATTACCAGCAGCGGCGTGAGCTTTGCCGACGCCAACAGTGCCACGACGACGTTCACGATGCCCGCAAAGGCGGTCACGGTTACGACAACGTACAGAGACGTGCCCGCTACGGCCTATTCTGTGTTAGGCAACTTCGATGCCAACGGCAAGTTGGTCGCCACCGTCACCGCGCCGAAGGATTCCGCGCTAATCGCGGCGGCGTATGAGAGCAGCGGCAGGCTGGCGGACACCAAGAGTTTTGCTATCACGGCGGCAATGAACGGCGGAACGCACACCTTTACCGATCTCAAAACGGGAACGGGCTACACCTACAAGCTCATGCTCGTGGATAAAACCTCCTATTCACCACTCTGCGCAGCATGGGGTAACACGAAGCTGACTGTCGCGGGCGGTACGGGCAGCGGCGAGTACGCGGCAGAGGCAACCGTCACGATTAAGGCGAACGCGGCTCCCGCCGGTCAGGTATTCTATATGTGGACGTGCAGCGACAGCGCGATCTTCGCCAGCGCGTACAGCGCCACGACCACGCTAACAATGCCTACGAAAAACACCACAGTTACGGCGACCTATAGGAGTACGGCCAATCCGACGCTGAACGGCGGTAGTGGCGATGATTATACTCCGTCCACACCTACCGCGCCATCCAATACGACCATGACGAACAACGCGGACGGCAGCACGACCAAGACCACTACGAACGCGGACGGCTCCAAGACTGCTGTAAAGACGGCGCGAGATGGCTCGACCACCATTACGACCACAGCGAAGGACGGCAGCGCCACGACCAGTGAAAAAGCGGCGGACGGCTCCACTGGCACGGTCAAGATCGACGCGCATGGCAACACCGTCAGCGCCGAGGCGATACCGAGCGCACAGGCAATCTCCGAAGCGGCAGCAAAGGGCAAAGCGGTCACACTCCCCGTCGAAGTCAAGGCGATGAACGACGCCACAAGCGCCGCGCCCGTGGAAATCACGCTCCCCGAAACGGTGAGTGCAGAAAACCCCGCGAAGGTTGAAATCCCTGTCGAAAACCTCACCCCCGGCACCGTCGCCGTCATCATGAACGCGGACGGCACGGAGGAGATTGTCAAGACCTCCACCACGGGCGAAAACGGTGTCGTGTTGATGCTCTCCGGCGACGCCACGGTCAAGATCGTGGACAACACCAAGAGCTTTGACGATGTGAGCGGAAACGAGTGGTACGCAGATAACGTCGCGTGGGCGGCGTCGCGTGAGGTAATGAACGGTGCCGGTAACGATGATTTTGCGCCGGATGCCAATACCACACAGGGTATGATGGAACAGATTATCTACAACCTCGACGGCAACGCACTGGTCGCTCCCGTCGAGGGCGAGGAATGGTGGAGCGCCGCCGACGGCTGGGCGGATGGCGCGGGTGTCACAAGCGGCGTCGCCGCGCACGACCCAAGCGCACCCGCCACGCGCGAGCAGGACATTGTGATGTTGTTTAATTACGCCAAGAGTAAAGGCTACGACACCACTGTGCGCGCTAGTCTCTCCACGTTCTCCGACGCGAATGGCGTTTCGGATTGGGCGCGGGAGGCGATGGCATGGGCCGTCGCGGTCGGCATTATCAACGGCACTGTCGATGCAAACGGCAACGTCATCCTCGACGCGCAAGGCACGGCGACGCGCGGACAGATCGCCGCGATTATACAAAGATTCTGCGAGAAAGTGGCGAAGTGAAAATCATAGCAGAAGGGGAACAAGCGTCGGCTTGCTCCTCTTCTGCTTACAGGGTTAGATTGCGTAGATTATTTCCGCGTAAACGACTTCCTCCGCCCTTGCACCCTGCATTCCCGCAACACAGCACTATGAAATCCTGGCACTGTTGCCGCAAACTCGCTGATTTTCTTCGATTATTCGCGTTATTCCTCTTGCAAAAACATTGTTATGTGTTATGATACATAACAATGTTTTATGGGAGGGTG
>JAFWOU010000035.1 GCA_017509715.1 Paludibacteraceae bacterium | reverse complement strand
TTAACCCTTTAAATCCATTGTTAATCTTATGGGAAAAGTAACCTACTCGCCCGGTATTCAGTATGTACAGGGCGCTATGTCCAAACCTAAAAAGGTAGACGGACACAGCCACGGTGATTACCTCATCGGTACCCACCGTACGGCACCGACCGAGAACCCGGATTGTACGCGTCTGTACATCCGCAAGGCTGACACCTACGACCGTAAAACCGCGCCTTCAGCCAACGAGCTGGTGCTCCGCTCGCGCTTCTCGCAGGCCGTTACCGCCACTCAGGCTCGTATGAAGAACCTCTCCACCTTGGAGGCCGACCGCGCTGCTTTCAACGAGCAGAAGGATCTGGCCGGTGGCAAGAAGACCTTCTACGCCTACATCTTCAAGCTGGAGTACGACAAGCTCCGCGGCTAAAGATGGCTGAATGCTGACGGCTGATAGCTGAAAGCCTGCAAGAAAAAATCGCTCCCACGGGCGATTTTTTTTGCATATATGGAATTTTTGTTGTAATTTTGCACGCAAAATCGTGCAGATGTAAAACAGCACAACAAAAAAACAGGAAAATCAATAGTATTAACCCCAAAAACAAAAACAAGATGAAACAGTTTAAAGTTTTGTGTATGGCAACGCTGGCGCTGCTGGCTGTTGCATGTAACCCGATCAAGACGGTGGCTACCGTAGATGTTACCGTAGTTGATCAGAACGACAAGCCCGTAGAGGGCATCATGGTAGCTCGCTTCAACAGCGGTTCGTCGCTCTACATCCAGAACGCGGACGAGAAGCACGCGACCAACGCAGCCGGACTGGCTCGCTTTGAGCTCAAGCTGCTGGAGGACCTGGCCCCGCAGGATTTCGGCGAGGGCGGTGAGTATTTCACTTTCCGTGCGTTCGACGAATATAACGAGCCGATCACCGAGGAAGGTAAGGTATTCGTAGAGCAGGGCGACAAGAAGACGCTGACGCTGAAGATTCTGCCGAAGAATGAAGGCGGCGACGAGTGGTAAAATTAGGAAAAATTTATTAACAATCAAAACTTATTTAAAGGTATGAAAAAGATTTTATTTTTAGCTGTATTAGCTGTAAGCTCGCTGCTGTTTGTCAGCTGTGAGAAGAGCGTTACGGATGCTAACGAGACCGCTATCGCTGCGGTAAAGGCCGGTGCGATGGGTTCGTGGGAAGGCACCACGCAACCGTTTATGGGTGACGGTGAATTCGTAACCGTTACGTTTACCGAGAAAAAGGTGACCATCAAGTTTGATGATGAGACAGAAAGTGCTAACATCGTCTCTTGGAACTGCATTGACGGCGTACAGGTATGGATCCAGCTGGACGACTCGGAAAGCAGCAAACTGTACATCACTGTGAATGGTGACACCATGACCACCATCCCCAACTCCACCTTCACGGTGAACTGCATCCCGCCGACCATGACACGTAAGAAATAAGCGGATTCCGCTTTTTAGGCATACGAGGCTGATAACCTCGTATGCTTGCTAATTAAAGAACAAACGATATGAAAAAAAGCATTTTTTGTGTTGCCTTATTATGCCTGTTGGCTGTTGCCACGGGCGTACAGGCGAATGACTACCTGGAGCAGAAGCAACACTATACCGTGATGAGTATGGGTGACGGCGTGCTGCGTTTTTATATCCCGGTATGGGTGTATGGTCGTGCGAACGACTATTACCTCTGGGGTTCGTACAGTTTTACCGGAAGTCACGACTCGTACGTATGGTACAAGATGACCGAGGGTTCTGACCAAAGTGTTCACCGTATTGCGTCAGTCGCCGGTGTGCAGCGTGGTTTGAACACGTCTTCAGAGGAGATCGGAGAGGGCTATATATACATCCATGAGGGTAGTGGTATCGTCCGCAGTACCTATAACGGCCAGCAGATCGTGCTGAGCGAAGGAGACGATTCGCACTGGATGAAAAACTCCATTAACCTCAAGCGCAAGAACGACGATGACCATAAACGCATTACGTATATCACCTTTGACTGGTACCCTCCTGCATCGCTGAGCGGCAAGAAGTTCAAATGGGGTATCTCTGCCGCTATCTACAAGCAGTCGAGCGGCAATGAGTCGTACTATAAATACTGGGAGATGGCGGATGTGTTTGAAGGCGGTGATATCCCGCAGACACCGCAATTATACGATCCGTATCTCTATACGCTGGATGCGAACGGCGCAACGGGTTACGGTAATGCCGGTATTCAGTATGTGACGTTCCAGGAACCTATCAGCTATCATACCTCGCTGAACCCGAAAGAGGTGGAGACAAGCGATCGCTCCGGAACCATCGTCGTGCCGACCAAGGACTCGGTGCAGCGTTTCTTCTCGGCTACTTTCCAGACCTACAAGAACAAAGAATCCAAAACCACGCAGACGCTCAAGACGAACGAGGTGCACATCCCCGCCTACCACCGCGTGCACGACCTGCGAGCTACCGAGGATCTGGATGCCCATCAGCGCGTCACCGGTAAGGTCAATCTGTCGTGGGAGATCCATAACCCGGCGGCGCAAGAACTGATTGAAGGCGATGTGTTTGAGATACAGCGTGCTTTTCAATCGGACTTCAGCGATGCGCAGACGATAGGCGTGATACCCTATTCGGAAGACAGCACCGTGTATCACTACGCGGATAATCCGCTCCAGGCCATGCGCGAAGCGGAAGCAAACCCGGATTCGCTGGATCTATCGTATAGCAAATCGTGTACTATCTATACCTATAACGAGGAGGGCTACTGCGTGAACACGTATTTGTGCAAGCTGACGAGTAACAAGTTGCTCAAACCCGGTCGTTCCGTGTACTACCGCGTACGCCGTGCTTCGTCCTCTATATGGGGATGGAAACACGATTTTGCCCGGGCGGACAGCGTGACCAAGAACAACTACCTCGCTCCCTTGGCGCTGGATCAGCCGGACTATTCCCTCGACCCGGATTTTGACACCAACCGCAAGGTGCATCTCTATTTCAAGCTGTCGAATCAGCCAATCACCGTGGCTCCGGAAACCATAGAGCAATGCGAATACAAAACCGAACTGGCGAACAATGCTACCCTGGTAGAACTGCGAATCGAACCCAGGTGGTCGGACACGCAGGAGAGTGATATCCAGAACTATACATATGAACTCAGTTATACGCTGCCCGGAGAAGATAACCGTACGGTATACCATGAGTTTACATTCGATCATTTCGGCGAGCGCAAGCAACATATCATCCCGACGGATTCGAGGTACTTCCATCTCCGGGTCAAATGTAATGGGTATTATGTCGGGACGACAGCCGATCAAGCCGTACCTATTGCGCGAGAGGGTAACGCGTACTATGTCTCGGTAGGTGATGAACGGAATGCGATCCTGGTGCGAGAACAGTCGCGTAGTAAAGAATTAACGGACTCCATCAAGCAGGCATGGGTAACGCCCCTCAATGACGACAGTATCCGCTCGGCGCTCTATACCGAAATGCAAGTGGAATTGGCCTCTCAGTATCCGACCGGCAAGGCGTATTGTAACTGGGATAACAATGCCCGTCTGTGGATCCGCCGAAAGCTGATAGAGACCGGCGAGACGCTCGAGACACCGGTGCCCGCCGACAGCGTGAAGATGGCGGAGGACGGCTCGTGGAGCATCCACGCCGTCGATATCGCCAACCGTCCCTGCGTGCATTACCAATACGAGGTGCAGATGGATCAGACCAACTCTTCGCTCAAAGTGATGAACCTCAGCGACCTGAGGCCTAAACGCTTGTCCGGTCCGGACATCTACTACAACTCCACCGGCAAGATAGAGAACATCTTGGCTACACAAGGCACCGACCGTTACGGTGTGCAGATCACATGGAAGATGGGTCCCGGCGGCGTGGACGACTACCTCATCGAGCGCCGCGAGCAAGGCGCAGAGAGCTATGACTCGCTCACCGTGGTAGATGCCATCGGTTTCCGCGATACCCATACGGCGACGGACAAACGCTACGACTACCGCATCATCTCCCGTTACACCTGCAACGGAGCGACGACCACCGATACGGCTACCTGTACCGGTTGGCGCTCGCCCTACGGCAAGATAGAGGGACGCGTTCACTACGCAAGCGGCATGGGCTGCGCCGATGTGGAGGTACGTCTGACGGCGCAAGGCTCGGATGAAATATGGACGACCACAACCAATGCGGCGGGTGAGTATGTGTTTGACGACCTGCTCTACGGCGCCGGCACCGAGTATGCCGTCACGCCGACGAGCACGTATGCCACCTTCCGGTTCAACAACTCGTCCGTCGGCTCTGCCTCCGTGACGCTGAGCCAGGACAACCCCGTGGCGTCCGGATTGCTGTTTGAGAATATATCGGCGGTGCGCTTCAGCGGCCGCGTGCTCTACGAGAACACCACCATCCCTGTGCGCGATGCCTGTCTGGCGCTCGACGGAAAAATGGTGAGCACGGACAATGCCGTCTATAAGACCGACGGCTCGGGTAATTTCACGATCCAGGTGCCGTTGAATCACGGCTTCACGCTGCAAGTCTTCAAGGAGGGACACACCTTCGCCGGCGACGGCTTCGTACGTATCGACGGCGACAGCGTATTACGCCTGGAGAAAGCCTTGGACGGTGTTCGCATATACGACCGGACGCGCGTACGCCTGACCGGTCGTATGGTCGGCGGTCAAAACCAGGCGGACAAGACCTTGGGCTTCGGCTTGAGTACCAACAACCTGGGCGACGACCTGCAACTGGTACTGGAACTGGAAGGCGATAATATATCCCAGATCGTCCATGACCCGCAGGACCCGACGCTGGACACCATCCGTACCACGGTGAAGCAGTATGCCATCGCGCCGTACGACACCGTCCTGACGGGTACGACGAATGTCATCCTCTCCAAGAAACGTATCATTATCCGTCCGGATCAGACCACGGGTGAGTACTGCGCGGATCTCTGGCCGGTGAAGTACAAGATCACCCAGGCGACCGCCAGAGGATACGCCACGCTCTATGCGGACGGCAAGACCGGCGAGACGCTCGACCTCATGCCGGCGGTGAAAGACACTCTGGTATTCACCCATAACGACCATCATGTAACCGCCAATGCCGTCTATAGCATCACCTATCACAGCCCGATTGATATCAGCTGTAAACAGCTCCAGTACGGCATGGAAGTAGGCTACTACGGCGAAGAGGACATCGAACGGCAGTCGATCGACAATACAAAAGCCAAAACACCTCTTGCCACCCAGAAAGCCGACAAGAGTTGGAGCTATCTGTTCGGATATCCGGTCTTCGGCATGGGTAAGTACAGCTTCCGCGCAAGCGCCCATGAGGACTATTACTACAATAACAACCCCCTGAGCATGCGCCACGAAGAGGTGCGCATCAAGAACGGTCTGCTCAAAGTGTACAACGGACTGTATGACGCCCCGAACACGCAGATACAGACCATCCGGATGGACGCGAACGGCGAGGCGGTATTCACCATTCCGGTGGACTATGTATCGTTCGTCAAGACGGGCGAGAGTGCGTTGCGTCCGCTGGACCTCTCCGTCGAGTACCAAGGCAACTATATCGAGAAACAGGCCTTCCGTGCCTACGTGATGGGTAACCGCGCGAAGGGAAAAGACTTTGTCACCTCCACCACCGCCGATATCGTGCTGCTGGATGTGCTGCGTGACCCGCCCGGATCGAACAGTACGGCGTACGTGGAATCCGGAACAACTTATAAGTACAGCTACTCGTCGGATGTGAAGTTCACCTTCGGTCTGGATGTGACGGTAGGCTACGGAACGAGTGCAAACATGACTTACGGTACCTACAGCGGCGCAGGAGCAGGTATGTACTCCGGCTTCCTGATGAATATGAGTACCGTCAACAAAATCAGTGTTCCTATCAAATCGACCTATTATTCCAAGCATAGCGCGACCTATACCTTCGGCGTGAACGAACGCATCGAGACCGAAGTGGACCATGGTCACACCGGCGAGATGGACGATATCTATATCGGCGCCGTACAGAATCTCTACTACGGTCTGACGGACGCGGTGAAGCCGATTGATTCGCTGACCTATGCCGCCTTTGCACCGCAGTTCGCAAACGGATCGATGCAGGTGGTAGATAGCGGTCGGGCATCGAACGGCAAGCCCTGGTACCTCGTAATCGGTCTGGAGCGAGAGGTGGGTACGTACATGAGTTCAACCTTCGCGTATACGCACGATTATATTGAGAATACCTTACTGCCCAAGCTCAAACGCGACCGCGACGCCTTGCTGCTCACGCTCGACAGCGCAACGGTACAAACGATGGCGAACGCACAGAAGAAATGCCTCTACTGGTCGAAAGTGGCGCCGGAGAACGAGCATTTCGCCTCCACGGGCTACTACCGCCAGATCCGCCCCGCCGGCGTCATCAAGGTGCAGGCGGATGAGGTGGCCGGATACAACAATGCGATAGCCGGATGGATCAATGTCATGATCCAGAATGAGAACGAGAAGATTAACGCTATCCACGGTTACGGGCGGAATGTAGTAGGTAACTGGTCCGTCAGCGGCGGAAGCAAGGTAAGCTACAGCGAGAACTACGAGTACTCCAATGCCTATTCGAAATACGTGGACTATCCGGGAGCTTCGGGGAACTTAGGACAAGGTCTCATTGCCAGTCTCGGGAATATCTTCGGCCAGACCGTCGCAAGCATGATTGAAAATAAGGGCCAAAAAGTGTCGGACAATGAGGGATGTCCGATCGTGCTTGCCGGCGAAGCGCCGGAGGCCAAGTGGACCTTTGAGCTGACGCCGATATTGGACCTCGATTTCCATCAGGATCCCTCTAACAGCGAGAGCTCGACCAGAAAAGCCGGCTTCACCTTGCGTCCGGACGAGTTCGGTTACATGGACGTGAGTGTCTATCGTGCGATGAAGGACAACGGTTTCAACCACGACGCCAACTCAACCTTGCAGTTCCTCGACCAGCAGAACACGGACTACAAGTACGGCTCCTTCGTCTATTACCTCAACGGCGGTGCGAGTCGCTGTCCGTGGGAGCCGGCGGATTCGACGCATTTCTACGAGCCGAAGGTGCCGCTCGGTAACGGTACACTCAACCTCGAGAAACAGAGGATTGATATTGACGTGCATGAGCGGAGTAACGTGCCTGTAGATAAACCCGCTATCTTCACTCTAACGATGAGTAATGAAAGCGAACATGAGTACGGCGGCGGACAAGAAGCGCTTGGTTTCCAACTCAAGTTAGCGGAAGGGTCCAATCCGAAGGGCGCGAAGATCATGATTGACGGCTTGCCGCTCTCCGGTGACGGACGTACGATCAAGTTGAAACATGGTCAGATCATCCAAAAGACGATGGAGGTGTCTGCCGGTCTGGGTTATGACTTTGAGGATATCGTCTTAGAGTTGGCTTCGCCTTGTGACCGATTCAATAAATCGAGATGTACTTTCAGCGTGCATTATATGCCGGTGAGCTGCGAAGTGAATATCGCCGCACCGCATGACAAATGGACGATGAACACCCTCTCGCCGCAAGACTCCTCCGGTTATTACCTGCCGGTGGTGATTGACGGCTTTGATGTCAATTATAAGAACTTTGATCATATTGAGTTGCAGTACAAACTCAGTAAACAATCCGACGACGGATGGGTCAATCTCTGCTCGTACTACTACAGCGACAGCCTCTATAATGCCGCTTCGGGCACGAAGGCGATGATCACCGGCGGACGTATCGAGAACATCCGTTTCTACGGCGAGCGCGACCCGATGGAGCAGGAGTATGACCTGCGTGCCGTATCGTTCTGCCGTCACGGCAACGGATTCGTCTCCCGTGTTTCGGAGGTACGCAGCGGTATCAAAGATACACGTGTTCCGCGTGTATTCGGTGCAGCTCAACCCGCCGATGCTATCTTAGGTGTGGGTAATGACCTCAAACTGCGTTTCAACGAACCGATAGCCGGTAACTACCTCGACGAGGACAACAACTTCCAGATCGTAGGTACCACCAATGCCACGGGTATCACGACCGGCACGAGTCTGCATTTCGAGGAGTCGGAAGATAGCAAGGCCGAGACGAAAGTAGAGCGCTCGCTGACCAATAAGTCGTTCACCATCGATATGATGGTTCGCCCGAATAACGCAGAGACGATGGGTTCGCTCTTCTTTACCTCGATGCCTAACAGCGATTATGCCGTTCAGTTAGGATGCGCAGAAGGAAGCCTCTTCTTCTTCTTGATCGATGAGGTGAATGTCTATTCCTTCCGCACCAACCCGGGTGTACTGCCCGGCGGCGTATTCAGTCGCGTGCTTGCGGTGTACGACAACGACAAGAAGGAAGTGAAACTTTATGTCGGAACGGAGCAGAAACCGTTTGCAGCAGGCGGGTTTGACACCATATCGAAGGATTTCGTACTCCGCGGTTCCGCACCGTTAGAGTTCGGTGGTGAGTTTGACGGCGATATTATGGAAGCACGCGTTTGGACAAAGGCCTTGACACAGGACGAGATAGCAGCTACCCACATGAAGTACCTGACGGGTTACGAACGCGACCTGATGGCGTACTACCGTATGGACGAAGGACGCGGCAATGAGTTGACCGATCGTGCCAACGGAGCAACACTCTATTGCTCCGGAACGAGTTGGAGCCATCGCAAAGGTATCTCCGTAGCGATCAAAGCAAACGAGCAGTTGAAACTAGATGGAAACCTGCTCGGGCGCTCGAAGGTGTATGACGAGTCCATCATGCTGTGGTTCAAGACATCGGGCCTTAACGGCGATATCTTTAGCGCCGGACGCACCGATGAAAAGCACGGTACGCTCTTGGCGATGGAGAACGGTCGTTTGATACTCCATAGTGATTCTGCCCAATGGCTCATCGGCGACGGCCTGGCCAACAACGAGTGGCACCATCTCGTGCTCACCGTCGATCGGACGCGCAATAACGTATCCGTGTTCGTGGATAGCGAGATGAAGCAGTCTTTCTCCGCGTCCATGCTCGGCAGTATCAGCGGCGCGATGTACCTGGGTGGTAACGGCTTTGAAGGAAACATAGACGACCTCGTCTTCTTCGAGCAGGCACTACCCAAATACATGGTAGAAGGATTCGATAACCTCTCGCCGACGGGCGATGAAATGGGTATCTTCGGCTACCTGTCCTTCGAAGAGACGAAAGAGAACGACAACGGCATCATCGAACTGGTCTTCAGTCCAAATGACCAACGCGTGTTCCGGGACGGCAACGGCAATATCATCAATAAAGTCGTGCCGTTGATACTCTCTCCCGAAAGTCAGGATCATGCGGATAAAACAGCCTATGCTCCGACACGTGACCAGGGTCTGCTGACGAAGATGAAGTTCGATTGGGCATTCAACAACGACGAACTGCTCATCAACCTCAATATGGCCGATCGCGAGATCAACAAACAGACCATCTACGTCACCGTTCGCGACGTAGAAGACCTGAACGGTAACCCGATGACTTCGCCGGTAAGTTGGGTCGCTTTCGTTGATCGCAATGCCCTCAAATGGAGCGAGAAAACCCTGCGTATCTCCTCCGACTACGGTATCAGTGATGATTTCAGTTATTTCATCGACATCATTAACGAGTCCGGTCGTCGTCACCAATACACCATCGAGTCGCTGCCCGACTGGCTCACCGTCAACGAGCCTTCCGGCACGATGAACGCGACCGAGGAGAAACAGATTCGTCTGACATTCAATGCCAACATGCCGGTAGGCGTCTATAGCGACCAGATATACCTCACCGACGAGGAAGGACTGGCTGAACCGCTCGTGATCGAATATTCCGTATTGGCGAACCCGCCGTACGACGAGATTGATAAGAACAAGTATCCGCTCAATATGTCCATTTGCGGACAGGTGAAGATCATTAAGTCGAATAATGAGGTCTATGACTCCGACGAGAACGATATCGTCTATGCGATGTACAAAGATGAGTGCGTCGGTATGACCCATATCAGTTGGGATGCCGTAGCGAACAAGTCACAAGTCTTCCTTACAGTCTATGGCAATGACCAGATGAACCGCAAACAGATTCGCTTCCAACTCTGGCAAGCATCGACGGGTAAGGTCTATGACCTGAGTTCGAGCCGTAACATCCTCTTCTCGCACGGCTTCGTCTATGGTTGCGGCGACGGCAATCCGGTTGTGCTGACCACTAACGGTAGCGAACGGCAGACTATCCAACTCCAACCGGGATGGAACTGGACATCGCTCAGCCTCATCCCTGCATCGGATGGTGCGTTGGCTACTTGCATGACAGCCAACGAGGCATGGACGGAAGGAGACCTCATCAAGAACCCGAACACGCGTCAGTTCACGACTTACAACGACTCTGTCGGGGCGTTTGTCGGTACGCTCAACGCGTTCCGTTATACGCAACTGTACATGATCTACTGCCAAGCCGGCAACACGATGCATATCAGCGGAACGAACCTGCCGACCGACTCGATGTCCATCAAGGTACGCGGTGACGGTCAGTGGAGCCCGATGCCGTGTCTCATGAAACAAGTGACCTCCGTCACCGAAGCGCTGTCCGACTACTACGACCGCGCTACACCGGGTGATATGCTCAAGAGCCATGACCACTTCGCGTTCTTCTCGGAGAATAAACGATGGGAAGGTAACCTCACGACCATGCGTCCGGGCGAAGGATACCTCTTCCGCCGCATGGCGCCGGGTACGGTCAGCATCCAGTTCTATAACCGGGGTGAGTCGAAAGTCCAAAGTCGAAAGTCGAAAGACACGCAGACTACGCTCTTCTCCAACCCGCAGGCTGCCGGCAATATGACGATGATAGCGAAAGTACAAAGTGACGATGTACAATGTACAAAGGAGATCCGCGTTTATGTCGGCGACGAACTGGCTTGCGTAGCAACCCCGGTAACCGGTAACCCCTCACCCGTAACCGAGAACCTCTACTACCTCACGATCCAGAGCGACCGGGTAGGCGAGCTGCGATTTGAGATCGATGGAGAAAGGCTAATGGTGAATGGCGAAAGTATTCGCTATCAGACTGACGCGCATCATGGTTCGCTGAAGGCACCGGTAGTGCTCCGAAAAGCCGATGAAACCGGCGTATATAAGATCATCGAGGACGATCACGTCATCATTATCCGCAACGGTGAACGCTATGATGTGACCGGTAAAAAACGTTAAATTTTATAAAAAAAGCGCACATAAATTTGCATATGTGCGTTTTTTTTTGTAATTTTGCAGCCAAATTAAATATGCATATTTAAAATCTATTACAATTATGAACAATTTTTTGAAGTATCTGGGCGTGATTATCATGCTGCTCGGCGTTTGCTGCCTCGGCGTGTATGAGGTAATTCCTTCCAACTGGTTGCTGCTTGGCGCAATGGTGCTGGAGTTTGCAGGTATCATCTGCTTTATCCTGATCAACCGCTTTGCTGATTGATGAGCGACCATACGGATAGTGTAAAATATCACCTGACAGGCATGTACCAGGACTGGTTCCTGGACTATGCTTCGTATGTCATCCTGGAACGAGCTGTGCCCGCGATCGAAGACGGACTAAAGCCCGTTCAGCGTCGTATATTGCACGCCATGAAGTGCGTGGACGACGGCAAGATGAACAAGGTAGCTAACATCGTCGGCCAGACCATGCAGTATCACCCTCACGGTGATGCCTCTATCGGAGATGCGTTGGTGCAGCTGGGTCAGAAAGACCTGCTGATCGACTGCCAGGGTAACTGGGGTAACATACTGACCGGCGATGGTGCGGCTGCGCCCCGTTATATCGAGGCACGACTCTCGAAGTTTGCGCTGGAGACGGTGTTCAACCCCAAGACCACAGAGTGGATGCTGTCGTACGACGGTCGTAAGAAAGAACCGATCCACCTGCCGATCAAGTTTCCCCTGCTGCTTGCACAGGGCGTAGAGGGAATTGCTGTCGGATTGAACTCCAAGATACTGCCGCATAACTTCAACGAGATATGCGATGCGGCCTTGGCCTATCTGCGTCAGGAGGAGTTTACCCTCTATCCCGACTTCCCCACGGGCGGCGAGATAGACGTGACGCGCTACAACGACGGCGAACGAGGCGGACAGATCAAGATCCGTGCTAAGATCCAGAAGGCCGACGACAACCGTACGCTCATCATCACCGAGATACCCTACGGCACCACCACCGGCAAGATCATCGAGACCATCCTGCGTGCCAACCAGAAGGGCAAGATCAAAATTCGCAAGGTGGACGATTTTACGGCCGAGGAGGCACGCATCGTGGTGCAACTGGCGCCGGGATCGTCTTCCGACAAAGCCATCGATGCGCTGTATGCCTTCACGGACTGCGAGGTGAATATCTCGCCTAACTGCTGCGTAGTGGAGGGCAAGAAGCCGATCTTCACCACGGTGAGCGACCTGCTCCGTAAGTCGGTGGACAACACCAAGGCGCTGCTCAAGTGGGAACTGGAGATCGAGAAAGCCGAACTGGAGGAGAAATATTTCTATACTTCGCTGGAGAAGATCTTCATTGAGAACCGCATCTACAAGGAGTCCGGCTATGAGAATGCGCCCGATAAGGAGCACCTTATCCGGTTTGTGGACCAGGCCCTGGAGCCATGGAAGCCCAAGCTCATCCGCGAGGTGCGCACCGAGGATATCGAGCGACTCTTTGAAATCCGCATGATCCGCATCACCAAGTTCGACTCGAAGAAGGCGGACGAACTGATGAAGGAACTGCAGAAGCAGATCAAGGAGTGCCAGAAGAATCTGAACCACCTGACCGACTATACCATCACCTGGTTCGACCACCTCAAGGAGAAATACGGCGCTCGCTATCCGCGTCGCACCGAGGTGCGCAACTTCGGCGCGATCAACGTAGCCGCCGTGGTGGAGAACAACGAGAAACTGTATATCAACCGCGAGGAGGGCTTCATCGGTACGGGACTCAAGAAAGACGAGTTCCTCTGCAACTGTTCCGACCTGGACGACATCATCGTGTTCCACAAAGACGGTAAGTACAAGGTGGTGCGAGTGGCCGAGAAGCTGTTTATCGGTACCGATATCCTGCATATCGACATCTTCAAGAAGAAGGACGAACGTACCGTCTATAACGTAGTCTATCGCGACGGACGAGGCGGTATATACTATATGAAGCGCTTCAACGTGACGGGTGTGACGCGTGACAAGGAGTACGACCTGACGCAGGGCAAACCCGGTTCGCGCGTGGTGTACTTCACCGCCAACCCCAACGGCGAGGCCGAGGTGATACGCGTCGCCCTGAAGCCGGCGCTGCACCTGAAGAAACTGGAGGTGCTGAAGGACCTGTCGGAACTGGCTATCAAGTCGCGTACCGCACGCGGCAACGTGCTGACCAAGTACGACGTCAAGTCGATCACCCTGAAGCAGAAAGGCCACTCCACGCTGGGCGGCCGCAAGGTATGGTTCGATCCCGACGTGCTGCGCGTCAACTACGACGGACAGGGGACCTACCTGGGCGAGTTCTGGGACGAAGATCGCATCCTGGTACTCACCACCTCGGGCGACTACTACACCACGGGCTTTGACCTCACTGCCCATTTCGACCAGAATATCCTGCGCATCGAGAAATACGACGCGGAGAAAGTATGGTCGCTGGCGATGTGGAACTCCGAACTGGGTTACTACTACGGCAAGCGATTCCGCTTCGACAGTTCCGACAAGCCGCAGTCGATGCTCGGCGAGGGTGAGGAGTCGCGTATCGTGCTCCTGAGCGACCGCGAGGAAGCGCTCTTCCGCATCCTCTTCCGCGACGAGGCACGCGAACCGCTGGAGATCCGGATGTCGGACTTCATCGACGAGAAATCGCCGAAGGCCAAGGGCAAACGCTTCACCACATACGAGGTGGCCTCGATAGAGGATATCACCCCCGAGCCACCCGAACCCGAGGAGCCGGAGGACAATGATGCGACAGAGTCGCCGAATGATGAAATGATCGCGGCGGAGCCGCTCAATGATGCAGCAGAGCTGCAGAATGATGAACCCGCAGAAAAAACCGTGGAGACCGAGGTGGACGGCGTCAAACTGACCATCACCAACGAGGTGCCCGAGGACTCCAAACCCGAAGCAGAACAGTTGACTCTGTTCTGATAATCCAACAAAATACGAATTTTAGACTTCATTATGAATAAGATCATTAGCAAACGTTTCTTCTCGGAGAATGTGGCCGAGATGGTAGTGGAAGCTCCGCTTATTGCGCGCAGCCGTCGTGCCGGTCACTTTGTGATCATCCGCGTAGATGCCCATTCGGAGCGCGTGCCGCTGACTATCGCTGCTGCCGATACCGAACAAGGTACCATCACCCTGGTGGTGCAGCAGGTAGGTGCCTCGACGCATAAACTGCTGGCCATGCAGCCAGGTGAGTGTTTGCACGACGTGGTGGGTCCGCTGGGTCGCGCTACGCGTATCGAGAATTACGGAACGGTGGTATGTGCCTGCGGAGGCGTAGGTGCTGCGCCGATGCTACCTATTGCCGAGGCGCTGAAGCGTGCCGGCAACCGCGTCATCACCGTGCTGGCCGCTCGCAACAAAGACCTGCTGATCCTGCAGGACGAGTTGGCGCAATGGTCCGACGAAGTGATCATCATGACCGACGACGGTTCGGCCGGACAACAGGGCGTAGTGACCGTAGGCGTAGAGCAAGTGATCCAGCGTGAGACCGTCAATAAGTGTATCACGATAGGTCCGGCGATCATGATGAAGTTTGTGGCGCTGACGACGCAGAAATACAATATCCCGACCGAGGCCAGCCTGAATACCATCATGGTGGACGGAACGGGTATGTGCGGCGCCTGCCGCGTGACGGTTGGTGGTAAGACCAAGTTCGTCTGCGTGGACGGTCCCGAGTTTGATGCCCATGAGGTGGACTGGACCGAGATGCTCAGCCGCATGAAAGCCTTCAAAGCCGAAGAGACCGAAGCGCTAAACGCCTACTTGGCAAAGCCCAAAGTCAGTAGTTCACCGACGGTCAACCGACAGTCAACCGACAGTCAAAGCCAAGGTCAGGATACTCTCAAGCCCGTAGCCCCCTTCGAAGGCAAACCGAAGGACCGCGTAGCTATCCCGCGCGTCAAGATGCCGGAACTCCGTCCGGAGGTGCGCGTGAAGAGTTTGCACGAGGAGGTCAACCAAGGTTTGACGTTCGAGCAGGCTATCACGGAGAGCCATCGTTGCCTCAACTGCAAGAACCCGACCTGCGTGGAGGGTTGCCCCGTGAATATCAATATCCCCGGTTTTATCAAGCAGCTGGAGACAGGCGACATATTAGGCGCTGCCGGCGTCATCGCTCAGAGCAGCACCCTGCCTGCCGTTTGCGGACGCGTATGCCCGCAGGAGAAGCAATGCGAGAGTCGCTGTATTCATCATAAGATGGGTCACGAACCCGTAGCGATCGGTTACCTGGAGCGCTTTGTGGCAGATTATGCGAATAGCCAAACTAGGGAACCGAGGGAGCCTAGGACTCCTAGGACGCCTAGTCTGGGCAAGATCGCCGTGGTGGGTTCCGGTCCTTCCGGTCTGGCATTTGCCGGCGATATGGCCAAGTTCGGCTACGAGGTGCATGTCTTCGAGGCGCTGCACGAGATAGGCGGCGTACTGAAGTACGGTATCCCGGAGTTCCGTCTGCCGAATCGCATTGTGGACATCGAGATAGACGGTCTGCGCCGGTTGGGCGTGGAGTTCCATACGGATATCATCATCGGCAAGACCGTGACCGTGGATCAACTCCGCGAACAAGGCTTCGAGGGTATCTTCGTAGGTTCGGGAGCCGGTCTGCCGCGCTTCATGAACATACCGGGCGAGAACCTGATCGGCGTGATGTCTGCCAACGAATACCTGACCCGCGTCAATCTCATGGACGCTTCCAATCCCGCAACCGACACACCTGTCTTATACGGCAAGAACGTAGCGATCATCGGAGGAGGAAATACCTCTATGGACGCTGTCCGTACCGCCAAGCGCTTGGGTGCGGAGCGTGCGATGATCATCTATCGCCGCTCGGAAGAGGAGATGCCCGCACGTATTGAAGAGGTACATCACGCCAAACAAGAGGGCATTGAGTTCATGACCCTCCATAATCCGATTGAGTACCATGCGGACGAGAACGGTCGCGTTTGCGAAGCCGTACTGCAGGTGATGGAACTGGGCGAACCCGATGAGTCGGGACGTCGTAGTCCGGTGCCGGTAGAGGGCAAGACCGTCACGATCCCCGTCGATCTCGTCATCGTTGCCGTAGGCGTATCGCCCAACCCGCTCATCCCGTCGACGGTAGAAGGGCTTGAGATTGGTCGCAAGGGGACGATCGTGGTGAACGACGACATGCAGTCGGCTATCCCGACTCTGTATGCCGGAGGCGATATTGTACGCGGAGGTGCTACGGTGATCCTGGCGATGGCTGACGGACGTCATGCGGCTGCCGCGATGCACCGGTATCTGGAGACGAAGAAATAGTAGTAAAATAATACCATAATAACACTTGAAAAAATTCCTTATGTTTGAAACCTCACTGTCTAAAATGTATGAATGGGAGCAGGTAGTCACCGATATCGATCAGCATGAGTTGGTCGTGCTGCGCGACGTGAGCCGCATGCCCGTAGAGCGAGGCGATTTTATCTCGCAGAACATGGTCGTTATTATCAGTCTGAGTGGCCAGGTGAGCCTCTTGTATGATATGCAGACCTTCGTCTTTAACCCATGGAACGTGGCGGTAGTCTGCCCCAACCATATGGTGGTGCCTATCGATGTGAGCCGGGACTATAGCGCCATCCTCATGGTCATGTCGCCGGCTTTCTACGAGGAGATGCGCCGCCGTACCCTGTCGCACGACTATATCAAGTTCCATACCAACCCGCAGTATTCCCTGACGGCCGAGCAGACCCAGAGCCTCATCAAGATCGTGGATGTGATCGAGATGATCAGCCGTGCAGATGAGGCTAAGCTGCCGCATCGTCACGAACTGCTCACCTATATGTTCGATGTCTTCTTCGAGACTATGTCGATGTATCTGGACAAAGACGAAGCCTCGTCGGTATCGCTCAATAAGAATGAGATCCTGTTCAGCTCCTTCTGCGAACTGCTGACTAAGAACTACCGCGAGCATAAGACCATGACGTGGTATGCCGAGCAGCTTCACCTGACGCCCAAGTACTTCTCGTCGCAGATCATGCGCATCATCGGCAAGACGGCTTCCGATTGGATTCAGGAGTGGCTTCTCATCCGTGCCAAGCAGTTGCTCGACACGCGTTGGGATATGAATATCCAGGAGATCAGTCAGTCGCTTGGCTTTGACGAACAGGCCTCGTTCACGCGTTTCTTCCGTCGCGGCACGGGCATGTCGCCTCGCCAATGGCGTGAGCGAGATACTGCTGCTCGCTCTGCCCGGGGGTAGGAATCAGTTCCGCACGATCCAGCACGCCCAGCGTGTGCAGATCCATGATGGTAGAATAGCCCGAACGGGCAATGATATGATGTGCGTGGAGCAAGGCTCCGCGCATTTCTTTGTCCGTCAGTTGCGGTACGATGGTGATGCGGCCGCGCCGTAGGGTGGTGCG
Source organism: Paludibacteraceae bacterium (assembly GCA_017509715.1). Taxonomy (GTDB): domain Bacteria; phylum Bacteroidota; class Bacteroidia; order Bacteroidales; family Paludibacteraceae; genus Colicola. The sequence goes on along the minus strand of JAFWOU010000035.1, from coordinate 23,000 downwards.
GGGACGACCTACCAGTCCCTGGACGATCAGCACCTCTTGTTCGCCGTTCTGATAGCGCTGCTTGATCTGCTGCTCCAGCATGGTGCGCTGCGGTTCCAGGCCGCTCAGTACGGCTACTACGTCGGCGCGGTAACGCGTGTCCTCCTCCGTCATGCCCTCAAAGCGGCTCAACGGACCGATATAACGCAGCTTGTCATTTTGTACTCCGGGGCGGTGACGGTGACTCAGGTCGCGGGAGAGACTCTGCTGCGGATCTTCGTAATCGGGCACCCATACCTCGCTATACCTATTATATATACGCGCATGCAGCGCGCGGGCGAGGGGTTCCAACCAACGCAAGCCACGAGGCAGACGGATATAGAGCTGGTGGGTGAGATAGACGCATTTGGTGCGGTGGGTATAGAGTCCGAAGCGGTTGTCGGAGATGACGAGGTCGAAGGGGTACTGCTGCATGTAGGTACGCAACATTATATGGTCCTCAACGCTGCTCCATAGGATCCGAGGCAGGGCGCGCAGCATAGCGCCTACCTGGGAGCGGCTGCGGCTATAGCGCAGACGGAGTGGGGATAAGGGGATGAACCGTAAGTCGGGAAAATGGCGGCGCAGGACCGTCAGGCTGTCGCCGTCGCCACCCAGCACCACCTCATGTCCCTCGCCCAGCAGGCGACGGATCAGCGGGACGCAACGGGTGGCATGCCCAAGTCCCCAGTTGAGTGGTGCTACTAAGATTAGCATGATATAATGACGTCGTATCCTTGCTCCTGCAGCGGTTGGGCGATACGAAGCATCTCCTCGCGCGGTATTTTCTCGAGGTGCTCCTCGGGCGTCTTGCGATCGATGACGTAGATCATGATCTGGCGTGGATGCAGTCGGTCAACGCTGCCGTACCAGGCTTGGAGTTCCTCCGGCGTGGTGTTGTCGATACGCAGCCCGGCATGTTCGCCTCTGAGGAAGCAGGTCTGCAACGTAAAGTCCCCGTCAAACTGCATAAGCCACTGCTCTATCTGCCGGACATCCAACCGCTCGTTGACGGGCATATCGATGCGGCGCATCATCTCGTCGGTGCCGGCATCCAGCTTTAGGATACGGTTGTCGCAGCGACGCAGGGCGCTGACTACATCCGGCCGGCCCAGTTGGGTGGAGTTGCTCAGTACGCTCACCTTTGCCTGGGGCTGATAGCGGTCGCGCAGGGCCAGCGTATCATCGATGATACCGGCAAAATCGGGATGCAGGGTGGGTTCGCCGTTGCCGGAGAACGTGATGACATCCAGCCGGGTGCCTTCAGCCTGCAGGGCCAGGAGTTTCTGCTCCAGGGCCAGGCGTACTTGCTCGCGCGTAGGTAACTCGGGGTGCACGACCGGACTGTTCCAACCGCACTCACAGTAGACGCAGTTGAACGTACAGAGTTTATGATTGAGCGGCATGAGTTCCATGCCCAGACTCACGCCCAGGCGGCGTGAATGGATAGGACCGTAAGCTATTTCGGAGAAAAGCATGGTAGTAAGTGCGTATTAAGTAGTTATGACGCGGTTGCCCAGTTGGCGGCATATCTGGTTGCGTATCTCCAGCAGTTTGGGTTGGTCGGCCAGCAGGATACGTTGCATCTCCCAGTTACCGCTCCGTTCAGCCTCTCGTAGCGCCCGTTCCATCTCGTCGATACGTTGCTCCAGGATGGTGTATTTCAGCTCGAGTAGCATACGCGGGATGAGGGTAGGCAGTTGTTCTTCCTCGGTGTTGACCTTTACGGTCTGGGTGACGTTCTCCGAGATGCTCTGCTTGCTGAACATACTGCTCAGTTGGTACTTGTCGGCGATCAGGTCGATGGCCAGTGCGCTCACCTCGGGATCGGTATGGAACTTAAAGAACTCGGATGATTGAAAGCCCTCATCATTTTGATGCGCTGCAAACTCTTCTATAATACGGTGATAAAGCGGTGTCGGAGCCTGTATTTGGTCGGCTCGGAGTTGCTCCAGAATATAGTCGCCCACGCTGATCGTGCTACCGTCGCTCAGGGTGTAGAGCGGTCGTTCGCCATAGCGGATGATGACCTGCAGGAGGTTGCGATAGGTAGTCTCCAGCGCTTTCTGGAATTTCGACTGCGGCAGGACGACGGGCGTAGGTTGTACCGTCGGTATCGGTGTCGGTTCAGTCGCTGGTTCGGCCGTTTCCGCGGGTGCGGGCGTGTCCGGGGAATAGGGTTTCTTCTCGTTCTGTCCGTATAGCGCACGGCGCTGCTTGAGCACCTCACCCAGCAGCAGTTTCTCGCCTATCTGCATGCGTTCGGCCGCATCGCTGATATATACCTGGCGCGTGATGCGGTCGGGTATCTGGGCGATAGAGAGGGTGATATCCTTGATCAGTGCGGCACGTTTCTGCGGGTCGTCGCCCATCTCGGTGCGCAGCAGGTTGATCTTGAAGCGGATAAAGTCGGTCTGATTCTTGCGGATATACTCGATGAAATCGCTGGCATTGTGGCTGCGGGCAAAACTGTCGGGATCTTCGCCGTCGGGCAGGAGCAGCACCTTGACGTTGAAGCCCTCGCTCAGGAACATGTCTATACCGCGTAGCGCGGCATGGATGCCGGCGGCATCGCCGTCGTAGAGCACCGTGATATTACTCGTGAAGCGCTTGATGAGCAGGATCTGCTGCTTGGTGAGCGCCGTACCGCCGCTGGCCACTACGTTCTCTATGCCGGCCTGGTGCATCGAGATGACATCCATTTGCCCCTCTACCAGGTAGCATAGGTCGGCCCGCGAGATAGCCTGCTTGGCGATATAGATGCCGTAGAGTTCGCGTGTCTTGCTGTAGATGATCGAGTCGGGCGAGTTGACGTACTTGCCGACGTTGTCTTTCTTCTTCAGGATTCGTCCGGCAAAGCCTACTATCTTGCCGCTCACGGAGTGGATGGGGAAGATGACGCGGTCGCGGAAGCGGTCGTAGAGTCGGTCGTCCTGTTGTCCGCGGCCGCATATACCGGTGCCGACCTTGGTGTCTACGTCGTTGAGGATATACTCGTCGCGGAAGCCCTGTTTCTTTAGGGCCTTGGCCAGCGGACTACCTTTCTCGGGCGAGTAGCCCAACTGATACTTACGAATGATGTCGTCCGTTAGGCCACGCTCATGGAAGTAGCCCAGACCTACGGCTCGGCCTTCCTCGGTGTCCCATAGCTGCTGCTGAAACCATGTGTTGGCAAACTCATTGACCGCAAACATCGATTCGCGGTTGTCCTGCCGCTGCTGCTCCTCGGGCGTCAGTTGGCGTTCCTCCACCTCGATATGATAGCGCTTGGCTACCTGCTTGAGGGCGTCGGCGTAACTGCATTGCTCGATCTCCTGCACAAACTTGACGGCATGACCGCTCGCGCCGCAACCGAAGCACTTGTAGATACCCTTCGACGGACTGACCGTGAACGAACCTGTCTTCTCGTTGTGGAACGGACAGAGTCCGATCAGGTTAGCGCCACGTTTGTGGAGCTTGACGTAGTCGCCCACGATATCCTCTATCTTGGCCGCCTCGTAGATCCTATCTATGGTTTCTCTCGGAATCATTTACCAATTTTTGGCTTTCAGCATTCAGCTTTCAGCATTCAGATGGCCGATGGCTGACGGCTGATGGCCTCCTTTAATTATACCAAAGGTACATACCAATCTTGATCTCCCACTGGTCGAATCGTCCGCGGGTGTTGCGGTCGATGGTCGCACCGGTCACGGTGTTCACAAACTGCTGGTTCTTATACGGATTGATCAGTCCGAAGTCGTATCCGCCGCGCAGGAAGTAACGCTTGTACTGGAATCCTGCACCTACGCCCCAGGTCACGTTCAGCTGACGCAGGTCACTATTGGTATGCTCCTTGCCGTAGCGGTTGATCTCCTCCTCCTTGCTCAGCGTACCGCTGGTGTTGTCCAATCGCTGCTGGTCGGTCTGCTTCAGCACCAGTCCGTACTGGATCGTCGGACCCGAATAGAGCATGAGGTAGGTCTCCTTGGCGATCTCGAACTTATACTGCCAGTCGACGAACAGCTCCAACTGGTGGTACATATACTGGCTGCGGCTCTGGGGAAAGGTGGAGAACGTGCTCATGCTAGCCCAGTCGGTCTTGCTGGTCGCAAAGGTGTAGTTCAGACCGAGCGAGGTACCGAAGCCCTTGTAGATCGAACCGTCGTAGACGAGTCCCACTTTCAGTCCGTGGAGCTTGGTGACGTTCATGAGCGAGTCCTTGGGATAGCCGGTGTTGGGCGAATTCAGACGAATCGTAGGCTGTGCATAGCCGATATGCACACCAAATCCCTGCTTAGGCGTTTCTGCCGCCATCACTGTCAGCGCACATAGCGCCAGACAAATCATACTAAAATAGCGTTTCATATATTTTGATTATTCTGAGTATTCCGATTATTCTGATTATTCTGATTTACCGCTGGCGCTAATGATGGCCGAAGGCCGTTCGGTGCGTTTGGGGTGCAGCATTACGGCGCCGGGTCGTTTGGGGCGTTCGGCATCTGCCCAGAAGAAGCCGCTCAGACGGTCCTGCCCAGCGGGTATCTTATCCATCGGGTAGAGCGTACACTGCGACTGCTGGGTGAAGACCGAATGGTCGGGCTCCTGGTTGACGAAATAGACTTTTATAAAATTTGACTCCGTCACGTTCATGCCCAGGTACGAGCCGTCGTCCTCCTTGGGGAAGAAGATGGTACGTGCGTTGGCGTTGACGTCGATGCGTCGTATGGTGTCGTCCTTGATGTAGGCGGTCATGTCCTTGCCGGCGCACTGGTCGTAGTAGTCCAGCACTTCGTGCTTGATAGCCAGCGCGTTGCCCTGACCGCATATATGATCTACGGTGCCGTTCTGTATGTATATCTGCGCACTGTCGGCCGAGACCTGCATGGCCTGCTGCCAGCAGATAGGGTCGTAATATAGGCGCAGCACCGAGTCGCGATCCTGCCAACTCATCGAGTCGCATACCGCCTGTGCATCGCTGCGGTAGATACGTACGTGGCGGTAGGCGCGTATCCAGTTGGTGATGGTATCTACGTAGCCGGTGTCGACGGTATGTAGCGAGTCGTCCCGCGTGGTGAGTACCATCAGGCTGTAGGGGATATCCTCGGTGCGCAGCGTGTCGGCATGGACATAGGTCCATATGCTGTCCGACCAGTCGACCAGCAGCGCTTCGCGTGTGGCATAGCCGCGTTTGTCCTTCTCCCACATCTCGCCGTAGTTGCCGTAGAGCGTCTTCTGTTGCGCCGAGTCGGTCATGTGCATGTGACCGAACAGGCGTCCGAACTTATTGCGCTTGTCGTAGAAAATGGTGTCGGATGTCATGGTCTGACCCGACTGGTGGGTCACTATCGAGCGGCGCAGCAGCATGGATTGCTCGGTCTGGGTGTTGTACCATCCGTCGGTGCTGTAGATATGCGTCGAGTCCCGGTAGTCGATATTGGTAGGTCCTTGCAGTTCGGCAATATGGCTGCTGGTGTTGTAGTAGAGCGTGTCAGCCTCCAGGACGAAGTTGGGGTGCCGCAGGTGGATATTGTCGTAGAACACCGACTGGTGGCGTGCCGGCATGTATTCGCCGCGTACGCTGCGCAGGGTATTCAGTTCGTCGCGTATCACGCCGCCGCGTTCGTAATAGGCTACGCCGCGCGTACGGTCGTAGACCACGCTGTCGGCCGCCATCTGGGTCATGGTGTAGGATTTGTGGATCAGTCGCACCTTGCCGCGCAGCCGGGCAATACGGGTGTTGCCGTTGTAGTAGAGCGTCTCGCCGTAGGCCATCACGGAGTCGCTCTGCAACATGCGTACGCGTCCGTAGGCGTCGATGGTGTTCTGCTGCTCGTAGAAGTAGGCGGAGTCGCAGTAGAGCAGGGCATCCTCATGGCGGAGTACCACGTTGCCACGCAGGATCTTGAGTCCCGGCGTCAGTTGCTCGTTGTAGTTGAGGCTGTCGGAATGGATGAGGCGGATGAGCTTGTCATTGCGGTTGCGCGTGGTGTCGGCAGCGGCCACGGACTTAGCAGGCTGCTTCTTTGCAGTCTGCGCCACGCCCCATGCGGCTGTTATCACCATCACGAGCACCAATATGATCGGTACGATGCGTCTCACTTCTTAATCCATCCGGGGTATTGGAAGTCGCAGCCCGACCATTTCGGGTCGATCTGTATGTAGGTGGCTTGTTGTTTCTGTTCGATCCACTGTTGGATATACTCTCGCGAGAGTTTCTGCTCCAGCATCGAGCGTATCATCTGGAAGTCGTCCTCCAGGTTGGCACGGTGGATATCCACTTTCTTCTTCACGCGTACGATAGCGCACACCTCGCGGTTCTTGGTCTCGTCCATCATGACGAAGGGTGCAGATATCTCGCCCTCCTTAAGCGGATATACCTGCTTGGCGATTTCGGACGGCAGGTCTTGGTACTCAAACATGCTGGATCCCGTGTTCTGGTTGATCATCACGCCGGCGTTCATCACAGTGTTCTTGTCCTGCGAGTACTGCAGTACGGCCTTGTTGAAGTCCAGTCGGCCGCTGTCGATCTCCTGTTTGAGCGAGTCGAGCGTAGCCAGCGAACGCGTCTTGTCGTCCTCCGACACGTGCGGACGCAGCAGGATATGGCGGCAGTTGATGCGATCGCCGCGCTTCTCGATGAGCTGGATGATATGGTAGCCGTACTCGGTATGCACGATGCGCGACACTTTCTTGGGGTCGTTCAGCGCAAAGGCGGCTTCCGCAAATTCGGTCACCAGTTGGCCGCGTCCTACGAAGCCCAGTTCGCCGCCTCGCTTGGCCGACTCGGTGTCCTCGGAGTACATGCGGGCCAGCATGGAGAACTGCGACTTGCCGGACGTGATACGCTCGGTGAAATCGCGTAATTGTTGCTTGATACGCTCGATTTCCTCGATGGGTACGATAGGTTCGAAGCTGATGATTTGCACCTCCACCTGCGCCGGCATCATGGGCAGCGAGTCGAGCGGGAGGGTTTTGTAGAAGCGGCGTATCTCGGCGGGCGTGGGCTTGATGTTCTCCGTGAGTTTGCTCTGCATTTGCTGGATGATCATCTGGTTGCGCACGGCCGTCATCATCTCCTCGCGTATCTCCGACATCGTCTTGCGGAAGTACTCCTCCATCTTCTCCTTGGAGCCAATCTGGGAGATATAGTAGTTGATACGCATGTCCACCTGGTGGCTCACCGTGGATTCGTTGACGGTGATCGAGTCCAACTCGGCCTGGTGGAGAAACAGTTTCTGGATAGCGATCTGCTCGGGAATGATGCAGTAGGGGTCGCCCTTCAGCTCCTGTCCTTCATACTCGGCGCGCAGGCGCTCTTCCTCCACTTCGCTACGCAGTATAGCCTCGTCGCCGACGATCCATATCACTTCGTCGATCACGTTGTCCTGTGCCGCCATTCCGGCGCTCGCAAGCGCCAGCACGGTCAATATAATAGTACGTATTTTCATCTTCTCTATTCGCATATGCACATTTTAGCGTGCAAAGGTACAACAAAATTTTGAAATATGCAAATATTTTTTTGCATATATCGAAAAAAAGTAGTAATTTTGCAGCATGAAACAGATTGATCAGGCGGAAATAATGCGTCGGAGGGATATGCGGGAGGTACTGACCTTCACCATCGACCCGGCCGATGCCAAGGATTTTGACGATGCGCTCAGTTTTGCGGAGCAGGAGGACGGTACGCTGCAGGTAGGTGTACATATCGCTGATGTGACCCACTACGTGAAGCCCGGTAGCCAGGTGGATAATGAGGCCTACGAGCGCGGTACGAGTACCTACCTGGTAGATCGCGTACTGCCGATGCTGCCGGAGGAACTATGCAACGACCTCTGTTCGCTGCGGCCGCACGAGGACAAGCTCTGCATGTCGGTGATTTTCTCGATGAAACCGGACGCAACGGTGCTAAAGCATAAGCTGTGCCGCACCGTCATCCGGTCGGATGCACGACTGAACTATGATGATGCTCAAAGCATCATTGAGCATTCAGCCGTCAGCCATCAGCCGTCAGACGTCAGTATTCAGAATTCAGATGTTGCCCATGCTATCCTGCGGCTCAACGAGATGGCGCTCCGTTTGCGGGCAGCGAGATTGGCCAAAGGCGCCCTGGCTGTAGAGCAGGACGAGATGCGATTTATTCTCGATGAAACCGGGCATCCTACCGATATCTACTTCGAGCATCCCAACGAGGCGCACCACCTGATCGAGGAGTTTATGCTGCTGGCCAACCGTACGGTAGCCGAGGCGGTAGGTTCGCGTCCGTTTGTGTACCGCGTGCATGATAAGCCTAACGAAGAGAAACTGGCGGATTTATCGGACTTTAAGCACCGTATGGGCGATAAGGCGCTGCCCAGCGTGGTGGAGATGCTCACTATCCGTGCGATGGCCAAAGCTGTGTACTCCACCAAGAATATCGGGCACTATGGTTTGCGCTTTGACTATTATACCCATTTCACGTCTCCTATCCGCCGCTATCCTGACATGATTGTGCACAGGCTGGTGAGCAAGTACATACTGACGGGCAAGGGCGATACCTGGCCGCAGGAGGTGCTGGAGAATATGTGTGTGCACCTGAGCGACATGGAGCAACTGGCACAGCAAGCGGAGCGCGATTCCATCAAGCATTTCCAGGCACTCTGGATGCAAGACCACCTTGGCGAAGAACTGGACGGCCATATATCAGGTGTAACGGAGTTCGGGCTGTTTGTGCAACTGGATGAGTCGCGCTGCGAGGGACTGGTGCACGTAGCGAAGATATGTCCGGGCGACTATATGATGCTGGACGAGAAAAACTATCGGCTCATTGCCGCCGAGTCGGGTACGACGTATACGATGGGCGATGCAGTACGCGTACGGGTAGTACGTGCGGATGCGGAGAAGAATCAGATAGATTTTGAATTAGTCGAAGGATAAAGGTTACGGGTTATTGGTTACGGGTTACGGGTCGATGGACTGAAAAAACAAAAGGACGCCTCACGGTGTCCTTTTGCCCCCATTGTTAAACTTATGAAAAAAACTTTCTTCTTTGATGCCCCTTGCGAGACAACTTTGTTGCGGAGGATGGGATCGAACCACCGACCTTCAGGTTATGAGCCTGACGAGCTACCACTGCTCTACTCCGCGATAAATCTCTCTGATTAAACCATCGCTTCGCTAGCGCTTTAATCGGCTAGCCGTGCGGGTCCTTTTCGGAAAGCGGGTGCAAAAGTACTGCTTTTTTTTGATATGCGCAAATTTTTTTGTGAAAAAAGATGTTTTTTTCGTGAAAAACAACGCTGAAAAGTGCGGATTTTGACTTTTTTGGTAGATTTTTTAACCTACACTGCCTTCCAGAGTGACCTGTAGCAGCTTCTGTGCCTCTACGGCAAACTCCATTGGGAGCTTGTCCATCACCTCCTTGGCATAGCCGTTGACGATCAGGCCGACGGCATCCTCCAACGATATGCCGCGCTGCTGGCAGTAGAAGAGTTGATCCTCGTTGATCTTGCTGGTGGTTGCCTCGTGCTCGACGGTGGCGGTGGGGTTGAGGATCTGCATGTCGGGGAAGGTGTGGGCGCCGCATAGCGAGCCCAGCAAAAGCGAGTCGCACGAGCTGTAGTTGCGGGCATTCTCGGCGTTGCGTCCCATGCGGACGAGTCCGCGGTAGGCGTTCTGGCTACGGCCGGCGGAAATACCTTTGGATATGATGCGCGAGCGCGTGTTGCGTCCGATATGGATCATCTTGGTGCCGGTGTCGGCTTGCTGGTAATTATTGGTGACTGCTACAGAGTAGAACTCGGCGGACGAGTTGTCGCCACGCAGGATGCAGGACGGGTATTTCCACGTGATAGCCGAACCGGTCTCAACCTGGGTCCAACTAAGACGGGCGTTCTCATGAGTGATGCCGCGCTTGGTAACGAAATTATAGATTCCGCCTCGTCCTTCTTTATCACCAGGGTACCAGTTCTGGACCGTGGAATATTTCACCTCGGCATCGCGATTTACCACGATTTCAACGATAGCAGCGTGCAGTTGGTTCTTGTCGCGCATCGGGGCGGTGCAGCCCTCGAGATAGCTCATGTAGGCCCCCTCGTCGGCGATGAGCAGCGTACGCTCGAACTGACCCGTATTGCCGGCATTGATGCGGAAATAGGTGCTCAGTTCCATCGGGCAACGGACGCCCTTGGGGATATAGACGAACGATCCGTCGGAGAAGACGGCCGAATTGAGGGCGGCGTAGTAGTTGTCGGAAGGCGGAACGACCGACCCCAGGTACTGGCGTACCAGGTCTGGATGTTCGCGTACGGCCTCGGAGATAGAGCAGAAGATGATGCCCTTCTCGGCCAGGGTCTCGCGAAACGTGGTCTTGACCGATACGGAGTCCATGACGGCGTCCACGGCCGTATTGCTATTGCCCAGCAGGGCGTCGCGTTCCTCTAAGGGGATGCCGAGTTTGTCGAAGGTCTTGAGGATCTCTTTGTCGATTTCATCGGCTTTTGACGTGTCGGATTCGGCTTTCGACTTGGGTGCTGCATAGTAGGAAATAGCCTGCAGGTCGATAGGCGGAATGTCGAGATGAGCCCAGGTGGGTAGGGGCATGGTCTGCCATTTGCGGAAGGCTTTCAGTCGAAATTCAAGCAACCATTCCGGCTCATCCTTCTTATGGGAGATGAGGCGAATGACGTCCTCGTTGAGTCCAACGGGGATGATGTCGGTCTCCACATCGGTGGTGAAGCCGTACTTATACTCCTGAGAGGTAATATCCTGAATGACGCTATCCATATGAGGTTTCTTCTTATTAAAACCCCCCAACACAATGCGCATTGTGTTGGGGAGAGGAGGAAGTGCGGCTACCTTTTGACAAACATGTTTGTCTTTTGTAGTAAGCCACTTCCGACGAGGAGGCCGGTAGCGGAGTCAAACCGCTCTATACGGTTTTGCAGACCGCCGACTAAATCGCTCATCCAACCGGCCGAGATCGCATTAGCGAGCTCTTCATTTCTGAAAAGCGGGTGCAAAGGTACGGCTTTTTTTTGATATACGCAAATAAAAGTGCATTTTTTTTGAAAAAATTGTCAGTTTAGTTGACAAAATGCGATTAAAATTTGCGTAATTGGGAAAAATGTCGTATCTTTGCGCCGGATTTTATACCTGAGCGCGTATATAGGCGCATGCACACTATGTGTAAATATATGTAAGGAAAAGGATTACAAACTAAAGATAAGTACTTGTCTATGAAGAAATTTCTACTCATGTTGTTTGCGGCATTTCTGGCCGGAACAATGAGCCTCAGCGCACGTACCATCGTGATCGATGAGGGTTTTGAGAATGGTATTCAGGATGATGTCTGGACGCAGGAGTTCGTGACGGGCAATATGGCTTGGGCTGTAGAGTCGGAGGATGATTTGCTGTCGCATCCATCGTCGGTGCATGAAGGAACGCACCGTGCCTATCTGCGTAACACCACAGGCGAGACCTTGGGTTATAAGACCCGACTGGTCAGCAAGGTGATGGACCTTCGTCCTACCAAAGTGTATATGCCGGAGCTGACGTTCTGGTATGCCAGTCCGAAGTGGGGTGCCGACTGCGACACGCTGCGTGTGCTGTATCGTACGAGCGCACGTGGTCAGTGGAAGCAGCTGGGCGAGTACAGCCGTTCGGTGACCCAGTGGCAGCGCGTGAAGATCGCCCTGCCGGAAGTGGGTCAGAACTACCAGATCGCCTTTGAGGGAACGGATAACCTGGGTCATGGTATCGTGCTGGATGAGATCAAGCTCCAGTCGGCGCCGGAGTGTACGGTGCCCTACGACCTGATGGTGCTCAACAAAGGTGCCGGCCGTGTGAACCTGTTCTGGAGTGCCAGCTTTGATGCTGACAACTTTGAGGTCATTATTACGCGTGACACCATCGATCCGGACATGGTAGCCGATATCGAGGAGAACGACGCCGACCGCATCGTGTACCACGAATTGGTAAGCGGTGATGTGACGAATGTAGACCTCTTGCTGGAGTCAGGTGAGTTCTATCTGGCCTATGTGCGTTCGATCTGCGAGGATGAGAATAGCGCATGGAGTAGCGAGCAGTCGAAGGACGGCCCGTTCGGTTTCCGCGTACGCGTTGCCAAGCAGATTCCGTTCACGGAGAACTTCAATTATCCGTCCAATAAGAATCGCGATGATGATTGGGCTTGGGGCAATAACCTGACCGGCACTGTCGTATCGCCGTATGTCAACTCGGCGGCTACAGGTAATTCGCGTGCGAACTACTCGCCGGATACGACTTCGGCTGTGATCTTCTCTGGTGCGGAAAAATCGCCCTCTACGTTCATTTCGGCCGACCGCTATGTCTATCTGGCTACGCCGGCATTGTCGGATACGCTGAATGAGAACTTTCATATCAATCAGTGTCAAGTCCATTTCTGGGCTACGGTCTATACCTATACCGGTCGTCAGTACGGCCGCAGCCTCATGGTGGGCGTGATGGAGGATCCGGATGATATTACGACCTTCCGCGCGGTAGATACCGTAAGCGTATGGGGTAACCGAACCTTCCAGGAGTTTATCGTAGACCTGGGTTCGTACGAGGGCAACGGTTCGTACCTGGCCTTTGTGAGCGACTTTGATCGCGACAACCTCTTCTATCTGGATAATATGACGGTGGAGTACCGCAAGGCGGTGAACAAGGTGACCACAATCAGTGTCAACCCGCGTGATACGTATGCTACTATCTCGTGGGAGGGTAATGCATCGTCGTACAACGTGCTGGTGACCAGTGCGGAGGTCAATCCCGCCAATCCGAATCCGGACCTGGTAGTGGATCAGGCTACCGTCAACACGAATAGCTATTTATGCGAGGCCCTGGAGCCCGACCATAGCTGGAACAGCCCGTACTATGTATACGTACAGGCCGAGGGCCAGGAGTGGTCGTACCGCTATCCGTTCGTGACGATAGCATCGATGCGCGACATACCGTATGCATACGATTTTGAGGCACGTACCACAACGACGCGCAAGATTGGTAACCAGCAGTGCGTCGTGGGTCTGGGCGTGTTCGGAAACGCGGGTACGTACCCGGCAGTGAATGTCGGCACCAGCTATGGCGGTTCGAACAGCCTCTTCCTCAGTAAGCGTGGCGGTACGGACGCATGGCTCACGCTACCGATGGTGGAGAACCTGGACAGCGTGCAGGTGAAGTTTTACCTGAGTAGCGGCTCGAATGATATCAGTCAGGCGCATGCTACGATCGGTATCATGTCCAACCCGATGGATATCAATACGTTTATCCCCGTATCCAGTTTCACGTTGAATAGCACGGGCTATACGCGTTGCTATGCCAACTTTGAGAACTACTCGGGTCCGGAGGGCGTGATCGCTATCGTATGGGACGACGTGAAGAACATGACAGCCAATACGATCAACTATATCGATGAGATCACGGTAGATACGTTGTCGGAATGCGTACCGCCTACCAATATTGAGCTGGAGGTAGAGCCGGATGCTGTCACGGTATCGTGGGAGTCGTCGGCGCTCTCGAGCGAGTGGCAACTGTTCCTGTCTCGTACGCCGCTCTCTGAGTCGCAGCGCGTACACAAGAGCCTGGACGAGCTGGCTGCTATAGGTGGCGTCGTGCTGGCGCAGACGCTGACCTGGACCGACCCGCAGAACAAGCCGACTTTCCGCTTTGGCGACCTGGTACAACACTCGAACTACTACCTGTATGTACGTGCTACGTGCGACATGGAATGGTGGACCGAGATGGCATTCAGCACCCCGTGTCAGGAAGAGACCTTCCCCTATAAGGAGACCTTTGAGGACTACAACGCAGGTAGCCAGTCGGCAGGTTGCTGGCAGCTGGCCGACTATATGGGCGTGGACTATCCGCGTATCTATCAGGCCGGTACGACCGGTAATAGCAACAAGACCCTGGAACTCTACTCGTCGGGTACGATCCACCGCTCGGTGGCTATTCTGCCGGTGGTAGAGGGAGCGCTGTCGGATAGGTTGCTCACCTTCGATGTACGTACCTATGCGGGTACGGCCAGTTCGACGGGCGTGGTGATCGTTGGTACGATGGCTGACATCACGGATCAGAACAGTTTCGTGCCGCTGGATACGGTACAGGTAGAGGGTGCTTCGTTCAAGAAGGCACGGTTTATCCTCTCCAACTACGAGTTGGCGTACGACCAGCTGGCTATCACGTCCGGTCTGGGATCCAACCTGGTGATGAATAGCGACATATTAATCGACAACGTAGAGCTGAAGGATCCGTCGTGTATCGAGCCGTTTGACTTCAAGCTTAATCATCCGGCGCCGCACTCCGTGGACGTGACCTGGAACGGCGTATCGGACAACGACCAGTGGGTAGTGAAGTTGCTCAACAAGTCGGTGACCATTGCGGCGATTAAGAACGATACGTATGATCATAACTATGATATCGTAGCGGATAGTACCGTGACGGGCAAGGCCTTCTTCTACGACGAGCTGGCTGCTCAAAAGAGCTACTACCTCTACGTACGTCCTACGTGCGATGAGGAGGCATGGATAGCATTTGATGTATACACCACCTGCGAACTGCTGGATCCTACCAAGGCAAATATGGAGACCTTCGAGTCCTATTCGGAGAATACTGCTCCCGGATGCTGGACGGTAGGTAGTACCAGTTCGACCGCCTCCACGATCCCGTATATCACCACCCATCTTGGATCGAAAATATTGTATCTCAGGCAGTCTTCCTGTACCTCTTGGGCGGCAACGCCGGAGATCAAGTGCGACTCGTTGTCCAACCTGATGGTGACGTTCTATTCCGGAGCCTCCTTGACATCGGAATACTGTGTATTCGGTGTGATGACTGATCCAAATGATCTGAGCACTTTTGTGGCATTGGATTCTGTAAAGGGAGAAGGTTCCTCTGCTTTGCTTGTGAAGACCTCGTATGACTTAAGCGAATATTCGCATCTCATCCCAGCTACGGCTAAGTATATAGCATGGCGCGGACGTATGAAAACGAGCGACTATGTTTATTTGGATGACGTATCTATTGTCTCGATGGCTTGTCCGATGCCGAAGCCGAGTGTGTCGGAACTGACGACCAGCAGCGTACGTATCAGCGGCGGTCTGCGCACGAGCGACCAATGGGTACTGCTGCTTACCGACCACTACGTGAGCGCGGAGAATCTGGGTAATGACAGTTACGTAGTGCCGCAGCAATGGATACTGCGTCGCGATACGACCGACAAGGCCAGCATCCGCGTCAGTGGCTTGCAGGGCCAGACCAAGTACTACGTAGCCGCTATGACGCTCTGTGACGACTCCGTATCCTCGCAATGGAACACGATGTCGTTCACGACGCCTTGCGAGGCGATGACGCCTGAGCAGATGGGCACGATCGCCTTCTCTGAGGACGAGGGCTTTACCACGGGTCAGAGCGGTGAGATGCCGTGCTGGACCGTCGGCAGCAAGACCGAGAATGCATCGGCTTCCTACATCCCGTACATTGAGGCAACCTCCAGCACGATGCATAATGGCAAGAACTACCTGAAACTGTACGACTATGTGAGCTCCTCGTCTTCCTATGTGGGCGCATATGCCATCATGCCGGAGCTGAATGTAGATGATATTACGAAATACCAAGTCAATTTCTGGGGACGTGCCAACAACAGTACGTCGAATACAGCCCAGATCATCGTCGGCATCATCACCGATGCAACCGACCTGAGCACTTTCGTAGCTCTGGATACGCTCAACTTGAGCAAGTCGGCATGGGATCCCTACAGCGTAGGATTTGAGAACTACATGGGTGACTATATGGGCGACATGGGTAACCATATTATGTTCCTCAGCGAGTTTGGTGCTACCAACCAAGTATATATCTCCGAGGTGTCCGTAGAGCTGATACCGCTCTGCCGTCCTATCTCTTCGTTCACGGTGGACAGCGTTGGTGAGAATGCTGCCGTAGTCAGCTGGAAGGGTTATCAAGACAGCTACCGTATGCTCTTGGCTAATCGCGAGTTGAACGACTATGAGAAACCCAAGTATCACTATCTGTTGGATACCATCGTGGATCACTCGGACGAGCTCTTGATCACCGGCCTGGAGGCTGCGGCCAACTATTATGTCTATGCCCAGGGTATCTGCGACAATGGCGACAGTACGGCTATCTCTATGACCTATGCGGCTATCCGTACCACCTGTCCTACCGAGGGCGGAGCGGCGCTGCCGTTCTACGACGACTTCGAGAGTTATGAGACGGGCGAGAGTCAACCCGGTTGCTGGCAGCTCCTGGGCTATAGCGGCCTGAAAGTGGGATCGATCGCTTCGAACGGTTCGAAGGGTGTCAACCTGTGGAGCAACGGCTACATGATCGTGCCGAAACTGAATGGCGAACTGGAGAATATGAAGTTGTCGTTCGACGCCCGTGCTTATAGTACGAGCAGCTCGGCGAAGTTCTACGTAGGTGTCATGGCGGATGTGAACGACTTGACCACCTTCCAGCTGCTCGAGACTTTCGACCTTGCAGCACGTTCGGAGTTCACGCGTTGCCAGATGAACCTGGGCGACTATGAATTGCCGTACGACAACCTGGTACTCACGGCCGGTATACAAAATGTCACGCCCGGTAAGTATGACGATTGGCTGGATAATGTCAGCGTAGAATTCCTGGCCAGCTGCAACGCACCGAAGCTGAAATCGCTGGGTGCTTCCTACAACTCTCTTGAGATCGGTCTGACGCCTGCCAACAAGGCAGACTCCCGCTGGGAAGTAGTAATCCTTCCGGAAACGGACTATACGCTCATAAGCGATATCACGAGCTATTTGAATACTGCACAGAGTGTGGTCATCGACACTACCTACATCGAGTTCACTGGCCTTACGCCAGCTACCTCGTATTGCGTCTTTGCACGCACCCTCTGCAGCGATGAGGATATCAGCGCATGGACGCGCAACCCGCTGAAGGTGAACACCCAGTACTACTATGAACAGGAGTACTTCTTCGGATTTGAGAACATGAGCGGCAAGGCACCGGAGCCCTGGGAACGCAGTATGTACTCGGAGAGCGATAGCTACTATATGCACCCCGCACTGACAGTAGGTCGTGACGAACTGGGCGCGGAGACGCAGCAGTTTATCTACTACCCGCACAGCCGCCAGAATATAGCCGATTCGATTGGCTATAGCCGCATTGAGAATGGTGCGATGCTGATGTACTCCAACGAGGGCTACTACGGCAGCTATGTCATCTTCCCGAGCATCGGCGTGGCGCAAGATCGCTCGTTTGAGTTCAAAGTACGTCCGGGTTATCACGATAAGAAGAAAGACCGCATCGCATATGCTACCGAGGGCTTGATCGAGGTAGGAACGGTAGACAACGGTCGCGGCTTCGATACGTATGAGCAATTGGCTTCTGTTCGTATCAGCAAGCCGAGTACGACCGCCAAGCCGACCAGCAAGAACAACTATTTCTACACTGTCTATACCCTGGATCTGGATTCGGCTACGATAGCTGACAAGCAACTGGTGCTCTACATGCCTAAGCAGCCGAATGACAGTGCATTCCTGCTCTTCGACGACGTGACGTTGGGTGCCCAGAAGGGCTTTAGCCTGGTGGCTCTCAAGAAAATTGTGGCCGACGGCGAGAGTGCTCTGGTAGAGTGGGCGAATATCGGTGGTCCGTGGAATCTGTATATCGAGACGGCTGATGGCAGTCCGGTGCAGCAGTTCATGAACCTGAGTGGTGTGACTTCGCAGGTAGTAGACCACCTGGAGCCGCAGACCGACTACGTAGCTCGTCTGGAGCGTGCTAACGCACCGGCCGGTGCTAAGAACTACGTCACCTCCGACCATATGAATTTCCGTACCCTCTGCCAGGCATTGGATCCGAAGGGCGGTAACGGTGAGTTCACTTGGACCTTTGACGAAGACTCGGAGTACGAACTGAACGATGTGCTGGGCGGCGACGTGAACGACGAGCTATACTTGAAGCCCTCGTGCTTCCAGACAGGTATCACGTACGACAAACCCGTGAACGGCTACCAGTGGCTCATCCAGCGCAAGGGCTATGAGTATTACGGTCCGATGACCGGCTATCAGTCCAACCGCCACTACGAGGCCGGTATGGATGATACCCACTCGCTGCGCGTACACACCACGGATGCGAACTATAATTCGTATATCGTGCTGCCCGAGCTGAACTGCAATCTGGATACGATGATGGTAGAGTTCTACGGACGTTGCTTCGTCAACTACGACCAGTCGTTCGGTACGGCAGCCAACCGTGGCAAGATAGTGGACGATACCTATCTAGGCAATGCTTACAGCCAGCAGATCGTAGTAGGTACGCTGACCGATCCGAAGGATCTGACGACCCTGCACGTAATAGATACACTCACCTATTCCTATACCGACCTGACCGTCAACGACAACGTACAAGCCGATCCGACGGGTCTTCACTACTGGGATCTGATGCAGCTTCCGCTGGCCGGTACGCAGGGTAAGTATATCGTGCTGTTCCAGCCTGCGCCGGGCTTGTTCTATCTGGACAACCTGAGCGTCAAGCCGGCCGGCAACACGCTCTTCAAGCCTTCGCATACCGAAACGACGAATATCACTGCTACCTCGGCTACGCTCAATTGGCATGTGTGGAATCCGGAAGTGCAGTCGGTGGTAGTGGTGCTGAACGGTATGGGCGAGGAAATCCTGCGCGAAACCCTGCTGGGTACGCAGTACGAATTGACAGGCCTTCAGGCATCGCAGATGTACAGCTGGTATGTATATCAGATAGACGGCTCCAACCTGTCGCCGTCTACCAGGCCGCTCAGCTTCGCAACGGAGTGCGTGGTGAACACACCGGCTTATACCAGCAGTTTCGAGCCCGAGCAGGGTAGCCAGGCTATCGCCGGTCAAAAAGCTTATCACCAGACGCTCTGCTGGACCTATAGCGATGCTATCCAGGGTGAGTGGAAGAATGCTTCGTACGACCCGTACAACCAGCTGAACACGGCTAACTTCAAGTATAGCTACGAGGGCGAGCATGCCGTACAGCTGCGCGCATCGTTCAGCTCGCGCGTGACATCGTCCTACCAGCCGTATATTGCTATGCCGGCTATGGACGTAGCGGCATATGACACGCTGCAAGTGATGTTCTGGATGCGTCCGGCTTATGTATCGGCTAAGACCGACTCGGTAGTAAGCACCTTCACCGGTTCGAGCTACTCCAAGTCAATCATCGTCGGTACGATGACCGACCCGACCAACCCGGCTACCTTCATGCCGCTCGACACCGTCACCTACGATGGTACGCTCTCCGTAGCCGACCAGGCCACGGCAGCCAACAACTGGCTGTTCCAGCAGATGAAGGTAGAGCTCGTGGGCGCTACCGGACCGTACGTAGCCCTGATGACCTCGTCCAGGGAGAAGGGTGGCACGGCAGACAAGACGGGCGACTATGTATGGATCGACAACGTATCGTTTGAGCATAAGCAGGAGTGTAAGGATCCGACCGACCTGACGGTACTGCAACTGGGTTCGAACCATGCGGTACTCAACTGGAACGGCGTAGATTCGGCCGGCAGCTTCCTCGTACAGGTATCGACCGATCCGTTCTTCGCTAAGGAGGATGAGATGGTCTTCAACCAGGAGGTGGATGCCAATACCTGCATCGTCAAGGGCCTGAAGTCGCAGACGACGTATGTATGGCGCGTTCAGGCTATCTGCGGCGGACGTTGGGGCGAGAGCAGCTTCTCGCAGAAGGCTACGTTCAAGACCTCGCGTAGCCCGTACTTCTACGAGCCGTTTACGACGACGGTTAGCTCTACAGAGTGGACTTTCAGCAAGTCGCATGCCGACAATGTAGTGGATGTACCGGGAGGTGTTATCACGCGCGGTACGGACAACGGCAGCTTCGCTCGTACGGTGGTCAACTACGGCCTGGAAGGCCCGCACTACGTAGCGCCGGGTCACTCCACCGACTACCACTGGATGATCACGCCTAACTTCTACCTGCCCGAGGACGATAGCGTTCACTTCTCGATGGATCTGGCCATGACGGCTTGTAACTCGGCGCACCTCGTAACAGGTAATCCTGTGACCGAGAACGACATGATGGACGACTACTACTTCATGGTTATCATCTCGGACGACGGCGGTCAGACCTGGAAGAGCGAGAATATCCTGGGCAAGTGGCAGAATACCAACCCCGCCGGACAGCAGCTGCGCGACATACCGACCAACGGTATGAACGTCCGCTTCAGTCTGGCACAGTATGCCGGCAAGAACGTCCGCATCGGTCTCTACCGCGAGGCACGCAGCACATCGTCTACCGGTGTGGCTATCCACGTGGATAATATCCGCTTGGCTTACTTCAAGAAGACGGTTGACTACGCTTCGGCTTGCCAGTTTGAGGACATCCAGGTAGGCGATATCATTCTCTCGGGTGAGGATACCAAGCCGGGTATCCATGCATATCCTACCTGCTTCTTCGTTTCGGATGCCGATGCAAGAGCCGGCGTGAAGGATAGCGTACAGCAGCTGGAGATTGAGGTTTATCCTGCGATGGAGTCCACATTCCGCGACACCATCTGCGAGGGCGATACCTATGCTAACTACGACTTCCTGCCTAAGGATCGCGCCGGCGTATATCGTCGTAAGCTGCAGACCGTGGAGCACGGATGCGATAGTATCGTAACACTCTACCTCTACGTCAAGGAGCGCCGCTATGCCGAGGACGAGGAAGTGGCTATCTGTCCGGGTGAGAGCTACATATGGAATGGCAACCCGTACAACCGTGCCGGTATATTCCGCGATACGCTCGTATCATCGATTGGTTGCGATAGCGTGATGACGCTCATCGTTTCGTACAACGCTTCGGAGGATACGCTCTTTGAGACTTCGCGTGTAGAACTGGAGGAACTGCCGTTCACCTACGAGAATGCGATGCATCCGTACATAGCCGGTCAGACGCCTATCACGTATCCGGCCGGAACGCCGACGGGTACCTATAGGGATACCGTACTGGTAGAGGGCGCTAACTGTGCTACCGTGCTGGTACATACCCTGACCGTTTATAATAAGCACGAGGATATTGACAATATCTACGGCACAGACGGACAAGGTGCTCGCAAGGTAATCTACCACGACCAGCTCTATATCATTCTCAACGACGAATGGTACAACGCAGCCGGCGTGAAAGTAGGTGACCCGCGCGAATAGCGCTAAATAATCACTCGTGCGGGGAGGGATACCCCGCACGGGTACAAATTGTTATTAAAAATAGCGTTTTTTGCTGCAAATTGTTATTTTTTCGAAAAAAATTTGCACATATCGAAAAGATTTTGTAAATTTGCAGCCCAAAATGTCGAAAAAGATACTATATTAAGATAGTTTTTTAAATTATTTATTGTTTAACTAAAATTAAAGCTTATGAGAACTTTTACTCAAAAAGTGGCATTTGCGTTGATTGCACTGCTATGTATGATCGCTATGCCGCAAGCAGTAATGGCGCAAGACTGTTTGGACATAGGCGATGGTACAACAGCCGTAAATGGTAATGTACCTGTTGCCTCATGGTATCACAACAGTTACACGCAACAGCTCTACACGGCTGATGAGATTAATCATGCTGCAGGTAACATCACCAGCATCTCGTTTAAATACGTGAGTGGTGCTACAGCCATGACTCGTAAGATTACTGTTTACATGGCGAACACAGATGCTGCAAATCTGTCCACCAGCTATGTAACAGAAGGCCTCGAAGAGGTCTTCTCGTCCCCTGCGTTTACGTTTGACGACAGCGATGAGTGGATCACGATCGACCTGACGACTCCGTTTGCTTATGACGGAACGAGTAATCTTGTAGTCGCTGTATGGCAAGATTACGATTCGTCGGTTGAGACCGGTTACAGTAGTGGAAGTCGTTTTGTTCAGACTTCTATGACCGGCATGGCGCGTTATCAGCAAGTGGATAACGGTGCGTACACGCTGTTAGACGGTGTGCCGACGACGACCAGTACTAGTTCGACACTGAGTGCTCGTGCTAACATCCAAATCTGCATTGCAGGTGGTTCGGCTGGTCCGACTTGCGACAAGCCGGAGGCGGTAGAGGCTAACGACGTAACGTCGAACTCCGCAACTATCAACTGGATTGGTACGGCTGCAGCTTACAACCTGCAGTACAAGGCTTCGGCTGATGCAGATTGGACGTTGGTGAAGAACCTCTCGGGATCTTCTTATCAGCTGACGAACCTCGTTTCGAACACGGCTTATCAGGTGCAGGTACAGGCTATCTGCGGTGAGAACACCAGTGGATGGAAATCAGCTTCGTTCAACACGCTGATTGGTCTACCGTACGCAGAGCATTTCAATGGTACGTCTGCTCCGAGCGGTTGGACGAACACAGCCGGACGGTTGCAGGCAGATGGTCCTGTTACTTTGTCTGGTACTACTGGATGGAGTTTTGGTGCTAAGAATGGTATCTTTGATAACCATGCGTATGTGAACATTTGGAGTACGACCGTTTACAGATGGCTTATTTCTCCGGAAATCCCTATTCCGGAAATGGAAGAAGGGGATCAGGGCTATCAATTATCCTTCAAGATTGCATTAACCATATGGGGCTCTGCTACCGAAGTGGACAAGACTCAGCAGCAGGATGACCGTTTCATTGTATTGGCTTCTAACGATGGTGGTGCCAACTGGACGATTCTCCGCGAGTGGAACAACACCGGTTCGGAGTATGTTTACAACGATATCGCTGTTACCGGTGAGGAAGTAAATCCGATTGACCTGAGTGCTTATGCCGGTCAAACAATTAAGATTGCCTTCTATGGAGAATCTACTCAATCTGGTGGTGATAATGCTTTCCACTTAGATGATGTACTTATTGATGAAATTCCGACCTGTTTGAAGCCGACCGGTCTGCATGCATTGGATGCACAGGCTACTAGCACAACCCTGCCGGTAGCATGGACGGCTAACAGCGGTGAAACGGCATGGCGTCTCCAGTACAAGCCGACAGCAGATTCTACGGCTGTA
>JAFWOU010000034.1 GCA_017509715.1 Paludibacteraceae bacterium | reverse complement strand
CTTTTTAAACTCGGGATCGTACTTGCATCGCTCCAGGATATACTCGCGCACGGCAGTATAGTCATTCTCCGGCGGAATAGGCAGGGTAGTATCGAGGAACAGTTCCTGCTGCGGATTTTTGCGGGTCGGCATAGCTGCTACAGGTTGTATTTTCGCCTGCACAAACTCCTGCCACTTGGTCATCCAGGCGCTGAAGAGGTTGTGTGCTTCGGGCGCGAAATGCTTCATTTCGGGCTTGAGGAAATCGTAGTTGATCTCATTGTCCAGAATCATCTGCTTGATCTTGGCCAGCTGCACCTTTGCGTCCGGGTACATGTTTGCCTCCTTCTGCGCCAGGGCCCATAGCCATTCCCAGTATCCACAGAGCACCTGCTCGGCGCTGAGGCCATCGAAGACGAATGTGGGAGAGGGGTCGTTGGTCGTTAGTCGTTTGTCGTTGGAGAGCTTCTGATTCAGCGCAAACACCTCGGCCGGGCTGGTCCAATCTACACCTAACAGCGCCTGCCGACGCGTCTCGGCATGGCCGGCATCGAAGAGCCATTGCGCAAAGGGCGTCGTCCATGGCACAAACTCGTAGATATGCTCCTTTACCTGCTCGCGCACGAGCCGGTGGTCCTCATAGCGCGTATGCGCGTCAATAATATAATCAGATAATAGATGCATGATTGAACTTAATACATCCGCTGAATCCAGTAATCCATAAAGATATCATAGACGCTATAGATTCCCTTCTCTAAGGTCACGAAATCTTTTTCTAACAAGCCCTTCATGGCCGATTGTACTGTACTGGCAGATTGGAGACTGTATTTCTCCACAAATGCTGCAGAAGTAATGCTCTTCGTCGGACCGCTCTTGGACAAAGCGATAAGCGTCATCGTCTGCTTCTCCGGCAAACGGGAGATAGTCTCCTCATACACATAAGCCTGCGTCTTGAGGAGATACTCCAAAGCTTCTTCTACATGTTCCACCTCACAGGTAGCCCCTTCGCGCGTAAAGCCGTATAGAACATTGAAGAGCTTCTGCGTATACCAGGTCACACCACGGCTGAGCGCATAGACTGCTTCGGTCACGCCATCCGCTAAAGTGCGGTTTCCTTCGGCAAAAAGCACCTTTGCAAAGGCATCATACGTATGCATATCTATGCTGTCAATATGCATAAGCGAAACGCTCTGATAGAAAGGCCGCGAAGCGCTGGTGAACATCGTACTCATCGTATGACGCTGGCTACCGGAGAAGATGAACTGCGCATTATGGCATCGCTGCACGTAGGTGCGAAGTGTGGCTTCTATGTTTTTCTCAGGGAATTTACCAATCTGCTGGAACTCGTCGATTGCCACAATACATGGTTTATCTGCCAATTCCAAATAACGGAAGATTTCATCTAATGTCGCTTCCGGCTCTTTGATATCGCCTATCTGAACGGTAAAAGTTGGCTCTCCCATGGGAGAAAAACTCATTCCGGACTGGATTGAACGCATCGTCTGCCAGAAACGTTCCATGGCACGTGTGCCAAATGGCTTGAGACGAATAAGGATCTCTCGGCTTAGTTTGCGTACCAACTCACGAAGCGATTTGGTATCGTAGATATCGATGAAAAACGTATAGTAACGCGCCTGAATTTCCGGCTGACTGAAGTAATGCTCAATCAAACCGCTCTTACCCATACGGCGTGTCGCTATCAGTGCCACATTATTGCCATTCGCTATTTCATGGCGCAGTTGTTCGGTCTCTGCTACGCGATCGCAGAAGTAATGTGCACCCTCATAACCGCTGATAACAAACGGATTATCTACAGCCTTCATTTTTTATTATTTTATAATTATTAAAAAGCAATAAAATTCAAATCCGGTGCAAAGGTACTGCTTTTTTCCGACATACGCAAGCGTTCGGGCAAAAAAATCGCACATACATTGCTGTACATGCGATTATTTTGACAATCGATAATTGGTAATCGATCTTAGAACACCGAGTCTCGGCGCTTGGGAGCACCGCTGGCATGCGGATCGGGAGCTGCACTCGCAGGACCACCGACGTACATCAGTTCCCCAGAGTCAAAACGGACAAGCTCCGTCTGGGGAATAATATATTGCTTCTTTTCCATAAGGCTATTTACCATTTTATCATTTACCATTTACCATTTATTTTACCAATTGTCCGTCCACACTGTAGACCTTATCACCACGGATGATGAAGACCTTGTTGTCGATCAGCACCTTGCGGGTGTCACCCTGAGCATCGATGATAGCTTCGTCGATGCCGGTAGCCGTCTGCGGAGCCTTAGCTGCCGTACGCAGACTATAGCCGGTCTCCTGACCCTTCTCGAACGAGGCGGTGTATTCACCGTTTGAGAGGTTCCAGATCACATTGCCATCCTTGATCAGATACAATGCTTCCGTATCACCCTGCGTGCTCTCGATAGCGATGGTATAGTCGCCCGATTGCGGGATGTTGAGCGTCAACGGATACTCATGTACACCGTTCATCGGAGTTGCCGTGTTCACAGACAGTTTCTTGCCGTATTGGTTGATCCACAGTTGCGGTAACTTAGCACTCATTCCGGCCTTCAACAGGTCTTGACCCAATACATAGCCATCTTCCTTAGAAGCTACTGTCTGGATAAAGATATTATCCTGGTTCTCGGTGCCGGCTTTGCCGAACGTTACCTCGTATACCGTCTGGATACCTTCCTCGATCTCTATATCACGGATGCGACGAGGAGCCGCAGCGATCTTCGGAGTAGTAGTAATACTATTGGTGTTTACAGCCTGGATGAAGAGCGGTTTACCTACGATAGCATTATACGATGTCAGGTTCACCAGTTTGTAGGTCGGTTCACCTTCGCCTACCATATACTCATCTACACGACCGTTGTTCAGGTAGTAGCCATAGGTAGCACCACCGGCGGCCAAGGTAGCGTGATAAGTCATCGGGTTAGCGATTCCGTTCCAGTTCGCATCATCCGATTCCGATGCACTGTACTGACTTACAGTCGTTACGGCATCATTAAACGGCGTATCATCATTGTTCTCGAAGCGGATGGTCTCAATAGGCGAAGCGAAATACATCATATACAGACGACCCGGATGCATAATCTTATCGCCATCACCGTCCTCTGCATACTTCCAGCATTGGTAGCCGGCTCCTTGGCTCGCGCGCACGTTTCCTTGATAATATACCAAGTCAAAATCACGACCAAGAACCAATTTACGTCCTCCCTTGATGGAGATGCCATTCTCCGCATCCACTGCCCAAGGAACAGCTACCGCATACCAAGTACGGCGTTGTGCATTCAGCGTCAGGTCGAAGTAAGCATGCTCGTTAACCGTCAGACGATCAGTAGAACTACCGAGTAACTGACCGGAGTTCGTACCGTTGGACTCCAAGATAAAGTTCTGTACAGTTACGGAACCGGTAATGTTCACTGTACCGGCAGGCTCAACGATCAGCGATTGCGCTTCCATGCCGGTCTCGGTCAGAGCCAAGTCTTTCGCATTCGCATCATCGCTGTTACCAGCCTTAAGGTCATTGATATGCGTATCATATTGCGCGGTATATACTTCGTTCTGCGTTACGTTCGGAATCGTAGTACCGATATTCTCGTCAGCACTATTTGTCCAATGGCTGAACGTATAATCTACGCCATTCTTCGAAGCCTTCACCGGTGTACCGATCGTAATCTCATCATTATAGTGCATACCCTCGTATACAATGTCGCTCATACCATTGTTCAGCACGATACGAACTGTGTACTCGATCGGCGTAGCATTGAACGTAGCCGTGTAGGTTGCATTCGCAGTAGCTGCAACCGGAGTCGGCGACCAACCTGCAAATGAATACGTATTTGATGCATCCGTTGCCTTGGTCGGCGCTACGTGGGTCGGAACAGCACCATGATTAACGACTGTCTTCTCAATCAGCGTTCCGCCTTCGTTATTCCACGTAATCTCATATTGGTTAATAGCAAACTCAGCGGTAAGCGAAATAGCGGCATTTACTGTTACCGTACGCGGGTTCGTTGTATTACCATCACTCCAGCGTGCAAAATGATAACCGGTGGTAGTAGCAGTTGCTGTGATTGTAGCCGTGTTTCCATATTCGTAGATAGCGCTCAGGACTTCTTCGCTACCATCCAGCGCTACTTTACCATTTGCCCCCGCACTAACCGTCAGACGGCAGGTGTTCTTATGCGCCGCGAAACCGGTAGCCGTATAGGTTGCATTGCCGGTAACAGCCGTAATCAGCGGAGACCAAACCAAAGTATAGTACTCAGCAGCTGTTGAAGTCTTAGTCGGCAATTGAGCAGAAGTACAAACAGGTGTTTCTCCATAGCCGAGTTCGAGAGTTTGGATCGTCTCAGCCGGGTCAATGACTACACCTTCATTACCTACCGCGCGCTTGAACGTAATGGTATAAGTAGCCGGTTTCTCGCGGAACTTGGCCGTATAGATAGCATTCTCACTTACCGGTGCCAAGTCCGGAGTCCATCCTTCGAACTCAAATCCAACATCGGCAAGCGACGGTTTAGTCGGCGTATCTCCGGTATATTCGGGCAAGGTATTGGTTGCCACATCGTTTTGCTGCAGCGGCGTACCATCCCAGTTAACGAATGTAATCTGATATGCAGGCAGCACGATGTCGGTATAGGTAGCACGATAGGTTGCCTCGCCGTTAACAGCCTGAATAGTCGGTTCCCAAACGAGTTTCTTACCCGAAGGAGTCGGTTCGTTTACCGGAGCCGGTACTTCACCCATCTTCCAGAGAGCCTCCTCCAGTACCGAACCGTCCTCATCCAAGAAGGTGATCAGGTACTTGCGATCGTTCTGCTGGAACTGAGCCACATAAACTGCATCATCCGTTACCGGAACAATCTCCGGCAGCCAGCCGATGAAGTCATAGGTATAGTAATCCGTCATCGGACGAGACGGGTTAGTGCCGAGGTACTTAGGCGTAGCCTTATAATCTACAGGATAGACTACTAATCCTTGATCCTTACTGTCATATGGTTTTGTAACCCAAGTAACGGTAAACTCTTTCTCGAGCCACATTTCATCACCTGTAATTGGATCTGTTCCCCAATAATAATACTTATCGTTATCCGGGTGCGTACAATGCTTCAATGCATCATTCTCTTCCACATCTTCCACTTCCCACCACTGACAATTACCTTTGTTATCTAAGGTAAGAATGAATTCACGTGTTTCGTCAGCAGATTGATACGTATGGTCATCACGAATAAATAAATCATCATACTCGCCGACCTCGTCGCGCTGTTTCTTTAATTCTACATAATCTGCCGGTTTAGCGAGATATTTCAAATTTTCATTATCCGTCTTGTCTATTACAATACAACCATCATCTTCTAACTTTTTCCATTTCCCATCCACATAACAGTAAGTATCACCTTTACTCGCCTGCCCCTTAGTAATTGTAGGATCGCCCACTTCATTCTTTAATTGAGCAGAAGTACAATTCTTGGAGGGGTTGTCTGCCGTGTAATATCCACTAAACCATCCTCGCTTAGTTTTAGGTCCTCCTTCAGGGAAGTGATAGATAAGAGCATCCTCTGCTGCCGCCACACTGAAATGTACAGTACCCGCATCAGCATCTGTAGAGTAAATATTTGCACCACCATCTGTTGTATATAGAGCACCTTGAATATCCAAAGTTCCCTTTACATTGATGGAAGCGGATGGAAGGGAAGAATCCGTCTTTCCACTAGTTCCACTCCATCGTACTGTAGGTGCTCCACCTATTGTAGGAGAATATTTCAGTTTTTGCGCATAGAAATTCGAGAATACAAATTTTCCCCATTGAGCAGCGTCCCACAAAAATAGTGCACCATCATAATCTTTGAGAGGATCATCCAAAATAGTGATAGTGGACTTCTTATCAATAATTATTTCAGAACCAGGAAGCAAAACCGTGCGCTGTGTAATACCCATTTCACCAGAAAGCAAGTGTATTTGTATATTGTTTGTGAGCGGCAAATCAAAATCAAAGGTATTCATCTCCGAACCGCTAATTCCTATATACAAAGATCCAAGCAACGCTGAGTTGTTTATCTCATATACTTGCTGATCCGTAGTGGTATTATAATATTTAAGCACCCACGTATCTTCACTTTCATCTCTATCACTCATCAAGAAAAGCGCATGGTCATCATCCTCTCCATTCAATTTATCACACAAACCAACTATTGCCACATCATTTGCATAAGCGGGAGAACCGGGATACAATGCAATCGATGTAAGCAATTGAGAACCGGGATGGTACGTCGTCTTTGATTCGATGCTTTGGATAAAGTATTGTGTCAGCGGAAATACGCGATGTCCCAATCCAGCAGGATCTGATGCCGCAGCAGTAAAATGAGTCCCGCCACAGAAATCAAGAACTTGGAATAATTCTTTGACTACTGCCCCACGACGCACATCAATTGTACCAGCGCCATATACATATCCCCACGCTCTCAACATACCACCGGAAGATAACACGATTTGACTACCAGATTCAAGATAGATATATCCGCAACCACCTTCCGGCATACCAATTGCCCAGTCAGACTGCTTGTAGGGGTTGTTTTGAATAGCGCCAACTTCTATTGTACCATATACATCAATATGTGTACCGGACTCGATAATCAATTTAGAGAAAGGGGAGGGGGTAGTTTGGCTTGAACCTCCATCATTTCTCTCTACTATCGGTTGTACTTCCTGCCCTTGCTTATATGGAATAAGTAATGTTGCATTAGCAGGAATGGTAAAGTTACCGGCACGCAATGTATATTCTGGCAACTCCAGACGAATAGTCATTTCTGTTTTCGGGTTATTGTTTGCATACGAAAGTGCGTCCTCCAACGAACCAAAATACTTGGTGAAGTCCGTCCCGAAAGCACATGCCACCACATAATTCGGGTTTTCTCCATCAGAAAGCATATAACGATAGCCCTCCGTATAAAATTTCGTACCTTCCTTCAACTCACTCTGATTTACATCACTATTCTTCTTATAAGTACTTAATCCTGCACTATGAGCATAATAACCACCTGATAGCAACAAATTAGCAGCCGTTGCCGCAACAATATCTTGTGTATTGTTTGTATTGAAGCGACCTGTTTGCACATTAACGACACTGGTGTCTTCTTGCTTTACGGCATAAGCAGTTGTGGCAGTACCTGCTGTAGCAATTGCCGCCATATTTCCACCTATTTCTACCGTACTCTGCTTTACTTGAATAGCATATGCATTTGACGCTGCTGCGGTTGCAGTAATCACACCACCATCAATTGTTACATTTGCAGATGCGTCGTCAACCTGTACACCAATAGCATTATTGCCGGTTGTAGTTGTTGCATTAACTGCAACACTCCAAGATATTTTGGTTGTACCATTTGCCAACACTCCACATGCATCACTCTCCGAAGTAGCATTAATTGCACCTACTATTAAATTTGCGGTTGCTCCAGACGGAACTTTGAGGCCATATGCGTCTTTCTTTGCTTCTGCTTTTATAATACCGCCTTGCAAATTAAGTGTTGCGCTATTTGCCACAGAAAGACCGGTTGCCTGTGCGCTTTCTTCTGAAGAAGTGTTTTTACAAGAGATAACACCTTTTGAGAAATTTAAGGTACCATTCACTTGTACCGCACTTAACTCAGAATCAGCATTCGCGTTCACATATACACCACCAACAGCTTCATCCGAGTTATCAACAAAAGTCACATTATTTCCGCTATGTATTGAGATAATATTTGCTACCGACCCCGTTATTTTACGATTATTAAAATTGATAGTAATGTTTTTATCGATATCTAACGGCGTTGATCCTAAATCAATATTTTGATGGAGAACCAGTGTATATCCATTCCCTGCTGCTGCATATTTTTCGGCAAAAGTACCGGTAGAGGAGTTTCCATATGTATCTAACAGCTCTGCTTCATACTCACTTTCTTTTTCAAAATAAGCGTACATGGTCAATGTTGTCGGAGATGCGCTTTCTGTACTTACGGCATCAAAAGTTTCCGAATAATTTGCGTCAAACGACACATAACTTCCTGCCGGGGATTTCTTCCAGCCAACAAATTCATAGCCTTCGTCTGGAATTGCCTTGAAATAAGCAGTTACAGATTGAGAGTTTATAAATCCTACTTCCGTTGCTCCACTTGCAGCTTCTGTTGCTGCTTCTGGAATAGGATTCTCAAATGCCACTTTTACGCCACCTCCACGAGTCGCTTCCGCATTAGCTGCATAATAGAGAGACCACTTTTGCGCATCATAATTTTCCTTAGAAATAAATATCCAGCGTTGAGTTAATTTACTCTCATTTTTACTGTTATAATCCGTAGATCCACTTGTATACATTTCCCAATGCGTATAACTAGTTCTATCCAAATGAACCATATAATTCCCCTCTTCTTTGGGCTCTAATGTTACAGAATAAGGAGACTCAGTACTCTCTATTCCCGTACCATTTTTATTCATATATTTGGTCGCTTCGTCAATATTAAAACTTATCGTTGTTGTTCCTCCACTGACAAGCGTACACAATTGGGCTTCTGCGTGATTCTTCGTACCCACCAAACTTGTTCCATTGATTTTTAAGAAACCATCATATCCTAAATTATATATGTAATACTCACCAGCAGATGGAACTTCTCCAAAATCTGTCCAATCAATTAGTTTCTTGTTGAACATGGCATAAAGCGTATTGATAGGTGCGTTCTCTTCTGAAGCTGAAGTCGTTAATTTGAAGTATCCACCTCCATACGACCAAAAATTATAAGTATTTCCAGTACTTAGTAGAATTGTACAATCCTCATCTTTATACCAACCAACAAATTCATATCCTTTTACAGGCTGCGCATAGAAGTAGATATCCACATCTCCACTTTCATCTACCTCATTTACATCAGTTGTAAAGTTTGGTGATTGGTACTCACCCGCGCTATAACCACCAACATAAACACGACCTCCGGTATTGTCCTCTTCAGAGATAACCTGAGCCCGAGCCCGATAGTATTGAGCCTCAACCGTTCCGATATTCAGAACGAAGGCTGCACATACACACAAAAACTTGAGGAAGAAATTCCCCATAAATGATTTCATTTTCATCTTTTTTGTATCCTATTTATATTATTATTTTCGTCAATAGCATGTCGTTCATATCGGTGCACAAAAAAAGCGGAACTTCGTTGAAGCTGTTCCGCATATCAGGCTCTGGTAATGCCGTTAACTCAAAATAGTGGCAACGAAGCCCCACAAGAGGATCATCCGTGTCACTATGCTTTGGAGTCAGATTGAATTTACCAGATTCGATATGCCAAAAACACAGCGCTTTTAGATGCACTTTTTTAATACGGCTGCAAAATTACAACATTTTTTTCACATATGCAAATTTATTTATCAAAATATCGTATAATATGCGATTTTTTACGTTTTTAGTCCTTTTCTTACTTTTCCATGCTCCATTTATGCTCCCCGAGAAGTGGCAGCATGGGTGATAGGGTGAAAACAAAAAAGGTACTGAAAAACCTACCACCCACGCCGTATGCCACAAAGGTACGCACAAAAAAAGCGGAGCTGCATCTCGCTGCTTCGCATATCCGAGCTCCGGTAGAGACCCAGACACGATAACAGCAACAATGAAGTCCCGCTGCGCTGACACATGTTCAGCGCCACATGTGTGCGTACCTTTGCAACACATGCTTGGAAATCCTTGTCACTATGCCTTGGAGTCAGATTGAATTTACCAGATTCGATATGCCAAAACACAGCGCCTCAGACGCCTTATTTCAAATTCGACTGCAAAATTACTGCTTTTTTCTGATATATGCAAATTATTTGTTCATTCAAATTAACCAGAAGCAACAAAATCATAAAAAAATCGCACATACGCAGGAACGTACATGCGATTTTGGGGAATTGATAAGGCATTACATGTCCTTGATGGACAAACCTTGCAAAATAAAAAAGATTGGCGATTTTCGAATTAGTCAACCATTACCAGAAATCAATCACCAAAAATCGGTAAAATCATTTTAAACCGCGTCATCTCATGGTCAGAGATGCCGCATTGGCGGGCTACTTGGCAGGAACGGACCATTGCCGTGCGGACTTCGTTAATGATCTGCCTTGCTCGATCGGCACTCAACATATAATCTCCTGCTGCGGAAAGTAACACGTCCAAAGAAGACTCATTGCTATCACGCGATATCAGCAGACTCTGCGTGTTGAAATCCGAGGGATTAAGGTCATAGGCCGGCGACCATACCCATCCTCTCTCCATTAACAAGAAACCATGGTTGCGGAAATGGTCATCGTGATTACGGATAGCAACAGAGAATGCCACACGCCGGTATAACTGCTCCAACGCAGCCTGCGGGTCTGCAAACCCATTATTGCCGACCAACACATCCACGATATCCAGATAGCCGTTCCCGGTCGTCGCATCTGCACCATCCTGCAAACCGCACAAAGTCATCGCAGATGCAAAATGGATGCGCTGCTCACCATCTCGATCGAAACGTTTAGACAATAGCGTATGGTACTTCTGTCCCGGCAAGGACAACAACCGCATTTCCGGCACTTCTATACCGGCAAGATTCGCCATTTTATGTGCCCATAATTCCCATAATGCCACATCATAATCGTCATTAATGGATGGGACCTTGGCTATCCACAATGAACCGTCTGTATCCCGCACATTGGCTTTCGGACGCGCTCCTCCTAAGGATGAACCCTGCTTATACAAATTCAACAACCACTCTTCACGGATAGTACCTCCTTGCTCATCATGCCGCTCATACTCCTGCGCCATATCCACAAACTCGCGCAGATGCGTCAGAGGCGGAATAGGCATATCGGCATACTGCGTACCCAGTAGATTGTTGCCTTCCCGTAATCGCAAGGCTCCCATGCGAGTGGTATCGTCTATCTGTGTCAGATAATCAATGTCCGTTAAATGGCGTGGTGCTCGTCCTTCTTGCGCAGCCAATAGCCGTTCCCGCTTGTCGATCAGTCGTCGCCCCCACCGATCCGGCATGGAGTCTTGCAGAAAACCGAACAAACGACCTGAAGCATACTGAGGTCCACCTGCATTCTGCAAGTCTCCGCTCAATAGTGTCTGACTGTGCTTCTGCAACCATTGAGCCTCAAACTCCCATTGATATGCCGCATTGCCACGTATCATATCGTGCCCCAAAACTCCTACAGACTCTGTCTGTTGGGCATCCATATTTATTTGTATGTTCCTCATTTCTTTGATGCGCGCTGGCGGTTTTTAAGGTCTAAATCTTGCAATGTGCGACCCATCTCGTCATCTTTGGCTACGAAGAGAATGCTCTCATCGAGGCCCAAAGCGAAAAGGATACGCAGATAGATGCCGATGGCTACCGTAGGTGTACCGCGTTCCACGCGCATAACGGTCAATTCGCTGCAGCTCGCCCGTTCGGCAATCTGCGCGATACTCAGGTCCCGACGCAAACGCGCCAGACGTATCTGCTCTCCTACAATCCGTAGGTTCTGCTCCGCTCTACGCGGCAATTTATAGGCCATTGTGCTCTTCGACATAAGCATAATCTATCTTATAATAAAGTAATATTATACATATACTATATTTTATGATATTTTAAAATCCGGCTGCAAAATTACTGCTTTTTTCTGAATCGTGCAAATATAAAGAGCTAAATTTTTCATTTTGGAAGTAAATGGTATCTTTTTCATAAAAAAGGAACATAAAAAAATCGCACATACGCTCTCACGTACATGCGATTTTTTGAGAATCGATTACCGATAATCCACAATCGATAATCGGTAATCGATCTTAGAATACCGAGTCGTGGCGTTTTGGGGCATGACTACCAGGACCGGGAAGAACACTTGCGGTGTTTGTTAATTGCATCAAGACAGTGTTAAATGGCACGACCTCTGTCTGAGGAATATTATATAGTTTCTTTTCCATAAGGCTATTTAGTCATTTTTTTAGCATGTTCATATTTACTCATTTCACCAATTGGCCATCTACCGAGTAGACCTTATCTCCACGGATGATAAAGACCTGATTATTGATCAGCACCTTCATTGTCTCACCCTGGGCGTCAACTACTGCCTCGTCGATGCCGGTAGCCACAGTCGGACTCTTGCGAGCGCTGATGCGCAGGCCATAGTCAGCAGTGTTACCTTGCGGAAGCGAGAGCGTATATTCGCCATTGGAGAGATTCCAAATCGCCTCGCCATTCAATGTCAGATAGAGATTGTAGTCATTAGACGTTGAAGATTGGATAATAGAGATTGTATATTCTCCGTCCACAGGAGCAAAAATACCCAACGGATATATTGCTTCTTCGTCAACAAGCATCTGCGTGTTCACCGACAACTTCGAGTTGTAGCGATTTACCCACATCTGTGCACGCTTGGCAGCTACACCACCCTTCGTTAGGTCCTTGCCAATGACATACTTGTCTGCCTTCTCATCTTCGGTAGCCTGCACGAAGATATTGTCACTTACCGGCTTGCCGTCTGCGGCGATAGTCAACTGATAAACAGCATCTATGCCTTCCGGCGTATCACCGGTCTCACGGTTACGACGCGGAGCAGCATTGACAATACCTGCAGTGGTCTCTTTGGTCACAACCACCGGATCATTACCAGTAGCCTGGAGGAATACCGGTTTGCCGACCATAAAGGACGAAGATGCCAAATTGATTGTTTGGTAGACAGGACTTTCCTCTCCTGCAAAATAGTCATCCAAGTTACCGTTGTTCAGCACCTGCGCATAAGTAGCACTACCGGCGCTGAGCGATGCAAAGTACGTACGCGGGTTAGCGATACCGTTCCAGTTAGCATCCTTATCTTCGTTGTCGGTTGCCTCTGGATAGGCCTCCACGCTAAGCGGATTCATGTACATAATGTCAGCACCAGCTGCTTTCTCAAAGCGAACGGTCTGCAGACCTTCTGCAGCGAAGTACATCATATAGAGACGACCCGGGTGCAGGAGGTTATCCACAGGACGCGGATTACCTTGCCGGTCATGCCCCTGGATATCCCATTGTACATACTCCCAGCAAGTCGGCACGTTACCATCACTTGCGCGCGTTGCGCCATTATAATATATAAGGTCGAAGTCACGACCAGCTACCAAGGTACGACCGGTAGCTTTCTCCGTGATACCCGTACGTGCATCTACCTCCCAAGGCACTGCCACCGCATACCACGTACGACGTACGGAACCTGTCGTGCCGTTCATCGTCCAATCGAAATAAGCATTAACAGCACTTACATGCGTACCGGACAACTGACCCGATGTCTCAGAAGTTGCCTCCAGATAGAGGTTATTAACCGTCAACGCTGCACCACCGTAAGCTTCCACAGAGCCATTGGTGTGGATAGTCAGGTCGTCCAGGGAAGTAGGATCATCCAGTACGATTTCTTCTGCCATATCTCCTCCGGCTACTAACACACCGCGGTATTGTGCCGTATAAGAAGCATCACCTCTTACAGGCGGGAACGTGGTAGAGCCAGTGCCTGCCTCAATGATAGCATCAGTTGCATTATTCTTCCATCCTGTGAATACAAACTCTACACCCATCAGCGAAGTCTTGGTCGGGTTCGTAATTACGGGCTCTACGTCGTAGCCATAGTCTTTCACGAAGTCCTCACGACCATTATCAAAGTTGAAGCGGAGAGTGTATTGCACCGGCGTGTTGCTGTAAGTTGCGAAATAGGTAGCATCTGCCGTTGCCGCTACGATACCGGTACCGCTGCCGTTAATAGCAGTATTCCAACCGGCAAAAGAGTAGCTATAAACCATATCCGCAACACGTGCAGGCGCGGAATAAGATGGTGTCTCACCGTGGTTAACGATGGTTGTACCCAGAGTCTCGCCCTCGTAATCCTTCCACGTGATGGTATATTGCGCCAGCGCAAATTCTGCGCGGAGAGTCGTGGAACTCAGTTTATAATCCACGCGCTTAGCAGTTGTGTTGCCATCATTCCATCGAACGAAACGATAATTAGCATTCGGTACTGCTTCGACAGTTACTTCTGTTCCGTAGTCATCCACAACATTCACAACATCCATCGGTTCTTCACTTCCATATTTCACCAGACCATTCTCACCTGCAATCATCGTAAACGAACATTTACCGCGCTTGAGGTCGAATTGTTGAATGGTATAGTTTTGGTTCTTAACCGCTACAGAGATACCCGGATTCCATACCACCTCATAATAATGACCTTCCGGAGCATCATCCGGTGCCAAAGCAGACACGTCCGGTACAGCAGGCAACTCACCATACGATACACGCTGTGTCTCTCCTATTTGGGTATTGCCGTCTTGCTGATAGAACTTAATGTCATACTTGGCAGCCACAGGACGGAAGGTTGCGGTATAAGACGCATTCGCTTCAACAGCAACGATCTCCGGAGTCCAACCCGACCACTCGTAATCCGTACCGGTAATAGACGGTTTGGAAGGAATACCATTTGCCTCATCATATACCGGCATCTCACCAATAGCCACCTCACCGGACTGCAATACCATTCCATTGAAGTCAAAGAACGTAATGGTATATGCTGTTTTCTCTTCTTCGGTGAAATGAGCTGTATAGGTAGCTGTACCGCTAACGGCAATCGGTTCGTACGGCAGCCATTCCAGACGCATTCCTTCTTTGGAAGGCATGTTGTAGCAAACCGGCACTTCACCGATCTTACACTGCTGCGTCTCAATAATACTGGTTCCATCTTCATCAAGGAAGGTGATCGTATATTTGCGGTCACGTTCCTCGAACTGCGCCGTATAGGTTACATTTTTCGTAACAGGCATTATCTCTGGAAGCCATCCGTTGAACGCATAGGTGTAGTATGCGGTCATGTCGCGTTGCGGAGTAGCACCTTGATAGGATGGCGTGGATTTATATACTTGCTGATAATTGGCGAGCAACGTACCATCCCAGTTCTCCCAACGAACCGTGAAGCGTTTCTCTTCCCATCCCGGAACTGTGAGAGCTTCTTCCTTTCGATTAGGATTCCAATAATAATATACCTCATTGATCGGACTATAAAAGAGCGAATCGGACTCCTCTACCGGTACCACTTTCCACCACTGGCAATCCGGCAAACAAATAAGGAAAGTATCCTCTTCCAAATTACCCGATTGGTCATAATACGAATAGGTGTGATTTGTATTCCCATCTAAGGAATATTCATCCTCTCCTAAATCCGTTTTTGTAACTGCTACTTGTACGTACTCTTTCGGTTTTGCGTAGTATTTTGCCGGTTCAGTAGCATCATCACGCACGAAACAACCATCTGCAGAAAGTCGAGTCCATCGTCCTCCATTACCATCTATATCTAAATAACAGAAGGATAGGTACTCATCAGTAGCCGCAGTTGAAGTATAAGCATCACCACCATGTTCCACATAGGTGCTGCTGTTTTGTAATTTTGCAGGGACACTATTTGTAGAAGCGAAACTACTTGCACTGGCA
Organism: Paludibacteraceae bacterium; assembly: GCA_017509715.1. GTDB lineage: Bacteria > Bacteroidota > Bacteroidia > Bacteroidales > Paludibacteraceae > Colicola. Next base: position 59,277 of record JAFWOU010000034.1, on the reverse strand, counting down.
CCATTTATTTGATAGAGCGCCTTGGTTGTACCTGCAGCAGGAGTAGTCGTAAGGATATTGATTGTACCCGCATCTTTGACAGAAGATATTATCTGCGCACCGCTGGAGGTCGTCCATACCGTACCATCCACATTAAAAGTACCATGCACATTAGCAACCGCATCAATGTTATTCGCTTTGAGCTCACTCCATTTTAGGTTACGTACATTCGGACGACCGCCCGGACGCCATTTGACGCGCTGGATACAATTGCCGGATTCTACACCATATAATTGGTCATACCATTGGTCTGCATCATATAGGAAAAGATGTTTGCCCGAAGCGATAGTTACCGTAGATTCTTTATCCACCTCAATCTCTGCGCCCGGCAGAATCTCTGTGTCTTGCGTAATATTCATGCTACCGGTCAACAGATGGATCTTCATGTTATTGGTAACAGGAAGAACGTAATCTGCAGAGTTCATATTAACAGGTATGCTGAAAAAAAGAACAGTTGCACTTAAATCAAAAGCCAAATTACCCAACTCAGCCGAGTTATTCACTTCATAAACTTGCTTATCGTTCTTCACGTCATACCATTTACAAACCCAAGTATCTTCACTTTCATCCGTATTTTGCATCAAGAACATCGCATCATCTTTGGATGTAGCACTATATCGTGCACCAATTATACCTATCGCATCGGTTACAGGAGTTGAAGAGAACCCATATTTAGACACATACATTCCCGCACTTCCAATCAACTTCGCTCCCGGATGGTATTTCGCTCGCACTTCCACATTTTGAACAAAGTATTGACAAACCGGGAATACTCTGTTTGTACCCTTATTAGGAGCTTTTAATAAATCCGAACTTGCTGATCCACCCTTCCAATCCTGCATCTGGAATTGTTCGCGCACCGTTGCACCACGGCGAACATCAATCTCTCCGCCAAGATACGTACCTTTCGCATCTTTCGTTCCATCACCTGTAATGAATCCCCAAGCACGTAAAATACTGGACGAACCTGACAAGATGATTTTGCTACCAGGAGACATAATGATATGTCCAAACGTACCAACCGGACGACCAATACCGCTCTCACCCTGACCTTCAACATTCTGTTTACAGCCAACCTCTATGCTTCCTAAAGCATTCAAAGTTACCCCCGAGGCAATTCGTAATATACAATTTGCCGATGTTGGAAGGCTTGATGTTGCATTTACTCGTTCGACAGAAGTTTTCGCCGCTGTTTGTCCTTCATAGGGTATCAACAGAGTTGCTTTCGCTGGTAGAGTATAGTTACCCGGAACATCGAACGTATAATCCGCAACCTTCTGAAGAATCGTCATCGTTGTTCCCGAATTTTGGTTCGCATAATCCAATGCATCTTCCAAAGTGCTGAAATTCAAACCATTGGCAGTAAAAGCCACATAGTTGGGGTTCTCACCGTCCGAGAGGATATACTTATATCCGGCATCTTTGAACTTCTTTGGGTTCGTCAGATCGGATATACCTACTTTGTCCGATGCCTTATAAGTAGTCAGCTCCGTGTTGTGTACGTAATAACCGCCACCTAATTTCAGGTTAGTATTATTTGCCGGATTTCCGATAATATCCTGCGTATTATTGGTCCAGAAGCGACCGGTATTAACCGTCACTTTCGTTGTTCCTTCTTGTCTGAGTGCATAAGCTCCGGAAGTAGCATTTGCTTTAGCTTCCATATTGCCTTCGCATACTACCGTTCCGGCTTGCGCTTGGATAGCATAGGCATTGGCACCCGTAGCTGTGGCAGAGATAACACCACCGTCAATCGTCACATTAGCACTTCCGGTTGTACGTACTCCTATTATATTCGTAGCACCTGATACATTGATTTTAATACTATTGGTGATAGCTGTTTTAGCACTTGTCAATACACCGATAGCTCCGCCGGTAGCATTGATCGTTCCACTATATAGAGTAGCTTCACCGCCAGCTACTTGTACGCCATAACCGGACGCTGCATTTACTTCAATGGCTATATTTCCTTGCGCCAAGAACGAACCGCTATTTACCAGAACACCCGAAACGGCCCCAGCTCCGCTATTGGCAGCCGCAATAAGACCCTGATGGAAAGTGAGGTTTCCGCCCGAAACCGTTACAGCAGAAAGGGCACTTGCCGAAGCAGCAGAAAGACGGATAGCGTTATTCTCACGCTGATTACCGTCCGTGATGGTTACTTTACCAGCCGATATATTGAGCAAGGTTGTAGAACCGTTTATTGAATAGCCGTTCAGGTCCAACATCAGATCTTTGTCAATAGTTACTGCACTTGCAAGAGAAACATTCTTCAGCAACTGTACCAAATCACCGGCTTGAGCAAAACTTATTGCCTCAGCGAGAGTGGCTTGGGGCGTAATGATCTCCTCTCCCTCATCGGTAACATGAATAGCCTGCGCCTCATAATTGCTTACTGGCGTATAAATAGCATAGATCTCCAAAGTGGTGGGTTTAGCCTCCCGCAAACTGGTTGCTTCGAAGGTCTCAGTATACGTCAGATTAATGGCTCCTCCGATCATACGTGTACCGGATATATTACGCGACCAACCTGCAAACTCATACCCCTCAGCCGGAGCGGTTGCCTCAAAATACGCGGTAAACTCATACGAATCACCATAGAGTGAGTGATTATCTTCTACTTCTATCTGATTATCCGGAATAGTATTGGAGAACGCTACTTTTGCCGAACCGACAGACGGGTTATTCGTTCCCGTCATGGCTTTGGCATAAATCGTATTCTTCTTCTGGAAATCTGCATAGATTGTATAAGAGGTGGCATGCTCTGCATCATCACCTCCTTCTACAGCCACTGAGTAAGTAGCATTCGTAGAGACATAGTTCTCTGCCTCCGGACTGGTTTTCCATCCCATAAAACGATACATGTCGCTGGCGGCCGTAGCTTTGAAATAAACAAGCGCACTTCCAAAAGCACCTATACCCTCAGTGCTTTTATCCACAACATCGGTAGCACTATTCCAACCTGCTGTTGTATTTTGCAGACTCGCTTTGATTGTTCCCCATTCACTCTGTGAAGGATTCGCATAAGCCGCCGTGGCTGTAAAATAGATAAGAGGCTTATTGGCATTGAACGTTGCTACAGGGATAATAACCCAGTCTTGGTAGTTGGTTCCAGTGAGACTGTTTGACACATTTACTGCTCCGGTATTATCAATGTACAGAGAGTAGTTTGTATAATTTCTAATAGAGAATTTAAATCTTTTTCCTGAGATTTTAGTGGCTAAATAAGCGTATGCATTCGCATTTGCAGTTATAATATTATTAAACCTGGGAGGATTGTTAGTGCTCGTCGTTATATACTTTCCTTCCACTTCTGCCGGTTCTGTAGTTGTTGTAACTTGGCTACTCGACCCATTATACACCATGAACCTATTAGCAGATACATTGTAAAGATAATAACTGGTGTTCCCAGAAACAGAAGTAACACCTAAACTCTCCCAATCCACATCTGCCTTTGCAGGCAAAACAAACGAGAATAGCGCTAACAGACATAGCGCAAGATGAAGGAATTTCCTTCTCGTAGCCATACAATACGGGCTACTAATGCCCGAAGGCATTGCAAAAAAATGTTTCATTATTTTAGTACCTTTTTTAATTAGTTTTCACACTAATTTTTCACAGTTAGGTTGGTTAGGTTGTATATACCTTTTGTTTTCTGTTTTCGTGCGTGCTATGCATACAATGCACAAGCGGCGCACAAAAGCGCTGCAAAGTTACTGCTTTTTTTTTACATACACAAGGGTTTAGGAAAAAATCTTAACAAAAATGCTATTTTTGCAAACAAAAGATAGCAAAAAGTGATTAGGGATTATCGAATTAGTGATTCGTCTCTATATAGTTATATAAATCCTCCAAGGTGATAATCGCCTTCAGTTCACGCATAACAATAGGGATGCCGAAGGTTTTTTGCACAAAAGTTGCTATGGCTACCGCATCCACACTGGTAATTCCCAAATCACGGCGAAGTTCCGCTTCGGGAGTTATCTGCGTCTCCTCAAAATCCAGCGTATGAATGAAAAAGGCATTTGTTTGCTCTATGATTTGTTGTTTAGTCATAATTGTGTTCAGTGTTCAGCTACATATCTTTAATGGAGAACCCGCGGAGATGAAATTGATAACGGCCGAACTCGGCAGATGGTAGATTATTCGCCTTCTCTGCCAGGGCATGCAGATTGATTTTCTGCTCATTGCGTTTCACCTCTGCTATAAGCCCTTGGTGGGTGAATTCATTGATGGCAACGATATCTATTTCATTCTCTCCTTTTCTATCCCACCAATTGCCTACCCGACTATATTCACCTGACTCCATGAGTAAGGCCTGGAAATAGCGTTCTAAGGTTTTGCCGGAGAAGCGCTCATAGTGCGTATTGATATTCGTACGCAAAAGTTTCAGTTGCCCGCTCTCAATCAACGACTGATAAGGACATATAAACCGGAACCAGAACCGCAAAAACAAATCGGCTATCTCATAAGAAGAGGTCTTGGATTGCGCGGATGCCAGAAGTGGTTTTAGACGCAATATCATACCAAAGTTCTTCTCCAAATTCGTCAAGTAAGTACCGCAATCTTTCTGAAGCGCGCCGTCGATATCGGTGCGTCTATTGGAGCCATTGGCTATCAATTGGAGAATCGAGTAATAGGTGTTATAATCGGCGCTGAACTCCGTATTGATGACATCTCGTCCCTCCGTCAGGAAATAGGAATCGAGCCGACAAACGTAATTGAGCATTTTCTCCTTGGTATAACAGCCAGCATCCATCAGCAACTCCACATACTTCGCCACTCCGCCCGTGATCATATAAAGACATAGCAGATCCTCGTTTGTGTAATTCGGACAATGGTCAGCAAAAATTTGTTTAAGCACGGCAATGGAGAACGGGCGAAGTGTGAATTTCGAGGTGGGGCGCCCATAAAGCGGTTCATTCTTATCCTCAAAAATATGCTTCATCATCGCCATAATACTTCCTGATGCTATCAGATTGATATGCGATTGCGCATGGTATCGATCCCAGATGTCCTGAATCTCACTAAATATAGCGGCATTTATCTTGGCTAAATTCTGAAACTCGTCAATAATAACCGTTATAGGCCGCTGAACAGACTCGCGCATGATTACCTCAAACAGGTCCCGAAAACGGGTAATTGTACCATAAATAGGGAGATGTAATTGCTGTTCAAGGATCGTTTGAAACTTGTTGCATAGCATTGCTTCGCTATCCTTAGAGACAAACAGGTAGGCATAATCCTTACCCTCCATTGCATGCAACAAGAGGGATGTCTTTCCCACGCGGCGACGCCCCATCAGCACCGTAAATGTAGCGTTTGTAAGCGACTGCTCGTACGCATTACGCAATACTGCTAATTCTGTTTCTCGATCATAAAACCTCATAATATAAACACCTATTTATATAAACCACCATTTACTTTTTCGCTGCAAAATTACTGTTTTTTTTTGATATATGCAAGATTTTTGTAAAAAAAATAATCGTGCACGTGCGGCTAAGACGTTTTTTCAAAAATCGATTAGGGATTAGCGATTTTAGATTTTCGAATTAGGGAGTTAGAGAGTTAGGGAATTAATGTTGTTTCAACCAAAGCGCAAAGAATTTCTCGTAAACTACATACGTGCCATCATCGTTCTGATAGAGTAGTTCTTTCTCCATCAGATTTTGAATTGCACCTCGAACGGTGCTATACGCTCCGAGTTGGTGCTTTTGGAGGAACACATTACTGCCCGGCTCTTTGACGACACCCTCTTTGCCTATCGCTCGCAACACTTGCAATTGGCGATCTGTAACCAGACGGCAAATCATCTGATAGGATGGTGATTCTTCGAGTAGAATCTGATTGAGAGTCATGAGCACTCTATTATAATCAATCTGCTCCACGCTACTTTGATAAAGGCGATTGAGCAAACTTTGGATATTCCATGTATAACCATTCACAAGGGTATATAAGTCATGGAACGTATCTGTATCCATGTGTTGGCCATGAGCAGACAGATGTTTGGCGGCAAAAGCATAGTACACTTTCTCGTCAATCACATTGATATGCATCATCTGCGTACTGCGGTAGAAAGGACGCTTGGCGGAAGAGAACATCTCGGTCATGATGTGTTTCTTGCTGCCGGAGAAGATAAAATGCACATTATGCAATTGCTGGATGTACGTACGCAGCAAAGCTTCCATCTTCACGTCCGTATATTCCGCTATGGTCTGAAACTCATCAAACGCCACATAACACGGATTAGTCGATTTCTCCAAGTACGCAAAGATCTGCTGCAAGGTCCATTCTTCGCGTTGCGGCTGGATATCTATCGTACATTGCGGCATGCCGCTGATAGGATCGGCTCCGAAGACCGGTCGTAGTGCACCAAAGAAATGGGTAATCTCTGCCCATACCTGTTCGGAGAATGGCGTGATACGCTTGGTCAGCACTTCTTGCGCAAAGAGTTTGGTAAACTCCTGCAGATTGGAGGTACTATACAGGTCCACATAAAAACACTGCACCTCCTTCGGATTCAGACTCCGGAAGAAATGATGAATCAAACCCGTTTTTCCTACACGACGGGGACTAATCAGCGTCACATTGCGCCCGTTAGCTAACGCACCCGTCAGTTCTTTCGTCTCTTCATCACGGTCACAAAAATACTCCGGCCCCATATATGAGGTAATAGAAAACGGATTAAAAACAGCCTCTTTATTGATCATAATTAACTGATTTCAAGTCTTTTATTCGTAGCGAAATTTCCGTCACGTTTTTTTCGTCACATAAATTTCGCTGCAAAATTACTGCTTTTTTTATAAACAAAAAAGAAAAACAAGAAAAAAATGCAAAAAAACTACTTTTTGCTATTTTAATGTAGCAAAAATACAAGATTTTGGATTAAGCGAAATTTGACATAAAAATCGCACATACATTGCTGTACATGCGATTTGGGGCTTAGGATTCGTGGATCAGAACTGCGCGGACGAAATTGCCGAACTGGCAAATCCGTTTTTTGCCGAGCACGGGATCGGGCTGGCCGTCCAGCTGCGAAGCGTGGCGGGAGACCATCTCTGCGTAGCGGGGGTGGTTCGGGTCCTTGGTGATGAGTGCGGCGAGGAATCGAGTGCAAAGTTACGGCAAAAAACGTCCATTCGAAAGGACACATACAAAAAATTGACGTCAAATGACGTCAATTTTTTTATTTAGGAAGATGATTTTTCCGAGGATACTTAAGCCTCCGTTTCAGGCTCTTATACAGCGAGTTATACTCCACCGGCCAATCGAAAACAAATGTCAATTGTTGACAAAAATCAGTTAAACGATGCAATTTTTTGAATTTTCTGAATTCGACATCATATTGGCATCTGTCATGAATATATTCGCGCACAGCGGAGTAATCATTTTCCGGAGGTATCGGCGTGATATTATCTGGGAACAACTCCTGCCGGATATCTTTCTTTCGTGTAGAAACAGGCGGCGCTATTGCGTGTGGTTCTCATAGCGCGTACGCGCGTCAATAGTATAGTTATCTAATAGGTGCATGGTTTGGAGGACGGGATTAAGGAATTAATACATCCGTTGGATCCAGTAATCCAATCGCAGAAGTAGTGTGCACCCTCATAACCACTGATTACAAACGGATTATCATTCGCTTTCATGATTTTATTATTTAATAATTATTAAAAAGTAATAAAATTCAAATCAGGTGCAAAATTACTGCTTATTTTCGATACGAACAAATAAAAAGCACATTTTGTGCCATTTTTCGAAAAAAAAGCACATTTTTCTTGCGTATTCCGTTTTTTTGTCGTACCTTTGCACTCCGAATCGAAAAAAAGCGCAATCGGACTGAGTAAGTCCGCCAAACTCAATCGAAATGCTAGCGAAGCGATATTTCGATTGAAGAGCGGAGGCCTTGAGGACATTAACAAATCTGCGATTTGGTCCGCGTCCGAAAGTGCCGAACGCGAAGCCGTGATGGTGGAATCGGTAGACACGAGGGACTTAGACCCTAAAGAGATCTTTAAAACAAAAGGTAATGAGTGCTCAGGGAGAAATCTCTGAAGTAGAAGTGGGCTAATTCGGCGAAGGTGGCAGCCTCAGAAATGCCAATAACGCCGAGCTAAATGGAAGCCACAAGGCAACCTAAATGTGTAGAGACTATACACCCACAACCTAAGTCCGCAAGGATATGGTTAAGACATAGTCCAAGCATTTCGCTAAATGATCTGGAGCGATATGTACGAAAATCCCTTGGGCAGTGATGCCTGTGCGGGTTCGACCCCCGCTCGCGGTACCAACCAAACACAAGAGAGCCGGCCAAATGGTCGGCTCTCTGTATACCAACATAAGATCCAGTTGACTACAAATTGTAGGCAACTCGAAAATCAGCATCAATCTATATGATGCCCCATGAATAACGAACCTTTTTCATCTGAACAACGAGCGGATATGCGGTTCAAGACGTTGCATCAGTTCGTCTGCGGTCAGATATTCCTGGCCGCTACCCATACGAGAGGTCTCATAAATCGGAGACTCAACAATGTCTGGATTCGTCTTCATAAAATTCTCCTTTTCGATTTTCGCTGCAAAAGTACTACAAATTTTGCATATATGCAAGCGTTCGGAGATTTTTTTTGCCGAATAGAATAAATTCTATCTATTTTGCACGAATATATAGCGGCTATGCTTGCATAAGACGATATGTATGCGTGTAAAACAGGAAGCCTTCAGGCTCGGCAAAAAAAATCCCGTCATTGCCTATATATCCCGCAAAATGCGAACGTACTTTCGGAGGGAACCCACCCTAAAATATTTATGACATATTTAGGGAAGGGGCGTGCCGAAGTACTACAAAAAAATCAAATATACAAATTTGTATGCGATTTTTTTGATTTTTAGCTCTCGGTCGCACGTTTTCTTTTAAGGAACGGGCGCAGGCACATGTACGCGCAGGCGAGGAGGAGCAAGGGCAGAACGGCATAAAAAAACGGTAGTCCACATATTGGACTACCGCTTAAATCGAAACGTCGAAACGTTAATATTAGTTCATTCGTGATGTTTGAAATAAACTTCGGATGCAATGATTCCAATAATCCCTATTGCTCCAACTATTAAAAAGAAAGTTGTCAAATTCATAATAACCTCCTATTTTTTAGATTTTGATTTTGCAATTAACCTAAAGCCTAAAAATGCAAAGATAATAACCACCCCTAAACCGATCAAGAACAACGATAAATACTCTATATCTTGCTTCATCAAACCAGCAAGAATAACACCTCCGAAAATTAACTTAGCAATATCCAAGCAGAATTTACCTGCTTCTACGAATAAGTTATTCTTCTCTTCGTTGCTTGTGGTCTCTTTCTTTGCTGACATTTTGTTTTACCTTTTCATTTTGCGCTGCAAAATTACAATATTTCTACGACATATGCAAGAATTTTTGCAATAAAATGTAAATTTATTTAGATTTTGTGCTATAAAGCCTTGTGGTTTCACAATTTGCGACTATAAATATCTGCAACAAAAAAATGACATACACAAGTTTGTATGCCATTTTTTTGATTTTTCCCCCCTCTACTCCTCTACCGTGCGGCGGCGGAGGAGGCGGAGAAGAAGGTATGCACAGGAGTATACGCGGATATCAATGATAGAACAACATCGTCAATATTTCTTGCTCGAACTGTTGCACTGTCATTATGCGGCAATCTCCGATAGTTCCCATTTCCAAAAGATCACTATCTCCCGATACCAGATACACAGCTTTGGTTTGAATCGCCAACTCCAACAAATAATCATCTTTGGGATCACGGCAACGGGAAGGAATCTCACCCAACGGAACATTCGTCATATTCTGCTCCATCCACTGCTGTAATTGATTCACATCATCCTCATGGAAATATTTCGCGAACTTGGGGCGACGAGCCACCAACAATACCTCTTGCAGCAACCGCTCAGTCATCACTAATTCAATATTCGGATAACTGAGAATCTCACGCAAAGATCCCAATTGCCGACCAATTAAAGAACTGATCCACAAATTAGTATCAACAATAACACGAATCCGCTTAGTTGGCATATGAATGGTCTTGCATTTCTTGTCGAACGGCTTCACACTCTTGACGAATCTCTTCATCCGTCAACCCACAACCGGCAAAGGCCTCTTGCAATTTAGCAAACGTATTTGCCCGATTTTGAGCTTTCTTCTCCTCTCGACTCAATAAAGTCTGCACATTCACAGGGACAATGGCATAAGGCACACTCATGCGCTTGGCAAAATCTGTCAAGAATGCCATTTGCGAGATGTCCTGAGGTTGAAATACAATAGTACTCATAGTTAATCCTTTCGATTTTCGCTGCAAAAGTACTACAAATTTTGCATATATGCAAGCGTTCGGAGATTTTTTTTTGCCGAATAGAATAAAATTCTATCTATTTTGCACGAATATATAGCGGCTATGCTTGCATAAGACGATATGTATGCGTGTAAAACAGGAAGCCTTCAGGCTCGAGCTCTCGGTCGCACGTTTTCTCTTAAGGAACGTGCGCAGGCACATGTATGCGCAGGCGAGGAGCAGCAAAGGAAGAACGGCAAAACACAGTTTGATATCTACAAGTACTAAAAAAGGCTAAAAATTAGTACTTGCAAGTACTTTTTTGAACACAATCGACCAAAATAACATCGATTTAGTATCTCCAGGTACTAAAAATGGCTAAAATTTAGTACTTGCAAGTACTTTTTTGAGAAAAAGTTTGCACAATTCATTTTTTTGTTGTACCTTTGCGGCAAAATTTCAGATCGCTATGGAACAAAAAGACGTACAATCCATTATCAAGACGTATCACAATTTCCTTTCAACGGTAAATTTGGATTATCAGCGCCCCCTCATTCATTCCATTAACTGGGAGGACCGGTTGATAGAAATCAAAGGTGCCAAGGGTGTCGGAAAAACTACGCTCATGTTGCAGCATATACTGCAAACATTCTCCAACGTAGATGATACCTTATATGCGTCTTTGGATAATTTGTGGTTCCAATCTTATTCGTTGAAAGATTTGGCGGATTGGTTTTACGCGCAAGGCGGAAGGTATCTATTCTTGGATGAGGTACATTACTATCCACATTGGCAGACTGCCATCAAAAATCTGATAGACGAGTATGCTGACTTGCACATTGTTTTTACGGGTTCGTCCATGCTGCAATTAGAAGCCGGGGAAGGCGATTTGTCGCGCCGATTGATGGACTATCATCTGCCGGGTTTGTCCTTCCGCGAGTATCTGCGGTTTGAGGGGATAGCAGATTTTCCGAGTTATAGTCTGGAGGAGATACTACAACAACATGTGCAGATCTCGTTTGCTGTAAAAGAGAAACTTGGTAGTATTCAACCGCACTTTAATGCCTATTTGCAGCACGGTTATTATCCCTTCTACAAAGCTGTGCAAGCGGGCTATGAGATACGTCTGCAACATGTGGTCAATCAAGTGTTAGAGAGGGACTATCCATTGATAGACGATGTGACGGTAGCTACCATAGAGAAAACCAAGAAAATGCTGATGGTCTTGGCGCAGAGCGTTCCGCAGATGCCAACGATGAGCACGTTGTATGGTCAATTGGAGACAGGCAGAAACCAAGGCTTGAAAATGTTGTATGCCTTGGACCGTGCTGATTTGCTGATGTTACTAACGGATAAGACAAAGAGTCTCAAAACGCTCAGCCGACCGGAGAAGATATTCCTCCACAATACGAATCTGATGTATGCGTTGGGAACCAATACAGAAATCGGTACCGTGCGTGAGACCTTCTTCTTGAATCAATTATCGGAAGTGGTACCGGTTCATTATCCGGCTAAGGGCGATTTTCTGGTAGATAATAAATATCTGTTTGAGGTTGGAGGGGCAAATAAAACTTTTGATCAAATCAAAGATATAGCGGACTCATTCTTGGCAATAGATAATACAGAGACGGGATATAAAAATCGCATTCCATTATGGATATTTGGATTTTTGTATTAAAACATCGCGCACCTATCAGGAAAACGAGGAACTGAGTGGATATGTGATGGACCTACAGGAGTTTGACAAACTGCTGGCAGAGGCACAAAAAGACGGATCTATTACCATAGAGAAGAATGTAATAACCGGAATAGAAAGTAAAGTTTTTCAATTATGACACGTGACACACAAAGACGGTACTCGTCTCCTATCGTTGAGGAGGCAGCCAAGAGCATTACGGATCAGGAGCGCGCCATCTTTGATCTCAACTTCCGCATCTCAGAGCGCATCTATCAGATTATGCGTCAGCGGAATATGACCAAACGTGAGTTGGCGCGCCTCACCGGCAAAAAAGAGTCGGAGGTGAGCCGCTGGTTCATGCTTGGTCACAACTTCAGTTGTAAATCCATCGCCATCATTCAGCAGGCATTAGGCGTCCCCATCATAGAGGTTGCATAAAGTTCGCACCTCTCCTACATCATAATAGCCGACCTTGTAAGGCCGGCTATTATTGTATCTTCCATAAATTACAACTGGTTACAAATTGTAACCGGTTCAATTCAATCTATATGATGCCCCATTAGGTGATTGTTTGCCAGATAAACAATCGTTAGCGCGTCAGGCGTTTCTTGGAAAAAGGCGTACCAAGTGGTTCTACTACTCTTGCGATAGATGGCGTATTTCAAATTCGCGCCATAACGCGCAAAATACTCAGGTGCAGCAAAAGCAGTAAGGTGATCTAGGTTCAACTGGAAATATGTAACCAAATCACGGATATAACTAACCGCATAGTCCTCCTCGCTGAAATAGCCTCGTTCCACCAACTGGTCGATGCTTTCTTTCAGCTGAAGTTCCACGGATACCGAATAGCGAACTTTCTTCATCTGAACAACGAGCGGATATGCGGTTCAAGACGCTGCATTAGTTCGTCTGCGGTCAGATACTCCTGGCCGCTACCCATACGAGAGGTCTCATAAATCGGAGACTCAACAATGTCTGGATTCGTCTTCATAAAATTCTCCTTTTCGATTTTCGCTGCAAAGGTACTACAAAAAAATGACATACACAAATTTTGTATGCCATTTTTTTGATTTTTAGCTCTCGGCCGCACGTTTTCTCTTAAGGAACGGGCGCAGGCACATGTATGCGCATGCGAGGAGCGTCAGCGGAAGCATCGCATCGCCGAGGGGACTCGGATCACCCGGGTTGTCCTGGTTATCACCAAAACTATTCTTCCTTACGCCGCCTGCGCGCCTGATGGTTTTTGCCGGCGAATAGGTCTCACCTTGATACGCCGCGGTACCATCGGCGTTTAGCTCCGGATTAGCGCTATAGGTACTTCCCGAACTGGACATACTGCTCGTTGATTGGAAGGTAGCACTCGGAGCCGTAGCTCCGAATGCTTTTTGTTCCCCGCCTTGAGTTGCGCCGACAATCTGTGCCACCACTGTAAAACTGATGGTCAATAACAAACTGCTTATTAAAATCACTCTTTTCATATCTATCATTCTTTAATTCTTTCATCCATCATTTTACCAACTGTCCATCTGCGCTGAACACCTTACCGCCGCGGATGATAAACAGTTTGTCATTGTAGATTACCTTCTGCACTTTCGGAGCATCAGCATCCAGATCCGTCACACCGGTAGCCATTCCCGGTTTGTCGAACGGTATTGCGCTGATGATGAAGCGGTTCGGATGGTTACCCTTCGTCGTGGTGAAGGAATAGCTCTCACCCTCTTGAATCAGCGTCGATTGCTGTGTCTCCAGATCGTTCAAATAATACGTTCCTTCTGTCTCATTGAAAGTGATTGTATACTCTGTAGAAAGACCACTTATGAATCCAACCGGCGTTCCTTCCAGCGATTCACGAGCTATAGACATCATATAGTCTTGTGCCTGATCTATTGCGTACAATTTACCATACTTTCCGCTTCCGACAGTCTGTTGTGCTTCCCATCCGCGGTCGCGTTCTTCTGTAAACTGATCACCCTCACAGAGATAGATATACGATTTGCCTACTTGTGCATCCTCTACGCAGAGGCGAAGTACTTTAACCTCCTCTGCACGCATAGTTCTACGCGGAGCATGAAGTTTCTCATTGTGGTTGTTTACGCCTATTGTAGCCTCTTGGCGCACGTGTTTATTATAATCCAACGTGAACTCTGTAGCAGCATTTACTTTCATCTGGAATGCTTGGAAGGCCGGAATCTGACGTTTATGCTCCCATTCCTCAGTCTTAGCCAAATCTACAGGTATGGATTGCCATTGTCCCGGTTCTGAGTTGCCTACAGATGCATATACATTACCATCTACCAGCACGTCGCGACCCGCGTTGTAAATATAGATAACACCCTCGAAATTACTCGGATTATCAAAATCAGAGTCATCAATGCGCGTAATCTGAATAGGAGCCGACCAAGAGTTACCAATAACGTTTGTTCCTTTCTTTTTAGCCTTTCCGTCCGTGTAGGTCAGATTGTACGTGTGCGAGTTCGTGGAGGCTAATGTTCCATCTATGGTATAATTTCTCGCAGCGCCATCAGCCGTAATGGCTAATCCTTGGAAAGCAGATACATCTTCACCATAGCGGAGTTGTGTCCATTCCGGATCCAGACTCTCGTCATGGGTATAGATATACGCATCTCCGAAAGCCCAACTGGAGATATCCATAAATGGCGAAGCAAAGTATTGGAACTTATAGCTACCATCATTGCAGCCCTTACTATAGAGATCTACCGTAGCTTGCGTCTCGCCATTGGAGTTATCGAAGATAAGCGCTCCTTGACCTGACTCATCAGTCTGTATAGTGATATGACTTGTCTCCGTAGGATAGCCACTAAGCACATCCGGACCAATCGACGACTGAATCTTACTTTCAACAATCAGTGCTCCGGTCGAAGCTATGGTGAGACTTCCGTGTGCCTCTTGATCTTGGAATGTACCATCCGCAACAATCTTCACACTTGCGATCTTACGGGTGTCGGTTACGACTACCGGCTGCAAGATACGTGCTTCTTGATTGCTATATGGCAAAGTTCCCGAACGCCAGTTAGCAGGGTTATTCCAATTTTCATCTTCAGTCCCCACAAAGTAAGTGGAGCAGTCACTAATATCCTCTGCTCGCTTTTTGGTCAGATACTGTAGTGCATTTACGATCACTCGCATACCGTCATCGGACAGACGCTCCATTGCGTAACTGTTAACTCCCAATATCATCATACGTGCAGTCATTACATTTTGACGTTCAGCGCCGACTTGGAGATTTGTACCCGATCCGTTATCTATCAGACCTAATGCCAACAGATCCATATCACCGGTAGTGAAACCTTGGAGAGCCGCTGTATCCGTTGCGTGGCTATCTTTACCTACTGCATCCAATTGCGCATATCTGGATTGGGTACTGTCGACCATATTTACCTTGAACAGAGCATCATCACCGTAGCCGATTTGCTGAATTTTAACACCTTCGAATATCTCGTGGTCTTTACATTGCAGGTACATGTTATACTGACGTTTGGACGGAGTAGTACGCGTACCTACGACACCTTTGTTACGCCAGTTATCCAAACCACTTACCCATGCCTCCATCGTCAGGACAGGACGGATATCAATCAGCGAACCCATTGCATCAACATAGCTCTTGCTATTCTTACCCTTCGTCTTGGTATTCGGATAGTCGGTGATACAGATGATATCGAACTGCGAGTAGTACTCGCGTATTTTCTTCTCGTCATCAGAAGCATAGATGTTGGTTGCCTGGATCTTAAAGGTATCTTTCAGTACCTGATACAGAGCCAAGCCGGTAGAGTTGGCTGCTTTAATACCGGCAGTCCAAGCATCCTCAGTAAACTCTTTTTCCTTATAGTCTGTACCGGTAGTCACAAATGCCAATTCGTGCTTGTCGGTAGCCACTTGTTTATGGATGGTGATAGCATCAGAGGTGGCTGTATTTCCACACTCGTCTTGTACCTGTACGGTCAGTGACACATCGCCTACTGCCGAGATACCTGCCGGATCAGCTCCGCTCAGATAGATTGTGCTGCCGCGTGCGATAACTGTACAGCCGCCTAATTGGTCTGTCAGAGCTACACCATCGGCTTTAGCGGAATTAGCCACATACGAACTTCCCTCGCCCAAACGCCACAAAGCGATATCCGGCGTTACACGACCTTTCTTAATATACCATTGATTAACCAACTTGGATACGGATGCAGCACCGCCCTTGTTGGTTATCGTCACGTTGTTAGAGGTCAGCGAGCATTCGGCCTCGGTAAGCGTCACTTTCACATAGTACGTACCAGCTTCGGCGGTCGTCATCGTGGCGCCTTCTATATCATACTTACTGCCGTCCGTCAGCGGCTCTGCCGTTCCGGACTTGTACCATTGGAGGGTCGTTCCGGCAGTCGTATAATCGCTCAGCGTCAGGGTTACGTCCGCTGTTTTACACTTGCTGGTCGCGCTTGCGCTCAGCGTACCCGGGTCTATCGCACACTCTAACTCAGCTACCGAGATGGTATAAGAGATAGTCGATCGCATGAAACATCCGCTACGAGCCATTGTGGCGGTGATAGTAGCCTCTCCACCGGCAGCTCCGGCTACGATATCAACCTCGCCGGTAGTCTCATTCACCGTAGCCACATCGGTATTATCCGAGGCATACGTGATGGCTCCTACCGAGTTTGTAGCGCTCGTCTGCTCTGCTACGCAAGTGAAATCGTCATCCGATTGCGCTTTGACAATCTTTTCGCCATCCCATCCGCTGATATTGCTCGGAGCTTTTCCGCTCTTCCATTGCAACGTGGTAGCCGTTCCGGTTCCGGCACCATCAGAACCTGTAGGTACAAGTTCGATGATAGCAGAGATTTCTTTTGCACCATCTCCTTTTATACGCACACCTTTTTTGCTACCGTGTACAAATTCCATGGACACTTCTTGTATCTGCAGTTCACCTTGCTTTTCTCCTGCAAAAGTAAAGGTTTTCTCCTCCGTTCCGTTGGAAACAGTTACGGTACTTGGATCATCGCTTTCGTTTCTACCTATGATCCGCACTTTACTGAAAGAGAGGCTGGAATTAGTCCATTCTATAGTACATGAATTCTTTCCTACCTTGTACATTCTCATAGTTGCACCACTGGTTGTATTGATAATCGTTTGATTCGATTGCTTCCAATAATAGCTCGCATTAGTAGCTGAAATCGTAAATACATCGGCGCTCGTCTTATCCGTAAAGGATGGGCTGGCTGTAGATATCCAGGATTTAGCTACCTTCAATGCTTTATTAGCAGCAGAACTCGATGCGCTTGTTCCGGTTGCGTTGGTATATCCTACTACATATACATCCGTAGAATAACTACCGCCGGAGCATTTATCAAAACTTAAGTCTGTAGAGAAGACGGTGTCGTTGTAGGTCGAGTTGCTCGGCAGCGAGAAATGAATGTTGGTGATCTTCGCTTGCGTAGTATCAAATGCCGCCGTCACATCGAATGTCAGGCTAAAGGTCTTGCTTGCGTCGTTCACACTCTTATCCGTAATCACTATTCCACCATCAGCAGAAATCATGCTGGCATCCAATGTCGGAGTAGCATCATCGCCTGCATTGATAGTACCGGTTAACGTATAACCGCCACCACCATAAGTCGGTGTAGCGTCAACACTACCTAACTTAACATTACCCCAAGCGATTGTCGGGTCTGTCTTAGAAGCAGCTACATTAATACGAACGGAACTCGTAGTATCATTACCGCATTCATGAACCAGCACAGCCCAGTAGTAGGTCGTTCCTACCGATGCGATAGACGGAGAATAAGACGCAGTTTCTGCACTCGGAATCTCACTCCAACCGGTCACATCATCGCTTGTATTAGAGTACCATTTATAGGTTACGCCCGATGCGCTTACCGGCGTTACCGTGATAGCGTCACCTGTTTCGGCAGGAGTAACGGTGTAATCGGTCTCACCATAATCCAAGCCTTTCACACGTGCCTTATTACTGGTCCACTTTGCGTAAAGGGTGATATTACTATTCACCTCATCTTCGGCGAAGTTCCACGCGCTCGTGCACGCGCTCTCTTTATACCATCCGTTAAACGTCCAGCAATCTGCTGTCGGCTCATCCGGAGCACTGATGGTAGATCCGGGAGCAATATCTGTCTCTGCATCAGGTGCCGTACCATGACCATTTGCATTGTAGCTAACCGTATAGGTTGTTCCCGCAGGGCATACCTTTACCATCATCGTACGGATCCATACACCCGCAGGAGAATCTTCATCATTATTCTTCAGTCCGAAATACGGCGTTCCTACGCCTATAGCATATACTTTCTCTCCCGTAGAACCATCTCCTAAGGTTGTTGTCCATGCGGAACCGTCCGTACTCATACGGCATGCGCCGTCTTCTAACTTACCATAGAAATACACAGAGTCGATTACATAACCGCTTGCAGCTGTGAGGAGGAAGTTGTTGTCTTTTGCTTTTGCTAAATTGAGCGAGCCCTTACTTCCGTCTTTCTGTGCGTAGTTAGTTCCACTGATTGTGATATGAGTTGTTGCATCTTCGTCGTTATCAATCATTGCAACATCGCTATCGGCATACGTATGTGAAACACCCTTCGGCGTTTTAGACGAACCTGTCTGCCATACATAATTCAGTTCGTTACAAGAACCTGTTGCAGATAGTGTCGTGAAAGTGATGTCGCTCAACGCAGCATTCTTATTGTTTGATCCATCCTTAACAGCCTCAGCAGCAGTTGCCAGCGTATAAGTAGTGTTATATGCCAAACCGGTGTAAGGGATAGTAACATCTGCGCCACTTGCGCTTGCGCTGGCTGTATTCAATGTACCGGCGCCACCGGTTAACGAGAATTTCGAAGCATCGTTGATGGTCACATTCTCGCTAAACGTCAGCACGATGTTTCCGCTCACACCTACGCCCGTTGCGTCATCTTCCGGTGTGGACGAACTCAACGTCGGAGCGGTAACATCAGCAGCAGATGTGGTGAAACTTGTTCCTACTACCCATGCACTCTTATGTGTCTCATCGCAAACAGAACGTACCCACCAATGATATTCCGTAGAAGCCGTCAAGTCGGTGAAAGTGTAAGAAGTAGATGCCGGTTCTGCCGTAGGAGCCTGACTTGCGGAAGGCGTACTGCTACTCGTACTTACATACACTTCCCATGCACTGTTGCTTTCATCCGTCCAACTTACGGCTTGTGTATTCGTAGTGGTTGCGCCATTCGTCGGAGAAGTCGGAGCAGCCGGAGTAGAGCAGGAGGCTGCACATTCTCCCTCTATCTCCAATACTTGGATTGTAGTTCCAGTACTTGCATATCTTCCTATATAAATATAACTCTCATCACTCGCTAGTGTAAGGGTACCAGAACATGAGGCACCCTTATCGGAAGTGGAGCCTGTCACATTAAATTCACCTGCAGATGTGGAACCATCAGATGCCCAAACCTTAATACCAAAATTCTTATCAGCTTTATTCACCTTTCCGCTTATCGATATTGCATCACCGTTTTTGAATTTACTTCCTGATTTGGGTGTAAGCTTTATTCTATCCTCACCGGACTCGAAGAAATAGGATATTCCAGTCGTTATTATTGTTTTATCATTTTTATTATGGGTAATTTCAGCAGAACCAATTTCATCCTCCAAAGAGAAGATTACACAATCAACAGGACCTGCCGCTTCTGTTGTAAAGCTAATATTGCTCAGGGCGGCACTTGTATTTCCAACCGCATCAGTTACGGCTCCGGCAGCTGTAGTCAGAGTAACGGTAGCTGAGTTCGATGCTCCGGAATAAGCGATGTTTACTTTCTTTGCATCCGAACCATCTTTTGCTACAGCACCCTTAGTGGCACCGGTTAGTGAGAACTTGCTACCATCTACAGAGGCTATCGCTTCACTAAAGGTCAGCACGATGGTACCGCTGACAGCTACATCCGTTGCGCCATTCGTCGGAACAGACGAACTCAGCGTCGGAGCAGTATCATCTACCGTATAAGAAGCCGAGCTAACGGAACTATTCACATCACTGAGACGCGAAATAGCATAGAGCGTTTTGCTGCTTTGAACCGTAACAGAGGCTGTACCTGCATCGGCTGTGCCGTGACTACCACTACCGCCATTATAGATAGCAGCTGCATCTTGTGCACTTGTTGCCCACGCATAGTAAACCGTACTTCCCGAATGACCGGTAATGGTTATCGTTTGACTACCACTAACCGTCGAACCGCTCGCCGGAGAGAATGTCGGAGCGGTAGGAGCATCTGTTGTTCCGTTTTGTGCAGCAGTCGTACCGCCATCCACGCAATAAGTAGAACCATCGCCTTTCGACTGCACCTTGCAATAATAGGTTGCGTTGGGTGTCAAGCCGGAGAAAGTTACGGTATTCACATCGCTGAGTGCTTCGGTTGCCACCTCTGATTCACATTCCTCATCGCTATACAATGTAGCCGTGTATCCGCTGGCGTTGGCTGCTTTGGTCCATGTAAACGTTAAACTGCTGCTCGTGTGCTCCGAACAAGTCAAACTTGTCGGCGCGGATAAAGGTAGACAACAGTCACGCTCGGTTCCATCCCAGTTGTAGCATGCGTCGTCTGTTACTTTCGTAGAGGTATTCAGATAGTCCCAATCATGACCAGTGCAAGCCAAATCAATATTACTTACAGCATAAACATTAGAGAACGTCAGTACCGTCCAGTCGCCGCTGACGCTAATCGAACGGGTCTGATCGGCCGGATATGTTGTTACTCCCTGAACGGTCCATCCTTCAGTATTCCCATTATGCAGGAACTTGATTGTAATAGTCTTTACCGCCGCATACCTTGCCGTTGCAACGGCATTATCAGCCGTCGGCGTAAAGGTAGTCGAGAGGTTGGATGCATTAGCAAAGGTACCATTCTCCGACTCCCAGCCCAAGAACACATAGCCCGAAGCCGCACTTCCGGCTATTACCGTCACACCGCTGCCTTGCTCTACCGAAGTAGCCGAGATGCTCGGCGCACTTGCCGAACCGGCACTCGGATCTTTCGTCACGCTTAAACCTGTATATTCTGATGCCGGACGAGTGATAGAAATGTCTGTTACGCTAAAACTGGTCGTCGTCTTACGCCAACAATAGATAATCTTCTTTCCAATCAGAGCACTCGCATTCGGTATGGTATAGGATTTAGAGCTTGTATATACCGAATTACCATAAACCGGTGTAGTAGTGAATGACAATTGAGTATCACCGCCCGTATAGGTAATGACATCCCCTTCCTCTAATGCGCAATCCAAATAGATCGTCATCATTGCATCATTACCGCCGAAGTAGATTTTGTCCTTATTGCCGGATCCGCCTTTTTGTAATATAGCTTTAGTATCGTTTCTTCCACTAGTACGTGTTCCCACATCCGTGAAGGACACATTACCTCCTGTCAAAGTAGTTGCATAGGTTGTTCCTAATAATACAGATTCACCAATACCTATGTTCTTGGTCGTGTTTGTGTTGGTCTTCATCGTCAACGCGAACACCGTGCCGCCCGAACTTCCAGGACAACTCGATGCAGATTGCCATACAGCATAGAGGGTCAAGTCGCCCGACATCTTGATACGCGCTCCCGGCGAAGCATACGTTCCGCTTCCGTCAGCCTTATCATTCCAGCCAATAAATGTATAATTCGTTAACGCTAAGCTACCCGGATCTTTTACAACCACACTATCTCCACTGCTATAAGCCGTTGCATCGCTCGGGACTGTTCCCGTCACACTTCCTGCACCTCCAGCGCCATCTCCATTCTTATTGTATGTCACAGAGTAAGTAGCTTCTGTCAACGTCAAGGCACCGGAAGGATCGCCTTCTCTTGTTGTGGAGCAGCCTTCCTCACTAACCACACAGAAATAATGTCGAGCCGTACAGGTGGCATTACTCGGAATATTATATGTCGAAGTGTTATTCGTTCCGTATGCCTCTGTATATGGTTTAACTTTTCCCCCCGCATCATCATATTGATACCACTTATAACTTAATTCTCCACCATTTCCTGCAGAAGCAGTAACAGAAAGTGTTCCTAAAGCATCTCCCACATAATGAGCACCATCTGTTATTCCGGATCTACCATTGGCAGTAATACTCGGACCGGAACAATGTGTCCATTGAGCCGTAAGAGTTATATCGCTATGGATGTTTTGGATAGTTGCGCCATCACTAATGAGTGTTCCGGCCGTAACAGTAGCGTCACCGATAGTTACATCCACATTTGCTTTCCATCCATCAAAAATATAGTCTGTTTTCACAAATGCGTTATCAGATAACGTTCGGTCATCTTCACAAGCAATCGAACTAATACTGCTCATCGATCCGTCCGTATTCCCATTTCCTGCAAACGAGATAGTATAGGTCGCAAATGACTCCCAACTTGGCGAAGCATAAGTGGTCTCGTCCATATATTTGCCCGAACAACCTGTTGTGCTTAAAGGCGTCCAGTAATTAGAACCATTACCTTTGTATTTTACATTAGCAAAAGTAGTTCCAATCGGTGCATAATAATAGGTGGTACCACAAATATCCGCAGTGGTCACTAACTCCGGAGAGCCGGCCTCATCCGTCATTCTATCGCCATCGTTCGTATACCAATATAGATATACATTCGTCCATTCAGTCGGTTTCTCAAAATAAGCATAACCTTCTGCTGGGTGAGTCACACTCGGATAAGCTATACTTACAGATACATACGGGGCATTATCCCCGACATGCGCAATATTAACCGTAAATGTGTAAGTACCCGCAGGACCAGTAAACAAACGAATATCAGCCTTATCATTTCCAGGACCGCAATCATACGTAACCGGACTAATTACATAGTTACCTGTTGCATAGCCGAAGCGTTTGAAATCCGCAGCGTAGTTATCATAAATCTTAAACTGATAAACTGAATTGGCATTCAACGTAAGCGATACAGTTCCGCTCGTTCCGGATGAATAAGTTATATCATTGGAAACCCACTCTGAACCATGATAGTTACCATTCAGTGTGTAGATCTTGATATTAGCATCGCTACTATTCACATCAAGACCGGCCTTGCTTACGACACAACGATAAGTACCGGTATTATTTTTAGTACAACCGCTTATCTGCAAGTTATTAGTCGTCACACCGGAGAAAGTACCGCCGTCTGTAGCGTCCGTTCCATTGGAAAGATCTGACCAAGCACTATTTTTATATTTCTGCCATTGATACGTAAAGTCGCTCGTTCCTCCTGTTGGAACTGCAGTAATGCTAATCGTTTGTCCCGGGAAATATGCCCACTCTCCATCAAGACTTACCGATGTCGGCGCTTCTCGTGTCCAAATAGCATAGAGTGTTGTATTACCGGTTATCCCCGAATAGGTATCTCCTGCAGCATACTCATCACCACTACCGGCCGATGTGCTCCATCCGCCAAACGAATAACCGGCCATAGTTAAAATTGACGGACTTCCTACGTTTCCTAATACTGTAATATTATCACCACAAGTATAAGGGCTGTTGCTGTCGACAGGGACATTACCTGAGCCACCGTTGGCATTGTAAGTAAACGTATACGTCGGGAAAGAACTCCAAGTATCGTCAGTACCAGCTACATATTTTCCAATACCCGAAGCCGCATCCATATCACCAGTCTTATTGCTACTGTTACTGCCATTATAGAAGATTATGGTCTTGTAACCATCTGTCGTGGTGTAGTAATATGTATCACCACATTTGACTTCTGTTGTAGATACAGTTGGGGCACTATTCCATGCTGCATTCTCGCCTGTTATACTGCTGATAGATGTGAATTTATATACTTTAACACTCCCCCAACTTCCCGTATTCTTGTAGTAAACCTTATACGAATTCGGATAAGTAACCGTCAATACTTTAGTGCTTGTATTAAAAGAGAAATTGTAGGTTCCTGCTTCGGTGGTATTAAGGTATATATTAGTTGCTGTGCCAGAAGGAAGGGCAGATGTTGTTTTAGTTCCTCCTATCTTATGGTCACTACTACCGTACCATGTATTGGTACTCGTTTCAACAACCTTGAACTGATACGTCTCATCTGCAGATAAGGATTTTGTACACGTAACG
This sequence comes from Paludibacteraceae bacterium, assembly GCA_017509715.1. GTDB lineage: Bacteria > Bacteroidota > Bacteroidia > Bacteroidales > Paludibacteraceae > Colicola. Next base: position 35,159 of record JAFWOU010000034.1, on the reverse strand, counting down.
GTTCCTGTTCCCGTCATTGGCGTTCCCGTGGACCAATCGCCAAAACCTTTAAGCGCCCAACTTTCATCAGCAGATGGATATGTTAATACCTCGATTGCAAAAATAACAATTCCACCACTACCTGATTGGGACATCTTTATAGATGAAACATTTGTTGTAGCATCGGGAATTGTATATTCTGCCACATATGTTCTGTATTGTAACAGAGCGTTATATGTTCCGGCACTACTTCCATTCATCTCTAAAGACAAATTCTTATTTGCTTGTGTCGTAGAATAATATATTCGGATTCTCCCTTTGTCACTTTCATTGGAAACAAGGGATAGTGCTGGCGAGAATGATACCGTTGCATATCCGCCAGAAGAGCTTATATTGAGGTAATTAGAAAAATAACTATTCCAACCACTTCCTCCTTTCCCATTAAGTCCGATAGCGCTATTATGCGCCGTAAAAGAAGCCCCAGACTCCAAAGCAGTTTCCCAAACACAGGTCTTCATCTCCGAATAATAAATTCTTCTCAATGGAGATGACGCATCTGTCCAGGTAATAGACTTTATATAGGATTTATTTGATGGACACGAAATATAAACATAAGTACTTCCCGCTGTCAAACCAGTTATAATTCTTGAAGTACTTGTCGCATTCGCAGTTGGAGATATTACATCCCAAACCAAAGAACCATTGCTGCCTGCAGAGATTTCAGTGGTACTAACTGTTCCAGCGTATGAGATACTGATAGTTCCAGATGAGGAAGGTGCTAAAAATTTAAAGAATCTATCATTGGGTGTTTCATTTGAATAACCGGACCTTCCACCCATTTGGAGATATTTATTCCCGCTATCTCCACCCCAACCACAACTTTTTCCTCCATCATAAATCAATGTTTTACTTCCTGAAGTGGACGTAAAATTAGTGGTTGTTTCTGAGATTGTTCCACTACCATTTGCAAAACTCCATGTGTAGGTCTCCGCCCACACCTGTCCGCAAACCAACGTGAGCAGCAATGCCATCATTGCCACGTATTTCCATACACCGAAAGTATACTGACGTTGGCTTTGACCGTCGGTTGACCGTCGGTTGACTGTCGGGGATGAGTGCTCTTTCACCCGACTAAATAAGTTGATAAAATAGTTAATGTTTTTCTCCGCCGCAAGGGCTCGATTAACTAATAAATAGTTTTTCATGATGTGTTTTTATGATTTTAAGTTTTTATTCAATTTATGGGTTACGGGTTATGGGTTACGGGTTACGGGGTTCTCCATGCGGCGTGAACGTAAACCCGATAATAACCGCGCCTCTCTATCTATTAATACCATCACCCCATACAAATCCTCCTCCGTAATATAGCGCAAGTCACAAGCAAGATCTAACTGAGTCTCCACTTCCAGCAACGAGCCATATGCTATCTCTATAGCAGGTATTTACTTTGCTCTCCGCGACCATTTTCTATGGTGTCATCTTGGCACCTTAAAAAGATATGTATTCAAATTGTTTTTTCTACTTGCGCCTACGCGTATGGTCGAGGGGCGGATAATATGCAACAAAAACACCTTTTTAGGGGTGCTTTCCGCAATTTGGCGGGTTAATTTTCAGTGTTTTTCAGGCTCTAAAAAAACCTAAACGGCTGCAAAGATATAAAAAAAGTTTTATATCCGCAAGAAAAAAAGACGAAAAATGTGCCCATTTTGGAAAATTTACACACTTTTCGTCAATTTGTAGCAGGTGTTATGTGTATTTCGTGATCATCTCACGACCATCCCGGACCTTACAGATAGGTGCCTGTTACATTTATTTTTCAACATTTGTGTAGAACAAAAGCAACAACCCCTTTCGGAATTGTTGCTTATTCTCCTTTCTTTCCAAATAAATACTTGTGCGAACCTGTATTAGTAAACAATAATGTCAACTTGAAGTCGTTTTGTCTCCAGATCAACAACCAATCATCCTCAATATGACACTCCCACAAACCTGCATATTCATCGCGAAGCATGTGCGGCTTATATTCATCTGGGAGCACGCCATCTTCTAACAATTGGTCAACAACTTCTTTAAGAAGTGCCATATTACGACCTTGCTTCTTGCAGCGTTTGACATCTCTATCAAACTCTTGCGTAGTACGAACAGTGTACATAACTCAGATTCCTAAAGTCTGAAACATCTCGTCTGTAGAAGACCAAGTACGCACACGCCCTGCTTCAATATCATCTAAAGCTCGATCTAAAGCATTCTTTTTCTCTATCTCAAAGCCAAGAGCTTTTACAACTGCCTTAAAACGCTTTGCTTCCAAACGCGGCACATGAACTATTAACCGCTCATACTGATTTGCTGCTACTGCTTGCATATCTACCTCCTTTCGTTACCTTTGACGCTGCAAAGGTACAACAAAAATTTGACATATGCAAGAAAATGAGCAAAAAAATTTCACTTTTCGCTCATTTTCATGTATTCAGATATTTTTCTCAACGAACTATATCTCGTAGTCCACGGCAGAACGGGCGGACTTGCAGCGGCCGATGAAACCAGCCACCTTCAGATGCTCGGGATGATTGGCATAGGTGCGCAGATCATCCCAACTGTCGAACGTACACTCCAGGCAGATATCAAAGTCCGTATTCTCTGCGTTGGGGATATTGATACCCACCTCCTCGGAGCGGAGGCAGGGGATCTTATCCAGCAGACTCAGCAGACCGTCACGAATCGTACGGGCATTCTCCAGTTTGGTATGGCCTTCGGCCTCATCTAAGAGGCGGAAGAAAACAACATGCTTGATCATTGTTTGTGCGTTTTTTTACTAGACGTCCTAGATTTTCTAGATATCCTAGATTTCCTAGATATCATAGATATCTTAGATTTTCTAGATATCCTAGATTTCCTAGTGATTATTTTTACCAGATGCTGACACGGTTTTCGGGGGCGAGGTAGAGGGGCGAGGAGGGCGTGATGCCAAAGGCATCGTACCATGCGCCGATATGCGGCAGGGCGCCATTTACGCGCCAACGACCCAACGAGTGAGGATCGGACTTGGTACGCTGGAGAATCTCCTCCGGACGGATATTACCTGCCCATACGTTAGCATACGCCAGGAAGAAACGCTGTGCGGGCGTGAAGCCTCCCTTCTTACCCAGACGCTGATTCTTAGGCTTAGCCGCCTCGTTGTTGCAGAAAGCCTGGTAGCTGACTTGCAGTCCGCCATGGTCGGCGATATTCTCGCCCAGCGTGAACGCGCCGTTGGCATGTACACCCGGAGCTACCTCGATTCCATCGAAGAAATCGGCCATCACCTTGGTACGTTCGTCGAAGCGCTTCTTGTCGTCTTCGGTCCACCAATTGATCATATTTCCGTCCTTATCAAACTGGCATCCCTGGTCGTCGAAACCGTGGGTCATCTCATGACCGATCACTACGCCGATAGCGCCGTAGTTGAAGGCATCATCGGCCGACATATCGAAGAACGGGTACTGCAGAATACCGGCCGGGAAACAGATCTCGTTGCTGGAGGGGTTATAATAGGCATTCACCGTCTGCGGCGTCATGTACCACTTCTGCTTATCCACGGGCTTATCCAGGAAGCTGAGACTATACTCCTGCTCAAAGCGCGCGGCGCGCATGAGATTATCATAATAGGTATCGGCCGACGAGATACGCAGATCGGTATAGTCGCGCCACTTATCGGGATAGCCGATTTTGATGGTGAAAGCGGAGAGCTTCTCCAGCGCTTTTTGCTTGGTTTCATCGGACATCCAGGTTACTGCGCTGATACGCTCGCCCAGCGCACGCTGCAGGTTCTTCACCAGCGCCAGCATACGGGCTTTGTTCTCCTCGGGGAAGTACTCCTTCACATACATTTGACCTACGGCTTCGCCGAGCGTTCCGTTGACGATATTCACGGCACGCTTCCACAGCGGCGAGGGCTCTTCCTTGCCACTCAGTACACGTCCGTAGAAATCAAAACTGATCATAAACACCTCCTGGCTCAGATAGGCTGCGGCGCCATCCATGACCTGGAACGCAAAGAGCGTCTTCAGGTCCTCCAGCGGTTCGTCGGCCAACATACGACCTGCTTCCTGCAGATGACGAATCTGACCCACCGAGATGCACGAGGGCGCAATACCCATCGACTGGAAATAGACGGTCCAGTTGACTTGCGGCACCAGCTCCTGCAGTTCGGGGATCGACATCTTGTTGTAGTTAGCCTGCGGGTCACGCAGTTCTACATTATTAAGCGCGGCTTCCGCCAGGCGCGTCTCCAGACGCAGAACGGTGGCGGCACGCTGTTCCGCTGCGGTGAAACCGAAATAATCGAAGAGTCGGGTGATATATCGGAGGTACTCCTTGCGGATCATCTCGGTGTGCTCATCCTGATCGAGATAGTACTCTTTCTCGCCGAGTGCAAAACCGGCTTGCGCCTCGTTGAGGATATTCATGCTGGAGTTCATCGCATCGGCATCCACATACATCGCCCATAGGCCAAATTCCATGGCCTCACCAAGGCTCTTGGAGAGTTGGTCACGCGACGTGATATTCGCGATTTCATCGAGAGAATGACGCAACGGCGCATCGGCCTCCGCATTGCGGCGAGCGGTGTCCATCGCCAGGTTGTAGAGGTCGCCTATCTTCTGCTCTACCGAACCCGCCGGATGCTGATGCTGAGCCAGCGACTGGATGAGTCCGTTGACCTGCTTGAGATTGTTGAGCGCAAGCTGGTCGAACGAACCGAAGCGGCTGTACTCGGCCGTCAGCGGGTTTTGGGCCATCCATCCGCCGCAAGCATACTGGTAAAAGTCCTCTTGGGGCGTTACAGACGGATCGAGATTAGCGGTACGGATTCCCATGGATCGCTGGGAAGAACAAGCAGATAGAATAGTAGCCATAGATAGTAGTGAAAAGTGAATAGTGAATAGTAAAAAGTTGTACTTTTTCATATTTTTTGTGGTTTTTTATTGTTTCTGGGTGCAAAATTACAAAAAAAGTTGCATATATGCAAATTATTTCTTATCTTTGCACAATTTTTAGAGACGTTTACGGGTTACCGGTTACCGGTTACGGGATTTTATAAGGAAAAAATAAACATACGACAATATGATAATCGACAAATTGGAAAATGCGGATCTGTACTACGAAAGTGTACCGGGATTCGAACGATTCATGCAATTCTTCAACGACAACGACCTGGAGGAGTTGCCGGCATGCAAGATTTATCTGGACGGACAGGACCTGTACGTCAATATTCAGGACTTCAAGGGCAAAGAGGAAGCCAACTGCCGCATGGAGGCCCACAAAGACTATCTGGATATCCAGATCCCGCTGGGCGACGACGAGCAGATGGGTTGGAAAGCGCAGGTAGACTGCGAGAACGTGACCCAGGAATATGACGAGGGCAAGGACGTAGAGTTCTACGGCGACAAGGCCGTGACCAAGTTCATCGTGCCGAAAGGCCACTTTGCTGTATTTTTCCCCTCGGATGCCCACCAGCCGGGTATCGCACCGGGTAAGGTGTACCGAAAACTGATTGTTAAATCGCGTGTTAATCAATAAATAAACACCATGACAAACATAGTACACAAACAACTGAAACTCGTCAAGAACGATCCGTACCTGGCGCCGTTTGAGGACGCTATCCGCGGACGTTATGACTATGCTAAGAGTAAGGAATTTGAGTTGACCAACGGTCTGGAACTGAAAGAATGGGCCAGCGGTCACCTGTATTTTGGTCTGCATGCCACCAAGGACGGCTGGGTGCTGCGCGAGTGGGCACCGAATGCAACGGCTATCTACATCAAGGGCGACATGAACGGATGGGAGAAGAGCGAAGCCTACCGCATGAAACCCGTGGGCAACGGCAACTGGGAGATCAAGTTGCCGAAGCGCGCCATGAAGCATGGCCAGCTATATAAGCTGCTCGTAGAGTGGCAAGGCGGATGGGGCGAGCGTATCCCGAGCTATGCTACGCGCGTGGTGCAGGACGACCAGACCAAGCTGTTCTCGGCCCAGGTATGGGACCAGAAATACCGCTGGCGTCACCGCAGCAAGAACGTCAACAATCATAAGTCGGGCCTGTTTATCTACGAGTGCCACATAGGTATGTCGTCGGAACAGGAGAAAGTAAGCACCTACGAGGAGTTCCGCACACAGGTACTGCCGCGTATTGCCGACCTGGGCTACAACTGCGTACAGATCATGGCTATCCAGGAGCACCCGTACTATGGATCGTTCGGATACCATGTATCGAATTTCTTCGCCGCCAGCAGCCGCTTCGGTACGCCGGAGGAACTGAAGGCGCTGATCGATGATGCCCACGGAATGGGTCTGTCGGTGATCATGGACCTGGTACACAGCCACGCCGTAAAGAACGAACTGGAGGGCCTCGGAAACTTCGATGGAACCGGCTATCAGTATTTCCACGACGGCGGACGTCGCGAGCATCCGGCATGGGACTCGCTCTGCTTCAACTACGGCAAGAACGAGGTGCTCCACTTCCTGCTGAGTAACTGCCGCTTCTGGCTCGAGGAGTATGACTTCGACGGTTTCCGCTTCGACGGCGTGACCTCGATGATGTACCTCAGCCACGGTCTGGGCGAGGACTTCAACGGCTACGGATCCTACTACAACGGCAACGAGGATGGCGACGCCATCATGTACCTGACGCTGGCCAACAAGCTGATTCACGAAGTGAAGCCGCGCGCCATCACCATAGCCGAAGATATGTCGGGTATGCCGGGTCTGGCACAGCCTATTCAGGACGGCGGTATGGGATTTGACTACCGCCTGGCGATGGGTATTCCGGATTTCTGGATCAAATATATCAAGGAAGTACGCGATGAGGACTGGAAAGCCGGTCATATCCTCTACGAGATGACCAACCGTCGCGAGGACGAGAAGACGATCAGCTACTGCGAGTCGCACGACCAGGCACTCGTGGGCGACAAGACGATCATCTTCCGACTGGTCGACTCCGACATGTACTGGCACTTTGAGCACGGCCACTCCACCTATATGGTAGATCGCGGTATTGCGCTGCATAAGATGATCCGACTCGTGACGGCATCCACCATAAATGGCGGATACTTGAACTTCATGGGTAATGAGTTCGGCCATCCGGAGTGGATTGACTTCCCGCGCGAGGGTAACGGCTGGAGCTGCAAGTACGCACGTCGTCAGTGGAGCCTGGTGGACAATCCCAACTACTTCTTCTCCGATCTCAACCGCTTCGACAAGGACATGGTGCATCTACTCACCCGGAAGCTCTGGATGCAGAAGGATAAGTACGGCAAGCACCTGCCCTGGGTGATGAAGCTCTGGGACAACGAGGGTGACCAGGTGGTAGCCTATATGCGTGATAAACTGCTGTTTGTGTTCAACTGGAACGGCAGCAAGTCGTACGAAGGCTATGGTATGCTCGTGCCGGAAGGCAAGTACAAAGTAGTACTCAACACCGACGACACCAAGTATGCCGGATTCGGACTGAACGACGACTCGGTAGAGCACCTCACGGAGTACGACGGCCTGTACGCTCAGGACGGCAAGGGATGGCTGCGCCTGTACCTGCCGGCTCGCTGCGCAATGGTACTGGAGAAAGTTGACTAATAGTCGAAAGAAAAAAGTCGAAAGACAAAAGCCGAAAATGGAAAATTTTAGATTTCTATATATCCTCGTGGCGGCAGTGGTGTTGTCGGCATGCGGACGGGAGCAGAAGCCTCTCAAGCAGCAGTTCCACGAGATGGACTCTGCGCTGACGGAGCAGTACCGCGAAGCGGCTGAGGCAGAAGACCAGGCCGCGATGGACTCGATCGAGGCGCTGTACTACGCGCAGCTGTTTGAGCTCGTGACCCAAAACCCGGAGGATGAGTGGGAAGACTCGTTGCTGCTGATGACGTTCCGTCAGTTCACGCCGGAGCAGAAAGACAGCATCCTGAGCCTGCTCTCGCCGGCCATGCTGCAGGGCGAGATCATGCAAGCCTTGGTGAGCAAGTACGAGACCGAAAAAGCCACCTCTGTGGGGCATGACTACGTCGATATCATGGGCGTGCAACCCGATGGTACGGAGCTGAAGCTGAGCGAACTAGTCGGCAAGACCGACTACGTGCTGCTCGACTTCTGGGCTACCTGGTGCGGACCCTGTTGCCGCCTGCTGCCCCGGCTGAAGGCGCTGTACGACAGTCTGCCGGAGGGACGGCTGGAGGTGCTGGGCGTGAACTGCGACGACAACAAGGATGCCTGGCGCAAGAAGATCGAAGAGGATCAACTCCGATGGCGTCATATCACCACCGGCGAAAGTAAGCAGAACGATGCCTACAACGCCTACGGCGTAGAGGGCATTCCTACTACCATCCTGATTGACCGCGAGGGCAAGATCGTGCACCGCAGTTATGGGGAAGAGGAGGAGATCCGAAAGATAGTCGCTGGTCGTTAGTCATTGGTCGTTGGAAAGTGCCTCCGGGCACTCCGATAAAAGTGAATAATTGAAAAACATTTAGAATATGCGAGTAATTATTGAACCTTCGTATGACCTGCTTAGTAAGTGGGCTGCGAATTATGTAGCAAAAAAGATTAATGAGTTTGCTCCGAAGGAGAGCACTCCGTTTGTACTGGGTCTGCCGACCGGTTCGTCGCCGCTGGGCATGTACCGCGAGTTGATCAAGCTGAACCAAGCCGGCAAGGTATCGTTCCGCAACGTGGTGACGTTCAACATGGACGAGTATGTCAACCTGCCCGAAGAGCACCCGGAGAGCTACCACAGCTTCATGTGGAACAACTTCTTCAGCCATATTGACATCCGCAAGGAGAATGTCAACATCCTGAACGGCAATGCCGCTGACCTGGCTGCTGAGTGCGCACGTTATGAGGCTAAGATCAAGAACTACGGGGGTATCCATCTCTTCCTGGGAGGCATCGGACCTGACGGCCATATTGCCTTCAACGAACCGGGTTCGTCGCTCACGAGCCGTACGCGCAAGAAAGACCTGACCACCGATACGATCATTGCCAACAGCCGCTTCTTTGAGAACGACGTGAACAAGGTGCCCAAGACGGCCCTCACCGTAGGTGTAGGTACCGTAATGGACGCTCAGGAGGTGCTGATCATGGTGAACGGTCACGGCAAGGCACGTGCCCTGCAGCACGCTATCGAGGAGCCGATTAGCCATATGTGGACCGTCAGTGCACTGCAGATGCATCAGCACGGCATCATCGTATGCGACGAGGCTGCTTGCGACGAACTGAAAGTGGCTACGTTCCACTACTTCAAGGACATCGAGAAGAATAACTTGGATCCGGAGACGCTGATCTAGTCGAAAGTCAAAAGTCAAAAGTCGAAAGATGTTACAAATATATAACACATTGAGCAGGACCAAGGAGGTGTTTCGGCCGCTGCAGGAGGGACACGTAGGCATGTACGTCTGCGGACCCACCGTGTACGGCGACGCCCACCTGGGTCATGCGCGTCCGGCGATCACGTTCGACCTGCTCTACCGCTACCTGACCTATCTGGGCTATAAGGTGCGCTACGTGAGGAACATCACGGACGTAGGTCACTTGGAGCACGATGCGGACGAGGGCGAGGATAAGATCGCTAAGAAAGCCCGCTTGGAGCAACTGGAGCCAATGGAGGTGGTGCAGTACTACACCAACCGCTACCATCATGACATGGAGGCACTCAACGTGCTGCCCCCATCGATTGAGCCCCACGCCAGCGGACATATCATCGAGCAAATCGCCTTTGTACAGCAGATCCTGGACCACGGCTATGCCTACATATCGAACGGCAGCGTCTATATGGACGTGGAGAAGTTTGCCAAGGACTATCCCTACGGCAAGCTCTCGGGCCGCAACCTGCAGGACATCGTCACCGAGACCCGCGAACTGGACGGACAGGACGAGAAGAAGCACAGTTACGACTTCGCCCTCTGGAAGAAAGCGGCGCCCGAGCATATCATGCATTGGCCCAGCCCCTGGAGCGAAGGTTTTCCGGGATGGCATATGGAGTGCTCGGCGATGGGTACCAAGTACCTGGGCGAACGCTTCGACATCCACGGCGGCGGTATGGACCTGATGTTCCCCCACCACGAGGCAGAGATCGCACAATCCTGCGCCGCGCTGGGACATGACACAGTCCACTACTGGATGCACAACAACATGATCACCATCAACGGCAAGAAGATGGGCAAGAGCTACAACAACTTCATCACCCTGGAGCAGTTCTTCAAGGGCGAACATGAGTTGCTAAGCAAGCCGTTCGGGCCGATGGTGATTCGCTTCTTCATCCTGCAAGCCCACTACCGCTCGACGGTGGACTTCTCGTCCGAAGCCCTGGAGGCTGCGGAGAAAGGACTGCAACGTATGGAAGAGGCGTATGCACGACTGCAGAAACTGCAGCCGTCGGCCGTCAGCGATCAGCCATCCGCTATCGCCGACCTGCGTACGCGTTGTCAGGAAGCGATGGACGACGACCTGAGCAGCCAGCTGGTGATCAGCGAACTGTTTGAGTCGGCCCGCATGATCAATACCATCTGGGACGGCAAAGCCAAGATATCCGAAGCCGACCTGCAGGCGCTGCGCGAGACCTGGAAGACCTTTGCGATCGATATCCTGGGTCTGCGCCTGGACGGCGAAGGCGACGGCAACGAGGAGAAGACAGCTGCCTACAAGGGCGCTGTGGACCTGTTGCTACAAATGCGACTGGAAGCCAAGCAAGCCAAAGACTGGACCACGAGTGATCGTATCCGCAACCAGCTGACGGCACTGGGATTCCAGATCAAAGATCAGAAAGACGGCTTTGAGTGGACTCTCTAAAGTCCGCACAGTGTACCGATCTGGTACACGGCAAACGAGATGAGCCAAGCCAACAGAAGTGACTGCACCACCATGTACCCTGCCCAACCGCGACCCGCTTCGCGGCGCAGGGTCATGACGGTGGCCACGCACGGGAAGTAGAGCAGCACAAAGACCATAAACGAATAGGCCGTGAGGGGCGTGAAAGCGCCGGATATATCACCGCCGTAGAGGATAGCCAGCGTCGAGACGATGGCTTCCTTAGCCGGTAGACCGGTAAGCAAGCAGACTGCCTGCTGCCAATCAAATCCGAGCGGGGCGAGCACAGGGGCTATCGCCCGGCCAATCATCGCCAGATACGAGTTCTCTACATCACCCACCGTATGCATCGGGAAGTACTCCAAGGCCCATATGATGATGCTGGCCCATAGGATGACGGTAGCTATCTTCTGGAGATAGTCGGCTACGCGTTCCCATATATGTGCACCCAGCGAACGCCAGGAAGGCAGACGAAAATCGGGCAACTCGTTGACTGAGTCGTCGTTGGGTTTGCGGAACCAGCGGGTACGCTTCATGATGAGCGCAAAGATGATGCCCATCAGTATGCCGATAGCATAGAGCGAGAGCATGACCAGCGCCTTATGACTCGGGAAGAACGCATCCACAAAGAGCATATATACCGGTAGGCGCGCCGAGCAGGACATAAAGGGCACCATGAGCATGGTCAGCGTCCGGTCCTTAGGATCCTTGATATCACGTGCGGCCATGATAGCCGGAACGTTACAACCAAATCCCATCAGCATCGGTACGAAGCTGCGGCCGTGGAGTCCCACGCCGTGCATGATGGCGTCCATCAGGTAGGCCTCACGCGACATGTAGCCCGAGTCTTCCATGAGGCTGATGAAGAAGAAGAGGATGATGATATTGGGCAGGAAAGCCAGTACGGCACCTACGCCCTGAATCACACCGTCGATAAGCAACGACGACCACCATACATCCGGCAGGCCGTCATGGGCCAGGCCGCAGAGCCAATCGATACCCGATGCGATCCATTCCTGCGGATAGGCGCCCAACCGGAACGTGCACTCAAAGACCATGTAGAGGATGAGCAACATGATGGGAAAACCCAACCAACGATTCGTGAGCACCCGGTCGATACGCTCCAGCGTAGTACGGTGCTGGTCATTAGGCGCATGGCGCAGGGTCTGGTTGAGCACACCGTGCACATAGGCCCGGTAGGCTTCCTCGTCGCCCAAATCACGCATATGATAGATCGGGTGTGCGGTAGAAGCGGGCTTGTGGATGGTCTGCTCGATGAGGTCAAGACACGCCTCAAGGCCATAGTTCCGACGAACGGATACGCGGCAGGTAGGTACACCAATCAACTGCTGGAGCTTACGGATATCCAGCGAATGCTCGGTCTGGAGCAGCAAGTCGTAACGCCCGATGGCGAGCACGATCTTTTCATGCTCGTCGATAATATGAGGCGTGAGCATGAGCGAGTCCTCCAGGCGCGTGGCATCCACCACCTGCAGCACCACGTCGTAGGTATGCCCGTGCAGTTCATCGGGATGGTGCACCTCCACCAACTCGATAGCATGGCCCTCCGCCGTCTGCTGACGGCTGTCAGCCAACTGCTGCAACGCCCCGCTCAGCGCACTCTTTCCGCTACCGGAGAGGCCTATGACCGCTATTTTATGCCGTTCGCTCATCTTGCTTTACGAATTCGGCTGCAAAGGTACTGCTTTTTTCTGATATACACAATACCTAAAAGTAGGTAAACGCATAAAAAAAGCTGCCAGACATAATATCTAGCAGCTCTTGTGACCCCGCTGGCTCGCGGTTGACCTTCCGCCTTGGCATGCAAGGCGCAAGCTCTTGTGACCCCGCTGGGACTCAAACCCAGGACCTTCAGAACCGGAATCTGACGCTCTATTCAACTAAGCTACGGAGCCGAGCGTTCGGCTCCAGCCGAACGCGTAGGTGTATGTCGTTTTATCTCCTGCTACCGCCAAGGGCGATGAGGATGTAATACACCAGGGTGGCAAGCGATGCCAAAGCGGCTACCACATAGGTATAGGCCGCACTATGGAGTGCTTCGCTGGCCATCTGAGTAGTATGGTTGTCGGTGATGCCGGCTTCCTGGAGCCAATCTACGGCACGGCGGCTGGCATCTACCTCTACGGGCAGGGTGACGAAGGCGAACAATGTGGTCATAGCATACAGGCCGATACCTACCCACAGCAGCTGCGGGAAAGTTTCAATAAAGAGGAAACCGGCCAGGAGGACCCACATCATCCACCGATTCGAAAAATTGACTACAGGCACCAGCGCCGAGCGGAGTTGGAGCGGTGCGTACGCACGCTCGTGCTGCACGGCATGTCCGCACTCGTGGGCGGCCACAGCTGCGGCTGCCACGTTGGCAGAACTATAGACCGACTCTGACAAGTTGACAGTACGGGTAGCCGGATTGTAGTGGTCTGTCAGGTGACCGGGAGTACATGTCACCTTGACGTCGGTGATGCCGTTTTCGCGCAACATCTTCTCTGCCACCTGGGCACCGGTAAGCGGAAGCGACTCCTGGGAGTACTTCTTGAACTTACGCTCCAGGCTGCTACTAACCAGCCAACTGAGCAGGGCAAATACGCCAAATATAATCCAATACATAGTGTCTTATTATTCTGTTTAACTTGTTTTAAAACAGTCGCTTATAGCTTCTGCACACCTTGCATTCTCCGTAGAGAAAGAGCGTATAACGCTTGATGTTGAAGTTCGGTATGCGATAGGCCTTGATGGCATTGGTGATGGGTTGACTCGAGATCTGTTTTTCTCGTCCGCATCGCCAGCACTTGATCGTAATGATGCGTGCATCGCCCGTCAGCACCTCGTAGCGTGCATGTTCGCGTGTCGACTCTCTACTAACACACTGCAAAATCCGTGCCTTAACGAACAAGCGAATGATATTATATACCGAAGCGGTCGATACGCGCTGCTCAGCTACCTTCTCCGTGAGTTCGCTTGCGCTGAAGGGTTGCGGCAGTTGGCAGATAGCCTGCAGCACCATCTCGCGCACTTGCGAGCGACGCATATGTTCCTTCTCTACATACTCGTCCAAGCGCTGCTTGAGCACAGCATAGTCTATCGCCAATCGCTTCGTGGGCATCGTCTTACAGCGGTTTGATATACGCACGGCGGCGCTTGTGTTGCTTATGCTCCAGCACCCGGAAGAAGTCCAATATCTTGTTGTTGCTCTCCAGCATGGAAGTAGTCTCCAGCGTAGTCAGTCCGTACTGGCTGAAACGCGGGATGAGATCCTGCATGAAGAGCGAATCGATACCCCGGTTCTGATAGTCGGGACGGATAGCGAGCAAGAGGAAGTTGAACGCTTCCAACTTCTTAGCGCGCAAGGCCCGGAGCATATAGTACCAACCGAAGGGGAACAAGCGGCCGTTGCAACGGCGCACCGCGCTCGATATCTCGGGCATACCCAGACCTACACCGATGCACTCCTCGTTCTCATTGGCCACGATGGTCACGAAATCGAAGTTGAGCAGGGGCAGATACATCTGCTTGTAGTAGTCCTTCTGGCGCTGAGTCATCGGCTGGAAGTTGTAGAGCTTCTGGTAGGCCGCATCGATCACGTCCATATAGCTGGTACCGAACTTGGCGGTCAACTCGCGCACGTTCTTTACTTTTACCACGTGCACGCGCGAGCGTTCCTTAACTATATTCGCCATACGATCCAGACGTTCCGGACACTTGGTACCGGGGAAGATCTGCATCTCGATCCAGTCGGCCTCTTTGGTCAGTCCGTAGGCATCTACATGCTTCACGTAGTACGGATAGTTGTAGAGCGAAGCCAGCGGCGCACGGTACTCATAGCCCTCGAGCAGAAGACCCTCGTGATCGAAGTCGGTAAAACCGACCGGACCGTTCAGTTCGTCCATGCCATGCGACTTACCCCACTCCGCTACGGTGTCGAGCAAGGCGTGGCTTACCTCCATGTCGTCGATGAAGTCGAACCAACCGAAGCGCACCTTACGGACATTCCAATGCTCATTGGCACGACGATTGATGATACCGGCAATACGTCCTACGGGTTTCCCGTCGCGATAAGCCATCCACAACTTATAGTCGCAGACCTCCAGGGCCGGGTTCTTCTTGGGGTTGAAGCAGTTCAACTCGTCGAAGAAGATCGGCGGGCAGTAGTACTGGCAGTCACGATAAAGCCGATTGGCAAACTCGATAAATTCGCGCAACTGACACCGGGTTTGTACTTCGCGTATCTCTACAGCCATAATTCGTGGCGATTTTCAAAGCATAAAAGGGGACTACCTATCGGTAGCCCCTTCTGCGCATATGATAGGGTTTGTTTGTTAGGCAAGCTTATTCACATAGATAGCCAACTTCGACTTGAGGTTAGCTGCCTTATTGGTGTGAATGATATTACGCTTAGCCAGCTTATCGAGCATGGAGCTAACCTTCGGCAGTGCCTTAGCGGCCTCAGCCTTGTCGGTAGTAGCACGCAGGTCGCGTACTGCATTGCGGGTAGTCTTAGCGTAATAATGGTTGTGTGCCTTGCGAGTAGCCGTCTGGCGGATACGCTTCAAAGATGATTTATGATTTGCCATCTTACAAATTTAAATAATTTAACTATTCTGTTTTACCTAATTTTACTGGTAGTCCATAGGGGAGTCGAACCCCTCTTTAGAGAATGAAAATCTCTTGTCCTAGCCGATAGACGAATGGACCTGTCGCGAAAAGCGGGTGCAAAATTACTGCTTTTTTTTGATATACGCAAATTTTATCGTGTTTTTTTGCATTTTTTTGCAAATTTTCAACTTTTAACTTTCAACTTTCAATAATTTTTCGTACCTTCGGACGCCGCCTGAACAAGTTCATTCCCCCGAAGCTACAGGCTAAAAATCCTGCAAATGGCAAAATAAAACGCGTTTTATTTGCGCATTCGGATTTTTTTTCGTACCTTTGCAGCCTGAAAATGACTTTTATGAGAAAAATAGCATTCATCCTTCTGCTATTGAGCAGTATAGGCCTGGCGGCCCAAACACCGGATATCCAGCGCGCGGATAATTCCTTTTTTGATCCTACGCGCAAGCAGACGCAGGTGGAGGAGTATCATTTCGGCGTGGAATACCGTCTGGAGGCGGGTTATATCCAGCCGCAGCAACGTAGCCGCAACATGACCTACCCCGATATGTACCTGCACGGCGCACGCGTGGGTGCCACGTTCACGTTCCTGCTTCCGCTCCGCTTCTCGATGCAGACGGGTCTGCTCTACTCGGTGGCCTACGGTCGTCAGCAGCAGCACTACCGTTCGATGGATGCGCAGTCGGTGCAGGTGGAGTATATCCAGCATCGCGTCGTGGAGCACGACCTGACGATTCCCGTTCGGTGCTATTATAACCTGCAGCTATGGAAGCAGCTGAACCTATTTGTCTATGGCGGTCCGCAGCTGCAGATCGGCTTGGCCGAGAACGACTACCTGCAGAACCACCTGAGCACCAAGACCGAGACCTGGCTGCAATCGCAAGGAATACACACATCGCCCTACGACCGCATGGAGAACGAACTGATGCGCGTCAATATCCAGCTGGGTGTAGGTGGTGGACTGGAGTGGGATCGCTACCGCTTGCAGGCCGGCTACGACTTCGGACTGAACAACATGGTGCGTCAGCCCGTCGTAAGCAACCAGCACATGTGGGAATGGGGTTGGTACACCTCATTCAGTTACCGATTCTAAAAAAACGATTCCCGAAAATCGACTTATTTCGCCTCGCGCAGTTGCTCCAGCAGCAACTGGATGAGTGCGTACGACTTGGTGAATGCCTCGGCCGTGGCCAGGGGCATCTTGCCGCGTTCGTTGTACGGGTAGCGGTCGGCTAGCAGCCACTGCTCGGCCGGCAGCGGAGCGCCCGAAGCCGTATGGAAAAGCATATTGACCACCCCCTTGTCGGTCTTGACGATCTCGTAGTACTGGAGCGAAATAGCCACCTGGGCCTCGTTGTCGGCAGCGCGGAACGTGATGACAGGACGCAGACAGAGGTGGAAGCGATAGAAACCGCCTACCTGATTGGCCACGCTGAAGAGATAGCACTGCGCCGTCAGGGTACGGCTGGCCTCATCCATCGTGAGCACCGAGTCGGTATAGGCGGCCGCCAAGGTCTGCAAGCGGGCATACACGCGATCGGCATCCATGCCGGGATAGCTGAGCGTAGCGGAGAAAGTATAGCCTCCTTCGTCATTCAGACGCAGCACAGGACGAATCGACAAAGCCGCCTCTTTCCAGCGGTTGCGGTACTGCTGCTTAGCATAAGTATTGACGCGGTCGAGCGTCACCGGCTCAGCCTGCGCCGGCACGATAGTCAGTCCTACGAGAACGCACAGCAGGACAGAAAATAGCGTTTTTCTCATGTCAGGTTGTTGCTATTATTTACGCATATTCAATGCCCAGTATACCCATGCCGATACGGCCGGGAAAACGGGTACCAGCCAACTGATCATTGCCTCGGTGTTCCAGCCTCCGGTGTAGCGGTAGCGCATATAGAGGACAAAGGAGTGGGCACCGAAGATAAAGAGCATCGCCGCACTATAAGCGCCCAGGATACCGATCATACCCAGCAGTTCGCTGCTGAAATGCTCGTAGTGGGTACGCACCAGGCATATGAGCCATGCCATGAGCAACAGGAGCAGGAAGATATGATAATAGTTGTTGGTATAGCAGAACCAACCATAGCGTTGCTCTACCACGCTCCATACCACCGGTACGGTAAAGGCCACTGCCAGCAGGAGCGTAAGCCATTTATGACCCGTATGCAGTTTGGGCAGTTCACGCCGATGCAGATACATGATGAGGCCAAGGCTGAAGATGAGCAGCAACTTGATAGCCACCCAGAACGAGCGATAGACCATGAAGCGCACCGAGTGGTGCATAAAATAGGCGTTCATCGCATCATACGCGGAGGTCATATAGACCACCTGTTGGATCAGGAGCAGACCGACGAGCACGACGGCTGCCATAGAAATCTTTTTCATATTATTCGTGATTTACTTCGTTACTGATTTGACGTAAGAACCATTCCGGGAAGGCGGGACGGTTCGGACCGGTAGGTTCACCGTAGTCGTTGCGACGGAACTGCCCGTTCTCCTCCTTGCGCTCCTGGCCGTCGATAAACTTGGTGCGGAGATATATCTCCAGTTGCCGCCAATCGTCCATCACGTCTTGGCACATCGAGGCGGCATATTTGTTAGCCATGCGCTGCATATCCTCCGGCGTAGCCTGGCCGGCCAGTTCCTTATCCACACGAGCGATCATGCCGTTGAATGTCTCGTCCCATTTCTTCTGGTGTTCCGCGATGATGGGGTACATCCGGTCGTACTTGGTATAGGCCCAGTTGGCCACCATGTTAAACTGCCACCAAGCGCTGGTCTGGCTATAGTTGTACAGGTCGCCGTTGCCCTGGCGGAAGCACTCCGGCACCTCGGTCAGGCAGGTGTAGATAGGCACATAGCAACTGCAGGCTGCATCATCTACGCCAAACCAGAATATACCACCGGCAGCGTTACCCTTACGCATCTGGCTAACATAGCTCCAACCCGTCTGCTGGGTAGCCGTAGGACGCGGATAGCAGTAGCTGACGGAGTCGAGCTTGAAAGTCAGTCCGCCGTAGCGCAACTTCGACTGCCACGGACCGGCACCCTGCCCCTGGGTGATATCCAGCGGCGTACCCTGGTACTCATCACGCATACACTCCTTGATATCCTGTACGCTCACCTTGCGATTCGGACGGATATAGAGCGGCATACGCTCGCCAGGATTCTTGCCCCCCGACTCCACAAAGGTCTTGCCCGAAGCGAAATCCAGGTAGCGATCCATATCGTTGGAGAAATGGCGGAAGAAACTCCACACACGTGCTTCGCAGGCCAGCAGGCCGGTGAAATCGTAGGGATTATAGGCTTCCTGGAACGAGAAGTCGGCATCCTTGCCACTGAAATAACCGCGCTCGCGAGCAAAGGAGATGACATTCTTGGAGTAGAGCCAGTTCTTGCGGTCGCGGAAATTGATCTGCTGGATGCGTGCCTGATTGGCATGCGCACAGATCATGTCGTCCGGTACGCGCGTAGCTACCCACACGACGGTGTTCTTACCCTTACCGGTACCGATCAAGTCCATGATCCATACCTCGTCCGGATCAGCTATTGTGAAGGTCTCACCACTGCTGGCATAGCCGTAACGGGTAGCCAGGTCGGTCATACAGCGGATGGCTTCACGGGCGGTGCGACAACGCTCCAGGGCGATATATATCAGGCTACCGTAGTCCACACCCTGGTCGCCCTCCAGTTCTTCACGTCCGCCCCAGGTGGTCTCACCGATCGTGAGCTGGTGCTCGTTCTGGTTGCCCACCACGGAATAGGTATGACTCACCTGCGGAATCTGGCCCAGCGGTTTACCGGTGTCCCAGTCTACGACGTCACGCATAGCGCCTTTGGGATAGTCGGCAGCAGGTGAATAACGCAGAAAACCGTACAGGCTATAACTGTCAGCCGCATACGATACGATGGTCGAACCGTCGGCCGAAGCGGCACGGCCCACGATGAAATTGGTGCACGCATCCATAGATACCCATAGGGTACTGAGAAGCGATAGCACGGATACAAATAGGATTTTTTTCATGGCGTATTTATGGGGGGGGTTATTAGTTTATGGGTTGATGAGTTGATTAGTTGATTAGTTTATGGGTTGATTGGCACAACGCTTTTGGGCCTTGCGCAGGGCGATATCGTAGGCCTTGCGGTAGTACTTGAAGAAGCGGCTCCACTCGGCCTTCTTCGCTATCGCAGCCGCAGCACGGCGGGCACGCTTCACCATAGCCGGGGTATAGTCCATCATCTGCATGAGACTCTCGGCGATCTGATCCACCACGTAGAGGAAGTTGCTATCCGTACGCGGAATGACCACTACACCCTTTTCCAGTCCTACAACCCCCGTGTCGGCCCATGCACCAAAGCCGGCCAGACCGGTCGTGATCGTCGGTACGTGGAAAGCCACCGACTCCAGCGGCGTATAGCCCCAAGGCTCGTAATAAGAGGGGAAGACGGTAGCGTCCATGCCGATGAGCAGGTCGTAGTAGGTCTTCTGGAAGAGCGGATCATGTCCGTCGAGGTAGTACGGCACAAAGATCACACTCACGCGACCGATACGCATCACGGGGCGATCCAGATAAGGAATCATCACGAAGGCGATCACCTCACGCTGTACGTCACGATGATACATCTTCTCGCCCAGACGCTCCATAGCCTGCAAGAAAGCATCGATACCCTTGTTCTTCATCTCCAGTCGTCCGGCGGTGCAGACAAGGAGGGCGTTGGGGGAAGCTACCCCACCCAACTGCTGTCCGGCTACGCGTAGCAGTGCCTCACGTGCCTCGGCTCGACGTTGATCAAAAGCCTCACCCTCGGGTACGAAGTCGGGTTCAAAACCGTTGGGCGTGATGATGTCCACGGGTTTGTCGAGCAACTGGGCACACTCGCGTGCCGTGATCTCGCTCACCGTCGTGAAGCAGTCGGCCCAGTAGGCAGCCTGTTTCTCCACAGAGTGCTTGCTGACCATGTTCAGTTCCTCGGCCATCTGATCACCGTGGTAACCGGTGAAATAGTCGTATAGGGGTTTGCCGTTACCGGCGATAGAACGTCCGATACCCGTAGCGTGGGTCGTAAAGAGCGTCGCCACCTCGGGGCAGTGGTCGCGCATATAGAAGATGGTGAACGCCGTCTGCCACTCGTTGGCATGCATACAAACAGAGATTGCTTCGCTGTTAGACCGGCTCTGCCTGTTAGACCGCTTCGCTGTTAGACCGGCTTCGCCTGTTAGATAGCGATACAGACTCTCCATCACCATACCGCAGGCATAGCCAAACAGGCACGACTCGTCGTAGTCGCCGTAGGCGGCATGACTCTTCACACCCGCTTTCTCCCATGCCCATGCGTAGATCCGGTTCTTGCGTTCCCACATCGCATCCGCCCGCAGCAGAATAGCGATCGGTTGCCCCGGGATGTCCCAACGGCCCACGCGGATAGGAATATCCTGCAGACCGGTATGTTTGGTCCACTTGCCGAGCAACTTTTTATCCTCACGGAAATAGATATCGCTATGATCGCCGAAATCGGGTCCGAAGAAGAAGACACGATCCGGATGTTCGCGCTGCATCGAGGCAGCACGGGTGGAGAGGACTGCATAGATTCCGCCTACGCGGTTACAAACCTCCCAACTGGTTTCGAATATATAATCGGGTTGCAACATGAATGTTAGTAGTTTCAGTTTTTAGTTATCCGTCGCTATACGAGTTACACCGCCGAGGGTATTGATCGTTTTTGGGTCGGTCACGAAGCGGTTGTTGTCCGACCCTACGAGCGGCATATAGCGCACCTCGTTGGCCACAGCCCAGTAGATACGGTTGTCTACCAGATCTATGGTCATTGCCGTGCACTCTTCCGTCTCTATCTGCACCGGATTGGCGCCATCGATAGAGGCTACCCACAAGCCTTCCCCTTCGGCACGATAGTAGATCTTACGACCGGCTATCTTGAAGCCCAGCAGTTCGGGGAACACCGGTTTCAGTTCGCTCATCTTGAACCACTTACCGTTATACAGCTGCACCGTATCCTGCTCGGCATCCAGCAGCGCTTTAGCCGAAGCATCCCGGCGCGGGTCCTCGGCACGCTGACCGAAGATACGCTGACGGTAGTCGCCCTGGGCATTGCGGAACACCACGGAGTTGGTCTCACGATCCGATACCAGGAACGATTTCTCTATCCGCGTCGTATCACCATTGAGCACCACCAGCAATCCCAGACGAGCCTCCGTCATCGGACGCGTGAAGTAGAGATGCAATGTAGCGGCCCGCATCGTGGTATCGGTAACGGTATAGTACGGTGCCTCATCGCCCGGCTGATACCATAGGTACTTCACCTCGTAGTTGTACGGGTTATACACCAGCGCCTGGAAGCTATAGTCCTTGTAAATCGCGAACGCCGAATCCGATGCCGAGTAGGTCGGGATAGTGTCATACACCGTGATCTCATGCACCTTGGTGCGCGACGACTTACCGTCCACCTTCAGGGTCACGGTATAGGTACCGGGATTCTTGTAAGTGTAGGTAGGCGACTTCAGGGTAGAAGTACTTCCGTCACCGAAAGTCCATGCCCACTCCTCACCTCCGGTGGAGAGATTGGTAAAGGTCACTTTCTCTCCCGCCTTGGGTTGGTCGGGGGAATAACTGAAGTCAACGTCTATCTTCTTACACGCCATCATGGCGCAGCAGGTCAATAATAGTAGTACAATTCGTTTCATAATCTGCGCAGGCATCCAGCCAGCATATTTCTGTATCTCTGTTAAACCACGTCATCTGCCGCTTGGCATAGTGGCGGGTGTTTTGCTTTATCAGTTCTACGGCACGCTCCAGATTGTACTCGCCGTCCATATAGGCGAACAGTTCGCGGTAGCCCACGGTCTGCAAACTGTTGCGTTCGCGCTCATGATAGACGCTCCGTGCTTCGGCCTCCAGTCCGTCCTGCATCATCTGGTCCACACGCCGGTTGATGCGTTCGTACAGCTCCGATCGGGGGCGGTTCAACCCGATCTTCAGGATGCGAAACGGTCGCTCGTGCTGTTGCCTCTTGCGCAGGGCGGTATACGTTCCGCCGGTCAGCAGGCATAGTTCCACGCAGTGCATCAGTCGTGCCGGGTTCTGCCGGTCCACGATCTGCCAGTACTCGGGATCCAAGCGCTCCACCTCGGCCTGCAACCACGCCAATCCGTGCTCTTTATAATTTATACGTACGCGCTCGCGCACGTCTTGTGGCACAGCCGGTATCTCATCCAATCCGCGGCATACGGCATCGATATAGAGCATCGATCCGCCCGTCATCACCACCACCTCATGCTCCCGAAACAGTTCGTCCAGCAGCCGCAACGCATCGCGCTCGAACATACCGGCATTGTAGTCCTCCTGCAGGCTATGCGTTCCCACCATGTAGTGGCGCACCCGTGCCTGCTCGGCGGCAGTAGGCGCCGCCGTACCGATCGGCAGTTCGCGGTAGATCTGGCGGCTGTCGCAACTCACGATCGGGCACCCTAAGCGCTCCGCCACACGTAGCGACAGTTCGGTCTTACCTACGCCTGTAGGACCCGTTATGATCAGCAGCGTTTTCAAAACATCGAACCGTCGTCGAAACTCAGGTCTTGGAAGCCCTCCATATCCAGGTCGTCCATGTCGAACTCCGACTCGCCAAACAGGTCATCTACGTCCAGGTCGCCCTTGCCGTCCTTGCCCATGATAGCCTGCATGTCGTCTTCACGCAACTGTTTCGGCGGACGTCCCGTGGACTCCACGCATTTCACGCCGGTCATCGTACCGGGCTTGATCTCACGCAGGTTGCCGAAGAAGTAACGCTCAAACATCGGGTCGAAGATGTAGATCAGGCGTTGGCCTTGCTCCTTCATGAGATCGCTCAGGCGCGTCTCGGCCATCGTCATGTTGTCGTACTCGAAGTTCGATCCCATCTCCACGAGGGTCACTTCCTGGCCCTTCTCCCACTCTTCGTTGCACATGAAGAACGAGGTGATCTGATCGTCCTTATAGCCTACCGACTCCAGGATAGCCTTGTGCAGATCCAGGAATGTAGCCTCGGGATCGGCCTCGTAAACGCGACGGAAATTCTGGTCGCCCTCGTCGCATGTAAAGGTAATTCTGTATATCATAATACGTACATTAAATATTGCCTTAAAATCAATTCGGCTGCAAAGGTACAAAAAAAAATCCGAATGCGCAAATAAAACTTGTTTTATTTTGCCATTTGTCCTATTTTTCTCTTAGCGCAACGCATAAGCGCGGCGCAGCGCCTCGAATTGATCGGGGGCCGATTGGAGACGCGTCGTGATTCTGCGCACCCATCCCGGAGCCGAATCGCCGGGCTGTTCGCCCGTCCCCTCGGGTATAGGTATCTCCGGCAAACCAAACTGCCTGGCTATCGCCGTGAGGCACATCTGCGTCGCGTTGCGTTTGCCCTGCAGCGAATAACCGGCTATATGCATCGAAGCCAACTGCGCACCCGCCAGCACCCGGGGCGAGATCTCCGGTTCGTTCTCCCAGGTATCCAGCACGTACGGATGCCCGCTACCGAGCAGCGCTTCCTCATCCACCACCCCACCTCGTGCCGCATTGATAATCAGCGCACCGGGTTTGCAGCGGCGCAAGAAGTCCGCATTACACAGATGACGGGTGTCGTCCGAGAGCGGTACGTGAAAGGTGATGATGTCGCAATTCTGCGCGATTTCATCGAGCGAAACGCCTATGCCGCGGGGCGGGTCGTTGAGCAGCACATGGAGTCCACGCCGCTCGGCCATCCGGGCCACGAGCGAACCCACATGGCCTACGCCGACAATGCCGATCGTTGGTCGTTGGTCGTTGGGTGCCTCCGGGCACTCCGA
Source organism: Paludibacteraceae bacterium (assembly GCA_017509715.1). Classification (GTDB taxonomy): domain Bacteria; phylum Bacteroidota; class Bacteroidia; order Bacteroidales; family Paludibacteraceae; genus Colicola. The sequence continues at coordinate 10,885 of JAFWOU010000034.1, read as the reverse complement.
TATAGGTCGATAGATGTCATTCAAGACCTCTTCGATATAGTCGCAGACGGCTTGGGCGTTGCAACCAGGGCAGGCCGTCCAACCGATGCCATGCGCCTCGCACCATTCGGTATCAATATGGTCATACCCGATTGTGGCGGTGCATACCAGTCGCACACGCAATCCTTCCAGCAGGTCGGCATTCACCCGCGTACGGGTCCGTACCACCAGCACATCGGCATCGCGCACCGCCAAACGGTCGATTTCATCGGGAGAAAACTGCCGTAGCTCCACCTCGGGCCATCCGGTTTGGACAGCCTCCTTCAAAAAGGGAATACCTATGTCGGCAACGATCTTCATCGGTATCTACTTTCGACTTTCGACTTTTTACTTTCGACTATCAATATTTGATATTATCTATCAGGCGCACCGGACCGCAATAGACCGTGACGCAACCGATAGCATGCCGGAAAGTGTCGGTAGGCAGCAGGGTGGTCTGATCTACGATCTCATAGTACTCCACCTCCAGACCCGGTACGGCATTGATCTGATCTACTACGCGCTGCTGCACCTCCTGCACAGATGCCGATTTGGCCCATTCCAACGAGGCAAACAGGGTGCGCGAGATAGCCAGCGCCGTCTCTTTCTCCTTGGCCGACAGACGCTCATTACGGCTACTCATCGCCAAGCCGGAAGCCTCACGCACGATCGGGCAGTCGATGATCTTGAGGTCGCCGAACGTACCCGCCATCGACGAGCGCTCAACCATATGATGGATGATAGCCAGTTGCTGGAAGTCCTTCTCGCCGAAGTAGGCACGCTGGGGACGTACCAGGTAGAAGAGGCGGCTCACCACCTGCACCACGCCGTTGAAATGACCGGGACGCATCTTGCCCTCCATGACCTGGTCCAGACCCGCAAAATCGAACTGGAACGTGGTCTCCATCTCCTCGGCCGAGTACATCTCCTCGGGCGTAGGTGCAAAGACAAAATGTGCTCCCAGGCTGCGCAGATACTCCGCATCGCGTTCTATGTTGCGCGGGTAGCGGAGCAGGTCCTCCTTGTTGTTGAACTGGGTGGGATTGACAAAGACGCTCACCACGCATACATCACAGTCAGCCACTGCTCGACGAACGAGCGAAGCATGGCCCTCATGCAGGGCTCCCATCGTCGGCACCAGGCCGATCGTCTTGCCCTCTTGGCGGCACACTTCTACTGCCGCTTGCAGGGCCTGTTTGGTCGTTAAAATTTGCATATTTTGGTTGTTTTGGTTCAAAAAAACATGCAAAGATACACAAAAAATCCAAAAAATAAAAATTTTTTGCAAAAAAATGTGCAAATATCAAAAATTTTTTGTACCTTTGCACTGCCTTAGTATAACTAAACAAGAAAACAACGCTTATGAAAGAGCCAAAACGTATCTTATTTCTGTCGCAAGAGATTTATCCGTACTTAGCGGAAGAGACTCCCATACGCATGCTGAATCGCCGCCTGCCGGAGATGTTTCAGCAGAAAGGATTTGAGACACGCACCTTCATGCCCAAGTTCGGAGACATCAACGAGCGTCGCAACCAGTTGCACGAAGTGATTCGCCTCTCGGGTATGAACCTGATCATCGACGACACGGACCATCCGCTGTTGATCAAGGTAGCGTCGATTCAGTCGGCTCGCATCCAGGTCTATTTCACCGACAACGACGACCTCTTCCATCGCCGCAAGGGTATTGCCGATGAGAACGGCGTAGAGTATCCGGACAACGACAAGCGTTGTATCTTCTTCGCGCGCGGCGTGCTGGAGACCGTCAAAAAACAACATTGGACCCCGAATATCATTCATTGTTCGGGTTGGATGACCGCCTTGGCACCCCTGTTCCTAAAGCGCACCTACTCCGACGAGCCCTTCTTCGCCAACGCCAAGGTGGTGCTCGTGATCGACGACCAAGAGTACCAGACGCCCTTCAGCACCAAGTTTGCCGAGAAATTGTGCGCGCACGACGGTATTACGGCCAACGACGTACGCAGCATCGCCGGTTTTCCGGTGGGCTACGAGGAACTGATGCGCTTGGCCATCGACTACTCCGATGCCATCGTCTTTGCCTCCGCGAACATCAACCAACGTGTGCAGAACTACGCCATCACGAAGAACAAACCGATCTTGGAATATACCGACCTGGAAGACACAGCACGTTACTTGGAATTTTACAACAGTCTGTTAACGACGAATGAATAAATACAGATTCATATTGCTATGTATGCTTGCCGCACTGATGGCAAGTTGTGACACCGACCTGGCCGGCATCGGTTCGGGTATACTCATCCAGAGCGACAGTATCGTCGTGAAAGCCGACACCTTCTCGCTCAATAGCCGCATTGATAGCAGCAGCGCCATCGTGTCGCTGCCCGACTCGGCCCTGCTGGGCGAACTGGAGTCCGACTATGGTACCGTACGTGCCGAGATACTCACCCAACTGACCTGCCCCGAGGGCTATGAGTACCCGAGCAATGCGGTGATCGACTCTATCTCGCTCTTCTTCTACTACTCCAGTTGGGTGGGCGACGGCAATGCGCCGCTGTCGGTCAACGTGTATGAGATGGATGGCAAGCAGCTCAACTACTCGCGTCAGTACAAGACCGACATCAACCTGTCGGACTACTGCTCGCGCACCAAGAGCATCCTTCGCAACCGCCGCATCATCGTGGCCTCGGAGAAGCGCGACTCGATGCTCAGTTCCAGCAATGTCTATGTACCGATGGTGCGCATGATGACCGACTCCACCTCGGATTTCTTCCATCGCTTTGCCGCTATCCGTAAGTTCACCACCCAGGACGACTTCAACAAGCAGTTCAAGGGCCTGCTGCTGGAGACCGACTTCGGTAGCTCCACCATGCTCAACGTGAAGGATATCACCCTGGGCGTGTACTACCATTTCACCTACGACAAGGCCGGACGGGATACCACCGTCAACGACCTCAAGGTGTTCTACGCCAACTCCGAGGTGCGTACCGTCAACCGCATCAGTTATGTCGACAAGCCCGATCTGCTCAAGAACCTGGCTAAGGACTCGACCCAATACAACTATATCATAGGTCCCGCAGGCGTACATACGCGCATCTCGCTGCCCGTCCGGCAGATGGAGCAACAGATCCAGCATAACCTGATAGAGTCCATCCTTCCGACGGGCGACACGCTCATCAAGCGGCCGTACGTCAACTTGGCGGAGCTGCGCGTAGACGTGGAGAACGTCTTCTCGGGTAGCGCATCCCAACGGACACGCAACGACTGGTTGCAACCCGCCCAGTATATGCTGCTGGTTCGCGAGGCTTCGGCCGAACGCGTGCTGAAGGGTAGCGAGATACCTACCGACACCTGCGCCATCGTAGGTACACTCACCCAGGGTACCGACTCGCTGGGTAATCCTACCTACTACTATAGTTACGACCTGGCTACGCTGCTCACCTACGAGCTGCGTAAGGATAGCACGCCGGCATGGCTGGATATGCGTCTGGTGCCTGTCAACGTTCAGACCGCCACCACCTCGTCTACCACCATCATCTCGTCGGTTCGTGAGGCCCAAAACCTCTCGGCCACCAAGATACGTTCGGCCGCCAGCGGACTGACGCTCAAGATGGTGTACAGCGGATTCTAATTGCGCGTATGCGCGGGCGCACTTTTTTAAAAGGAGAGAATTTTAGAAAACGATGAAATTGCTACGTATTATTCTGTGTGGGCTGTTGCTGCTATCCGGTATGGGCATAGAAGCACAGCAACTGCCTATGGAGCGCGACTACCTACGGTTGAGTCAGCGCTATGACAAGCGTGTGAAAGACGACAAGAACCTGCCGGTCGATCTGCGCAACTATCAGAAAGCTTATCCCTATAGCACCTACCTGGACGAAGTGCAACTCATGTATGCCATCATCCAGGTGGAGCAGACCAAGAAGGACGACCTGAGCAAACCGCTCAAGGAGTTGCAGAAGATAGAGAAACCCAAGCTCCTCACCCGTCCGCACTACCAGGACTACCTCTACTACCTGGGCTACTGCTACGTCATGACCGAGCAGTACACCAAGGCCCAGCAGCAGTTCCGTACGCTCCTGGACCTCAAGGACCGGGAGAACCCCTACGAGATCCAGGCCACCTACTATGCCGCCTATTGCGACTACCGCAAGGGTGACTACGACAAGGCCATGCCGCTCTTCCGCAAGGTGGAGAAAGAGCCCGGCTGCCGCCAGACCGTGCCCTACTATATCGTGCAGATCTACTATGCACGCAAGAACTACGACGAGGTGCTCACGCGCGCCAACGCCCTGCTGCAGGCCGATCCCGACAACCAGAACAACGCCGAGCTCCACCGTATGCTGGGCGAGATATACTACCAGCGTAGCCAGTACGCCGAGGCAGCCCACCACCTGGAGCGCTACGAGAGCTGGATCAACACCATCAACTCGGGCGACGAGTACGGCAAGAACAAGCCCCAAAAGCCGCTGGAGCTGGAGCGCAACGACATGTACCTGCTGGGTATGACCTACTACAAGACCGAGCAACCCAAGAAGGCCATCGAGTACCTCAAGAAGGTGAAGACCCAGAACGACACCATCTCCGAGAGCACCCTCATGACGCTCGGAAATATCTATATCGACCTGCATAATATCGAGGCGGCCAAACTCAACTACGAGGCGGCTCGCAAGATAGGCATCACGCCCCGGGTGGCCGAAGAGGCGGCTTACAACTACGCCCTCACCATGTACGAGTCCAACTCGGCGCTGGGTGACGTAGTGGCAGCCTTCGACGGATTCCTGCAGGACTATCCCGACAGCCAGTACGCCCAGCATATCTATAGCCTGCAATGCCAGGCCTATATGCAGGCCAACAACCGCGAGGAAGCCCTCCGTGTGCTGGACCGCAACCCGCAGCAGACCGACGAGATACGCCAGACCAAGCAGTACCTGCGTTACCTGATGGGTGTCGACCTCTTCCTCCAGGGCAACATAGCCGGTTCGCGTGCCAAGATGACCGAGGTGATCGACCATCAAGCCGAGTCGCAGCACTACGTGACCGAGGCCCTCTACTGGCGTGCCGAAGCCGCCTATCGTCTGCGCGACTTCGATGCCTGTCTGAGCGACCTGCAGACTTTTAGCAAGCAGTCGGACTATCAGCGTTCGGCCAACCGTCTGCCCTCGCTCTACCTCCAGGCCTATGCGCTCTTTGCCCAGAAGAAATACCCCGCCGCTCGTGAGCAGTTTGCGCAGTATGTCGAGCAGGTCAACAGCACGGACCGCACCTATACCGACGCCCTCAACCGCATCGGCGATTGCTACTTCAATGCCCGCAACTACGCGGATGCCAACACCTACTACAGCCGCGTCGTAGAGCAGCAGAACAAGACCGGCAACGTCACCGGTGCCGACTACGCCACCTACCAGCGCGGCTATGCCAGCGGTCTGCTCCACAGCTATGAGGCCAAGCTGGAGGATATGAATACCGTCATCACCAAATACCCCAAGTCCGACTACGTCGTCCAGGCCCTATACGAGAAAGCCCGTACGCTGATCGAACTCAAGCGCGAGACGGAAGCTATCAAGACCTACGACCAGTTGCTCTCGCAGTACGGTCGCAACCCCAAGTTTGGTGCCAAGTCGGCCCTGGAGCGCGCCATGCTCTACCGCAACCTCGACATGCCCGAAGAAGCCATCAAGGCGTATAAATACACCATCAGCAACTACCCCTCTACCGACGAGGCCTATACCGCCCTCAGCGGACTGGAAGCCCTCTACGTAGAGACCAACCGCGTATCGGAATACGTACGCTATACCAAGTCGCTCAAGCAGATGAAGGTGGTCACCAAGGATGACTCGCTCACCTATGCCGCGGCCGAACTGCTCTATATGCAGGCGCGCTACCGCGAGGCGGCAGCCGCTATGACCACCTATCGCCGCCAGTACGGCGTGGGTAGCCGCTACTATACCATCGCTACCTATTCGGCAGCCGACTGCCTCTACCGTCTCGAAGACTACGACCAGGCACTGCCGCTCTACGAGGAACTGATGCAGATGGCGGGTAACGCCTATCTGGAGGAGGCTTGCCTGCGTTCGGCCGAGATACGCTACGACCGCCGCGAATACGCGCAAGCCAAGCGCAGCTTCGAGCAACTGCTCGCCATAGCCACTACCCGCGACAACAAAGCCACGGCCAAACTGGGCGTGCTGCGCTGCTGCTATCAAACCCAGGACTACCCGGGTACGATCACTATCGCTACCCAGATCCTGGAAGAGCGCACCACGGCCGAATTGCGTCAGGAGGCGCAGTACGATCGCGCCAAGGCTTATCTGGCGCAGCAGAAATGGGAGGACGCTACGGCCGACCTGCAGACGCTCAGCCAGGAGGTGCGTACCGCTATCGGTGCCGAGGCTAAGTACCAGTTGGCACAAGCCTATTTCAACCTCGGCCAGACCGAGCAGGCCGAAGCCCAGGTGATGGACTTCACCGAAGCCAACACCACCCAGCAGTACTGGCTCGCACGCGCCATCATCCTGCTGGCCGATATCAGTCAGCGCCAGGGCGATAGCTTCCTGGCCGAGCAGTACCTGCTCTCGCTCCAGGCTAACTATACGGGTCAGGACGATATCCGCACCATCGTAGCGGAACGCCTCAACGCCCTGCAGCAAACACAAACGGAAACCGACGAAGATGAAGATTGACACTATGAGACGTATCCTACTGATCACCACCATCCTCACGTGCGGACTGAGCTATGCCGCACAGGACAGCACATACACGCGTACGATCACCGTAGAACGTGACTACCAGCCTACTATCCAGGAGGCCCAGAAGATACAGGTGCAACCCGAGCAGGTAGAGGAGACCATGACGCCCGTCGAGGTGCGCTACTCCGAGTATACCCCCATCCTCTCGCCCGACCATAACCTCACGCCCATTTCCACGCCGCGCCAGAGCTGGAAGACCTCCGGCCAGTACAACGGCTACGTACGTGCCGGCTTCGGCCATACGGGTACGCTGCTCGACCTGGAGTACACCAAGGACGACACCAAGAAATCGCTGCTGGACGTCTATGCCCACCATCGCGCCGAATGGGGACTGCGTGCGCTGAGCAAGACCAAGTTGGGCATCGATTTCACCCACCGCTTCCAGAATATGGACGTCTATTTCGGCGTCAACGGTGGCAATATATACTACCATAAGTACGGTCGCCTATACGACTACACCTTGGGCAGCGGCTACAACCCCAACCTCTCGCTCACGGCTGACGACAAGACGGCCCTCTGGACTGCCGAGGCCTTCGTGGGTATCCGCTCCAACCGGAGCAAGGCCGACCTGCAGTACCGTCTGCAGACGGGCTACCAGCTCTTTGCCAAGATAGGCGCCGTGGCCGAACACCAGGTGCGTACCCATGCCATGTTGGATTGGCACAGCGAGGCACACCATGTGGGTGGCAACCTGTCGGTGCAGAACAATATCCTGCAAGTATCGGGGCTCTCGGCCACGATTCCTGCTGCCGACTACAACAGCCGTCATGCGATCCGCATCGAGCCCTACTACGAGTACCGCGGCCAACGTATCAACCTGCATGCCGGCGTCAACCTGGATCTGAATATCGGTGCGGGGCAGATGCTCTCGGGTGCGCAGAACGTCAGCTTTGCCCCCTCGCCCAATATCTCGCTCGAGGCCCAGGTGGCTAAGCAGTGGCTCACGCTTTACGCCACGGCGCAAGGCCATTTCGGCGTAGGAAGTCTCCAGGACTTCATGGAGAGCAACCGCTACCGACTCATCCACTCGGGTATCGTCTCCGATCACGTAGCGGCCTATACCCCCATCGATGCCGAACTGGGTCTGCATATCAGTCCCATCAGCGGCCTGCTGCTGGAACTGCACGGAGGCTATGCCCTGCAGAAAAACCAGACCTCGCTCATCGCCACTACGGCCGATGGTGCCGCCACCTACACCAAGTACGGCACGCCGATGAATGCCGGCTGCTTCAGCTATGCCTACTCCGACTACGGACGCGGCAAAGTCGGTGCCCTCATCGACTACCACTATCGCGACATCGTGCATATCCGGGCTTGGGGCGACTACTATATGTGGCAGTCCTTCGGTCATGAGACGCCGGAATACACCTTCACCAATCCTGCTGTCAAGCTCGATAGCGCTACCGTCTACGACCGTGCCAAGTGGACCGCCGGTCTGCGTATCGACGGACGTATCGATAGCCATTGGTCGCTCTATTCCGACAACCGCTTCACGGGTTCGCGCCTGGCTATGGCTACGGATGGTGCCCACCTGCTCCGTCCCATCATCGAGATCGGGCTGGGTTGCAAGTACGAGATGGCGGTGGGCAAGCGCGTAGCCAAACGCGGGGCACGCGAGATACCCAACCTGGAGCTCTTCCTGCAACTGGATAATATCATCCATCGCTACAACCAGCTCTACTACGGCTACGAGACCCAGGGAATCCAGTTCCTGCTGGGTGGCGCGTATAAGTTCTAAGAGAGAAACAGATAATCGGTCTACTGCCAGCAGTTATGGCAGATAGCCGGAAGATGACGGAGTGCCTGACGACGAAAGCGTTGGGCACTCTCGCTTTGGAATAGGTCGCTGAGCGACGACTGCATGATGTTGCCGTAGCTGTGCGCCCCCTGCTTGTCGTAGCAGCAGGGCAGTACCTCGCCCGCCGTGGTAATGACGCACCCGCTCCAGGTGCGATAGCATCCGGGACGCAACGTACGGCGATGGTAGCGGCCGTCCTTGCCCGGCACATAGCGGCTGTACTTGAGGTCGCTCGGCATCAGCGGATGACCATCCGCGTAGTCGTATAGTTGGGCGGTCTTGAACACCAACCGGTCTGCCCCCAACTCCCTGTACCGGCGCTGCATCTCGGCCCACTCGTGCTCGTTGGTGCGCAATCGGAGGCACTGCATCTCTATCGTGCAGCGGGCGTCGGTCTTTTGCTTGGCTTCGCGGAGCCAACGGAGGGCATCCAGCGAACGCGCCAGGTTGCCGCCTACGCGGTAGGCACCGTAGCTCTCCTCGCTTAGGCCGTCTATCGAGACGATGATGCGATTCAGTCCGGCCTCCATCAGCCGCTGCGCCAACTCGGGCGTCATGGCCTGGGCGTTGGTGGAGACGATAGTATATATATGGTACGCGCGCGCGTCGCGTATCATGTCCGGCAATTGGGGATGCAAGAGGGGTTCGCCCTGGAAGAAGAACTGCATCGTATGTACGTACGGTCCCGCCTCCCTGAGCACCCGCTCCCATACCTCATTAGCCATTAGTCGTTGGTCATTAGTCGTTGGTCGTTGGCCATTGGCCTTTAGCCTTATATCGGAGTGCCCGGAGGCACCGCCTTTCGACTTTCGACTTTCGACTTTCGACTGCCCCACGGGGCATTCCGGGCAGCGCAGCTGGCACACGGAGGCGGGTTCCACGGACAGGAACGTAGGCATATGACGAACATGCACCAAGCCCATCAGGCTCAGTGCATAACTCGCTGCGCAACGCAAACTGTTGCCCGCCTTAGTGAATAGGGATCTTCGCAACACGACGTGCGTGACGACCACCTTCGAAATCGGTCTGGAAGAACGTACGAACGATATCCAGGGCCATGATGCTCGATATAAAGTTAGCCGGCAGACCCAACACGTTGGCGTCGTTGTGCTGACGTGCCAGTTCAGCCAACTTGGTGTCGCAGCAGAGTGCGGCACGGATACCCTGGTGCTTGTTAGCGGTCATGGTGATGCCGTTACCCGTCGAGCAGATCACTACGCCGTAGTCGTACTCGCCCTTCTCCACCGCCTCAGCCAGGGGGTGAGCATAGTCGGGATAGTCGCAACTCTCGGTGCTGTAGCAACCGAAGTCCTTCACCGTGGCACCGTTGTCTTCCAGGAAGAGCTGTACCTTTTGCTTGAGCGCATAGCCGGCATGGTCGCTGGCCAACGCAATCTTCATTTCAGAAAAGCTTTTCATATCGTTGTTTTGATTTTAAAGTATCGTAGCCAGGTTGGCGAACATCAGTTTGCAGGCTATCGCCAGCACGATGATGCCAAAGAACTTACGGATGATATACAGCGCCGTCTGCCCCAGGTACTGGGTCAACCAGTTGGTGCCCACCAACACCAGGTACAGCACCAGTATGCAGAGCGTGAGCGAGATACACAGGCTCGCGATGCTATATTCGGCCGTGATGGCCAGCAGCGCCGTGAACGCACCCGGACCCGCGTACATCGGGAAGGCCAGCGGCACGATCGATCCTGCACCCGACTCCACGCCCTCCAGCTTGTCGTTCTGGAAGATCGTGATGTCCAGGATCATCTCCAACGCCATGAGGAAGATCACAAAACCGCCGGCGATAGCGAAGTACTCGATCTGTACGCCGAATAGCTTCAATATCCATTCGCCTGCAAAGAGGAACGCCATCAGGATAATAAAGCTGGCCAGACTGACGCGCCAAGGGCTGATCTTGATGCCCTTTTTCTCCATGCCGATCGTCACCGGTATATTACCAAACGGATCGATGATAGCGATCAGAAAGATAAAGGAAGACAGTACTTGCCATATATCTACTTGGCCAAAGAAACTCTGAATACTTAATAGCATGACTCGTGTTTTTTACAGATTAGGGTGCAAAGGTACAAAAAAAATCGCACATATGCAAATTTATGTGCGATTTTTTTGTAGGCTTTCAGCATTCTTAGCCCCTATGGGGCACGATTATTTGATAAATCAAATTTTCAGCCGTCAGCATTCAGCCATCTTTAGCCGCGGAGCTTGTCGTACTCCAGGTTGAAGAGGTAGGCGTAGAAGGTCTTCTTGCCACCGGCCAGATCCTTCTGCTCGTTGAAAGCAGCGCGGTCGGCCTCCAAGGTGGAGAGGTTCTTCATACGAGCCTGAG
>JAFWOU010000033.1 GCA_017509715.1 Paludibacteraceae bacterium | reverse complement strand
TATTCACGTTGTACGATGTCGCTGAGTACGCTTATACGCACGGAATAGAGGCATTGTTCGTTGACGAAGTGCACTATGCGCAAAACTGGGGACAAATGCTCAAAAACGTCTTTGACTCTTTCTCTGGTTTAAAGATTGTTTATACCGGTTCTTCTATGTTGCAACTGGATGAGGCGCAAGCTGATTTGTCTCGCAGACAAACAGTTTATGACCTACAGGGCTTCTCGTTCAGAGAGTATCTTTTGTTCAAAGGTCTGTACGAACACGAGCCTGTTGATTTGGAGTATATACTGCAACATCACACAACTCTGGCAAGCGAAGTAACTTCTGCTATTAAACCATTGATGTACTTCAACGAGTACCTTCGTCAGGGTTACTATCCGTTTACCTTGGAAGCGAAACAAGACTATCTCCGTCGATTGGAGCAATTGATGTTGCTTATCATCTATCAGGACATTCCCCGAGTAGAAGACATCAGTTTACAGACGCTTCAAAAGGCACAGAAGTTGCTGATGATTCTTGCAACACAAGTACCGTTAGAGCCCAATATCAGCATTCTATGCCGTGAGATTGGTGCTACGCGTGACATCGTCATCAAGTTACTGTATCTCATGGAGAAAGCAGGATTGCTGTTGCTTGTCAATAAAGAGAGCAATAGTTACAAAACGCTTTCCCGTCCCGACAAGATATATCTCAACAATGGAAACCAAATGTACGCCCTCACCAACATGGTGAACGAAGGAACGTTACGCGAAACGTTTTTTGTGAACCAAATGCGTCAGGCACATAATGTAGTTCTTCCGGTTCATGGCGATTATTTGGTTGATAACTGTTATACCTTCGAAGTCGGAGGCGCAAGTAAGTCTTTTGACCAAATAAAGGATGTTCCCAATAGTTACTTGGCGTTGGATGAGGTAGAATACGGAATAGGAAATGCTATTCCTTTGTATCTATTTGGGTTCTTGTACTAATAAACCTCAATACACTTTTATCAAGCGGTAATCCAACAAGCAGCGGGTTGCCGCTTGTTTTATGTCAATACATCAAAGGTCGCATTTGCCGGCAGACAGTGGTCTGCAGACGTAGTTTCGTTTATAGAGCATGTGCTCGCACAAATGAACTATGAACGAAAATATGTTATCCGGCGCAAGCCAAGGCAAATGTGATAAGCCGCCTCCCCGTATTCGGGGGAATTGGCTTGCCAAGGCGGCGTCCGAATATGTCAAGGTTCATATCTCGCTCTTTTAAGTGCGCGAGCTGGCACTATACCTTTCTTTTCTTGCCTCATTCTTGAGTAATACCTAAGTAATACCTAAGTAATACCAGAGTAATGGTTGAGTAATGGTAAGTAAGGGGCAAGTAAGGGTAATCCTAGACCATTCCCATTATCACTCCATAATCACATCCTAACAATCACCTTTCACCTTTACAATTTCTCCCTGTCCATTTTGTCCTTTTCGTCCATAATGTCCTTTTCATTTTTTCATGAGACACTTGAGACTCTGAGACACTTTTTAAATTTTGTCGTGGCAAAGTGGCAAACTTCTATTTTTTTCGTGACGCTATGTCGCTATGTCGCTTTTTTGTTTTTTTTTCGTGAGACTTTGAGACTTTCTTCCTAACTCTCTGTCCTTCATCCTATTACAGAGTCTCACCAAAGTCTCATAGTCTCATTCTCCCATCCCGTCAACGGCGACATAGCGTCATCTCCCCTCGCACAGCTGCCCACTTGGCCTCTTTTTTAGATCTCTACAATAGTTTTCTCAATTCCTCTGCGGAAGGTAGAGCCTTATATGTGTCAGGTTCTTCAATTTCGGCCGACACTGTTGACCGAAATGTAAATGGCTGAATGTTAGTGGTTTCTTCTGTCAATGTAAATTCGGCCGACACTGCCGAACGAATTTCAAATGCGGGTGCCCAAGCCTCATAAAACAAACGCATTTTTTTGATGTTTGTTTCCGAAAATCCCTTCAGTCCCGGCAATTCTTGTTGCAGTTGGTTAGAGATGGTTTGAATAGCGTTCGTTCCCCATTGCGCATTGCGGCTTTGCTCCGAAATGTATTTTCCGATGGAATAGTACAAGCCCAATACCTCGCCGTTCATCTGACGAGCTGCACGATAACGGCAAACCACAATAGCTTGCTTAATCGCCTTTACCGCTTGCGCATAATCTGCTTTTATTATCTGTTCCATCTTTTTTGTGTTCGTTTTTTGCTCTGTTTCCTCCCCTTTATAAAACGAAAAGAAACAAAACCTTTTCGAGTTCTGTTTCTACCGGCGTACTACACCACTCGCAGCCATGAGGCCGGAGATATAGTGCTGATATAGTGTAACCTTGTTCATACAAAAGTAGTGTCTTAACCGTTGGTACTTCTGCTTTTCCAAAATCGACTGCAAAATTACAACAAAAAAATCAAATATGCAAATTTTTGACGATAAAAATTTAATATGCTTGCATAAAAAGAGTTTTAGCGGCTAAAATTTGGTGTTTGCAGGTTACTGCGAACGTAATTTCGTGAAGCGATTCAGGCTCACTTTTCTCCTCACGCGCCCATATACGCGCGTACATTAAATATATTACGTCCCGATCAGAGCGAGAAGAGATAGTCCAGCGCCTCGCGTATCTCGTCGTCCGTCACGTGGCTGCCCACAGCAGGACTGCCTATATGGCGCAGCAGGGTGAAACTGATCCGTTCGTCGGTGTTCTTCTTGTCGTGCCGCATGCGCTCCAAGAGCTTGTCATACTCCTTGCACGTAAATCCCGGCGCACCGTAATAGTCTTTCATATAGCGACTTAGCTGCGAGAGTACGGCCTCCGGAAATCCCAGCGCCACGTGACTCAAATACAGCTCCGCCACCATGCCCCATAGCACGCAATACCCGTGCGGACGCGGCTCTCCGCGCTCGATCAGTACCGACTCCAGCGCATGGCCTACCGTATGACCCAGGTTCAGCACCCGGCGCATATCCTGCTCCTCCGGATCCATCTCCACCACATAGCGCTTGATCTCCATCGATCGCATCAGTATGGCCCTGAACTCCTCCTCCAGCGCCTCGTCCGGCCGGGTCATATACTCTTCCAGGTCAAATCCCAGCAACCTGTTCCACTCCAGCGGACTGGCTATCAACGCATGCTTGATCATCTCGGCCCAACCCGACAAGAACTCCTCGGCCGGCAGGCTGCGCAGGAATGGCAACCAGATGATATTCTCTTCGGCCGGACGGAACAGCCCGATCTGGTTCTTCAGCCCGCCATAGTCAATCCCCGTCTTGCCGCCATCCGAGGCATCCACGATCGAGAGTAGGGTAGTGGGTATGTTCACAAAGGCGATACCCCGCTGATAGCATCCTGCCGCAAAGCCGCCCGTGTCGGTCACGACGCCTCCGCCCAGCAGCAATACAATGCTCCGCCGCGTAGCGCCCTCCGCCTGCAGCCAGTCCCAGATCTGGCAGACCGTCTTGAGGTTCTTCTCTCCCTCTCCGGCCGGCAAAACCAGGGTGTGACGCTGCAGCGTATTCAGCATCAGCGTCCCGAAATCGGCTATCTGCTCCATGAAGCGCGGCAAGCAATGATGCGCTACGTTCTCATCGGTGATTAAAAACACCTGCTCATCCGCAAAACGGGGCAAAATACGGTGCAGTTCCAGAAAAATATCGTCTGTAATCATACTATATTCGCATAAAACGGCGCAAAAATACTATTTTTTTTGCACTTCTGCAAATTTTTTCGTAACTTTGCGGCGTAAAATGGATAATTATGCGTAAATTGATGTTTTTATGCCTCGCGGCGCTCCTGCTGGCGCTGCCTGTGCAGGCCGAAGTACAGTACCTCACCACGGCGCAGTTCAAGGAGAAAGTGTTTGACTATACCAAGAACCGCGACTGGCAGTATGTGGGTAAGCGTCCGGCTATTATCGACTTCTATACCACCTGGTGCGGACCCTGCAAACGTCTCGCCCCGATCATGGAGACCCTGAGCGAGAAATACAAGGGCCGCGTCATCTTCTATAAGGTCGATACCGAGCGCGAGCGCGAACTGGCGGCGCTGTTCAATATCTCCAGCATCCCGCAGGTGCTCTATATCCCCATGTACGGCAAGCCCCAGATACTCGTGGGACTCTACCCTCAGGAGCAGATAGAGGAGATCATCGAGCAGTTCCTGCTCAAGCCGGCCGACAAATCCAAGAAGTAAGATGCAGGTCGAACTGGTGCTGCTGGTGTTGTCGATGCTGTTCTTCTTCAGCATCATCGCAGACAAAATAGGCTATAAATTCGGTGTACCTGCCCTGCTGCTGTTTCTGACGGTGGGTATGCTGTTCGGTCCGGACGGTATCGGACGGATCTTCAACGACGACGGTGTGGGCTATATGCTCAACGTGTCGTCGGCTGAGGCGCTCTCTTCCGTAGCGCTTTGTGTCATCCTATTCTCCGGTGGCATGGATACCAAGCTTCGCGACATCAATCCCGTCATGGCGCAGGGTGTCACGCTGGCTACTCTTGGCGTACTGATCACGGCCGCCGTAACGGGCATGATCGTCTATTATATCTTCGGCTGGATGAATGCCTTGGTCTCTATTAGTGTGGCTTCTGCCCTGCTCATGGCCTCGACGCTCTCGTCCACCGATTCGGCATCCGTATTCTCGATCATGCGCACCAATGGCATAAACCTCAAGCATGGCTTGCGACCGATCCTGGAGCTGGAATCTGGTGCCAACGACCCGATGGCCTATGTGCTCACCTCCACAATGATCGGCGTCTGCCTCTCGGGCTCTGCCGAGGTCAGCGGACTGACTATCGTGCAAGATATCGTGGTGCAACTGGTCATGGGTGCCGTCCTGGGTTTTGCCTTTGGCAAGGGCGTCGTTCGACTGATGCGTGAGGTGCAACTGGCCAACGAGTCGCTCTATTCGATCATGGTGCTCACGTCCTGCATATTCATCTTCTCCATGACCTTCTTCCTGAAGGGCAACCCCTATCTGGCTGTTTATGTAGGGGGACTCATCATAGGTAACTCCAAGTTCACGCGCAAGCGCCAGACTAAGTCGTTCTTCGACGGCCTGACCTGGCTCAGCCAACTGGTCATGTTCCTCATGTTGGGTCTGCTGGTTCGTCCGCTGGAGTTGCTGCATTGGCAGGTACTGCTGCCGTGCTTTATCATCAGTGTGGTCATGATCTTTATCTCGCGTCCGCTGGCCGTGCTGCTATGCATGGCACCGTTCCGCCAATATAACATCAAGGATAAGATGATGCTCAGCTGGGTAGGCCTCAAGGGCGCTGTGCCCATCATCTTTGCCATCATGTGTCTGGCCGAAGGCGTTGAGCATGCCGACATGCTCTTCAATGTCGTTTTCCTCTGTACGCTTGTGTCGTTGTTGGTGCAAGGCACTACCATCACGCGTGTGGCCCGCAAGCTCGATCTGGCTGTCGATCCGCCGCAGTTGAAGCGACTCGTGCATTTCGATATTGACCTGCCCGAAGAGATCGAATCTTCCGCTACTGAGATTGAAGTCACCGACGACATGATGCTCGGCGGATGCCGGCTGCGCGACCTTCAGATCCCGTCCCATACTCTGGTCATCATGGTGCGACGCGGCGAAGACTTTTTCGTGCCTACCGGGCAGAGCGAACTCCAGGCGGGGGACCAACTGCTTGTCATCACCGACAACGACGTCGAGATGGCTTATCAATACCAGCAGCAGATGCAGGCCGAGGACGAGAGCCAATGGAGTATCCAAATGCTGACCAATACTAAGGACTTCTTCCGCGACCTATGGAAGAAAATAACAAAAAACTGATGGCTGAAGGCTGAAGGCTGAAGGCTGAAAACTAATATACTATAAATGAAGACAACCGTTTTTCTGACCGGTGCTACCGGTACCATGGGCTATGCAGGTATGATGGAAATCCTGCAGCGCCCCGATCAATACGACCTGCGTATCCTGGCTCGTCCGAGCCAAAAAAACAAGGCTTTGCTCGCCCCATTAGCCGCTAACCATTCGCCTTTAACCATTATATGGGGCGACCTGACTCGCTACGAGGATGTGCTCCAAGGCGTTACCGGTGCCGATATCGTGCTGCACGTCGGCGGCATGGTGTCTCCGCAGGCCGACTATCGTCCCCGCGCTACGCTGCGTACCAATATATCGGCAGCCGAGAATATCACCCGCGCCGTACTCGCCCAACCCGAGGATCGGCAACCTAAGGTGGTCTATATCGGTTCGGTAGCCCAGATGGGTGACCGCCGCGAACCCCTCCATTGGGGACGCGCAGGCGATCCTATCTGCGTCTCCGCCTACGACCACTACGGACTCACCAAGGCTCAGGCCGAGCGTATCATCACCGACTCCGGCATCCGCCGCTGGGTGAGCCTCCGTCAGTCGGGTATCCTCTATCCGGCTATCCTGCGCAACTACGACCCCATCATGTTCCACGTCCCCATCCGCGGCGTGCTGGAGTGGGCTACCGTAGAGGATAGCGGTCGACTCCTGGAACGCGTATGCCGTCCCGAAGTGCCGGCCGAGTTCTGGTGCCGCTACTATAATATCGGTTCCGGTGCCGAGTACCGACTCAGCAACTATGAGTTCGAGTGCCTCCTGCTGGATGCCATCGGTTGTCCGAAACCCGAGCAGATCTTTAACGCCCGCTGGTTTACTACCCGCAATTTCCACGGTATGTGGTATATCGATGGCGACCGCCTGGAGGAGCTGCTCCATTTCCGTGCCAACGTGCCGGTGAAGGAATACTTCGCCCGGATGGCCCGTGCCGAATCCCTACCCGGCGGTATTAAGTTCGCCGCCCGCACACATATTGCCAAGCTTTTCCCGCATTGCGTGAAAGCCGCGATGTGGTTTATGGCGAATTGCAAGGAGCATGGTACGCAGTGGTGGATCAAAGAGGCGAAAGGCGAAGGGACGAATGGCGAAAGGGCGAGAAAGCGCGTCGCTGCCTATTATGGTACTCTGGAGGCGTATAAGGCCATCCCTGATTGGAAGCATTTCGACGTCTCGCATCCCAGCGAGACACCCGTGCTCCTGGATCATGGCTACGACGAGTCGAAAGATATCGATAGTCTCACCGATGCCGAACTCCAGAAGGCAGCTGCTTTCCGCGGTGGTAAGTACCTGGGCAACGATACCTGGCAGGATGCCGAGGGTCGTACCTTCCATGCCGGACGCCGACTGATCCTGCTCGGCGGACACTGGTCGCCCTACGACATGCCGTATCCCTATGCCCACGAACCCAAGGATAAGCAAATCCCCTGGCATTGGGACCGCGTCGCCCGTCAGAATCCTTTCTTCGCACAACTCTGGTCGCCACTCCACGATCCTTCCGAGGATAACATCTATGGCCCCGAAATCTTTAATGGTTGGGAATGATGTATTTTGACGAGTTGCCATTATCGGACGAAGTACTGGACGCACTGTGGGACATGCACTTCGATGAGTGTACCCCCGTCCAGGAGGAGACCATTCCCGTCATCCTCGACGGCCGCGACGTCATATCCTGCGCCCAGACCGGCACGGGCAAGACGGCCGCTTATATCCTGCCGCTCCTGACCAACCTGGCCTACGATGATCATAATCCCGATAAGCTCAACGCCATCATCATGGCACCTACGCGCGAACTGGCCCAGCAGATCGACCAGCAGATGGAGGGCTTCGGTTTCTACGTGCCCTTCTCCAGCGTGGCCATTTATGGCGGTAAAGACAACGGCGCTTGGGGCAACCAGGTGAGCGGCCTCCAGAAAGGTGCCGACATCGTCATCGCCACGCCGGGACGACTCCTCGCCCAGATGAATATCTACAACGTCGATTTCTCCGGCGTCAAATACTTCATCCTCGACGAGGCCGACCGTATGCTGGATATGGGTTTCTACGACGATATCATGACCATCGTCCGTCGCCTCCCCAAGGATCGACAGACCATCATGTTCTCGGCCACCATGCCGCCTAAGATACGCCAGATGGCTAAGGCTATCATGCATAATCCCGTTGAGGTTCAGATAGCCGTCTCGCGTCCGCCGGAGACTATCCACCAGATGTGCGCCCGACTCTTCGAGGCCCAGAAACCAGGCTTTGTTCAGTTGGCCCTGGCCGGACGTAACCTCAAGAAAGTCATTATCTTTGCCGGCAAGAAGCAGCGCGTCAAGGACCTCACCCGTACGCTCCGTACCCTTCGCATCGATGCCCGCGCTATGCATAGCGACTTGGAGCAGTCCGAACGCGACCAGGTCATGCTCGATTTCCGAAATGGCAAGGTAGACGTACTCGTCGCTACCGACGTCGTCTCCCGAGGCATCGACGTGACGGACGTGCCGCTCGTCATCAACTACGACGTACCCCGCGATCCCGAGGACTACGTCCATCGTATCGGACGTACCGCCCGTGCGGAAAACAGCGGTGAGGCGATCACGCTCGTGTCGCCGGATGATGCCCGTTATTGGCATCGTATAGAGCAATTCTTAAAGAAAGATATCGAACGCCTGGCCCTGCCCAACCAGCTGGGCGACGCGCCTACAGACGACGTATACGCCATTCGTTCGGGTAGAGGTTGTTCTGGCGGTTCCCGACATTCTTCGCGAAACCGAGGGGGACACCCTCGTAAGTCAAAAGGAGCATTCCGAGGGGGACATTCTCGAGGCTCAAAGCCTCGGTCCTGAGATAACTGAGTGCCTGCTCCCGGTTGAGCGGTACGGCATGAAAAGCCTCGCGCTTCAGGTCCTTCAGCATACTCAGACTATGCTGCGGAGCGATACCTTTGCCTCGTTCTTCGCCCAGCCCGAATCCGCAGGAGATGCAGGTCAGGAAAGTATACAGATAGTCAATCAGTTCCTTATACTTAGCCGGATAAGCTGTCGCAAACCGGTCGGTTAGGCGTATCGCCCAGCGTTCCGGGTGTTGCAACCATTTCTGCATCTCCTGGATATATTCCGGATGCAGGGGTGCGGGAGCCGGCTTCTTCGGCGCTTTAACGCGGAAGGGCGCAAAGTCCTCCGCGTGCTTTCTCAAGCAACATACATAGAACCCTTCGCCTCGCGTCAGGTGGGGATAGAAATGATAGCCTACGCCATCCTGTCCCTCCCGTATTCCCCATGCCGGATCATACTCCAGCGGCAGGATATCGGCCCCCAGACAC
The DNA here is from genome assembly GCA_017509715.1 of Paludibacteraceae bacterium. Taxonomy (GTDB): domain Bacteria; phylum Bacteroidota; class Bacteroidia; order Bacteroidales; family Paludibacteraceae; genus Colicola. Next base: position 48,100 of record JAFWOU010000033.1, on the reverse strand, counting down.
TCGCACAGCCACTGTACGTTCTGCTCGTTCTCCTGTTGGTTAAACGTGCAGGTCGAGTAGATCAGTATGCCGCCCGGCTTCAGGGCGTCCCAAACGTCCATCAATATGCTCCGCTGCCGCTCGGCGCATAGCTGCACCTGCTTCAGACTCCATTCTTCGCGTGCCTGCATGTCCTTGCGAAACATGCCCTCGCCCGAACAGGGAGCATCCACCAGGATGCAGTTGAACAGGTTCCGGCATTTCTCGCCAAACTCCGAAGGCGCATTGTGCGTCACGATAGTATTACCGTTGCCCCATTTCTGGATATTCTCCGAGAGAATGAACACGCGCTGACGCACCACCTCGTTGGCCAGCAGTAGTCCCTGCTCACCCAGATACTGGCTGATCAGCGTCGACTTGCCACCCGGTGCCGCACACAGGTCCAGCACCACCGACTCGGGCCGTACATACTGCTCCAGGGCCTGCTCGATAAACATCGAACTGGCTTCCTGAACGTAGTAGCAACCGGCATGGAAGAGGGGATCCAGCGTGAACTGCGGACGCTCCGACAGATAGTACCCGTCAATATGCCAAGGCACCTCGTCCGTGTCGCAGTCAAAGGTCAGTACGTCGATCTTGTCGTTCAGCCGGATACTACACGACGGCTCGGCCTGGAGCGAACGAAACAAATCGTCCGCCTCCGCGCCCAACTGCTGACGCATGCTATCCGTGAAATCCAAAGGCAACATACCAAATTATCCCAAATTCGCTGCAAAGGTACAAAAAAAATGCGAAATGCGAAAGGCGAAAGGTGATTTTTTTTGCTTTTTCAGTCCTTTTCGGGGTGTTTTTCCGAAAAAATATCGCGCGCACTTGCGTATGTGAAAAGTTTTTTGTAATTTTGCACGGTTTTTTGTAAACTGAGTTCATTATGCGCAAGAGCGTACGATATATATGCATGTTGTGGATGCTGCTGATCTCGATGAGTTTGGCAGCTGCGGGGGTGACGCGCGTCACCGGTAAAGTCGTGGAGGCCGGTACGGGTGAGGTGCTGCCGTTTACCCAGATCTATTTCGAGGGCACCCAGATCGGTACCACCAGCGACATGAACGGTAAGTTTGACATCCAGAACGAGCGCGACCTGATCACCATATGCTTTCGCATGCTGGGCTATAAGACCAAGGTGATGACCGTCAAGCCCGGCCGATCCACCAACCTGTTCGTAGTTCTCGAGCCCGAGGCTCTGGAGCTGGAAGATGTGGTGGTAACGCCCAAAAAGTCCCGCGAGAAATACCGCCGCAAGGGCAACCCGGCCGTCGACCTCATCCGCAACGTCATAGCCAACAAGGACCGCAACCGCGTCGGTCATGGCGATACCTACCGCGTACAGAGCTACGAGAAACTCGTCATGGCCCTCGAGCCCTTCGACTACAACCTCGACAAGAACGCCTTCTGGCGCGACTTTAAGTTCCTGGAGAGCTACGTCGACACCATGGCCTTCGAGGATGGCGTGCTCGTGATCGATAGTGGTCACGTACATATCGACAGCCTCCAGCTGGGCGAGGACACCACCATCATCAATGTCGACAGCGTCGTCATCGTGCGCAACGAGGAGGTGGCCGACACCAACAAGACTACCATCCTCACGATGTCGCTCCGCGAGACCATGGCCGAGGAGTATGTCCAGACCAGTCCCCGCAAGGAGCGCAAAGTGATCTACGCCAAGCGCTGGGAGGGCCTCGACGAACTGCTCGACAACGGAACGATGTCCAGCAACCTGCAGGCGATGTTCCAGCCCATGGATATCTTTGCCAACGATATCAACCTGATGCTCAACCGCTTCGTCAGTCCGCTATCCTCCTCCCTGGCCGTCAGCTTCTACCACTATTACATCATGGATACTGTCATGATAGAGGGTATCAAGTGCGTCGACCTGGCCTTCGTGCCGGTCAATAGCGAAAGCTTCGGCTTCACCGGCCACCTCTATATCGCGGCCGACTCTACCTACGCCCTCAAGCAATACAAGATCAACGTACCGCCGCATATTAACCTCAACTGGCTCAGCCATATGTCGGTGCGTGAGACCTTCCAAAAACTTCCTGACGGCAAGTGGGCGTCCGAAGAGGTCAACACCCACGTGCGTTTTGCGGTACGCAAGAAGTCCAAGCATAATATCTACGCCCGCCAGACCCGCCATTTCAGCAACTACGAGGTGGGTGTCCCCATGCCCGACAGCCTCTTCTATATGGCCGGCGACGAGGTGACGCTCAAGGACGCTAAGAAAGTGCCCGACACCGCCTGGGATACCCTGCGTCCGATCCAGCTCACCCAGAAGGAACTGCTGGTGCGCAACCTCCAGAGCGAACTCATGAGCGTACCTAAGTTCCACGCCCTGGTCAATACGGTCAATATCCTCATCCAGGAGTTCATACCTACCACCGCCAACGCCGACTCCAGCAAGTGGGACTTCGGTCCTATCTTCAATACCTTCTGCTACAACGAGCAGGAAGGTTGCCGTCTGCGTATCGGCGGTATGACCACCGCCAACCTCAACCCGCACTGGTACACCTATGTCTACGGTGCTTACGGCTTCACCGACCAGCGCTTCAAGGGTAGCATCACGGCTCTCTATTCGTTCAACAAGAAGGAGTACTTCCCCTACGAGACGCTGCGCCACTATATCGCGCTCCAACTCAGTTACGACCTCGAGGAACTTGGTCAGACCTACCGCGTGCTCGACCGCGACAACATCTTCATGTCCATCAAGTTCAACTACTCGCCCAAACCCATGCAGTATATCGGTCGTATCCGGCTGAAGTACGAGAAGGAGTGGGCCAACCAGTTCTCTATCCTCACCTGGTTCGACTTTATGAACAACCAGCCTAACGGTTCCCTCGGTGCCGGCAACCCGCAATGGGCTGCCCCCAACGCCGCCCGTTCGCCCCTCACGCTCCGCTATATGAAGCGTCTGGACGATGGCAGCTATATCGAGCGCCCGTTCTACCACGATGCACAGTGGACCTTCCAGCTCCGCTACTCGCCAGGCGGCTATATCTACAATGACCGTCAGGGTATCGAGTCGCCTTTCAACCTCTGGAAGGATGCCCCCGTCTTCCGTTTCACCAACGAGATGGGATATATTCTTGAAGATAAGTACTTCTACAACCGCATCCAGCTTAGCGCCGAGAAACGTATCTGGCTCTCTGCCTTCGGTCACCTGGACGTCACGGGCGATGTGGGCTATATAGCTACCAATAGCAAGGTGCCCTTCACCAAGCTTTTTATCCCCACAAGCAACACCTCCATCCTCATGGATCCCAAGGCCTTCAACCTCATGCAACCTATGGAGTTCCTCATGGACCGCTATGCGTCCATCCATATGACCTACTATCTCAAGGGATGGATCATCAACCGCATACCCGGACTCAACAAACTCAAGCTCCGCGGTATACTGAGCTACCATATGCTGGCCGGCTACCTGGGCGATCGCAACAACCCGTTCAAGACCGACGGCCTCTACGACCTGCCCTATAGTTACACCGTCTCCATGGGTGAGGCGGCTGTGCCCGTACAGGCCCGAACCGATTTCTCCGATGGCAAGTACAGCTACATGCCCTATATGGAGATCACGGCCGGAATAGAGAATATATTCAAGTTGATACGTATCGAGTACGTACGCCGTCTGACCCACCTCACCGCTCCCGGCGGACAGAAACTGGGCCCCTGGCAACGCAACGGTATACGTATCACCTTGCGTGTCGCAATGTAACAACTGAAAGCTGACGCCTGATAGCTGAAAGCTGACGGCTGATGGCTGATAACTAAAAGATATATGAACATTATTAAAACTCCAATCGAGGGACTGCTGGTCATCGAGCCGCGCGTATTCACCGATGCACGAGGCTATTTCGTCGAGACCTACAACGAACAGCGCTACCGCGAAGCCGGTATTGATGCCCAGTTTGTCCAGGACAACCAGTCCTGCTCCAGCTACGGCGTCGTACGTGGCCTCCATTTCCAGCGCCCTCCGTATAGCCAGGCTAAGCTGGTGTGCTGCACCGTCGGTCGCGTACTGGATGTGGCTGTCGATCTGCGTAAAGATAGCCCTACCTACGGGCAGTGGTATGCCGTAGAACTGAGCGAAGAGAACAAGCGCCAGTTCTTCATCCCCCGAGGATTTGCCCACGGCTTCTCCGTGCTGAGCGAGCAGGCGATCTTTACCTACAAGTGCGACAATTTCTACCATCCCGAGGCCGATGGCGGAATACTGCTATCTGATCCCGACCTGGCCATCGACTGGCAGATACCCGAGGAACTGCGCATCCTGAGCGAAAAAGATACCCGTCATCCGCTGCTGAAGGAATTCGACAATCCCTTCTAAATGCAAAAATGCGAAAATGAGAAAATGAACATCTTAGTAACAGGATCAAATGGCCAACTGGGCAACGAGATGCGCGTACTCAGCGCCTCGCATCCCAACCACCGCTACTTCTTCACCGACGTAGTGGAACTCGACATCACTTGCCGCGAGGCTGTACTCGACTACGTGCGTACGAATGCCATCGACCTCATCGTCAACTGCGCCGCCTATACCAACGTCGATCGCGCTGAGGAGGATGAACCTACGGCCCTGCGTATCAATGCCGATGCGGTGGCCAACCTGGCCGCTACCGGCGTACGCGTCATTCATATCTCTACCGACTACGTCTTCTCCGGTGACGAACACCGGCCTTGCCGCGAGGACGATCCCGTAGCACCGCGTACGGCTTACGGTCGCACCAAGTTGGCGGGCGAGCAGCAACTCCTCGCCCTCTGCCCCGAGGCCGTCATCCTGCGTACCGCATGGCTCTATTCCACCTACGGCAACAATTTCGTCAAGACCATGATCCGTCTCGGTCAGGAGAAACCCGAGCTCGGCGTCGTCTTCGACCAGATAGGTACTCCCACCTATGCAGCCGACCTCGCTGCGGCTATCTTTACGGTCATCGAGGCACCTGAATGGCATCCGGGTATCTACCATTTCACCAACGAGGGCGTCTGCTCCTGGTACGACTTTACGCTCGCTATCCATGACCTGGCAGGCATCAGTTCGTGCCACGTGCGTCCCATCCTCTCGTCGGAGTACCAGTACAAGACCCCGCGTCCCCACTATAGCGTACTCGACAAGTCGAAATTTAAACAAACCTTCGGCGTCTCCATCCCCTATTGGCTGGAAGGCCTAAAACGTTGCATTGCTAAGTTATGAAAGATATCCTCGATTTCCTAACAGCCCTGTCGCAGAACAACAACCGTGAGTGGTTTGCGGCGAACAAGGAGTGGTACCAGCGCTGCTACGCCCGCTATGTCGAGTTCTCGGCCGAGTATATCCGCCGTCTCTCGGAACTCGATCCTACGCTCGCCGGCCTGCCACCCAAGGACTGCATATGGCGTATCTACCGCGACGTACGTTTCTCCCACGACAAGCGGCCGTACAAGGAGTGGTTCGGAGTCTTTCCCGCTACGGGCGTACCCGGACAACCCCGCACCTGGGGCAAACACTCCCAGCGAGGTGGCTACTACATGCACCTCCAGCCCGGTCAGTGTATGTTCGCTGCCGGTATATGGGACCCGGGTAAGGAACTGCTCCTGGCCCTGCGCAAAGAGATAGAGGCCAACTACGAGGAGGTAGAGGCTATCATGGCTACCCCCGCTTGGCAACGCTATTTCGGACAGGACTTCGACTCTACCTGGGGCGTGCTCAAGAAAGCACCGGCCGGTTTCGATCCTGACTTCATCCATATCGACTGGCTCCGCCATAAGACCTTCACCGTCAGCACACCCCTCACCGATGCCCAGGTCTGCGCACCCGACTTTATGGACCGGCTCATCGATATATGCGCTGCGGCCAAACCGATGAACGATTTCCTCAACTATACCTTCGAGGAATATGGCGAATTCCCCAGCCGCTGTTAAATCGTACATCGTAAATCGTCAAATCGTAAATCTCTCGACCTGATAGTTCAATGGATAGAACGGGGCTCTCCTAAAGCTCAAATCCGGGTTCGATTCCCGGTCGGGTCACAAAAAAAAATAAAACACACCAACACCATGAGAAGCAAATGGCTTATCTTATTGGCATGCTGCGCTCCCCTGACGCTCTTGGCACAAGTGGATACTGCGCGCATCTTGCATGCGGCTGAGGCGCCTACCCGAACCGTTGTACAGCAGCAACGCGTAGCGGTAGAGGATGCGCCCGAACTGCAGACCACATCCGATAGTCTGTCGCTCCTGCGCACCACCACCATCCGGTCCTTCACCGACACTCTCACCACCATCATCTCTACGCCCGACAGTACGGCCCGGAAGCGTGAGGTCATCACCTACGCCGACTCCTCCGACTGGCGCGGACATTATGTCCAGGGCTACCTCGGTCTCGGCCTCGGTTCGCTCGGCTACCAACTCCGTGACCCCTACTGCACCACCCGTGCAGCCTTCAGCGTCATGCTCCAGGCCCAGTATGCCCGCTTCCTGACCCCCAACTGGGGATTTGGCGTCGGACTGTGGTTCACCAACTATACCACCATCGCCCAACTCGGCGGTAGCTTCATCTGGCGCGACCAGACCGATACCGACCTTGAGCAGCACTACGACCATACCGCTACCGTCCTGCGCTGGCGCGAACGCGAGACCGAGCATACCATCGCTATCCCCGTATCGGCCCAGTTCCAGTATACCAAAGAAGAGTGGCACGGCAAGCTCTTTGCCTCGCTCGGCCTGGCCCCCTCCTTCTCCGTGCTGCGCCGCTACCGCGTCCTGGAGGCCGAGGTGGCCCACTCGGGCTACTACCCCGCCTGGGGACTTATCCTCGACAACGGTGTGCATGAGTTCAATACCCGCGACTATACGTCCCAGCCCTGGGCACGCGGCTCGCTCCGGATACGCCACCAGCTCGCCCTCTTTGCCGACTGCGGCTACCTGCTGCCCCTCACACCCCAGCTCGACTTCTATCTGGGTGGCTATTTCAACGTGGTGCTCAACGATGTCAACAACTCTGCGCGTCAACCTATCGGTTGGGCCGACTCCGACTTCCCCTTTATGGGTACCTACAACAGCGCCTATGCTACCACCCTCGCCGGCGCCTCCCATCCCTGGCAGGCAGGCGTGAAGGTCGGTGTTCAGTGGCGCTATATAGCCCCGCCTGTTCATTCTATCGAGGACTACTTCCAGTACTTCACCCGTCGTGATACCACGGTTGATCTCGTCGCCCGCTACGATACCCTCGTCGAGGAGCACCTGGATACCCTCCTGCGCTCCCAGATACGCCAAGCTGCCGAGGAAGTGGAGCGATTCAACAAGATTTATTTCGACTTCGATAGCTACCAGCTCAGCGAGACTTCCTGCCAGTACCTCAGCTCGATCGTCTCGGTTCTCAACCGCGTACCCGAGGCGAAGATATCTATCGATGGCCATGCCTCCCAGGAGGGTTCGCGTTGGCACAACGAGCGCCTGGCTTACCGCCGTGCTAAGGCGGTGGCTGACTATCTGACCGACAACGGCGTAGATGCCGAGCGCGTCATCGTTGTGGGCCACGGTTCGCTCATCCCTAACGATGAGACCGAAGGCGAGAACCTCAAGCGCGACCGCCGCGTGGAAGTGAAAGTAGTAGAATCCGAAACCGAAACCTCAAAATAAGGAGATAGCCCTATGAAACGTCATATTATTACCGTCCTCTTGCTCTCCCTGACGCTCCATCTGAGCGCCCGTACCTTCGTGGCCGGCGAAGAGATATACGTCAATGCGCAGCAGGACTTCGATTGGACCACCGCCAACGCACGTCTGTATCTCTACCTCTTCAATGCCAACAGCAACATGTGGCTGGATCTCACCCAGGAGAACGGCAAGCTGTTCCGAGCAACCTTCACCGCAGCTTGCTCCTTCGACCAGGCTATCGTCGTGCGTAAGAACCCCGCCAATGCCACCCATGATTGGACCGGCGTATGGACCCAGACCGCCAACCTCGACCTCATCGACGGTTGGAATTGTATCGACGATTTTGCCGATGCCCAGCATCGATGGAAGATGTATTCCCCTGCCTTGGACAGGATACCTGCCTATACCTCCGCTATCACGGCCGAGATCATCTCCGTCTGCCCGAGTGCTGCCGGTGACCCGCTGTCGCTCAAGGCCAAACTCAATACCGATAAGACCGCCTACGCCTACGAAGACGTCTACGGACACGCATGGTATACTTCTACCAACGGTTCCACCTGGACCTCTCTGGACGACCAGATAGGCGCCGTTCGTGACGCAGAGAACCTGATAGACACCATCATCACGCTGCCGAATCCTATCCCAGCCACGGGTATATATTACTACCTGCATTCCAGCAACCCGCTCGGACGCCGACTCATCCATCTCGTGCAGCAGACCTACGGCTGCGACCTCGACTGCGAGATCACGTCCTTCGAGACCGCTATCTCGGCCGTCAATGCCGACGACAACACCTACACCCTCGACGGTATGGTAGCCTTCGGCGTCGCCAACGGTTCGCTCGTCATCGAGTGCGACGGCCAGTCTGTCACCATCACCGATCCTAAGACGCCGCAGTCCTTCACGCTCCAGGGCGTGCCGGCCGCTACCATCGATGGCCTGACCACCAAGGCATATGCCCACTTCACCGGCAATACGGCGTGCCGTGCCTCCATCGATGTCGCCGTACCCAATGCTACCGAAGCAGTGGCCGTTCAGACCTGCGATTCGCTCACCGGCCAGACTATCACGCTGACCCCTACCGACTACGATCCTACCCACAGCTACGTATGGCTCGCTGACGGCGATACTATCCACGGTGCACCCCAGGTCCTCGTTATCGACCCCTTCCTCTCCGATACCACCGTCACCTATACTTACAAGGAGTACTATCCCGCTTCCGGCAATATGGACGACATGATGAGCAACGGCGGCTACGAGGACCCCACCATAAATTACGGCTCCTACGGCTTTGTCAGCACCATCAGCGACTATAATTTCTGGGGACGCTTCCCGCAAACGGCTACCACCCAGATCAATTTCTATACCGACACCCTGGCCGGAGGCGTCAACCCGAGCAAACTGAATCGCAACGGTTTTGCCGTCGTGCGCAATGCCAATAATTTCTGGCACTCATATGCCCAGGTTCGTGCCATCGAGGGCAACGATTTCGCCCTCTTCGATGCCGAGACCGGTGCGGCCGGAGGCAACAAGAAAGCATGGTACGCTTCCACGGCTATGAACCCCAAACTCCGTCTGCAAAAAGGAACTACCTACGTGCTCTCCTTCTGGGCCGCCAATATCAACAACTACGGCGAGATGGACAACGCCGCCCGTTTTGTCTTCCGTATCGAGTACAACGGTCATACCTGGAACTCCGACACGCTCGACCTGAGCCGACCCGAGTTCCGCAACAACCTCTGGCACCAGCACTCTGAGACCTTCTATGCCGACGAGGATTGCAACAATGTGACGATCTCCGTGGTCAACCTCAATACCAACATGCTCAATATCGGTAACGATTTCGCATTGGATGATATCCAATTCCATCCCATCAGCAGCGTATCCAAAGTCGTTAAGTCCCAGCAGCAGTTTGTCGTCACGGCCCACGAACCTAAGGTGGATGCCTTCACGGCTACTACTGTCGATATGCTCTGTGTCGATGATCAGTTCACGGTCAATATGTCGGTCACCTACCGCAATGCGCAGGGTCTGCTCTGTATCCGCGACACCGACCGCGACACCACGTATCTCTTTACCGTCCCGCAGCTTGCGATCGAGCAGCAAGGCACCTACCTTTGTGCCATCACTATCCCCGACTCGTTGGCTGCAGTCCGCAACTGGGAAGCCTACTTCCAGGTCCTTCCGGCTAACCTGTTCACCGCGCAATCCGTGATGCCCCAGCGCTACGGTTGTGGCCTGCTCGATACCACCATCTGTCAGGGTCAGACCCTTACCTGGCACGATCAGGTCTATCCCGCTACGCCCTACCTTGGCACCGATACCTTTATTGTCTCGCTCGATACGCTCGTGCTCACTATCGCTATCGCCGACCAGGTGTATAGCAAGTGGAACGACCTGCTCTTTGTCGACAACTCCGGCCTGCAGTACGTGGCCTACCAGTGGTACGCCGATGGCGCCGAACTCGCCGGCGAGAACCGCCAGTATCTCTACCTCCCCGGCGGCATGCCCGGCATCTACTCTTGCCGACTGACTACCACCGCCGGCCAGACCCTCTTTACCTGCCCGCTGTCCTTTGCCGACGTGCCGCCCAGCCGCAATGAGAACGACGGACCGGCGGCTTCCGCCCCGGCACGTCTCTACGACACGATGGGACGCCCCCTGTCCTCTCAACCGGCCGAAGGATTCTATATCCTCGTTCAGGAGATAGATGGCCAGACCGTCACCCGCAAAATGATCGTCCATGAGTAAGAAACGCGCAGCATACTATGTCGTCTGGCAAGGCCGCACCCCGGGAATCTACGATTCCTGGGAGGCCTGCGAGGCCCAGGTTAAAGGTGCCGACGGAGCCCGCTACAAAGGCTTCGCCACCCTCCCCGAAGCCCGGCAAGCCTTCGCCTCCTCCCCCGACGACTATATCGTCAAAAAAACTCAGAGTACTCAGATTAATCAGACTACTCCGAGTCCCCCCCAGCCCCTTCTCCCCGCCTTGGCGGTGGATGCCGCCTGCTCCGGCAACCCGGGCCTGATGGAGTTCCGGGGCGTCGTGGCCGACACCGGCACCGAGGTCTTCCACCGCGGACCGTATCCCGCCGGCACCAACAATATCGGCGAGTTTCTCGCCCTCGTGCTCGGCCTGGCTTACCTTAAGAAGCATAACCTGCCCTGGAACCTCTATTCCGATAGCCGCACCGCGCTCGCATGGCTGCGTAAGGGGCACGCCGAGACAAAACTGGCATGCACTGCAGAGAACCAGGAACTCTTCCTCATGCTCCGCAAGGCCGAGCAGTGGCTCCACGACAATACCTGGACCACCACCGTCCTCAAGTGGGACACCGAGCATTGGGGCGAAATACCTGCCGATTTCGGTCGCAAATAGTAATTTGCAAACATAAGTTGGCAAAATTGCGAATATTTTTCCGTATATCACGAAAAAATCGTAACTTTGCAGTCGGTTTTGGAAACAAACGAAACATTTGTATAACAATAATTAAATAAATTTATCACAATTATGACAAAAGTAGCAATTAACGGCTTTGGCCGTATTGGTCGTCTGGCTTTCCGTCAGATGTTCGAAGCTGAAGGTTATGAGGTTGTTGCAATCAACGACCTGACCAGCCCGAAGATGTTGGCTCACCTCCTCAAGTACGATACCGCTCAGGGTGGTTTCGCAGGCAAGTTCGGTGAGGGCAAGCACACTGTAGCTTACAAGGACGCTGTGCTCGCAGAGGACGGTAAGACCGTCGTTACCCCGGGTTCGATCACGGTTGACGGCAAGGAGATCACTATCTACGCTAAGCCGAACGCAGCTGAGCTGCCTTGGGGCGAGCTGGGCATCGACGTAGTGCTCGAGTGCACCGGTTTCTATACCAGCAAGGCTAAAGCTTCTGCACATATCGAGGCAGGTGCTAAGAAGGTTGTTATCTCTGCTCCCGCAGGCAACGATCTGCCCACCATCGTTTACAACGTAAACCATAAGACCCTCACCCCGGCTGACACCGTTATCTCTGCAGCTTCGTGTACTACCAACTGCCTCGCTCCGATGGCAGCTGCTCTCCACGCATATGCTCCGATCCAGAGCGGTATCATGTCTACCATTCACGCTTACACCGGCGACCAGATGATTCTCGACGGCCCGCAGCGTAAGGGTGACCTCCGTCGTAGCCGTGCAGGTGCACAGAACATCGTTCCGAACAGCACCGGTGCTGCTAAGGCTATCGGTCTCGTTATCCCCGAGCTCAACGGTAAGCTGATCGGTAGCGCACAGCGCGTTCCGACTCCTACGGGTTCTACTACGATCCTCGTAGCTGTTGTTAAGGGTAAGGACATCACCAAAGAGGGTATCAACGCTGCTATGAAGGCTGCTCAGACCGAGTCCTTCGGTTACACCGAGGATGAGATCGTATCGAGCGATGTTATCGGTATGCGCTTCGGTTCGCTCTTCGATGCTACCCAGACCATGGTGGCTAAGATCGACGACGACACCTATCAGGTACAGGTTGTTAGCTGGTACGACAACGAGAACAGCTACACCAGCCAGATGGTACGTACTATTAAGTACCTCGCTGAGCTGAAGTAATAGCCTCGACTATCTATGCTATCGCATCGACCATCCATGGTCGATCCCGAAAAAATGACATGCGCCCTTGCGTATGTCATTTTTTTTTCGTACCTTTGCGCCGTAAATCGAAAAATCAATACCTACTTATGAAACGTTTCTTGCTTCTTCTGCCCATTCTGTGCATCTTCTTGTCCTGCGCCCGTGAGCCCCGCCTTACCTCGCCCGATGGCCATCTGTCCGTCCTGTTCCGTCTTACGGACGAAGGTGCACCCCGCTATGCCGTTCTGCGCGATGCCGACACTATCATCCGTTGGTCGCCGCTGGGTTTCCTCACCGATAGTCTCGACCTCTCCCGCGATTTCCGCCTGCTGGATAGCCGCGGCTCCTCTTCCGACGAAGCCTGGGAAACCGTCTGGGGCGAAGAGCGCCTCATCCGCGATGTTCACCACGAGCTCCGCGTGAGCCTCCTGCATGCGTCCGGCCTGCATATGGATATCCTCTTCCGTGCCTTCGACGATGGCGTCGCTTTCTGCTACGATTTCCCCGAGCCGAAACCTGCGTCGCTTACCATCACCGACGAACTTACTGCCTACCGTTTCACGGCCGACCATGCCGCATGGTCTATCCCCTGGCGCACCGAGTATTACGAGGGTATCTGGACCCGCTCCCCGCTTTCCCAGAAAGCCGACACCCTATGCTCGCCTCTGACGCTCGAGCTCGCCGACGGCTCCTATGCCTTCCTCCACGAGGCAGCGCTCACCGACTATCCGGCCCAGAACCTCTATATGGCCGATGGCGAGTTCCGCACCTATCTCACCCCCTGGATGGACTCGGCAGCCTGTGTCCTGCCCGACAAGGCCTACCTGTCCCTGCCTTTCCGCTCGCCATGGCGCTTCATCGTCCTCGCACACGACCTGCCCGGGCTCGTTGCCTCGCGTATCATGCTCTGCCTTAACGAGCCTTGCCGTCTCGACGACACCTCCTGGATCCGTCCGATGAAGTTTATCGGTATATGGTGGGGGATGCATATGAAGTCCATGACCTGGGAGCAAGGCCCTCGTCACGGTGCTACCACCGAGAATATGTCCCGCTATCTCCAGTTCGCCCACGATCATAATATCCAGGCTGTCCTCGCTGAGGGATGGAACCTCGGTTGGGAAGACTGGCGTCACTTCAGTTTCACCGAGCCGTACCCAGACTGGGATATGGATCGTCTCGCTCACCTGGCCGATAGCCTCGGCGTGCAGATCGTCGGCCATAACGAGACAGGTGGCAACGCGGCCGACTACGAGCAGCAACTCGAGGACGCCTATGCCTACCATCAATCGCATGGCATCCATGCTATCAAGACCGGCTATGTCTCGCCCATCATCCGCACCCGCGATGGCCTCCAGCTCAATAAGTCTCAGTCCGGCGTGCGCCACTATCGTCACGTCATCGAGACAGCGGCGCGCTACCATATCATGATCGACAACCACGAACCTGTCATGCCTACCGGCCTGCAGCGCACTTTCCCCAACCTCATGACCCAGGAGGGCGTCCGGGGCCAGGAGTGGAACGCATGGAGCCAGGATGGCGGCAACCCTGCCTCGCATGTTACCGTCCTTCCCTTCACGCGTATTCTGGCCGGTCCGGTCGATTTCACGCCCGGTGTCTTCTCGTTCGAAAACCCCGCTATGCCCGGAACGCGGGTCCATAGCACCCTTATGAACCAGCTCGGCCTTATGGTCTGCATCTATAGCCCGCTCCAGATGGCCTGCGACCTGCCGGAGAACTATATGAAGTATCCCGATGCTTTCCGTTTCATCGAGCAGGTGCCCTGCGACTGGGAGCAGTCCCGCCTCGTCGATGGCCGTATCGGCGAGTTCTGTATCTTCGCCCGCCAGCAGCGTGGTGCCGACGACTGGTTCGTCGGTGCCGTCAATGCCGACGATCCTCGTGAGGCCGTCGTTCCGCTCTCCATGCTCCGGGCCGACTGTGCTTATACCGCCACTATCTATCGCGACGGTCCTAAGGCCGACTGGCAGACTGCGCCCTACGACTATCTGATCGAGACCCGCACCCTCAGCTCCTCCGACACCCTCCGCATCTCCATGGCCTCCGGCGGCGGCTTCGCCATCCGCCTCACCCCGGACAAGTGAAAAATTCCTCTGGGATCAAGTAAGGGGCAAGTAAGGGTTTTCCCATGGTTTTCCCATGGTTTCCCCATGGTTTCCCCATGCTAATCCTAGACCATTGAGCATAGAACACCATAAGAAGAGCCTAACGAGAGGCTTCTTGAAAAATAATTTTTTATCTCCTTCCGCGCGAGTGACTTGACGAGCGGTGGAATGAATGATGTGATGAGCTGTGCGATGAACGGTGTTGCGCGCTATGCGAGCGAGCAGGCTTATGGGCTGCGGCCATGCGCTCATGCCGCCGTTCTCGAGCTTTCTTCTGGGCCTCTTTATGGCGCCGCTTCTTGGCTTTCTCCTGTAGGGTAGGTCGCGTCCGAAAAAAGCTATGCGTCCGATGCCGGCGGTGCGTATAATAGATGTAGACCGTATCCGTCTCGATACTATCCTCCAGGACGCTATCCGTCGTCGCCTCCGGCGGCAACACCGTTAGCGTCGTATCTTGTTGTGAAAAGCCCGCGCCGGCCCACAGCAGAGCGATCAGAAGAAAAAGCAGTTTTTGCCTCATGCCATTCATTTTCTTTTCTTATCTCATGATGAAGCGTATCACTTGCGCCTCGTTGTCTACCTCCAGCGTACCAAATCGCTGGAAACAACTCTGGCCCAACAGCAGCGGCGCCGACTGGTTCTTCACCACGCTGGCCTTGATATCCCGCAGCACCACATCGCCCACGCGCAGTTCACGCAGGTTGATGATCGTGCCCTCGTGTATTTCACCCGTAGCGGTCACGTAGTTCTGCTTGCCCAGGAAATCGGCATTGGTCAGGTAACCGTTCTTGAGCATGAAGTTGGCTTCTACGCTCGAGATCGACACATCGGCCGCACCCGTATCAAATACAAAGTAGAGCGGCAGGCCATTGATCGTGCACTTCACGCGACAAACGCCGCCCTCCTTGGTGAACGGCAGTTCGGTGACGCTCTGCTCCGATGTCTGCGGACCACCCAGACGTGCTTGTAGGGCTGTCATGTCCTCCAACAATTGGGTCTCATACTGACGCAGCAGTGCCTGCCACTCCGGATCGTTCCGGAGGAAAGCATAACGCCGGGTAGGCTGTACCGCGCGCAAGCTGTGGCCGCCCAGCTCCATATGTCGATGGAGCAGCGCCACGGTATGCTCCCGATCCCCGATGAGGGCGTACGAACTGGCGAGCGTCAGCAGTTGGTCCACGTCGTCCGGCGTGATGCGCATGAGCGAGTCGTAGGCCTGCCGGAGCGCTGCGGTATCGTCCCGGAGCGCGTAGGTCATATAGTCCCTATCGGGTTGGTCTTCGGACACGGTCTGACGTTGTATCTGCCTGAGCGTCTCCGCCAGCTTCGCCTCGTCGCCCTGGAGACGATAGATCCAGGCGCGGGTCTGCAGCATGCTGACGGTCCACTCCTCCTCGATAAGCACCTGGGCTGAATCCAGTGCACTGTGTGCCGCCGCATAGTCGCCCTGTTCCATATGGCAACGTGCAATCCAGTAGTAGAGCATACCCTGCGTAGGATCGTCCTGCAGCGCACGGCGGAAGAGCGGGATGGCTTCGCGGAACTGACCCTGTCGACGGGCTACGGTAGCCAGGTTGAGCCATACACCGGAATCGGAGTCCTTCTCCTGCACCAGCTGGCAATAACGCTTGGCTTCGTCGTAGGCCTCTATCTCGTCATAGACGATGGCCAGGTCGCGATAGACATCTTCGGGTGAGGTGGAGAACGTCATCTTGCGATGCAGGTAGTACAGACACTCATAGTACCGGCGCATCTTAAAGCAGCAGATAGCTGCCGTACTGGCCGTCTCAGCCGAAGTGGGCGCCTTGCTCACCTCGTAGCGGATAGCCGCCAGCAGCAGGTCCGGGCAGCTGCGGTTGAGCGTGTCGGCCTCGTCGCACCAACTCTCGTTGCAGAACATCGCCTCGGCCGCTTCCCGGCACGCCAGACCCTGATCACCACGGTCGAGCGCCAGGCGCGACAGCACCTGATGGCATATGCAGTTCTCGCCCGACGAGAGGGCGTTGGTCAGGTCGGCATAGCGCTGCGCCTCCTCGCGGTTACCCGCCAGGTAGTGCGCCATAGCCATGTCGCCATAGACATAGACCATGCGCGGACTGATATCTACCACCCGCTGGTAGTAGCCCAGCGCCTCGTCGTACTCCTTCAACCCCACGCATACATCGGCCAGGGAGTAGAGAAACTTGGTATTGTCCGGCTGCAGGGCCACGCCTTCGCGGTAGGCCTGCTTCGAAGCCTTCAGATCACCTATCTTATAGAACACGTCGCCGCGAATACAATGCGTGAAAGCGCGCCAGTAGGTCTCTTTCTTCGGCAGCACACTGAGCGCCCGATCGGCTGCCTCCAGGGCTTCGCCGTAACGGCCATAACGCTGCTTGGAGTAGATCTCGGCAATGACCGCCCAACACTTGCCGTCACGCGGGTTGGTCGAGACACCCTCCTGACAGAAACGAAGACACTCGTCGAATTCATTGTTGCTATAGGCCTCTTCGGCACGCTGAAAATAGTAGGAATCGCCCTTGGCGGCGGATACTATCTGTAGGCTGCAGGCGAACGCCAGTAGGAATATGATCTTTTTCATAACGGTTGAGACAATTCAGGGTTAGTAGTTCAGGTCGGTATCTATACGCTCGTGGAGCCGCTGCTTGCGTTGCTCGGCCAGTTGCTTGAACTCATTGATCAACGCCACGAATTCCGGCAACTCTCTCAGGCTGTCCAAGTCGGGATCCCAAGCGATATGGTAGAAATTGCTGAATCCGCACTCCAGCGAACGGCGCAAGGTGCTGATAGCCTCTTCGTGATGACCCGTTTGGGCAAGGATACAAGCCCGGTTGTACTGGTCCTCCGGATCCCGTTCGTCCTTCACCATCGTCCGGGCAGCTTCGTAGGCAGCCAGGGTATCACCCATCGCTATATAGGCAGTAGCGGGTAGCTCCTCGCCCTGAGCGGCATAGGCTTGCCGTCCCTGCTTAAAGGCAGCAGCCTGCTTGGCCGTGTCGCCCTGCAGTCCGTATAGCATACCGATGCGAAACCAGAAATCTTTATCCACCGGATCGGCTATCATGCTGACCATAAAGTCCTCGATGGCCTCGTCGTATTCGTGGCGCAACTGATGCGTCCGGCCGCGTAGCCGGTAGGCGGCCGCCTTCTGGAAGTCGGTGGGATCGTATGTCAGCACCTGGTCGGCCATGCGGAAAGCCTCAGTATAACGTCCCGTCTCGGCATACAGTTCCAACAAGCGCATGTAGGTGCCGGCGGAGGTGGAGTCGGTTTTTAGCTGCTTGAGCAGCATACGTTCGGCCAGTTCCGGATCACCCATATAGTGCTCCAGCATACCGGCGGTGGTATAGACGATTGACGGGTGGTTGAGCTTGGGCAGGATGGCAAAACCCGTCTCTATCGCCTTCTCGTAGTCATGTTGCTGGCGGTAGGTGTCAAACAGGCAGATAGGCCATAGTATCTTATCCGGCTGCTCCTGCTGTATGGCGATGAGCGAGTCGATGAGGGCGGGGGCGATGGTGTCGCTCAACTGCGTCATCAGTTCGTCGGTCTCGCTCCATGTACCAATCCGCGTAGCCTGCATCATGTCGGCCAAGGCTTCGTGCGGACGTTTGGCTCGGAGCAACACTTTCGTGCGTATGATGTGCGCATAACCCCGCTCCTCGCTTTTGGGTTCGGAGAGGCGGATGGCCTGGTCGCAATAGCGCAGCGCCTCCTCATACTGCTCCCTCAGGCAGTAGGCACGGGCCATAGCCATATGGGCTTCCGGCATCTTAGGCGCGTTCTTGAGGAACAGCTGCGCGTAGCGCATGATGCCTTCCTTGTCACTGCGTTGCTCGCATTGCCGGATCAGCCAGTTGTAATTCTCCTCTTCCCGCGGCATCTCCTTCTGCGCCAGTTCCATATAGCTGATGGTGCGTGCGGTGTCCTTGGCCATGAGATAGAGTTGACCCAGCAGGCGATAGGTTACCGCGCGCATGGTATGTTCGGACTTAGGCAGATGTTTCAGGGCTTTCTGCGCGTACTCCAGGGTGTTGCCATAACTATCCAACTCGTAGCATATATAGGCTACCATCGTATGGGCATAACCGTTGGTGGGGTGCTGGTCCAGCTCCTCCGACAGGTAGCGGATGGCTGTCTCGTTATCACCACTCTCCATGGCCTCTACGGCACGCTGGAAGTAGTAAGAGTCTTTTGGGCTCTTAGCCATCGTTGCCATCGGCAGGCTGCAGCACAAAAGAAGCAGTAGAAAGAATCGTTTCATATAGGGTTGTTATTATGTTTCGTAGGTTAACGCCTGATTTCCAGCACGCGTTTCTGCTCGTTGATCCGTACGCGTCCCAAGGCTTCTAGGTCACGCAGGCAGAGGATGATAGGTTGCTCCTGGTGCGCCCGATGATGCAGGAGCACGTCCTGCAGTACGACGCTGTCGCTCAAGGTCAGACTATGGATGACCACGGCGGTATTGTTCTCGCGGATATCGCTCTCCGAGAGGTACTCGTTCTTGAGCATGAACTTGGTCTCTACGCCCGAGATGGTGCTGCGCGTGGCAGTCGTGTCCAGCGTGATACGTATGGCGAGCCCGTTGGCCTGGCCGCGCAGTCCCAAGGTCTTACCCTGCCGGGTATAGGGTATCTCCGCGAAGACGGTGTCCGTGACCGAATCGGTCAGTTGCCGGGTACGCAGCGCTTCCAGCGCCTCCAGCACCGTCGAGTCGCCCAGACGAAAAGCCGTCTCGTAATAGCCGACGGCAGCAGTGCTATCCTGCTGATGCTGCGCCAGTTGTCCGAGTCCCTTCCAGAGCGTCGAATTCTGCTTGTCGGTGTTGCTCAGTTGCCGTACATACATACTCACGGCCCCTTGCGACAGGCTATCCAATCGGTAGATCAGGCTATCCTCGTCGGGCATTAGGCCGGCCTTGATCGCCCGGGCACCACAACGTGCTGCCCCCGGTATATCTCCTGTGGCGAGACTCATTCGTGCTTTTTGCATACTGAGGCAACCTGTCTCCTCGATCTTCATCGCATAGCGCAGTGCCTCGTTGGCCGCTGTCGTATCGCCGGCTACCAGCAGTGCTTCCACCAATTGGCAACGCAGCCCCATATCTCCCGGACTCTTTGCCACCGCCTGCGTCAGGCGTTCTACGTCTGACTGAGGTCGCTTGGCAGCCACGGTCGCTACCGTCAGGATGCTACACAACAAGGCTATGAACCACGGTATATATCGCATGTGTTAGATACTAAGCGTTTGCAGGGCTTGCCAGGAGTCTTCCTTGATGTCCTTCTTCTGATGGATGGCCTTGCTGAGCGGCACGAGGACGATATCGTCGTTCTGGATACCTATCATCACGTTGCGCTGACCGTCTTGCAATGCCTGGATAGCGGCTGCGCCCATGCGCGAAGCCAGAATACGGTCGTAGGCCGTCGGACTACCGCCGCGCTGCAGATGACCCAGCACGGTCACGCGCGTGGAGTACTCGGGGTGCTCCTTCTCAATCATCTCGGCTACCGTCTTGGCACCGCCCTCTACAGCATGCTCCTGGACGAGCACGATGGAGGAGTTCTTCGACTTGCGACGGCCGTTGCCAATGGCATCCTCCAGCTGCTCTTTCACCGATGCGCGCTCCGGGATGATGGCGGCTTCGCAACCGCCTGCTATAGCGGCGTTGAGCGTCAGAAAACCGGCATTGCGCCCCATTACCTCTACCAAGAAAACGCGCTCATGCGAAGTAGCCGTGTCGCGAAGCTTGTCAATGCACTCCGTGATCGTACTGAGCGAGGTATCGTAACCGATGGTGGCGTCGGTGCCCCACAGGTCATTATCTATCGTGCCCGGCAGACCAATCACCGGTACGTCATACTCTTGGGCAAACAGCCGTCCGCCCGTGAACGTACCATCACCTCCGATAACGATGAGGGCGTCGATCTGCTCCTTGAGGATAGTCTCGTAGGCCTGCTGACGTCCTTCCGGCGTTTGAAACTCCTTGCAGCGAGCCGATTTCAGGATCGTACCGCCACGCTGGATAATACCGGATACATCTTGCGTAGAGAATTCTACTACTTCTCCGTCTATCAGGCCCTTGTAGCCGCGATAGATGGCCTTGACACGAATGCCCTGGCCGATAGCTGCACGTGTCACGGCGCGTATGGCGGCATTCATTCCCGGTGCATCGCCTCCCGAGGTCAATACACCTACTGTTTTGATTTTGTTGTATTCCATATCTCTATTCGTTCTTTACATCGTTCCATAAGCCATAACGGCGTACTCGTGGCGCCACATATGCCGACATGCTCCGCTTCGCTGCATGCCGCGAGCATCTCGTTGGTCAGTTCCTCTTCGTTGCTCACAAACCAGGTGCGCTCATTGGCAGCGCGGCAGTGCCCGTACAGCACTTTAGCATTGCTGCTCTTCTTGCCTCCAACGAAAATCACCACCTCATGCGCCCGCGCAAACTCCTCTAGTTGCTTCACGCGATTCGCTACGCTTCGGCATATTGTATCATGTGCCTCCAGCCTGACTGCCGACTTCTGACGGCTGATAGCCTCTTCTATGGCCTTCACCAGTTGCTGAAATCCCTCTACCGACTTCGTGGTCTGCGAGAAGAGATAGATCGGTCGCGAGAAGTTGATTTTACCGATTTCATCGGCCGATTCGATCACCAGGGCCGTATCGTTGGTCTGGCCCTGCAGACCGATCACTTCGGCATGACCGCGCTTACCATATATCACGATCTGCGGCGGCTGCGGTTCGTCCATGCGGTGCTGCTCATAACAGGTACGGATGCGGTCCTGCAGTTTTTTCACCACCGGACAGGTCGCGTCGATGATCTCTATGCCGCGTTGCTCGGCTATCCAGTAGGTGCCGGGCGGTTCGCCGTGGGCACGCAGCAAAACACGTGCATGGTGCAAGGTTCTGAGATCGTCATAGTCGATGGTCCGCAGTCCTTTCTCCTCCAGCCGCGCACACTCCTGCCCGTTGTGCACAATATCCCCCAAGCAGCACAGCTCTCCGCGCTGCAGCTCCTCCTCTGCTTTGCGAATCGCACTCGTTACGCCAAAGCAGAACCCGCTATGTGGATCAATCTCAACGATCAATTGCTTCTTTGAAAAGGTCGTAAATGACTTCCATTTGTTCTTCGCGCGTCAGGTGGCTGTTATCCACCACCTTGGCATCCTCTGCCTGACGCAGTGGCGACTCGGCACGATGCGTGTCGCGGTAGTCACGTTCGTTCACGTCGGCCAGCACGGCTGCCATGTCGGGCTTCTCTCCTTTCTCCACCAGTTCGTCGTACCGACGCTGCGCACGCACCTCCGGAGAGGCGGTCAGGAACAGTTTCAGTTCGGCCTCGGGGAAGACCACCGTACCGATGTCACGTCCGTCCATCACGATACCTTTCTCCCGACCCATCGCCTGCTGCAGGGCTACCAGGTAAGCGCGTACCTCCTTGATCTGCGAGATCTGCGAGGCGGCATTGCCTACCTCCAGACGACGTATCTCACGCTCTACGTCCCGGCCGTTGAGGCAGGTGTGCTGCCCGTCCTCGGTCTGGATAAACGAGACATGAATGCGGTCCAGTTGAGGAATGATTTCCTCCGGTTTCATCGCCTGATTCTCCATCGCCCATAGGGCTACGGCGCGATACATCGCACCGGTATCCACATACGTATACCCGGCCCGGCGTGCCAAGGTCTTGGCTACCGTCGATTTACCGCACGACGAATAGCCGTCGATCGCTACAATGATTCTTTTCATAATATCTTGGCTCTATTTCGGTGTGCCCGGAGGCACTCATTTCAGTAATGAATTAATGTCTAAACTGATACTTGCCTGGTACGAGAAGTTGGACTTAGTCAACTGCGACATACCAAACCCTATACGGCATTGCTTGATCCGTACACCGGCTCCGATACCGAAGCCCGCCAGCGAACGCTGGTCGCTCAGGTTCATCTCGGCCCGGCGACGGTGGTTGTAACTGAGCGTGAGGTAGAAGCGCTCACTCCGCGGCACGATATCGATCGCAAAGATCGTATGCCGGAAGAGCATGTCGTACCATTTCACCTCATGGGCAATGATGTCACCCGTGGTGGCATCCTTCTCCAAGCCTGTCCACTCATAGCCCAGGTTCCATTGCTGCAGGTTATGGAACGTAGCATGCAGGCGTATCGGTGCATGCTTGAAACGGTAATTGAGTCCCAACTCCAGGTTGAGCGGCAGCATCTCATGATTCGTTCCGCCTTCCTGAGAGTAGAAACCTACCAACTGCCATCCTATGTTGCGTAGCACCAGTCCCATCTGGAACGTACTGTCGCGTGTCTGG
Organism: Paludibacteraceae bacterium; assembly: GCA_017509715.1. Lineage (GTDB taxonomy): Bacteria > Bacteroidota > Bacteroidia > Bacteroidales > Paludibacteraceae > Colicola. The sequence goes on along the minus strand of JAFWOU010000033.1, from coordinate 25,392 downwards.
AAATGGGCACCTACGTCAGCTCCCAGGGCAAACGAGTGGTAGGACTCATAGATAGAATATACCGGTTTCAACGCTACTCCGACGCTGAACATGGGGCCCAGTTGACGGGCATACATCGCGTCGATCAAGATATCCTTTGCCCCGAACTTACCGCCCGTTAGGTTGCCATCCACATCGGCATACGGCATGTAGCCGTAGTCCAGGTAGTGAATACCTACGGCAAAATAGTTGGGTTTCTCGGGTTCACCTTCCTTGCGCTCCCGTTCCACCTTGGAGCGACCGAAGTTATGACCATACAGCACCGATCCGAACATCGTGCCCGGCAGGTAGTATGAGAAATTGAGCTGCAGCACCTTATCCGTGCGTTCCCCCAGCAAGGCGGGGTTGCACATACCCATCGATATATCGCCGTCGCGCACACTCACGTTGGATCCGCCCAAGGCGTTGATACGCGATGAGGCCGGCAGGTCCAGGAAGTTGAACACACTAGTTCCGCTTCCCTTATACTGCGCCTGCGCTGTGCATGCCAGCAACAATAATACTATGTATAAATGCCTTTTTAGCATATATCTTCCAGGTATGTTATCTTCTTGTTCTGCTCCTCGCCCTCTACGATATAGATAGCCGTCTCGGGCATATAGCGGCGTAGGATACCGCAGTCGTCCGTAGCCTCAATATTTCCCGTCTCCAGCGCACGCCGATAGGCCTCGCGTATCACGCCCAGGTGGAAAGCCTGCGGCGTCTGGGCACGCATATAGTCCGCGCGTAGCGGTATATCGACCACCTGGCCGTCTGCTACGCGGTAGAGCGTGTCGGTCATCGGAACGGCTACCGTCACGGCTGCATGACTTTTTAGCGCCTCGCAAACATCCGACAGGATGCGCTGGCTCACCCACGGACGGGCCGCATCGTGCAGCAGCAGCGCTATGTCGTCACCCTGTTCGTGGAACGACCGGATAGCCAGTACGCTCGACTCCCAGCGTTCTTTGCCGCCGGGCAGGATACGACTCACTTTCTGCCAGGCGTTACGGAGCCACATCTGCTCGGCCTCCATGATCCAGTCGTGGTGCATGATCAGCACGATTTCATCGATGCAATCGGCCTTTTCGAATGCCTCCACCGCATGCTCCAGCACCGTACGTCCATCCTCCAACGGCAAGAGTTGCTTGGGTAGTTTCCCACCCATGCGACTTCCCGTGCCTCCGGCTAATATGACAGCGATGTTTCTCATTTACGCATTTTCTTATTTTCTCATTTGCTTATTTCCGAGAGTATTGCATCAGCGATCTCTCGGATAGCTCCCTGGCCGCCGGGGGTGCTGAGCATACGAATTCCCTGCACGGCTTTCACCTCCGGACGGGCATTGGGCGGACAACATGCCAGTCCCACCGCCTCCAGCAGGTCGATGTCGTTGATATCATCGCCTACGAAGCAGACCTCCTCCATCCGGATGCCCATCTCGCGGCATATCTCTTCGGCGGCTTCGCGCTTGGTCTGGCTGCCCTCTCTGACCTGGCTTCCTACACCCAGATACAGGTAGTCCAGCGCCAACTTGGCCGCACGGGCCCGCACGATGGGGGAGTTCTCGCTGGTCAGTATACCACAACGTATGCCGGCTTTCTGCAGCCGTTTCATGCCCATACCGTCATACACGCAGAAGCGCTTCATCGCGTCGCCCTCGGCGGTATAGTACATGCCGCCGTCGGTCAGGCAACCGTCTACATCTGTTAAAAACAATTTAACCATTAGGCTCTTTTTTTACAAAATAGCGTGCAAAAGTAGTAAAAAATTTTGATATATGCAAAAAAAATTGTAATTTTGCGGCGTTATTTATAAAAATGTGTATTGTGCGAATAGGTATTGTCGGTACAACATGGCCTTATAGGGGAGGGTTAGCCGCGTTCAATGAACGACTGGCTCGTCAGTTCATGGCCGAAGGCCACGAGGTGGAGATTCTGACCTTCACCATGCAGTACCCCGACTTCCTGTTTCCGGGCAAAACCCAGTATTCGGAGGCTCCCGAACCGTCCGACCTGTCTATCACCCGCACGATCAACAGCATCAACCCCTTCTCTTGGTTCAGAACGGCACGAGCCATCCGCAAAGCGGGTATCGAACTGGTTGTCATGAAGTTCTGGATCCCGCTCATGGCGCCGTGTCTGGGTACGATTGCCCGTCTGTGCCGCCGAAGAGGTATCCGCGTGGTATCCATATTGGATAATGTGATCCCGCACGAACCGCATTTCTGGGACCGTTGGCTCATCCGCTATTTCGTTCGTAGCGTAGATCGCTTCATTGCTATGTCGGAGAGCGTGCAGAGAGACTGCAAACGATTCCTGCCGGCTTCCCGCCAAAACCAAGTAGCACTGACCGTGCACCCGCTGTACGACAATTTCGGGCAGGCTGTAGAGAAAGCCGAAGCACGTGCGTTCTTGGGCCTGCCGCAGGACAAGACCCTGCTACTTTTCTTCGGTTTCATCCGAGATTATAAAGGTCTTGATCTCCTGATGCGGGCGTACCAAAAAGCCTATCAAGAAAACCTGCTACTAGTCGTTGCCGGCGAATTTTACAATAACGGAGCCCAGTACAGCGAGTTGGAGACGGAACTGAAACTGGAGGGCAAGATAGCATGGAGCACGGACTTTATTCCGGACGATAAGGTGCGGTACTATTTCTCGGCGGCGGATCTCGTCGTACAACCCTACAAAACGGCCACGCAGAGCGGCGTTACGCAGATAGCGTACCATTTTGAGCGCCCGATGCTGGTGACTAATGTGGGCGGTTTGGCCGAGATCGTGCCGAACGGTAAGGTGGGGTATGTCTGTGAGGTGAACGAAGACAGCGTAGCACAAGCCATCGGACATTTTGCAAGCCTGAATCCCCAACAGCGCGAAGCGCAATTCAGAGGAAACATACAAAACGAAAAACAAAAATACAGTTGGTCAAAGATGACCCAATTGGTGATTGGTAATTGATAATTATATGATTATACGAAGTAAAGCACCCTTGCGTCTAGGTTTGGCAGGTGGCGGAACGGATGTCTCTCCATACTCCGACCTCTACGGCGGCGCGATTCTGAACGCTACGATCTCGCTCTATGCCTATACAACGATCGAACCACTCGAAAACGGACAGATCGTATTCTCTTCGCCCGATGCGGGGCAGGAAGAAAGATACGATGCCGCTGAAGTGTTGGATACGAACGGCTATTTTGTACTCGCCAAGGGTGTCTACAACCGCGTGGTGCGTGACTTCGCTCACCGACCGCTGTCGTTTCGCATCACGAGTCATGTAGACTCACCGGCCGGTAGCGGTCTGGGTACATCGAGTACCTTGGTAGTCAGTATATTGGGTGCTTTCGCTGAATGGCTCAAACTGCCGTTGGGCGAGTATGATTTGGCACGCTTGGCCTATGAGATTGAGCGAATCGACCTCCGGATGGCGGGTGGTAAACAAGACCAGTATGCCGCCACCTTTGGTGGGTTCAACTACATGCAATTCCTGCAGGATGACAAAGTGATCGTCAATCCGCTTCGCATCCGGCAGCGCTATCAGGACGAATTGGCGCATAACTTGCTGCTCTATTACACCGAGACCAGTCACGTTAGCGCCGAGATTATCCAGGGCCAGATCGACAACGTCAAGGCGAAGAACAACAAATCCATCGAATCCATGCACCAACTCAAGCAACAGGCGGTATGGATGAAAGAGAGCCTGCTTCGCGGCGACATCGATGCCATAGGCGACATCCTCAACTTCGGTTGGGAGCATAAGAAACGCACCGCTTCCGGTATCACCAACCCGCTACTGGACAATATCTACCGTACAGCCCTCGAAGCGGGTGCTACAGGCGGCAAAGTGAGCGGCGCAGGAGGTGGCGGATTTATGTTCTTCTACTGCCCGGGCACCAGTCGTTACGCCGTAGAAAAAGCCCTCACAAGCCAATTCTCCGGACAAGTCAAACGATATGAATTTACCACAGAAGGATTAAAAACATGGACACTATAATTCGTTCTATCGAAGAGAGTATCGCTACCAAACAAGCCATCTTGGCCAACCAAGCCCTGTTGGAAACCATCCAAGCGGTAGCGAACGTGATGATCCGGGCCCTGCGCGATGGCAAACGCATCCTCTGGTGCGGTAACGGCGGTAGCGCAGCGGATGCCCAACACCTGGCAGCCGAGCTGTCCGGACGATTCTACTACGACCGACCGCCGCTCAACTCCGAAGCTATGCATTGCAATACGTCCTACCTCACTGCTGTAGCGAATGACTACGGCTACGACCTCATCTACTCGCGGATGATTGACGGTGCATGCAAACCCGGCGATGTGCTTATCGGCATCTCTACCTCAGGTAACTCCACTAATATATGCAACGCCTTCCGCAAAGCGAAAGAACTGGGTGTCATCACCGTGGCACTTACCGGCGAGACGGGCGGCGAGATGAAAGCACTCGCAGACTACCTGCTCAACGTGCCTTCTGCGGACACGCCGCGCATCCAGGAGTCGCACATCATGATCGGACATATTATTTGCGAGATCGTAGAATCCAAAATGTTCCCGCGTGTTTAAGGACGCCGTCATATTAGCAGGAGGTTTCGGTACACGCCTGAGCCACGTAGTGAGCGATGTGCCTAAACCGATGGCACCCGTCTACGGGAAGCCGTTTCTATGCTACCTGCTCGACAGACTCATCGACGCAGGCATCCGGCGTATCATCTTGGCAACGGGTTATAAGCACGAGTGCATCGAGAGTTATTTCGGTTCGGCGTACCGCTTGGCAGAGATCCTCTATTCGCACGAAGACACGCCGCTCTTCACGGGCGGTGCTATCCGTCAGGCTGCAGAACGGGTCACGGGGGATGATTTCGTGGTACTCAACGGCGACACACTCTTCGACATAGACCTCGACCGACTATACACCTTCCATACCGGCCATCAGGCACATCTATCCATCGCCCTGCGCGAGGTGCCTGACACAAGCCGTTACGGCGCGGTGAGCTGCACAGACAGGAAAATTACCGCCTTTCACGAGAAGACAGAGAGCGGCGGCGCCGGACTCATCAACGGCGGCATCTATGCTATCAACCATGCATGGCTGATGAGCCTGGATCTGCCGACCCGGTTTTCCTTCGAGAAAGAACTGATGCAACCGATGGCAGGCGACTCGCAGTTCTACGGCTTGGCGTTCAACGACTATTTCATCGATATCGGTGTGCCGGAGGATTACTACCGCGCACAAGAAGAATTCCGGCAGGTCTTCCCGCCAGACGAGTTCCTGTTTCTGGACCGCGACGGTATTCTCAACCGCCACCTGCCGGGCGACTACGTGCGTAACTGGAGCATGTGGGAGTGGTTGCCCGATGTATTAGATGTCATGCCGGTACTCGCAAAACGCTACAAACGCATCTTCATTGTTACCAACCAGCAGGGCGTCGGCAAAGGACTGATGACCGAAGCGGATCTGGAGGATGTTCACCGCCATATGTTGGCGGATATAGAAGCCGCAGGCGGACGGATAGACAAGGTCTATACCTGTACCGATCTGGAGTCATCGCACAGCCCCAACCGCAAGCCCGAACCGGGCATGGCGCTGCAAGCACAACGGGACTTCCCCGAAGTGGCGTTTCATCGTTCTGTCATGGTGGGAGATAGTCAGTCGGATGCCCTCTTTGCACGCAACTCACGCATGCGATTCCTCGAAAGCATTAAATCCTTGCGCTTTCAACGGTAATTCCTCGCCGTTCCGCCCGATGAGGTTGCAACCGAATTCGGGTTTGGTGATGTGACCGATCAGGTAGACGTCCTCAATGGGGACGAGCTTCTCGTAGTCGTCCAGCGAACAGGTGAAGAGCAATTCATAGTCCTCGCCGCCATTCAGGGCGCAGGTGACGATATTGAGGTTCATCTCTTCGGCCAGTACGACCGCCTGGTAGTCGATCGGCAGTTTATCCTCGTATACGGCACATCCTACGCCCGACTGGCCGCATATATGCAGCAGTTCGGACGAGAGGCCGTCGCTGACGTCCATCATAGCCGTAGGCTTAATTCCTGCCTCACGCAGACGCTGGATAATGTCGCGTCGTGCTTCGGGCTTCAGTTGCCGCTCCAGCAGGTACTCCTTACCCTCGAAGTCGGGCGTCGCCTTATCATTACCCTGCACGACGAGCCGCTCGCGCTCCAGCAACTGGAGACCCATATAGGCCGTACCCAGGTTGCCGGTCACGCAGATGAGATCGTTCTGCTTGGCACCGTTACGATACACGATTTCATCGGCTTTTGCGGTGCCGAGACAGGTGATGGCGATGGTCAGTCCGGTCATGCTGGAGCAGGTGTCGCCACCTACCAGGTCCACCCCATAGCGTTCGCAGGCCAGGCGGATACCCGAATAGAGTTCTTCCAGGTCCTCTACGGAGAAGCGCTTGCTGATGCCCAGGCTGACGGTGATCTGCGTGGGCGTACCGTTCATAGCGTATATATCGGAGAAATTGACGATAGCGGCCTTGTAACCCAGGTGCTTGAGCGGCACATACTCCAGGTTGAAGTGAATACCCTCCAGCAGCATGTCACTGGTCATGAGCACGCACTCATCCCCCTGGTATTGCATCACGGCGCAGTCGTCGCCTACGCCCTTCAGGGTGGAGGGTTGCGTCTGGGGCAACCGGTCGGTCAGTCGACGTATCAATCCGAATTCTCCTACTTTTGAAATTTCTGTACGGTCCATACTATTCCTAATTTAGCATGCAAAATTACAAAAAATAGTTGAAAGGCGAAAGGCGAAAGGCGAAAGAGGTACTTTTTTTTCATAAAAAGCCACTTTATTTTCATAAAAAACGCGCGTGTGCTTGCGTATGTGGAAAAAATATTGTACCTTTGCACGCTAATTTGTGCGCATAGTGCGCTTACACGTACGAATATGATAGAATACATCAAAGGAATACTAACTGATTTGAACCCCACGGAGGCCATCGTAGAAGCCGCCGGTGTAGGTTATGCTATGGCGATCACGCTGCCTACCTATTCGGCCCTGGTGGGGCAGGAAGAGAAAGAGGTGAAGCTCTACGTGACGGAGGTGATCCGCGAGGATGCCCACGAGCTGTACGGCTTTACCATACGGGCAGAGCGTCAACTCTTTGAACTGCTCATGACCGTGAGCGGCGTAGGTGCTTCCACCGCTCGTATGATCCTGAGTGCTTTCTCGGCCGAGGAACTGCGTATGCTGATCGCTACCGGCAATGCCAAGGGCCTGGCCCAGGTGAAGGGACTCGGACCCAAGACCGCCCAGCGTATCATTGTGGACCTGAAGGACAAGGCGCTGAAACTGGACCTGGGAGGTGACCCGACGGAACTGCCGCTGGGCGGATTCGAACCCGAGGACCAGGGTGTGAAGGGCGAGGCCGTGAGCGCATTGACTATGCTGGGCTTCGCTGCTGCGGCTAGCGGTAAGGCCGTGGATAAGATCCTGAAGGCGAATCCGACCATGACCGTAGAGGCCGTGATACGTGAGGCGCTGAAGATGCTATGATTTCGGGGTTGATAAGTTGATGAGTTGATAAGTTGATTAGTTGATAGGTTGAAAATCAGATTTCTATATATTATATTGCTGCTGTGGTTGCCATCCGTGATGGTAGCCCAGACGGCTAAACCCAAGACGCTCAAGGAACTGGTGGCGGAAGAGAAGGCACAGAAGGAGGCCGAGAAAGCCCGGAAAGAAGCCGAGAAAGCCCAGAAAGAGGCGGCTAAGGCGGCGGAGAAAGAGCGTCGTGAACGGGCTGCGCAGAATGCCGAAGCCGGCGATACCGCGGCTACGCTGACCACTACGCTCAGCGACTCGGCCCTGTGGGCACCGGTGCAGGTGGCGCCGCTCGTGAGCGAGGACTATGAGCAACTGACCGCTCCGCAGAGCAGCATGGACCTCAAGCAGCCGGAGAATATCAAGACGGAGGTGGAGTATGATCTGCAGAGCGGTATGTACGTGTTGCGCACCAAGATAGGCGATACCGAGATCGCTACGCCGTATATGATGACGGCCGAGGAGTATCGTGCCTATACGGAGAAGCAACTGATGCATAGATACTGGCAGCAGAAGATCGGCGAGGTGGAGCATAACAATGAGAAGAAGTTCGACATCACCGACATGAAGTTTAACATCGGTCCGGCGGATAAGATATTCGGTCCCGGCGGTGTGCAACTCAAGATGCAGGGATCGGCCGAACTGCTCTTTGGCTTCAAGCATCAGTATATCGCTAATCCGTCGCTGACTGAGCGTGCAAGGAACAACAATATCTTCAACTTCGATGAGAAGATCCAGGCATCCGTAAACGGTAAGGTGGGTGAGAAGATCAACTTCAACCTCAACTACAATACCGAGGCCAGTTTCTCGTTCGACCAGCAGAACCTCAAGCTCAACTACAAGGGCAATGAGGACGATATCATCCAGTCAATCGAGGCCGGTAACGTGACGATGGACCTCAACTCGTCGTTGATACGCGGTAGCCAGGCGCTGTTTGGTATCAAGACCAACCTGAAATTCGGTAAGCTGAAGATCCAGGCCCTCATCAGTCAGCAGAACTCAGAGAGCCAGTCCGTCAGTTCGCAAGGCGGTGCCCAGATGTCGAAATTCAGCATCGCGGGCGATATGTACGACGAGAATCGTCACTTCTTCCTGAGTCATTTCTTCCGTGATAAGTATGAGGACGCTATGCGTTCGGTGCCATATGTCTCATCGGGCGTGACGATCAACAAGATCGAGGTATGGGTGACCAACCGCAAGGGCAATTACGACCAGGCCCGTAATATCGTGGCCTTCACCGACCTGGGTGAACAGAAGAGCCACTTGCAGAACCCGGCCTGGGCGGCCAACGATATCGCCGCACCGGAGAATATGGCCAACGACCTCTATACGCAGGTGAAGGCCACCGATTTCCGCAATATCCAGCAGACCAGTTCGGCCCTGGAGCACTTCAACGGCATGGAAGGTGGTGTGGACTATGAGAAAGTGGAGTCGGCACGACTCTTGAGCACTACGGAGTATACGCTGAACTCCAGTCTGGGTTATATCTCGCTCAAGCAGGCGTTGAACCAAGACGAGGTGCTGGCCGTAGCGTATGAATATACCTACAACGGTAAGGTATACCAGGTGGGTGAGTTCTCTACCGATGGATCCGAGGATCTGCGTGCGCCGAATGCGCTGGCACTGAAGTTGCTGAAGTCGACCAACAACGCACCCGATAAGAAGGGACGCGGTACGTGGGACCTAATGATGAAGAATATCTACTCGCTGGGTGCTACCTCGGTGACGAGTGAGAAGTTCGAACTGTACGTCATGTACCGCAACGACTCGGTCGGCACCGACATGCAGTATCTGAACGAGGGTCCGATCAAGGGTAAGCAACTGGTGCGCGTGATGAACCTGGACCGTTTGGATTCGAAGAATAACCCCTCGCCGGACGGTAAGTTCGATTTTATTGAGGGACTGACGGTATATGCGTCGAACGGTCGCGTCATCTTCCCCGTGCTGGAGCCTTTCGGTAGTCACCTGGCTCAGCAGCTGGGTAATGACCCGCGGTTGGTGGCTAAGTACTGCTTCCAAGAGCTGTACGACTCTACGCTCGTCATCGCCCAGGAGATGTCGGAGAAGAATAAGTTCCACATGACCGGTAAATACAAGGGTACGAACGGTTCGGAGATTCGCCTGGGTGCGATGAACGTGCCGAGGGGTTCGGTGACGGTAACGGCCGGTGGAGCCAAACTGGTAGAAAACGTCGATTACACCGTAGACTACGTGATGGGAACGGTGACGATATTGAACCAATCCATCTTGGAGTCGGGAACCAACGTAGACGTGAAACTGGAGAATCAGTCCACCTTCTCGCTGCAGCGTAAGTCGCTCTTCGGTGCGCACGTAGAGTATGAGTTCACCAAGGACTTTATGCTGGGTGCAACCATCATGCACCTACGTGAGCGTCCGTTGACTACCAAGGTGAATACGGGTAGTGAGCCGCTGGCCAATACCATCTGGGGCGTCAACGGATCGTATAAGACCGAGATGCAATGGCTGACGAACGCTATTGACAAGATACCTTGGATCACGGCTACCGCACCGAGTACGTTCCAGATCAATGCCGAGTTTGCGCATATGATACCGGGTCATACCAACGACGTAGGATCCGTTGGAACCGCGTATATCGACGACTTTGAGTCCACCACGACCAATATCGATGTCCACTACCCGAGCTACTGGTTCCTGGCCTCTACGCCGAGTCCGTTTGCCGAATCGAAGGATATTAATAAGACCTCGTACAACCAGAACCGTGCCCTCTTGGCATGGTATGCCGTAGATCCTATCTTCGGTTATCCGCAGACCAATACACCGGAGCATATCCGCAGCGATGTGTCGGTGCTGAGTGACCACCGTACGCGTATCGTGTATGAGCAGGAGATCTATCCGAATAAGGAGCAGCCGGCCAACCAGGATACCAAGTTGTCGGTGCTCAACCTCTCGTACTATCCTGAGGAGCGCGGTCCGTACAACGTGTCGGCCAGCGAACTGAACAACCGTGGTCAGTTGACCAACCCGAAACAACGTTGGGGCGGTATGATGCGCCGACTGGATAATACCGACTTTGAGAAATCGAACATCGAGTATATCGAGTTCTGGTTGATGGATCCGAAGCTGACCAACCCCGAGGGCTATGACGGCGAACTGTATATCAACCTGGGCGACGTGAGTGAGGATATCTTGCGTGATGGTAAGAAGTCGTTTGAGCACGGTCTGCCTATTTCGGATCAGGATAACGGACGTGTGGACTCCACTATCTGGGGTTACGTGCCGCGTACGACGAGTACGGTGACGGCTTTCTCCAACGAAGCGGGTGCACGACCCAAGCAGGACGTGGGACTGAACGGACTGAGTACGGCTCAGGAGCTCACCTGGCCGACCTATGCCAACTACGTAGCCGATCTACGCACCAAGGTGGATGCCGACGTGCTCAACCAGTGGCGCGACGATCCTTTCTCGCCGCTCAATGACCCGGCGGGTGATAACTTCCACTACTATCGCGGTTCGGACTTTGACGAGCAGCGTGTGCCTGTACTGCAACGCTATAAGCACTTCAACGGTACAGAGGGTAACTCGCCCGATACGGAGTCGCAGACGGAGAGCTATGGAACAGCTTCTACCCTGCAACCGGATATAGAGGACATCAATAATGATAACACGCTGAACGAGTACGAGAAGTATTTCCAGTACAAGGTCATCCTGCGTCCGGACATGATGGAGGTAGGACGTCAGCATATCACGGAGAAGAAAGTGGCCAAGGTGACGCTGCGTAACGGCGAGACGCAAGAAGTGACGTGGTATCAGTTTAAGATCCCCTTGAAGGGCGATAGCGCAGACGTAAAGACCGTGGGATCGATTCGCAACTTCAAGTCGATCCGCTTCATGCGTATGTACCTGACCGGTTTCCAGAAGGAGACTCACCTGCGTTTTGCGACGCTGGACCTGGTGCGTGGCGAGTGGCGTCAGTACACGAAAGACCTGTATCCGATCGGTGCGACGGTCAACTCGGGCGCTTCGCTGAATGTGCAGACCGTGAATATCGAGGAGAACAGCACCCGTACGCCGGTCAACTACGTACTGCCTCCGGGTGTGAGTCGTCAGACCGACCCGGGTCAGGCCCAACTGATCGAACAGAACGAGCAGGCGATGGTGATGCGCGTGATGAACCTCAGTCCGCGCGACGCGCGTGCCGTATATAAGAATACGGGGTATGACATGCGTCAGTATAAGAACTTCCAACTCTATGTACACGCAGAGAAGATGGAACAGATGGACCCGAACCTGCAGGACGGAGACCTGAGTTGCTTCGTGCGTCTGGGTTCGGACCTGAAGAACAACTACTATGAATACGAGATCCCGTTGCGTCTGACCGCTCCGGGTCAGTATAACAACAATAACGAGCGTGACCGTATGCAGGTTTGGCCGGAGGATAATATGTTTGACTTCCCGTTTGAGGTGCTGACCCAGGCCAAGACCATGCGCAATAAGGCTAAGCGTGCAGGCAACGAGGGCGTAAGCAATACGATCCCATACGTCATCTACGATGATGCGTCGGGCAAACCGCAGAACAAGATCACCGTGCTGGGTAACCCGACCCTGGAGGACGTAGAGACTATTATGATCGGTATACGTAATACCGGCAGGGAAGACCATACGGCCGAGATTTGGGTCAACGAGATGCGTCTGAGTCAGTTCAACGAGCAGGGTGGTGTAGCGGCTATGGCCAATGCCTCGCTGTCGGTGAGCGATATAGCGCAGGTGAACGTAGCAGGACGACTGGAGACAGCCGGCTACGGATCGATAGAGGCTAACGTGCTGAACCGCAACCTGGAGAATTTCTATCAGATCTCTGTATCGGCCGCCCTGGAGGCGGGACGTCTGTTCCCCGAGAAGGCTAAGATGCAGATACCGCTCTACGTGGCTTATTCGAACGAGACCGTCTCGCCCGACTACGACCCGCTGGATACGGATATCAAGCTTAAGGAGACGCTCGGTACCTACGATACGAAGGAGGAGCGCGACTCGGTAAAGACGATGTCGAATACCGTACGGGAGTCGACGGCATTCACGGTGACCAACATGAAGGTGAACATCAAGTCGAAGAAGAAAGATATGTTCTACGACCCAGCTAACTTCACCATCTCGGCATCGTATAACCGCCAGAATGAGCGTACGCCGGAGATGGAGGTGAACGAGAATACGGATCATAAGGGAACATTCACCTATGCTTACAACTTCAACCCCAAACCTTGGGAACCGTTTGCTAAGTTGGAGAAAGTGCAGAAAGTGAAACTGCTCAAGGAGTTTAATATATACTACCTGCCGCAGTCATGGTCATTCCAGACCAATATGCACCGTACGTTCTCGCATATGAAGATGCGAGACCTGACGGCCGATGCAGGTGCGCATATGGATCCGACCTATAGCAAGGACTTCACGTGGGATCGCCACGTAGACTTCAAGTACGACCTGACGAAGAACATGAAGTTCTCCTTCCAATCGGCTATGAACGCCATCATCGACGAGGGTGCGTATACACCGGAGGTGCTGAAGGGCCAGTATTTCGATGCCGACTTCAACCATGATAAGTATGAGGCATGGAAAGATACGATACAGCGTTCGCTGGCTAAGTGGGGTTCGCCCTATACGTATCAGCAGGTATTTACCGCCAGTTGGAACGTACCGTTCAACCGCGTACCGTACCTGGAAGCTCTCTCGGCCAACGCTACCTACAACGCGACCTACAACTGGGCACGTACGGCTTCGACGCAGTCGGATACCGACCTGGGTAATACCGTTTCGTCATTGCAGCAATGGTCGGTGGACGGTGGACTGAACCTGGAGACGCTCTACGGCAAGTCGAAGTACTGGAAAGAGATGACGCAACGCTATACGGGTCGTCAGGGACGTCGTAACTTCAAGCCGCGTACGTACAGTCAGGACGTTGCCAAGGGCGAGAAAGGACAGACGATCGAGGTGGCACACCGACTGAACTCGGATAAGCTGACCGTGGTTGTAGTGGATAGCGCCGGACGGAAGGTGCCGTTCAGCTACAAGCCGGATGGCAATACCAAGATACAGTTGACGCTCAAGGAAGACTGCAACGGCGCCAAGGTGACCGTGACGACGAAAGATCCGAATGAGCGCAAACCGGCACAGGTAGCAGGCGATATGTTTGCTTATCTGGGAACGATGATACGTAAGCTGCAAGTGACCTACCGCGAGACCAACTCCATGACCCTGCCGGGCTTCTGGCCGGAGGCCGGATTCATGGGACAGCGTAAGGTGAACGGCACGTATGCGCCGGGCTTCGCCTTTGCCTTCGGATTCATACCGAGCGACATGGTGGCGCGGGCGAAGGAGAACGGATGGTTGTCGGGCGATACAACGATCATACAACCGGCTTCGCAGGCCCGGACGAGCGACTTTGATATCAAGCTGACGCTGGAACCACTGCCCGGATTGAAGATCCAGGCTACGGGTAAGCGCTACCTGGCCAGCTCGACTTCGGTGATCTACTCGTACGACCAGTTGCAGGAGAATATCTCGGGTTCGTTCAATATCACCTCGTGCGCCATCGGAACGATCTTCCAGCGAATCGGTACGCAGGATGAGAACTTCCAGAACGATGCGTTTGATCAGTTCTTGAGGAATAGAGATATGCTGCGCGACCGCGTAGAAGCGCAATATGCCGGAGCGGTATATCCCGATGCAGGCTTCCTGGCGGGAAGTATATTTGCCGGTAAGACCTTTGATACGAAGAACGGACATGTGTCGAACAACTCGGCCGATGTACTTGTACCGGCCTTCCTGGCCGCCTATACGGGTAGGGACGCCATGAAGATGGACTTGAATCCGTTGCTGGGTATACTGCGGATTCTGCCCAACTGGTCGGTAACGTACGACGGGCTGGGTAAACTGCCGTGGATGAAAGACCACTTCAAGTCGGTGACGTTGACGCACGCCTATACCTGTAAGTACGCGATCGGTTCGTACGGATCGTACTCTACGTGGGTACCGGCACAAGGTGAGACGGGCAAGATGATCGGTTTCGTACGCGATGTGACCACGGATCAACCGATTCCGAGTTCGCAATACGATATCTCGAATGTGACGATCACGGAGGCCTTCTCGCCGCTGATCGGACTGAACCTGACGATGAAGAACTCGCTGAGCGTCAAGGCCGAGTATCGCAAGCAGCGCAACCTGGCACTGAATGTGACGAGCGTACAGATGACCGAAGGTCATACCTCGGAGTTTGTAGTAGGAGCTGGTTATACGATCAAGAACCTCAACTTCATCGCTAAGAAGAAAGACGGCGGTCAGACTAAGGTGTCGAACGACCTGAAACTGCAAGTGGATGTGTCGTATAAGGACGTGAAGACCCTGTTGCGCAAGATTGACGAGGGTATCACGCAGGCTTCGAGTGGTAATAAGGTACTGGCCATCAAGATCTCGGCCGACTATGTGCTGAGCCAGAAGATCAACCTGCAGTTCTTCTACGACCACCAAGGTACGACGCCGCTTATCTCATCGTCCTACCCCGTGAAGGCGGATAACGTAGGTATCAATATCAAGTTGATGCTGACGAGGTAGCCTTCGGCCGTCAGCTATCAGCCGTCAGCCATCAGCCATCAGTATTCAGATGTTTTGGATAGGGATTATAGGACCGGAGAGTACGGGCAAGACGACCTTGGCGCAGTACTTGGCAGAACGTTATAAAGGAACGTGCATGCCCGAGTACGCGCGCACGTATGTGGAGCAGAAGGGCACGACGGATGTGAGCTATGAGGAACTATGCGAGATAGCCCGCCATCAGATTGAGGAGATGGAGACGGTAGCCATTAGCCCTTCACCATTCGTCTTCTTTGATACGGAACTGATCGTGACGAAGGTATGGTTTGACTATGCGTTTGGTAAGGTGCCGGAATGGCTAAACGAGGCGATCGAGAAGTACAAGATGGATGTCTATCTGCTGACCAAGCCGGATATACCGTGGGAACCGGATCCGGCACGCTCGAACGGCGGGGATGCGATCCGACAGGAACTGTTTGAACGCTATGAGCGGGAGATACAGGATTTGGGAATACCATATTATATTATCGCGCATACCGAATGAAAAAGGGTATAAGGAACAAACAAGGAGTGGCTTGTGGGCCACTCCTTATTTATTGCGCACTTTTTACGTCTCGGTCACAGACCGTTAGTCTTTGAACTTAGCGCAGATGAACTCGCGGTTGAGGCGAGCGATGTTAGCCAGCGAAACGGACTTCGGGCACTCGGCAGCACAAGCACCGGTGTTGGTACAGTTACCGAATCCGAGTTCGTCCATCTTAGCCACCATAGCCTTGGCACGGGCTGCGGCCTCGATCTTACCTTGCGGGAGCAGGGCGAGCTGCGAAACCTTAGCGGATACGAAGAGCATAGCCGAACCGTTCTTACATGCTGCAGCACAGGCGCCGCAACCGATACAGCTGGCAGCGTCCATGGCCTCGTCAGCAACGGGCTTCGGGATAGGTATTGCGTTAGCATCGGGTACACCACCGGTGTTGACGCTGACGAAACCACCGGCCTGCATGATCTTGTCGTACGCACCGCGATCGACCATGAGGTCTTTGATTACAGGGAATGCACGGCTACGCCACGGCTCCACGGTGATGGTCTCGCCATCGTGGAACTTACGCATGTGGAGCTGGCAGGTGGTGATGGCGCTGTCAGGTCCGTGCGGGTGACCGTTGACGTACATGGAGCACATACCGCAGATACCCTCACGGCAATCGTGATCGTAGGTAACAGGGTCTTTATGCTCTGCAACGAGTTGCTCGTTGAGGATGTCGATCATCTCCAAGAACGAAGCACCTTGGAAGACGTGCTTGAGCTCATAAGTCTCAAAATGGCCTTGAGCCTTCGGGCCGGCTTGACGCCATACCCTAACTTTTATATCAATATACTGATCCATAAATTAATGTACAATTTGACAATGTACAATGTACAAAGGAATGTACAACGTACAAATTAATTCTTGTAATTTCTTGTCTTCCTTTCAGTGAACTCGTAGTCGAGCGGCTCCTTGATGAGTTGGGGCTCTTTGTCCTCACCCATGTACTTCCAGCAGCCTACGTACGAGAACTTATCATCCTGACGGAGAGCTTCACCTTCCGGCGTCTGGTACTCCTCGCGGAAGTGACCACCGCAGGACTCCTCACGATGGAGAGCGTCTACGGCCATGAGACGACCGATCTCGATGAAGTCAGCCAGACGGAGGGCTTTCTCAAGCTCGTTGTTGAGGGCGTTCGCTTCACCCGGGATATAGACGTTGCTCCAGAACTCCTTCTTGAGGGCGTCGATCTTCTCGATAGCGGTCTTGAGGCTCTCTGCCGTACGACCCATACCAACGAAGTCCCACATGATAAGACCGAGCTCTTTGTGAATGGAGTCAACCGAGCGCTTGCCCTGGATAGCCATGAGGCGGTCGATCTTGTCCTGTACTGCCTTCTCAGCCTCTGCGAACTCAGGCAGGTCGGTGGACATACGCGGTACGCCGATCTGGTCGGAGAGGTAATTCTGGATGGTGTACGGGAGAACGAAGTATCCATCTGCGAGACCTTGCATGAGGGCGGAAGCACCGAGGCGGTTTGCACCGTGGTCGGAGAAGTTAGCCTCACCGATACAGAACAGACCCTTGACGCTGGTTTGCAGTTCGTAGTCAACCCAGATACCACCCATGGTGTAGTGGATAGCCGGGAAGATCATCATCGGGTTCTCGTAGGGGTTCTCGTCCACGATCTTCTCGTACATCTGGAAGAGGTTGCCGTATTTCTGAGCTACGACGTCCTTGCCGAGGCGCTGGATAGCGTCGGAGAAGTCGAGGAAGACAGCGAGACCGGTGTTGTTGACACCATAGCCCTTGTCGCAACGCTCCTTAGCAGCACGCGAAGCTACGTCACGCGGCACGAGGTTACCGAATGCCGGATAACGACGCTCGAGATAGTAGTCACGATCCTCTTCGGGGATGTCACGACCCTTGATCTCACCAGCTTGGAGACGCTTAGCGTCTTCGAGTTTCTTCGGTACCCAGATACGACCATCGTTACGGAGCGACTCCGACATCAGGGTCAGCTTGGACTGGAAGTCACCGTGCTTCGGGATACAGGTCGGGTGGATCTGTGCGTAGCAGGGGTTAGCGAAGAGGGCACCGTGGCGGTACATCTGCATAGCAGCCGAACCGTTGGAAGCCATCGCGTTGGTAGAGAGGAAGAAGGTGTTGCCGTATCCGCCGGAACCTACCACAACAGCGTGAGCGAAGAAACGCTCAATGCGGCCGGTAACGAGGTTACGAGCGATGATACCACGAGCACGAGGCTCACCATTCTCATCCTTGATGAGGACGATGTCGAGCATCTCGTAGCGGGTGTACATCTTCACTTTGCCTTTACCGATCTGGCGGCTGAGGGCGCTGTAGGCACCGAGGAGCAGCTGCTGACCGGTCTGACCCTTAGCGTAGAAGGTACGGGATACCTGTGCACCACCGAAGGAACGGTTGTCGAGAAGACCGCCGTATTCACGTGCGAAAGGTACGCCCTGTGCTACGCACTGGTCGATAATATTGTTGCTGACCTCAGCCAGACGATATACGTTAGCTTCACGAGCGCGGTAGTCACCACCCTTGATCGTATCGTAGTAGAGACGATAAACGGAGTCACCATCGTTCTGATAGTTCTTGGCCGCATTGATACCGCCCTGTGCAGCGATAGAGTGCGCACGACGGGGCGAATCCTGGATACAGAAGTTGAGGACATTGAATCCCATCTCTGCGAGGGAAGCGGCTGCGGAAGCGCCAGCCAGACCGGTACCGATGACGATAACGTCGAGACGACGCTTGTTGGCGGGGTTGACGAGCTTCTGATGGTTCTTATAGTTGGTCCACTTGAGCTCCAGCGGGCCAGCGGGGATCTTGGCCATCTCGGGCGTGATGATAGCATTGGCGTTGGCTTTAGCGTTGGCTTCCGGAGCTGCTTTTTCGAGCGCCTCCTTTGCTTCAGCGACTACCTCGCTTGCTACCTCTACGGCCTTCTGTGCGGCCTTAACGGCTACTTTCTTAGCGGTTTCCTTAGCAGCCTCTATGATTTCTTCTTTCTTTGCCATAATTGTTTTCCTTTCGATTTTCAGTTTTTAAATTCAATTAGCAAAGCATGCCGACACCTACGCCGAAGTAGTAGCATACAACGATGAGGAAGGGCAGTACAACGAGCGTAGCGACGATGGTACCGATCACCTTGATGCGTTTTTGCCAAACGAGGTTGTTCCATCCGAGGGTGTGCAGGGCCGACCAAACACCATGGTTGAGGTGGAGCCAGAGTGCGCAGAGCCAGATGAGGTAGAGTACGCAGTAGATCTGACCGCAAACCGGAGTGGTGAAGAGGGCGATCACGTACTTAGCGCCGTTAGCGGCATCTTCGAGCGGAGCAGTAGCACCGCCGGTGATCTCGGCCAGCTGCATCTTAAACCAGAAATTGTAGAGGTGGAGTACCAGGAAGCCGATCACGATAATACCGAGAACGAGCATGTTCTCCGACTCCCATTCTACGCCTTCCTTCTTGCCGGAGATGGCATAACGATCGTTGCCGCGTGCAGCGCGGTTCTGGATCGTGAGATAGATGGCGTAGCAGAAATGCACCAGTACGAGGAATGCCAGACCGATTGTACCGATGAGGGCATACCAGTTAGCTCCCAGCGTCTCGCAGATGATGTTGTACCACTTCTCAGAGAAGACCAACACCAGGTTCATACAGCCATGGAAAAGCAGGAACAAGACCAAGGCCAGGCCGGAAATACTCATAACGAATTTACGGCCGATAGATGAATCTTTTAACCACATAATAGATTGTTGATTTTTGATATTATTTTGTTGTTTGTTTTTATTGGAATGATAGTGTTTTTCATTTCGGCTGCAAAGGTACAAAAAAAATCTCACATACGCAAGCGCACGCGATATTTTTTTGAATTTTAGGCTTCGAGGACTTGATAGAGAATAAGCTGGATAAAGGTGCCGATGAGGGTTGAGGGATCTAATTGTGCGCTTAGAGCATGGTGATGCCTTGCTCTGCTTAATCATCTACTAATTTCATACGAATAAGCTATTTATGACCTATTTATAACAGTGTTATCACTCATTTATAACCTACTTATCACCTACTAATAACCTACTTATCACCTACTAATCACCTACTAATATCATACTTTTCTTCTTATGCGCGGGAGACCCTGATTAAAACTGAAAAATGTTGTGGCTAAACTTGAAAAAAAGTTGTGACTAAACTTGAAAAAAGTTGTGGCTAAACTTGAAAAAAGTTGTGGCTAAACCTGAAAAAGGTTGACTAAACCAAAGGAAAACCATGCAGCCTGTAAAAAATCGTACATAAATTTGCACATATGCGAAAAATTTTGTACCTTTGCAGCGTGAAATGCCGCAAAGAAATGAAAATTGATGTCGGATGGCATCCGACGCAACGGACATAGAAAAAAATGATATAGCACAAATGGCACTATTGGCACTATGGAGGGCAAAAGTGCCGAAAGTACCTTAGCAAATTTTAGGAAGAAACTACATAGCGGAAATAGATGGCAGAGATAGAATCTATAGAAAAACCAAGAATGGTGAAATCGCATGATGTGCATTTAGATGGCGAGTATGCGGATTGGATAGCGGAGTTGAAACATCGCTATCGTGCGGCGCAGGTAAAGGCATCTGTACGGGTGAACTCGGAGAAGTTGCTCTTTAATTGGGAGCTGGGACGTGACTTGGTTCAGAAGAAAGCGGAAGAAAAATGGGGTGCCGGAGTGGTGGAGCAGGTGAGTCTAGATCTGCAGCGGGAGTTTCCGGGTAATGAGGGATTTTCAGCGAGAAATCTGTGGCGTATGAAACAGTGGTATCTGTTTTATAATCAATCAGATACAAAATTGCCCCAACTTGGTGCAGAATTTAAAAATGTAAAACTGCCCCAAGCTGGGACAGAAATTCTATTACAACCTGTTAGAGAAATAGAGGATGAGAAACTTCAACAATCCGTTGAAGAAATTCCGGCTCTATTTGCACTCGTGCCATGGAGACATCATGTGGAGATCATTTCCAAATGCAACTCCATCGAAGAGGCATTGTTTTACATCGGCAAGACAATAGAGCAGGGGTTGAGTCGTGCGGCGTTGGTGAATTGTATAAAGGCAAATTTATACGAACATCAGGGCAAGATACTCAATAACTTTGCTGAGCATATGCCGGAACTGCAGAGCAAGTTGGTGCAGGAGGTGTTCAAGGAGAACTATGATTTTGGCTTTGCAACAGTAGATCACGAGATTTATAACGAGAATGATTTGGAAGAGGCGTTGACGAGGAGTATCACCGGGTTGTTGCTGGAACTCGGCACGGGTTTTGCGCTCGTCGGACGACAGAAACAGTTGTGGGCAGGGGATACGACCCGTAAGATTGACTTACTATTCTATCATATCCGTCTGCGTTGCTACGTAGTATGCGAACTGAAGGCAAAGGCTTTTGAGCCGGAGTTTGCCGGAAAACTGAATTTTTATGTCAATGCGGTGGATGACTTGCTGAAGGATAAGGAGGATAATCCCACTATCGGTTTGCTTA
This sequence comes from Paludibacteraceae bacterium, assembly GCA_017509715.1. Classification (GTDB taxonomy): domain Bacteria; phylum Bacteroidota; class Bacteroidia; order Bacteroidales; family Paludibacteraceae; genus Colicola. The sequence goes on along the minus strand of JAFWOU010000033.1, from coordinate 4,184 downwards.
TCTGCTCAGATATGAATAAGGCAGAGGTACAATGGTCATTCCGCGGAATCAGTACTCCAATAGGTGTAGCAACATACAATAATATCCGCATCAAAGATGCGCTGCCTACGCAGGAACAACTCAAAGAGCGTATGGAGCTGTTACAGCGTGAGATGCGAGCGACGAAACGATTGATGAAAGGAAATAAGAAATCGAAAAATTAACTTGAGAAAAGTGAGAAATTATTGAGCCCTTGCGGCTAAGAAATCTCAAAATTCTCAAAATTCTCACAATTCTCAAAGCAAAAATTTAATGTCGGATAGCATCCGACGCAACGGACAAAGAAAAAAATGATATAGCACAAATGGCATAAATGGCACTATGATGCCGGAAAGTGCAAAAAGTGCAAAAAGTGCAGAGCAAATTTTAAGAAAGAAACTAAATTGCGAAGATAGATGAAGACGGTAGCAATGGTGCCTATAAAACTGAATAGTGAGCGGGTAAAGGAGAAGAATCTTCGACCGTTCCATGACGGGAAGCCGCTAGTTCAGTTTATATTAGAGGCGCTTGTAAAAAGCAAGCGGGTAGATGAGGTGTATGTATATTGCAGTAGTGAACGTATCAAAGAATATCTGATTGATGGCGTTAAGTTCTTGAAGCGCCCAGAGTATTTAGATGGGAACGGATGTAACTGCAATGATATCATTCGCGAGTTTATGAAGGTAGTGGATGCGGATTATTATGTAGTGTCCCATGCTACCGCTCCGTTTACAACACCGGAGAGTATAGACCGATGTGTTGCGAGTGTAGTAGATGGCGATGAATATGATTCGGCATTTACGGTCGAAAAGATTCAGACGTTCCTGTGGAGTAAGGGACAGCCAATGAATTTCGATCCGGATCATTTTCCAAGAACGCAGGATTTGGATCCTATCTATATGGAGACATCGGGTGCGTTTGTATTCCCGAAGTGGGTTTTTGAGAAGTACAATCGTCGGGTAGGAGTGAAGCCGTGTTTAGTAGAAGTCGAGCCTATTGAAAGTTCGGATATTGATACAGAATATGATATGATGGTTGCTCAAGCAATCTATAAACACATGCAAGAAAAGTAAATAATATGAGCGCAAAAGTACATATAGTGGATTGTACCATCCGTGACGGTGGCTATCTGTTTGACAAGAATTCTGATCCGGAGTTTGTGAAAGGTATCATACAAGGTTTGGTAGATGCCGGCATTGATTATCTAGAGACAGGCTTTTTGCAAAGCAAGGTGAATGGAGAGACTATCGTATATCACAATTCGAAGGATGTGATAAAGTATTTGCCGACAGATGCGAAGAAGACTACTTATTTGGGATTCTGCGATAACAGTCGATATACCCCGGAAGAGTTGGATGAGTGTGATGGCAAATCTTTTAAATGGCTTCGTATATCGTTTGCCAAACATGAGATAGAGGATTCATTGCAATTCTGCAAGGCTGCGATGGATAAAGGGTATCGTGTGCAGTTTAATCCGATGGATAGTATTAGTTATACAGCAGAGGAACGCGCGGCATTGATAGCGAAAGTGAATAAGATTAAGCCAGCCGTGTTCTCGATTGTGGATACATTCGGAGCCATGTATATGACTGATTTGGTAACCATCTTCCGCCAATTTGACGAACTCTTGGATAAGGATATTATGATCGGTTTACACTCGCATGATAATTTAGGTCTTTCTTGTGCGTTAGCAGAGCGGATGGTAGAATTATCCGAAGAAACAGGTCGCGAAATCTGTATAGATGGTTCTCTCTTTGGTATGGGACGCGGAGCCGGTAATGCGAAGACGGAGATGTTAGCGGATTATCTGAACAAACATTGTGGCACAAACTATAATATCCCGGTACTACTTGAGACTATAGACAAGTATATTGTGCCGGTATTGGATCATATTCATTGGGGCTATGATTTGCCGATGTTTATCTGCGGTACGAAGCACTCGCATGTAGATAACGTGAATCATCTAAAGAAGTCGACGGATAGCACGATTACCGATATCTATAATGTGGTAGAGATGCTTACGCCGCAACAACGCACAAGATACGGAGCTGGCTATTCGAAGACTGACTTCTCACAATTGGATGAGAAGTTTGAAGAGTATAAAAACAAAAAGCAATAAGATATGAATTGCTCGGAATATTTAGTGGACTTTCTTATTAAGAATGGTGTGACGGATGTCTTTGGGTATGCCGGAGGTTATATCGTGCCATTCATGGATGCATTAAATGCCCGGAAGGATGAGATCAAAGTTCATGTATGCTATAATGAACAAGGCTGTTCGTTTGCAGCAAACGGTTATGCGCGCACAAGCGGTAAATTAGGAGTATATTTTACTACATCCGGTCCCGGAGCTGTCAATGCATTAGGCGGACTTGCTGATGCATGGTTTGACGGCATACCTGTTATGGGTATCTGCGGTAATGTGCCGACGCATGAGATGAAAGGATTCTCGGGTGTTCGTCAGAATGGTTTTCAAGAAATGGACGTTGTATCTATGACACGTCATATTACGAAACTTTCCGTTACTCCGAATAGTGCGGAAGAGTTTCCTGAAATTGTATCAAGAGCGTATAAATTAGCAACAATAGGTAGGAAAGGAGGAGTTTTAATTGATTTTCCCTTTAACATACAAAAAGCCAGTATTACTAGTCGGTAATGGTGTTCGTTCCGCCGGAGCAGCGGAACTGATATATCAATTTGCCCAAAAGACGCAAATCCCTGTGCTCACGACGATGAACGCTGTGGATTTGGCGCAAGATGATGTGCGTATCGGATTTATCGGTACGTATGGAAACCGTGTGGCAAATATGATTTTGGATGAGTGCGACTTAGTCATTTCCGTCGGTGCTCGTCTTGGTTTGAGACAAATCGGTCATATCCGCGAGAATTTTGCTCCGAAGGCTAAACTCATCCGTGTAGATGTCGACACTAATGAGATGAGTAGAGTCGTTAAAGATGATGAGCAGGATTATCTGATGGACGCAGCGGAGTTTATGAATAATCTGTTGCAAGAAGACATTCCGCAATATAATGAGTGGCACGATCGTTGTCATCAAGTTAAGAAACTATTGGAGGCATATGATAATGTGCTAGGTAATGAGGTAATAGAAAAGATTTCGTCATTGCTTATACCGAATCCTGTTGTTGCTGTTGATGTTGGTCAAAATCAATGTTGGGCGGCTCAATCTTTGCACTTGAAAGGTGAACAAGGAAGGATTTTGATAGGTGGCGGATATGGATCTATGGGCTGCGGTTTGCCGTATGCTATAGGTGCTTCTATATCGACCCATAATAGTCTTGTCTATTGTTTGACCGGAGACGGCGGATTGCAGATGAATATTCAGGAGTTGGAGACAGTTGTACGGGAAAAATTGCCAATAAAGATAATCGTGCTTAACAATAGAGCGTTAGGCAAGATTTCGGAGATTCAGTCCGGTTCGTATGGACATCGTTATGCACAGACGACTCCGTCAAGCGGATATACCGTACCTGATTTTGAGAAAATCGCGAAGGCCTATGGTATTAAGGCAGTAACCTTGGATACCTATCAATCGTTGGAGGATTATTCCGAATGGATGAAGGATAATGAGCCGTGTCTGATTAATATATTAATGCCGGAAGATACGTTGTTGATACCAAAGATTAAATGGGAAACGGGAAAGATCACTCCCGCATTATCGGAAGACTTATTGGAAAAAGTAACTCAATTATTGGAGGGCGAGTTATGATACGGTTTCTCGTAATGGATGTAGATGGTACGCTGACTGACGGAAAGATCTATATGGGTCAAGACGGTGAGTTGTTTAAGGCGTTTGATATTAAAGACGGTTATGGTGTAAAATGCCTTTTGCCGGATGCGAATATTATTCCTATTGTTATTACTGCTCGTAATAGTCGTATAGTAGAGAATCGGTGTCATGAGATGGGGGTGACGGAGTTGTATCAAGGTAAAATGGATAAATATAGAACGCTACTGCAAATACTGGAAAAGTATTCCGAATTGGATAAAACAGAATATACATTGGCGAATGTGGCCTATGTGGGGGATGATTTGTTGGATTTACAGTGTATGAAACCCATAAAAGAAGCAGGAGGCTTTGTGGCTTGTCCAAATGATGCTGTAGATGAGGTGAAAGATATTGTTAATTATGTAGCTTTTAAGAATG
>JAFWOU010000032.1 GCA_017509715.1 Paludibacteraceae bacterium | reverse complement strand
TGACTCTTTCTATGTATGGAATACCTATGATACTCACTCCGCAACACCTTATAGCCATATATTTAGATGGCATTCTTTGAACGAACAAAAGATAGATACGATTTTATACGACACGTTGCATACAGCATCTCCATATGAATGCGATAGTGTAACAAGTATCCATATTACGGTTAAGCCTACTACTTTCAATAAGGATACTGTGGTATGGTGTGCTAGTCAGGGTGTATACCATTACGGAGAAAATGGCAAGACCACATTCGAATCCGGTGATTATGTGGATACCCTGAACACCAAGAACCAATACGGATGTGATAGTATTCTTCACCTCCACTTAACCATACTGGATAGCATCTTTTTCAAGGAAACACAGACTCTCTGCGAGAACGATACGCTTCAATGGCAGGGTATCTTCTTCGTAGGTAGTAAATTTGCCGATTTCGGTGGAACATATGACACCGCTACTCATCCAAACGTGAAAACGTATCCAGCGGGCATGTATACCGACACGGTTAATTATCTGACCGTCAACGGATGTGATAGTACCTATTTTCTCAACCTTAGCATTCTGCCAACCAGTTATTCAGAGCAAGAACGTAATGTTTGCGAAGGCGAAGAGGATGTCATTTATGAGGCAAGACACAATGGTATCGGCGATAAAGTTCCTACAAACGTAGTGGGTGATATTATCTACTATGATACACTTAGAGGTCAAAACCAATTTAATTGCGATAGTGTGATCAAGATGACCTACCATATCCGCCCTAACTATCACTTCTCACAAGGGGACATTGTTCTATGTCAGGCAGATAGTATGTGGATATGGTACAATGAAGATGGAGATCCGCAAGATACTATCTCTTTGGCAGTTGGTAACAAAATCTATAACTTGGGGCGTAATTATAAGACAATATATGGCTGCGATAGTACGTTTGGTATCAATGTGTACGTCGCTCCAACATATAATTTTTATGATACCTTACCCCTCTGCGAAAATGACTCACTACATTGGCAGGGCATGCAATTTATCGGTAGCCAATATGAAGCGTATGGCAAGACGTACAGCCCGGCAGGATTCGATAGTACGCGTGTTCTCTCTCATGGTACATATCATTTTGATGTTCGCCGTCCGACGATCCATGATTGCGACTCTACATATCACTTGCTGTTGCATGTACATGAAGTGGCACACACCGATTCCATAGACTCTGTATGTCAGGGCCATCCTTTCCATAACCCGAACTGGAATTGGGGCGAGGGACGGTATATGAATACTGAACGGGTAGGCACCTATACATCTGTGGATACGATACATTCTGTAGTAACGGGTTGCGATAGTATCGTAACACTTACACTCCGTGTGGATTCTGTCTATGACTATCGTCCATTCTTCGAGTTCTGCCAGGATACTATAGATACAGATACTTTGGTAGAATGGGAGGATGAGGCAGGTAAACTACATACCTTTAGATTAGATATATCGAAGGCAGATACATTGAGTTATACAGATTCGCTCACTTCAATTCATGGCTGTGATAGTATTTTTGGAGTCACATGGATTGTTCATCCGATCTATCGCTTCGATACAATCATAGAAATATGTGAAGATGGACGCTTTGTATGGCAAGATACGCTCTATACCGGCGACTCCGTACGCGTGCAAATGCCGGAAGACTCTGTCATCCTTGCTCCGGGTACGTATCATCGATTTAAGCACTTTGAGACTGTGGCCGGTTGCGATAGCGACTACTATGCTACGATTTATGTACATGCCGTATATGACACGCTGACGCGCGTTACGGTCTGCGAAAGCGATGGATTTGTTTGGTATCAAGAGGATAATCCGCTTGGTGAGCATCATAGCTATGTAGATACGATCATTCCGGTGGCATATTGCGACACCATACGTATATTGCCTTATGAGGCCGATTTCCCGCAACCGAAACGCAATACCGTGATGCGTTACCATGAGCGCATGCTGCAATCTGTACATGGTTGCGACTCGCTGTCCAGAATATGGGTAACGGTGAAGCCTACCTATTGCTTCTTCTCAGATACGACCATCTGCGGCAATAGCTATGTGAAGTATCGCGGCCAGTACTTCGCGTCAAAGGATACCATATATGTGGAGAACAGGCCTACCGAAGACGGTTGTGATAGCGTCTATATCCTGCGCCTGCACGTGCGCCCGATCTTTATCAATGTACGTCGCGATACGATATGCAGCAATGAGACGCTTTACCATCATTCGCAAAATAAGGATGATATAGTATGGAAACCCGGCAACGAGATTCGCAATCCCGATTGGGAATACTATGATATGCGATATAAAGACAAGGATGGATGCGACTCAATATATAGGTACTACCTTGTGATTCATACAGCCTATAGCACGGTTGATTCCTCGGTTGTTATGTGTTCGAATGAAACTAAATTGCTGCATGGAGATAAATACGTGGGAGAAAACACCTATTTCCCGGTAGATACCTTCGTAGAACCCTATCATGCTTATTACGGTGATACACTCCATACAATACATAATTGTGACTCCATATTTGGTATCTATGCCACCATCTATCCAGCCTACCGCCATCGCGATACAATCATTATATGCGATAATGAGACGGCTGATTGGCGTGGGCATCACTATGAGGGTATGATCCTGGGTAAAGAGAAGGGCAATGGACTGACGGAGTTCGAACATGTATTCCAAGACTCATACAAGACATACGACCATAGTTGTGACTCGATATACGAATTACATCTGATGGTGATGCCAACATTCTTCGAAGATACAACGTTGTATAAGTGTGAGAACGATACAATGAGCTGGCATGGCTTCAACTTGGATCACCTAGAAGTAGGTACGCACTTCTACTACGACAGCCTGACTACCGTTATCTATGGCTGCGACTCGGTATATCACATGCATCTCGTTGTTAATCCGGTAGTGGATACAATATGCGATGTTACAATCTGTCGTGGAGAAACGTATCCATATGGCAACAATAAGGAGGCCACTGAACCGGGAACATACCGTGATACAATGACCAGCATACGTTTCGGCTGTGATAGTATCATTCTTGTGCATCTGGAAGTGATCGAGCCTACCGTGCCGACGGCATGGGCCGATTCGATATGCGCCGACGATAAGTCGTACGAGCTATTCTATACCTATACCGGAGACCTGGATCCTATTGGCTTTACCGTAACATATGACGAGTTTGGTCATTACTATGGTTTTAGAGATACCACCGGACTTATTGAGACACCCGACCAGCTACATACTCTCATCCTGCCTATGCCGTGGCGCGACGATGACTACCATAAGTATCCGCGTCCCGACTACTATAATATCCGGCTCACGCTCGACAACGGCGTCTGCACCGATAGCAGTCTGTGCAGCACCGACACCTCGATCGTGCTCAGCTACCCGTCGTGGGTGACCGAACAGCGCTTCCGCGACGTGATAGCCATCCTCTCGACCGACTACAACGGCGGTTATACCTTCTCGCACTACCAGTGGTATCGCAACAACGAGCCCATACCGGGCGAGACGCTGCCCTACCTATACGTTCCGCGTGGACTGGAACAGGATACGACTTGGTATCATGTGCGCGTTGTGCGCGTAGGTGAAACCCAGGACTTCCAGACCTGCCCGATACGTATCTACGACGACTTCGGTACGGACACCATCGCGCCCTATATGGGCTATCTGTCCGTCGTACCGACCTGTATATCGACGAGTAACCCGGTAGTCAGCATCCTGAGTCGTCATAAGGGTCAGTACCGCGTCTATACGATGGAGGGTATACGTGTGCTGCCTCGCGATAAGGACTATGGAGAGTTCACTCCGCAGGCTTATCCGGTGCGTTTGGATGGACTATCTGCCGGATGGTATATATTCCAGCTCTGGTCGAACGAGACGCCCGAAGAATCACCTCGGTCTATCAAGATATTGATTAAAGAAGGAGACAGAATTTGGTAAAGAATAGGTGGACATATGGTTTGCTCTGTGCGCTACTTTTTGTAGTGCCGATGATGCATGCCCAGACGCGTATCAATGCCGACTACCTGCTCGGTTCGGGCGGAAGCAATTTCTCCGACAAGTCGCCTAAGGAAATATTGGACAACAACGGTCTACGTACCGGCCAGTACTCGGGCGAGCACCACCTGGTAGGTGCCTACATGGAGGGCGCGTACAGTTCGTTCCTGAGCAACCTGCCATACACGCGCATCACGCCCGGCGGATTCAGCGTCGGTGGCGGCTTTGTATATGAATACCAGATCGATAACTTCTTGCTGCAGACCGGTCTGGGTATCACCCGTCAGGACGTTTGGACCGACGTGCTCGATACCACCTTTGCCAAGTACCATACCGCCGACGCTTGGACCAACAGCATGGTGCATCGCTACGGCGACTGGATAGGTCAACTGGATACCTTCTACTACGACCTGGTATACAACTTCAAGGACCGACGTGACTACTCCACCATGACTTACGTCCAGCTGCCGCTGCTCTTTGGTCAGCAGATCAACGGACGGACCCATAGCGTCGGCTATTACCTGGTTGGCCTCAAACTCAACTGGGCATGGCGTGGACGTACTTCTGTCAATGCGACGGGTAGCACGGCGGCGCATTACGACCGTTACTTTGGTCTCGACAATATTCCTGAAATGGAGTGGCCAGAACAACTGTGGCACGAGATGGACAACCACGGATGGCGAAGCAACGTGCCGATCCAGCGCGATGATGGCAAGCTGGACTTTAAACTCGATGTACTGGCTCATGCCGAGATAGGTTGGGAGTACGGTATCTACTCGCCTGCACGAGGATGGCGAGGCGGACCCGGTGCACGGCCGTTTGATATGCGTTTTCGCATGGCGGCCTTCTGCGACATCGGTATACTGAATATCAATCCCAATACGCGCAAGAAGATGGTCTATCCGCCCGATGAATCGCGGTGGGACTTCCCGACATACCAGTTGCATCATGCTTATTCCACCGAGGATATGAGGGGACGTTACCTGCGTAATATGTTCGTGGGTATCAAGGTGACCTGCCTCTTCGGTATCAAGCGCAAAGAGAAATGTATCATCTGCCGTCCGCCATACACCGAAGCCGACATGGCCAATCCGTATAGAGATAAGAATTAAGTTTGGCAGATTTATTTTGATAAAAAATTATCAAAATCTTGCATATATCAAAAAAAAATAGTACCTTTGCACCGTCTAATGGACAAATTTTGCAAAAATATGCCCTGCAGAAAGGGCAGAAATGATAAAAATTATACCTATTATCAAAAAAATAGTACCTTTGCAGCCGAAAATTGAAAATCTAATTAAACAATGATTAAGCCATATACATATAATCCTTCTTCTGCAGAGAGCCGCAATATCTTCACCGCTTCATGCATCGAGTCTGTAGCTTCGGCCTTGCAGCAGCCGGCAGACGAGATTTATCGTCGTATGGCGCGCGTCAATTTGATAGATGATTATATCGTCCCTTGCTACGAAGTGCTACATAGCGAGAGCCGTGAGAATGTAACCAAAGATATAATCTATACCCTCGAATTGTGGGAACAAAAACAAGGCCTATGATTGAAGTATATCACGGAGGAACAGAAGCGATTACTAATCCGCTGGTAAATGCCGGTCGCGAAGGATTGGACTTCGGAAAAGGTTTTTATGTAACCCTCTTGCGCGGGCAAGCCGAACTATGGGCTGACCGGATGGCACGCCAACGCAAGAGCGAGAAGATGCTGTCGGTATATGACTTGGATATAGATGCCATCCGCTCCAACTATCGCTATTTATTTTTCCCGCATTATGATGCCGATTGGCTCAATTTTATTGCCAATAGCCGCACAGGCAAAAAGCCTTGGGAGAAATATGATTGTATCGAAGGCGGCATTGCTAACGATCGTGTGATTGATATGGTGGAGGGATATATTGCAGGGACGGTAAGTGCTGAATATGCACTTCAAGAACTGAGCAAGCATCAGCCTAACCATCAGATTTGTATTTTGAACCAGCAAGCTATTGATCGATACTTGCATTTTAAGGAGGCTATCAAATGTTAAGCGATGTGTTGATGTGGAATAAGATTGGTCGTGTAGTAACCCGTATCAGCGAGCGTAAGGGTATTAGTGCTTCTCGCGCTTTTGAACTATTCTATACATCCCAACTAAGCAAGGATCTTCATGATCCAGAAACGGGCTTGTATCTTATGGGCGACGAATACCTAGCCCAGGCAATATAACCCCCTCGTCCTCATCCAAGACGTAAAACCGGATCATCGCATAAAATGAATCAACCTGTTAAATTTCTAGAATACGTTGGAGGCACGATAGCACTCTTTGAGATCAATCTGGATCAATTGGTGGGTGTAAAGAGCTGTGAACTCTTAGTGGTGATGTGCGAGTTTGATTACACAAAACGTGAAGTGGTGTCGTTTTATTATCCCCCTTACACCAGTCTTGAAGAGATTCAGCAGAAGTTGGGGAACAGATTAGAATTGATACACGTTGACCAAAGCGAAGAATTTCATTGCAGGACGAGATGCTTTTATTCCTTTAAATCCGGAGTCGGTAATTTCCGTTTAGCTTTTCCCGCAAGCGGTGAAGAGTGCTATTTTAGAATCTATGCTGTTCATAATGGACAATTAATATTGCAGTATGACCGGGAGTTGTAATTTTACACATTTTTTAAGAAAAATACTACAAAAATTTGCATATATGCGATATTTTGTGTAATTTTGTAGCCGAAAAGTAATGCCGTGATATGAATATTGAATCTATAATATGAAATCCAAGTTTGACATATTTATCAGTTACCGCCGTGAAGGAGGTTTCGAGGTGGCAAAACATATAAAGGATCTTCTCACACGAGATGGCTATTCCGTAAGTTTTGACATGGATAACCTCATGAATGGAGACTTCAACACGGAGTTGCTAAAGCGCATTCAGGAGTGTGAGGACTTTATCCTTATACTGGATGCTAATGTTTTCAAAGGCACATTAGAGGGTAGGGAACGTCAAAAAGATTGGTTGCGCGTGGAGTTGGCAGAAGCTCTAAGCCAGAAAAAGAACGTCATTCCGATCATGTTGGATGGATTTACGGAGTTTCCGGAAGGCTTGCCAGCGGATATCTCAGAGGTTCGATATAAGAACGGGCCGAAGTATGATAAGATGTACTTTGATGCATTCTATGATAGATTGAAGCATTTTATCAATGAGGTGCCGACTGATGATATTACGATTACGGATCTGCCGCATAACCTAAAGATGAGTCTGCTGTTAGAGCGCGGATGGCTGCTATACAACGCAAAACGGTATGACGAAGCCATGACGTGCTTTATAGACGCGGCGGAGAAAGGTTCGGCTAATGCCTTTAATGCAATCGCGCTCTATTACTATCAGGGGCATGGCTATGAGCGTAATTTGCAAAAGGCGGCGCAATGGTTCCGATATGCAGCGGATATGGGCTACGCTTCTGCGCAAAGAAATTTGGGTGATTGTTACCTACGAGGTGAGGGCGTTCCGCAGGATAACAAGCAGGCGTTCTATTGGTATAAGCAGGCTGCTGAAAAGCAGAATGTCAAAGCGATGGTGAAATTGGGAAAATGCTATGCAGATGGTATCGGCGTCAAGAAGAATGAGAAGCAAGCAAAATATTGGTTAGACTTGGCCGCTAGATGCGGGTGGTCCGAAGTAGACAATCACCCCGTATTAAATAAGGAAGTAAAGTAGACCTAAGTACAATCGAGCATTTCGTACCTTTGCAGGCGGAATGAAATCGAATACACATAACATGGCTCAAGAACTGCAAATACGTAACTCGACGGCAGAGTTTCTGATCTTCCAAGCCGAAGACAAGGCCGAAGGTGTCCAAGTGTTCTATAACGACGAGTCTATCTGGACGCCGCGGAACGTATGGCCAAGCGGCATATCCCGATGACGATGGAAGACAGGGCAAAACGAATCGATATCATCCTGGTCGCTTCATCGTCTCTTTCGACTATGACGCCGACCGCAGTGACTCACAAAATTAATTCGCAAATATCCTATGAAACAACAACATTTCTTTAAGCAGCTGGCAGTAGCCCTTTTACTGACATGTGCTATCGGTGCGCAAGCCCGGCAAACATCGTATGAAACCGACCCTCGCTACATCTATCCGGAAGGTGGCGTGCTGACGCCGATGCAGCAATGCCATTATTACAACAGTGATGAACAATATACCAATAATCACCAATACTATATTTGCAAGGTGAATGGTAAGGTGGGTGTGGTAGATGATAACAAACGTGTTCTCATCCCCATGGAATATGACGAGATTAGGAAGTTTGACAACTATTATCTGATTCGTAAGGCTAATAATTGGGGCTTGATTACCTCCTACGGTAGATTTATCTTGCCTCCGTTCCTGAAGAATATACAAATTAATTCTGTGTATCGGAAGTTTATCCTCACCGACCATAAGGGTGATACGATTCAAGCGGAGGAAGCATGGAATCCTCAGTCCAGACTGCGAAAGGCAGCTACCATCTTTTCAGCTGAAAATAACTTTGGAGACTTCTTTCTTCTTCGGGCAGATAGTACAACCAAACGAATCACGCTTAACAAGTATTGGACTTCCGGTCTGTTTCATGATGGGCTGATGCCTGTTTGGGATAAAAATAGTAACAAATTGGGCTATCTGAATACAAAAGGAGAATGGGCTATTCCACTCAGTATCCCGAATAACATGCAGACTCCTCAGGAGGATTTCGCTTTCAGCGGGGGATATATGGTTCATTCCAGGGACGGACAATATAAGGTTTACGACAAGTCCGGACGCGTACAGTGGGCACTTAATTTCCAAAAAGACAAATATACGCGTAACGATATCTCGCCATATATGGAAGGCGGATTTGCTCTCATGAGTTCATATTCCGGTAGCAAATATAGTGGTGAAGGCAAAGAACAATGGAAATACGTCTCTCCTACGGGTAAAGAACTGTTCCCGGAAGTATATGGCGGTAGGATATTTACAGCCCGCGTCATGTATGCCGGTGAGTTGGTCCATCCCATGAGTGAAGATATGGTGGCATTCCCCGATTGTAGCACTACCAAGCCTCTATGGGGATTCTTTGACAAGAACGGCAAGGTTATCGTGAGGGCGAAATATGCCAATGTACATGATTTCCATGAAGGGTTGGCAGCTGTTCAGATGCCTGCTAATGCAGAGAATGCCAATAGATGGGGATTTATCGACAAGACCGGTCAGATGGTTATCCCGGCTATGTTTGCTGTCGAGCCGAGCGACTTCTCCGAAGGCCTGGCTGTCGTGAAAAAATCGAATGGCCTCAAGGTTTATATCAACCGAAACGCTGAGGTGGTAAGCCGCGAATACTCCAATGCTTTCCCCTTTGCACGCGGCACTGCTTTTGTGGAGTATTATAATGGCTATTATAGTGACTTCTGTGCAATAGACCATGCCTTTACGCGCGTTAATGCACTCGTCCCGTTCCCGATTAGTATTATTCGTGAGCGAGTAATCGAAGCGGCCAATCATCCGGAGAGCTCGGCAGGCGAGATTTATATTGCCGAGAATCAATTGTTCAATAGTCGCGGTGAATGTTTCTATGTGTGGAGTGACATCCCTATGTATTTTCAATCTGTCTCCGAAGGCATTGTGCATGTCAAATACGGTAATGACCAGCATCTGATTGACTTGTTCTGCGATAAAACGGGAAAAATTATTTTTTACTTTGTGCCAAGCGAATTTTAATTTTCCGCTATGCGAGTCGTTGTGGTGTAGAGTCTACACCGTAAGAACGGAGCCCTTCGGGGCTCTGTTTTTTTTAATTACGGTAAGCGGAGAAACCAAATGATATCGCTATAGGTGGTCGAGTATCTATAATTATACCCGCTGACATCGTGTCCGTAAACAGTATATTGCATATTGGCAATTAAATAGTATTTCCCGAGTATGCTATCGTAGAGATAGTATCCCTGATTGTCCCGGTAGATAGCATATGACTGACTATGCACATACGCCACCGAGCTGCCGGAAGTCTGACTGAGCCCCAGTGCAGTATAATTGCCGACAAATACCTCTTGGGTTGTGCTGCTCGTAGTACTTGTAGTCGCAGCATTGAGGCTGGCCGCTGAAGCCGGATTATTGATAAGCACGTTGGAATTGTCGATATCATAGGCGGCGTACGAAGAATTGTTGTTCACCGTCAGCGAACTCACCATCGGCGCATTGTTTGTCGTTGTTCGTGCCGAGATCTTGCGGTACACATACTTGAAATTCGGAGTGACAAACACTAGGGTGTTCTTGTCTTTCGATATCAATATCTTGTGGTACTTCATCACGTTGTTGTCGATAAAGGAGTTATTCATCATGTACGACTCCTGAACAGGCATGTCATATGCGGCAAACTGTCCGGAGAAGCCCGACAGCGTCTCATTACCCGTAAAGGAGGCTTTATTGCTCGAGCGGTAGAATTGCTTGGTCGAGAACATACCGCTGGTACTCTTGTTGCCATGAATAAAGGAATTGCTTAGGTCTTTTCCCGTTGGGTCGCAGATCTGCAAAACGTTTCCTGTCACTTTTAGAGAATACTCTTTCGCGTATCGCAATTTCCCGAAATCGATGGAATTCGGTTCGCTGATGGTGCGATCGTAGGTGTAGTGAAGCACTTGCGCATGGATACATACGGCCATGGCCGTCATCGCAAAAACAAAGAAGAACTTTTTCATAAGGGTATAGTGTTTTAGTGGTTTCGACGGTGCAAAGGTACGGAAAATAAATGATATACACAAATTTATTGCAAAAATAGCAATTTTAATTTGCATAATCGGAAATTTTGTTGTAATTTTGCGGCCTGAATACAGCTGCAAGCCGGCAGGCACAGACACAACAATAGCCGATACTACCCAAGTGGCGGAGACCATGCTAGACTAAATACTATTATACCCACTATGCACAAACTCCTAACAATCCTATTCCTTGCGATAGGCGTACTGACCGCTCAGGCGGAGGTGAAGATAAATAATATCTGGTTTCAGCTGGACCGCAAAGGCAAACTGGCGACCGTGGTGCCGGCAGAAGATGGCAGTCACGCCGAGCTGGAGACCGTCGTCATCCCTCACTTTGTCGTCTACAACTGTGAGGAATACTTGGTGGTCGGTATCGGCGAGAATGCTTTCCGCGAGTGCAAGAAACTGAAAACAGTCCTCGTCCATCAGTACCTGAGCTTTATCGGTGAAGAGGCCTTTGCGCATTGCAGCGCGCTGCGCTCCTTCGCTCTCTTGGATGAGGACGAAGAGGATAGGGCAGAGAGCTACTATCAGCCGTACTACGACCAGTATGAAGCTTATTGCGACGGCTATAAGTCTAAGGCTATCCATTCGTACACCGGTGGCTATATCGGTGCGTCGGCTTTTGATGAGTGTACGGCATTGGAGACCGTACAATTCCCGGAACGTATTTATACGCTCAAGTACGGTGCGTTTTGGGGGTGCTCTGCCTTGAAGTCGATTGACCTGCCGGAGGCGCTGGTGCTCATCGAGGCAGATGTCTTTTGGGCATGTGCAGCCCTGGAGTCGGTGACGATGCATGAACGCCTGAAATATATCTGCGAAGGTGCTTTTGCGGAATGCCCTGCGTTGCGTGAGGTAGTCAATTTTGCCGCCAAGCCCCAAAAACTGCAGGGGGAGGGTAGTAGCTCTTGCGATGCCGTCTTCCATGGCATTGATCTCAGTCGCTGCACGTTGTATGTCCTGCAAAAATCCCTGCCCAAATACCGCAAAACGGCTGTGTGGCAAGACTTCGGACAGATTTTGTCCGTCACGGACTTGGAATAATCTGTCGTATATCCGAATCGGCAAAGTAGTAGAAAAGTTTAAATACGATCAAGCCAACAGCCAACAGCCAACAGCAAAAAAAATCGGTCTACATTTGCGTATGTCGATTTTTTTTCGTACCTTTGCAGCGTGAAACAAATTTAAGAACCAATTTAAACCCCCATTAACCGTTATGACAGAACAAAATCCCGTAGCTGCGGCTCCTGCACAGGAGCGTCCGGCACTGCAGCTCCGCACCAGTCGCGGACTGACCAAGTACTTCTTCCTGGGTATACTGACCCTGGGTATCTATCCGATCGTAGTAGAGTCGCACATCTCCGAGGAACTGAACACCATTGCCTCGAAGCACGACGGCAAGCACACGATGCACTTCTGCCTGATCTACTTCCTGCTCAATTGGTGCACGCTGGGTATCGCCACCCTGGTTTGGTACCACCGCACCTCAGCCCGTATGGGTGACGAGCTTCGCCGCCGCGGCATAGCGTATAGCTTCGGCGCCAGCGACTTCTGGCTCTGGAACATCCTGGGAATGCTGATCATGGTAGGACCCTTCATCTACGTCCACAAGCGCATGAAGGCCATGAACCTGATCAACGCCGACTATAACCAAAAAGGCTAAAAAAATAGTCAAAAGTCGAAAGTCGAAAGACAAAAGACCTGTTTTACAGAAAAAATCGCACAAAAATTTGCACATGTGCGATTTTTTTTGTAATTTTGCACGACTTTTTGTGGGTCTGAAAAAATTAACCGGTCGCAAACGGCGACCACAATGTAAATAGTCGAAAGTCGAAAGACCAAAGACAAAAGCTGTTATTTTAAGATGAATATTGTAAGAAAGGAGATCGCTCTCCCCGATGGACGAGTGATCACGCTGGAGACAGGCAAACTGGCCAAACAGGCCGACGGCGCCGTAATGGCCACCCTGGGCAACACCATGATTCTTGCCACTGTCTGCTCCGCAAAAGATGCTGTACCCGGTACCGACTTCATGCCGCTCACCGTTGAGTACAAAGAGAAATTTGCCTCCGCAGGTCGTTTCCCCGGAGGCTTCACACGCCGCGAAGGCAAAGCTTCGGACTACGAGATCCTGATCGCACGACTGATCGACCGCGCTCTGCGCCCCCTCTTCCCGAGCAACTACCACGCTGACACATTCGTAAACGTTACCATGTATTCGGCCGACGGCATTGATATGCCGGAGTCGATTGCCGGATTGGCTGCCGGTGCGGCACTGGCATGCTCCGATATCCCGTTTGAGGGACCGGTGAGCGAGGTACGCGTAGCCCGCGTGGACGGCAAGATGGTGATCAACCCCACGTTCGAGCAGTGCGAGCACGCCGACCTGGAGCTGATGGTAGCCGCTACGTACGACAACATCATGATGGTAGAGGGCGAGATGAAGGAAGTGCCCGAGTCGGTCATGCTGGAGGCTATCAAGGCCGCTCACGAGGCTATCAAGCCGCAGTGCCTGGCTATCAACGAGATGATGAAGGCCTATGGCAAGGAGACCAAGCGCGAGTACTGCCACGAGGTGAACGACGACGAACTGCGTCAGGCCGTACACGACTACAGCTACACCCGTGCGTACGCACAGGCTACCGCTGCCGACACCGACAAACACCACCGCGAGGAGATGTTCTCCCAGATACGCGAGGACTTCAAGACCGACAAGGCCGACTATATGGCCCAGCGTGCTGAAGCACTCGGCATCGAGGTGGACGAGATAAGCGCCATGGTAGATCGCTACTACCACGACGTAGAGAAAGAGGCTATGCGCCGCGCCGTACTGGACGAGGGTAAGCGACTGGATGGCCGTAAGACCACCGACATCCGCCCCATCTGGTGCGAGGTAGGACCCCTGCCCGGACCTCACGGAAGTAGTATCTTTACCCGCGGCGAGACGCAGTCGCTGAGTACCGTTACGCTCGGTACGAGCCGCGACGAGAAGATGATCGACGAGGCCCTGATCCAGGGTTCGGATCGCTTCCTGCTCCACTACAACTTCCCGCCGTTCTCCACCGGCGAAGCACGTCCCTCGCGCGGCGTAGGCCGTCGTGAGATAGGTCACGGCAACCTGGCTTGCCGCGCACTGAAGAACATGATCCCCGAGGACTTCCCCTATAGCATTCGCGTAGTGAGCGACATCCTGGAGTCGAACGGCTCGAGCTCGATGGCTACCGTATGCGCCGGTACGCTCGCCCTGATGGACGCCGGTGTACCGATGAAGAAGCCCGTCAGCGGTATCGCTATGGGACTGATCTCGGAGAACAAAGGTACGAAATATGCAATCCTGAGCGACATCCTCGGCGATGAGGACCACCTGGGCGATATGGACTTTAAGACCACCGGTACCCGCGACGGTCTGACCGCCTGCCAGATGGATATCAAGGTGGACGGACTCTCGTACGAGATTCTGGAGAACGCACTGGCACAGGCTCACGAGGCACGTATGTATATCCTCGGCAAGATCCTGGAGACCATGCCCGCTCCGCGTGCTGACCTCAAGCCGCACGCTCCGCGCATCATCACCTTCATCATCCCGAAGGATATGATCGGTGCCGTAATAGGCCCCGGCGGTAAGATCATCCAGGGCATCCAGGCCGAGACCGGCGCCGTGATCTCGATTGACGAGATCGAGGAAGGCGGCAAGGTAGAGGTAGCCAGCAACAACAAGGAAGCTATGGACGCTGCCGTAGCTAAGATCAAGGCTATCGTAGCCCTGCCCGAGGTAGGCGAGGAGTACGACTCCACCGTGAAGTCGATCATGCCCTACGGCTGCTTCGTAGAGTTCATGCCGGGCAAGGAAGGTCTGCTCCATATCTCGGAGATCGACTGGAAGCGCTACGAGACCATGGACGAGACAGGCATCAAGGAGGGCGACAAGATCCGCATCAAGCTGCTGGAGGTAGACCCCAAGACCGGTAAGTTCCGCCTGAGCGCCAAGGCGCTGAAGGAGAAACCCGCCGACTACGTAGAGCCTACTCGTCCGGAGCGTGGTGAGCGTGGTCCGCGTCCCGAGCGCCGTGGCCCGCGTCCCGAGCGCAAAGGTGAGAACCCGGACGGTGCACGACTGAACCGCGGTCCTCGTCATTAACCCGAAAAAATCGGTATGCAAGCTATAAAATACTACATATCCGTCTTCAGCGTGGCGCTCGTCGCCGCGCTGTTGCTTTCCGGGCTGGGGCTGTTTGCCTATATCCGCTACATGGTAGCGCCTGCCGAGGCGCAGGAGATAGTAGGCATCGACACCCTGGCGACGGACACCACGGTCCTCGCTACAGAACTATTAAAAAAGGAACCCGCGCCCGCGCCCGCGTACATGGAGGAGCCGCGTCGTACGTCCGAGCAGGATCGTCTGTGCGGCGATCGCCGCGTAGCGCATCCCTCGGTAGGCACGACGGCCTCGTCGGCCGACGGCAGCCTGAGGATCACGCTCATCGACAAGCGCCAGAACTACGGCGGACCCGCCGATACGCGCGAACAGATGATTCATTCGCCTAAGTCGGCCAATATCCATCCCAACGGACAGAAGTACTACATCAACTCGCTGGAGGGCGCCAGCACCGTAGTATTCGACTTCCGAACCAACAAGCGACTGAAGGTGATCCACCATGAGTTCACGGCCGCCCAAGCCGGCCTCTGGGCCAAGCCCTCCGGCCTATGGCCCGTGACCCACTATACCACGCGCAAGGATTTCAATACCTTCACCGGCAAACCCGTGGAGAGCACCTTCTCGCACGGCGGACGCTATCTATGGATCCCGTACTACCGGCGCAGCTTCGACATCAACGCCCAGGATCCTTCGGCTATGGCCGTCATCGACACCGAGACGGACGAGATCATCCGGATGTTTGAGACCGGCCCGCTGCCCAAGATGGTGCAGACCAGCCCTGACGGCACACGCATAGCCGTGGCCCACTGGGGCAACAATACGGTAGGCGTACTGGATATATCGTCGCCGAAACCGGAAGACTGGAACTATGTAGGCCGCTACGTGGTGGACTATGAACTGCCGCTCAACTACTCGCTCACAACGCCCGTCAACCGCGACTCGGGTAGCGGCTACGCGCTGCGCGGCACCGTCTTCACGCCCGACAACCGCTACCTCGTAGTAGGCTGCATGGGTGGCGAGGGTGGACTGGTCGTGATCGACATGGAGCAGAACCGCTACCTGGGACGACTGACCGGCATGATGCAGAATACGCGCCACCTGGTGCTGCACGACCGGTACCTATACCTCTCGGTCAATACCGCCGGCTACGTGCAGCGCTACACGCTGGACAGTATATACGCCGCTATCGGTCGACTTAGCGGCAAGACGGCAGCGCTACACGGCGCCGAGAACTGCCAGGTGATGCCAGGCGCACGGACGCTGTGCCTATCGCCCGACGGACGCTATGCGTACGTAGCCTGCAACACGGCTTCGCAGATATGCGTGGTGGATACCCGCACGATGGAGATGATCGCCCATATACCGGCCGACTCGTATCCCGTAGGTATGGACCTGTCGGCCTGCGGACGCTACCTGATCACCACCTCGCAAGGCCGCAACGACTGCGGCGGCAACGCGGTGGATATTTATAAAGTCGAAAGAAAATAGTCGAAAGAAAAAAGCCTAGTATGTATTCGCTATAGACAACGATATCATTATATGCTTTCGACTTTCGACTTTGGACTTTTGACTACAAAAAAAGCTACTTTTTGAAATGAACCCCGAAAGTTAGACAAAAAACTTTTGGGGTTTATTTTATGTATAAGAAACACACTTATGAAGAACGGCTGTTAGCTGTAGAAAAATGTTTATCTGGCATAGCGCCCAAAACAGTAGCACGTCAAATGGGGA
>JAFWOU010000001.1 GCA_017509715.1 Paludibacteraceae bacterium | reverse complement strand
CTTTTTAAACTCGGGATCGTACTTGCATCGCTCCAGGATATACTCGCGCACGGCAGTATAGTCATTCTCCGGCGGAATAGGCAGGGTAGTATCGAGGAACAGTTCCTGCTGCGGATTTTTGCGGGTCGGCATAGCTGCTACGGGTTGCAGTTTCGCCTGCACAAACTCCTGCCACTTGGTCATCCAAGCGCGGAATAAATTGTGTGCTTCGGGCGAGAAATGCTTCATTTCGGGCTTGAGGAAGTCGTAGTTGATTTCGTTGTCCAGAATCATTTGCTTATACTGAGCCAAGCGCACTTTCTCGTCAGGATAGAGCTTTGCATCCGCTTGGAATCCACCCCACAGCCATTCCCAGTATCCACAGAGCACCTGCTCGGCGCTGAGGCCATCGAAGACGAATGTGGGAGAGGGGTCGTTGGTCGTTAGCTGTTTGTCGTTGGAGAGTTTCTGATTCAGCGCAAACACCTCGGCCGAATCCATCCAGTCGATCGACAGCAGTTCTTGGCGCCGCGTCTCCGCATGGCCGGCGCTGAAGAGCCATTGTGCAAAGGGTGTCGTCCAGGGCACAAAATCGTAGATATGCTCGCATACTTGCTCGCGCACGAGGCGCTGCATGTACTCTACTGTCAACCCAACAGCCAGATCCAGCAATCGATCGTTGTGGCAGATACGCAGCAGCAGTTGCTGATCAGAGGCCAATATCAGATGCGCCTCGCAGAAGGCCTCCACTTCGGTACGGAGCAAGCCGCCGTTGTCGCGCCTTACTTCCTGCTCATAACGCGCGATCAGTGCATCCCGCTGGGCGGGTGTATCCATGGCCACACCGCGGGCATCACCCTCGTCGGTATCCACAATCAGCGCCGCCATAATCGCCGCCCCCAGGAAGCCGCGTATTTCCAGCGGCTCCTCATCCTCAGGCATATACACCAGCCTATGCGCCTCGTAGCGCAGGCGGTCAGAAAAACGATAATCAGCTAAAAGTCGAATCATGGTGCAAAGGTACAACAAATATTTGAAATGTACAAGATTTTGGCACAAAAAATAAAACATGCTTGCATAGTTTTAGTTTTTGCGGTAAAAGATTGGCGTTTGCACAACTGTGCGAACGTTCCTTCGAAGGGCCCCTTTAGGGTAGTTGGTCGAAGGTACGAAAAAAAATGCACAACTGCAAATTTTGAAGGATTTTTTTGTATATATCAAAAAAAAGTAGTAACTTTGCAGGCAGTTTTGCGTGCCTATGCAAAAAATGTATGAGATTATATCGATTGGTTTAGCTGTAGGGATGATTATCCTTGCAGGCGTTTCCATTTGGATAGCTATTTGGAGTAGTCGACAAGCGTTATACGCAAATCATTGATGCTTTCATCGACTATGTAGGCGCAAACGATCTCCTTCTCTAACCTTGCAAATAACAACCCAACAATGAATAAACAACAATTAGCAGCACGCATTTGGGCGTCGGCCAATAAAATGCGGTCGAAGATTGAGGCCAGCGAGTACAAGGATTACATCCTCGGCTTCATCTTCTACAAATACCTCTCCGACAAAGAGGAAGCGTTTATGCTCCGCGACGGCGGGATGACGCAAGACGAACTGGTCCAACTCCAGGAGCAAGACGACGAGATTGTACGTTTCTGCCAGACGAACATCGGCTATTTCATTGCGTACGACAACCTCTTTTCTACGTGGCTCAAGATGGGCAACGATTTCAGCGTCCAGAACGTCACTATCGCCCTCTCTGCGTTTGAGCGACTGATCAACGAGGACTACAAGAAGCTCTTCGAGAAAATCTTCTCTGCCCTCAGTTCGGGTATCGACAAACTCGGTTCGACAGCCGCTCAGCAATCGAAAGCCATCCTCGATCTGCTCTCGCTCATCAAGGACATCCCCACCGATGATCGTCAGGGTTACGACGTGCTCGGTTTCATCTACGAGTACCTTATCGGTCAGTTTGCTGCTAACGCCGGTAAGAAAGCGGGTGAGTTCTACACCCCGCACGAAGTGTCCGTACTGATGTCCGAGATCGTTGCCGGTTATCTGCACGACCGCAAGACTATCTCTATCTACGACCCGACCAGCGGTTCCGGCTCGTTGCTGCTCAATATCGGTCGTGCCATCAGTAAGCATACCAACAACAAAGACAGCGTCCATTATTTCGCCCAAGAACTCAAATCGGCTACGTTCAACCTCACTCGAATGAACCTCGTTATGCGAGGCATCAAACCTAGTAATATTGAGGTGCGCAACGCCGATACGCTGGAGCAAGACTGGCCGAAAGACGAACGCACCAATGCGCCTACGCTCTATCTAGATGCCGTGGTCAGCAATCCGCCGTACTCTCAGCCGTGGAGTCCTGCCGGAAAGGAACTTGACCCGCGTTACCGTTACGGCGTAGCACCCAAAGGCAAAGCCGACTACGCTTTCCTGCTCCATGACCTCTATCACCTCAAACCCGACGGCATAATGACCATTGTTCTGCCGCACGGTGTCCTCTTCCGTGGCGACCCTGCCAAAGACGAAGCGGAAGGTGTGATCCGTAAGAACCTAATAGAGAACAATCATATTGACGCCATCATCGGTCTGCCCGCAGACATCTTCTTCGGCACAGGTATCGCCACAATCATTATGGTGCTACGCCAGAAACGTGACCGCGACGATGTCCTCTTCATCGATGCCAGCAAAGGCTTCATCAAGTCGGGCAAGAAGAACAAACTGCGTGCCTCCGATATTCGCCGTATTGTCGATACCTACGAGTCGCGTCAGAACACCGACAAGTACGCACGCCGCGTCAGCCGCGAAGAGATACGTGCGAACGGCTATAACCTCAATATCCCGCGTTATGTTGATTCGTCCGATGCCGCAGAGACATGGGACCTCTATGCCACTATGTACGGCGCAATCCCAAATCGTGAGATAGACGCGTTGCCCTATTGGTCTTTTCTGCCTACGCTTCGTCAGTCGCTCTTCCAACCGATCAGCAGCACGCATAGCACGCCGCGTAAGGACGATGAGATCCGCTATCTCATCAACGCCGATCGCAGTTACTGCAACCTGCGTGACGACTATACCCGCACCATGGACGGTATCGACGCGTTCTTGCATCAGCAACTTCTCTCGTCTATCAACACCGTTCCGGTCAACCGCGAGGAAGATATCATCTCTGATGAACTGTTCGCACGTCTCGGCAAACATCCTATCTTCAACCCCTACGATGTCTATCAACTACTTGACGACTCGTGGCAGGTCATCGCTACCGACCTTGAAATCCTCCAGACCGAAGGATGGGACAAGGTGCGTGAGGTAGAACCGAACATGGTGCTCAAGAAGAAGAAGGACAAAGATTCCGGTGTGGAGACTGAGATCGAAGTGCAAGAAGGCTGGAGAGGACGTATTATGCCGTTCGAACTCGTGCAAGAACTCTTCCTCCGCGATATGCTCGACCATCGTGCTAACCTACAAGCAGAAGCCGAAGGCTGTGCTAACGAGATCGACGATAAGATACGCGAATTGACCGACGAGAACCGCGAGAAATATATCGATGCTGAGTCCGAGAAACTCGACACCAAGCAACTCGCTGCCGATGTCAAAGCCATGCAAAAAGACCCGGACCTCAAAGACCCGGAACTGATGGAACTGCAACGGCTCCTCAATAAGCAGAAAGAGATCAACAAAGAACTCAAAGCCCTCGAAGCGGCACTCATCGACAAGACCTGCTATACCATTGAGCATCTCACCGACGACGATGCCTATACGCTCTTGCGTGAGAAATGGATTATGCCGCTCTGCGCAAAGATCCACTCGCTACCTACTGAACTGCTCAACACGATTGAGACCGATGTCAACCGACTCATCAAGCGTTATGCCGATACGCTCCTGAACGTAGGCAACGAGATCGACAAGGCGGAATCCGAACTCGCTAACCTTTTAGGCGAACTAACCGGTGACGAGGCAGATATGCAAGCTATACGAGAACTACAAAAACTCCTCCAATAATGGCTAAACAACCCAAAATACGATTCAAAGGCTTTACCGAGGAGTGGAAAGAGAAGAAAATCTCTGATTTGCTTTTAGAGCGAATAGACATGGCTCCTCAAAATGACGCATATCCTTTAATGGCTTTCGTGGCTAATAAAGGTATCGTGTCTAAAGGAGATAGGTATGATAGAAGTGCTCTTATTAAGGATGCTGTAAATAAGCCATATAAAAGAACATCGTACGGAGATTTCATCTACAGTTCCAATAACTTGGAGGCTGGTTCTATCGGTATGAACTTCTATGGCAATGCTTCTATTTCTCCTGTCTATAGCATATTCGCTCCGAAAGGTGATAATAATCCATATTATCTTGGTGTTCGTTTAGCAATGCCTGATGTTATTCACGAAATGGTGCGCTGTCGTCAAGGTGTAGTTTATGGTCAATGGAAAATTCATGAGGACGAGTTTCTTAATATTTCCGTCAAAATGCCAAAACCTGATGAGCAAAAAGCCATTTCACAGGTCATTATTGATCTTACAACTACTATCTCTCAACGTGAAACCGAGTTGGAGAAGTTGAAGAATATTAGGCGTGCGTTGCTTGAAAAACTCTTCCCGCAAGACGGACAATCTACACCCGCAATTCGTTTCAAAGGTTTTGTGGACAAATGGGAGCCAAAGGTATTAGGCAATGAGATAGAAGAAACGGGCACAAAGAACCGTAACAACTTACCGTTGGAGAGTTATTCTATCACGAATGAGGCTGGTTTTATTCCGCAAACAGAGAAATTCGAAAATGGCGGTTATCTTACTGACGCAGATAAAACAATGTACACCATTGTTCCTCCGAAATCCTTTGCGTACAATCCTGCCAGAATAAATGTAGGTTCTATCGGCTATTATAACGGAACTAAAGATGTCATCGTTAGTTCCTTGTATATCGTCTTCAAGACGAGCGAAGCTATTCACGATGACTTCTTAATGGCTTGGTTCAAGTCGGATATATTCAACCATTTAATTTATAAGTTGCAAGAAGGTGGTGTTCGCCAATATTTCTTCTATGATAAGATAGTGCAATGTCCGATACTATTGCCAAAGACTCCCGAACAAGAGAAAATAGCCAAATTGGTCAATTCCTTAAACAAAACTATCTCTCTTCGCGAGCGACAATTAACCCTTTTGAAACACTCCAAACAAGCCCTTTTGGAGCAGATGTTTGTAAACGAATGATGAGCGAGCACGAAAAATGGCAATGGCAAGAACCCGGAGAGGCTTGGAAAGGCGCCGGTCTCTATCATATCACGCTGACGATACCGTCGCGTGAGTCGTTGCTTGGTATGCTCATTATCCCTGATGATGATCCCACGCAAGCTTTTGTCGAGCGCACTATTTTGGGTGATGTGCTTGTAGATAATCTGGTGAATCTCTATTTGTATCATCCAGATATCCAAGTCTTGCATTTCTGCCTTATGCCAGATCATCTACATGCTATATGGTATGTGAAACGTACCATGCCCAAGGGCATTATGTCATCCATACGCGGCTTTTGGCAAGCCGCCAAGCAGCTTGGCAGGGCATATTCATATTTGTCTTCTTCTCTTTCCCTGAATGCCATTCAGGCTAACACTCAAGAAGCAAAAACCCGATTCCGCGAGATTGCAGACTCTCTCCGCCAACAGCTCGGCGATGATGCTTATTATCGTCTCCCGCCTGTCTTCACGGAGATGCCATTTGTCCGTCCAATGGGGCATCGGGATCAACTGCCCACTACTATCCACTATATAGACATGAACCCTCAGCGCCTCGCTACGAAAAAGCTCATGCCGGGATTCTTCCGAGTGCAAGAGGGCATAGAGATAGCCGGTCGCACGTATAGCGGGATAGGCAATCTTAAACTACTTATGTACGACCGTTATATGCCTGTGCATGTCCGTAGCACGATGATAGACGAGGCGATGCATGGCGATAACAAGCGCTTGCGCGATTATATGAACGGCTGTGTATTGGCTGCCCGTCAGGGCGCTGTGATGGTTTCGCCGTTCATCTCCGACAAAGAGAAAGAGGTGATGGTAGTGCTGCTGGCGGAGGAACATCCCATCATCTACATCGCGGATAATGGCTTCCGCGATTATTACAAGCCCAGCGACGGCTTGTTTGATGCCGTCGCCGAAGGGCGCGTTCTCATTCTCTCCCCATGGGAGTACGACGCACACAAGCGCAATGTGACGCGCTCCGAGTGCGTGGCGATGAACCGGATGGCGGAGGAGATATGCACCATCGCTTCTTCCTTTTCCCTGAATGGCATTCAGGATAAAAACCAAGAAGATTAATGTGAATCAGCAAAATACATACACTATGGATTACGATAGCGAACTGACATTTGAACGTGACCTGATAGACTTCCTAACCACTAAAGGCTGGAGCAGCGGTGTCCTCAAGAACTGCACCGAGCAAGACCTGCTCGATAACTGGGCACATATCCTCTATCAGAACAATTCCGGTATCGACCAACTCAACGGAGTGCCGCTGACCGCTTCGGAGATGCAGCAGATAGTTCACCAAGTGAACGCGTTGCACACGCCTCTTGCGCTCAATGGTTTCATCAATGGTAAGACCGTCAATATCCATCGCGACAACGAGGCTGACAAACTGCACTATGGGCAGACCGTCTCCCTCTCCATATATGACCGCAGTCAGATTGCTTCCGGCAGTAGCGTCTATCAGATTGCCGAGCAACCGAAGTTCCCTACCGCTCATCCTCTTGCCTCTGACAGACGTGGCGATCTAATGCTGCTTATCAACGGCATGCCCGTAATCCATATCGAACTTAAACGTTCGCACGTAGCTGTTTCGCAAGCCGTTAACCAAATACGCAAATACTATCACGAAGGAATCTTCTCGCAAGGTATCTTCTCGCTCGTACAAGTGTTCGTGGCTATGAACCCCGACGAGACGATCTATTTCGCGAACCCGGGCAGTTACGAAGCCTTCTCACCGCAATACCAATTCCATTGGGCAGACTTTAACAACGAGCCGATCAACGATTGGAAATCAATTGCCACTCATCTGCTCTCCATCCCCATGGCGCACCAGATGATAGGCTTCTACACCGTGGCAGACAAACTCGCTGGCAACCTCAAGGTTATGCGCAGTTATCAGTACTACGCCGCGTCAGCGATTGCTGACCGTGTAGCCACCTGCCGTTGGGATGAACATGACTTGTTTGGCGGTTACATCTGGCATACTACCGGCTCAGGCAAGACAATGACTTCCTTTAAGTCGGCGCAACTGATAGCCGATTCCGGCAAAGCGGACAAGGTGGTCTTCCTAATGGACCGAATCGAACTCGGTACGCAGACTGCACTCGAATATCGCGGATTCAAAAACGAGATAGAGGAAGTACAAGAGACCGACAACACCGATGATCTGATCTCCAAACTGGATAGTACCGACACACGCGATACCCTCATCGTCACCTCTATTCAGAAGATGAGCCGTATTGTGCCCGAATCAGGCAATCGTCACCAACTCAACCGAATCAACCAGAAGCGGCTCGTCATCATCATTGATGAGTGCCACCGAGACGTGTTCGGAGATATGTTGGCAACGATTCGCGCCACCTTCACACGCGCGATCTTCTTCGGCTTCACCGGCACACCAATCCAAGAGGAGAATCGTAAGTTATACCAAACGACAATCGACGTCTTCGGCAATGAGCTGCACCGTTACAGCATCGCCGATGGTATCCGCGACGAAAACGTGCTGAAGTTCGACCCGGTAATGAAGATTGTCTTCCCTGATCAGAAACTCAAACAGGAAGTGGCGCTCTTCAAGGCAAAAGCCAAGACTATGGAAGAAGCCCTTGCCGATGAGAAGAAAGAGGTCTATTTCCATTATATGAACGACGTACCGATGGCAGGTAAGACCGCCGAAGACGAAGGTATCGAGGATTATATCCCGAAAGCACAATTCGAATCGGGCGAATACCAGCGTGCAGTGGTGAACGACATTAAGGCTTCTTTCCCGGCATTAAGTCTCGCTAACAAATATCACGCGATCTTTGCTACCTCGTCCATCCAAGAGGCGTTCGAGTACTATGTCTATATGCGCACATTCGCTCGGGAACTCAAAGTGACCTGTCTCGTGGATCCTTCCATTGACAATGAAGGCAAAGGTGAGATTAAGGAAGACCTGCTCATCAAGATTGTCGGTGACTACAACGACCAATACGGCACGCACTTCACACTGCCCAAATACGCCCTCTTCAAGAAAGATGTGGCGCTCCGTTTGGCGCACAAGGATATCTACAAAGGTATCGAGTCCAACCCTGCGCAGTGTCTGGACGTACTTATCGTCGTCAATCAGATGCTTACCGGTTTCGACTCCCATTGGGTCAACACCCTCTATCTCGACAAAGTGCTGTACAACGAGAACCTCATCCAAGCTTTCTCGCGTACCAACCGTCTGAACGGACCCGACAAACCGCACGGCACAATCTGTTACTACCGCTATCCGCACACCATGAAGCGGAACATAGAGAGTGCTATCCGCCTCTATTCGGGACAGCAACCGCTCGGTATCAAAGCCGATAAACTGGATGTGCATATTCGCGCGATCGAAGCCGCTTATGCCCAGATACAATATCTCTTCCAGATAGCAGGAGTTGAGGACTTCTCCAAACTGCCGGAAGATAAAGACCTCCGTGCGCAGTTCGCCAAGCATTTCCGCGAACTCAACCGCCACCTCAACGCGGCGCGTGTGCAAGGCTTCCAGTGGAACAAACTGCAAGAACCGACACTGCCAACCGATGACACCGAAGAAGCGGAAGAGGTGACGCTGGCGATGAGTGCTCTCACTATCGATGAGACCACCTATGGTGCGCTTCTGCAACGTTACAAAGAGATCGAGCGTAGTCCCAAAGGCACACCTACCGATGAGGTGACCTTTGACATCGATCCTTATATCATCTCGATCAACACCGGTGCCATCGATACCGATTACATGAACGCACGTTTCCGTAAGTACCTGCGCACACTCAACTCCTCCGAGCAAGAGCAAGCCCAAGCCCTCGAAGAACTGCACCGCTCCTTTGCCACACTCACCCAAGAGGAACAGGACGTGGCAGGACGATTCCTGCGTGACGTGCAACGTGGCACCGTGCAAGTCGATGAAGCCAAACCGCTCCGCGATTATATCACCGAATACATGGCGCGCGAGAAGAACGATCGTATTCATCGTTTCGCACAAGCCTTCGGTCTAAACGAAGATCTGCTCCGCGAGATAATGAATAACTACATGCCGGGCGATATCATCCCGCAAGGACCACTTGACCAACTCAAAGAGTCCGTCGATAAAGATAAGATGAAAGAGTGGTTCAATCAACATTCTGGAGCTCCTGTTCCGGCATTCCGCATAAATATTAGAATGGATGAGCTTCTGCGTCAATTTATCATGGAAGGTGGATTTGAAATATAGGTATGGACTGGGAGTTAATTAACGACATGAAACTATGCGAGACCGCGTAGTGAATAAGACGCAATGCGAGCCATTAGTGCATGACTAAAAAATATAGAACCTTGAAAATTTTATCAGTTAGGGAAATAAGCATATAATTAGAATAATGAATCGCAGAGAAATATACAACAAATATGATGGTCATTGCGCGTACTGTGGGAAAAAGATAGATTTTGATAATTTATCTATCGACCATCTAATAGCGGTATCAAAAGGCGGTACGGATGAAGTTAACAACCTTATTCCTTGTTGTTTTCTTTGTAACCATCAGAAAGACAACATGACCATAGAGGAGTTCCGCGCATATTTAGAAAATATTGAATATGCGCTTGACGATTACAAACCATATCGAGCTGCGCTTCTTTACAAAAGGATCTCAGTAGCAAAGAAAAAGCCAATCGTATTTTATTTTGAACAAGTAGAAAGTAACTTAAATAAACGCAAATAACCATGAAAAAACTATTCATTTTTTTTGCGGCGGTATGTATGGTGGGATGTGACTCATCGGGGAGCAAGAATTGGGAGGCGGAATACGAAGAGTGTGAGTATGAGCGAGAGAATCTAGAGCAGCAGATTTCAGAGCTGGAAGAACAAGTATCCAATCTGGAACAGCAAGTATCCGACCTGGAGGATGAGAAAGAAGAGATACAAGACCAACTGAACGACGCCGAGGATGTGATCGATCGAGCTAAGTATGCGTGCATGACGGATGATGATGTATTTTACATACAGATGATTTTGAATCAATACTAACACTATACAACCATGAGTCATTGTCCACAGACAACGTTGTGTATTATTCTGAGCTACTTGGCGGCGATCAATGTGGTGACGTTCTTTCTGTTCGGCATCGACAAGTGGAAAGCTAAACGCTCAAAACGGCGTATCGAGGAATCGACATTGATATGGTGGGCTGCGGCAGGAGGGAGTATCGGCGCCTTGCTCGGTATGAAAGCATGGCATCATAAGACGCAACATAAGAAATTCACTTGGGGCATTCCGGCAATACTGATCGCACAGGTGGCTATAGTATGTGCAGTAATTCTGATATCCGAATAAAATCTGGGGGAAATGGATAAA
The DNA here is from genome assembly GCA_017509715.1 of Paludibacteraceae bacterium. Taxonomy (GTDB): domain Bacteria; phylum Bacteroidota; class Bacteroidia; order Bacteroidales; family Paludibacteraceae; genus Colicola. The sequence goes on along the minus strand of JAFWOU010000001.1, from coordinate 142,192 downwards.
ATAGATCTCGGGCCTGACGGCCGGAGCACAGAACAAAAGGAAAAACGGTCGCAGCAGTGCGGCCGTTTTTTGTAGCGATTTCCATACGCCTTTACGGAAAACGGAGAGGTATAGAATGGGGGAGTTGAGTAAATTTTCAGGTAGATTTGAGTAAAAAATCTGCTACTTTGAGAATTTTTTTGCGACAGATTGAGAATTTTCCTTGTGTATATTGAGAATTTTTCGTACCTTTGCAGCCGATTTTAAATTTGGCTTACTATGCTTCATACTTTAGCTATCATACTGCTGAATATATCGCTGCTGACGGGGGATGCGAATCTGGCCGGGGGACTGATGTCGGTGGAGGTACGGAATACGACCCGTAACCGCACCATAGCCACGTACAAGGCTACGGAACCTGCTACGCCGGCCTCGGTCACTAAGTTGCTCACCACCGGAGCCGCCCTGAACGAACTGGGACCCGACTTCCGGTTCGAGACCACCCTGGCCTACACGGGCGACATCATCGACAGTACGCTCTGGGGCGACCTCTACATCATCGGCGACGTGGATCCTACGTTGGGTAACCTCAAGAACGGTGACCCCTTCCTGGACGACTGGTTGCAGCAACTGCACGAGGTAGGCATCTGGCATATCGAGGGTCGCATCCTGGCCGACATGAGCAAGCTGAGCGACGAGGGCTACAACCCCCACTGGTTGCCCGAAGATATCGGCAACTACTACGCCCCCGGCATCTATGGCATCAACTACCTGAGCAACACCCTGCGTATCTACATGCGTTCGGGTGCGGTAGGCGAACCCGCCGAGGTGCTCTATACCGATCCGGACAACGTGGTGATCCATAGCCGCGTGCGGGCCGGCAAGACCAAGCGCGACTACTCGTACGTGAGCGGCCGACCCCTGGTATACGTGCGCAATATGCGGGGCGAGATACCTGCCAACCGCGATACCCTCTGCGTGAAGGGCGACCTGCCCAACCCGGGCCTGCAACTGGCCCAGGACATGGAGCGCACCATCCGGACGGCCGGCGGACGCGTGAACGGCGTGCCCGGCTACATCATGAAGCAGGGCGAGGACATGGAACGACTCAAACTGATCTGCGTCCATAGCTCCGCCCCCCTCAGCGACATACTGCGCGATACCAACTGGGACAGCAACAATATGTACGCCGAGGCGATTGCCCGCTACCTGGCGTCGCGCGAACATCGTCAGTCCACCGCCCAGCAGGGCGCACAGCACGTGATGCGCCACTGGCGCGAACACGGCATGCCCATGCAGCGCTGCATCCTGCACGACGGATGCGGACTGGCCCCCGACAACAAGCTGACCGCCCATATGGTGGTCCGGCTGCTGGAGTATATGTACACGAGCGAGCATAAGGAGGACTGGTACCAGAGCCTGCCCGTGAGCGGCGAATCGGGTACGCTGACCCACTTCCTGGAGGACACACGCCTGACGGGCAAGGTGCACGCCAAGAGCGGAACGCTGACCGGCGCCAAGAGCTATGCCGGCTATATAGAGCGACCCAACGGCGAGGTATGGAGCTTTGCCATCCTCATCAGCGACACCAAGACGCCGAGCACAACGATACAGAAATCGATTGAGAAGTACTTGCTATCGATATGTTCCTGAGCGAATGTGACAGCACAAATACCCGGCTCAAGCAACTGCTGGCTACGGGCCAAGCCCCCAACTATATCTACGCGGGCTTCCAGACCGCCGGCCGCGGACAGACCGGCAACGGGTGGGAAAGCGAACGGGGAAAGAACCTGGTATGTTCCATATTAGTCGAAAGTCAAAAGTCGAAAGTCGAAAGCCTATTTGACTTGAATGTGGCGGTAAGTGTGGCGGTGCATAGAACGGTTACGGGTTACGGGTTACAGGTTACGGGTTACGGGTTACAGGTTACGGGGGATGAGGTGACGATTAAGTGGCCGAATGATATCTATTGGAAAGATAAGAAACTGGCGGGCATACTGATAGAGAACGCCATCGTAGGCGGCGAACTGCGGTACGCGATAGCCGGTATCGGACTGAACGTCAACCAGACCGAGTTCTGCTCCGACGCCCCCAACCCGGTATCGCTGCGCCAGATCACGGGACAGGAGCAGGATATCGACAAACTGATGCAACGCCTGTACAACGAGGTGCAAAAGGCCACCGAGGAGGATGTTTGGGACTACTACCGCGCCCACCTCTATCGCCGCGAGGGCTACTGGCCATACGTAGAACGCGAGGTAAGTACCGAACCTACGATGAATGCCAATAGCCAAGAGCCAATAGCCAAGAGCCTCTTCCGGGCACGGATAGAGGATGTGCTGCCCACCGGCGAACTGGTATTACGAGACGAAGAAAACAAAAAACGAATATATCATTTTAAACAAATACGATACGTACTATGAAGAGTATCATCATCACCGGCGGTGCCGGATTTATCGGGAGCCATGTAGTGCGCCTGTTTGTAAACAAGTATCCGGACTACCGCATCATCAACGTGGATAAGTTGACCTATGCGGGCAACCTGGCTAACCTAAAGGACATTGAGGACCGTGAGAACTATCGCTTCGTGCGGGCCGATATCTGCGACTTCCAGACCATCTACCAACTGATGCAGGAAGAGCAGGTGACCGGCGTGATCCACCTGGCCGCAGAGAGCCACGTAGACCGCTCGATCAAGGATCCGTTCACCTTCGCCCAGACCAACGTGATGGGTACGCTCTCTATGCTGCAGGCCGCCAAGCTCTACTGGGAATCGCTGCCGGAACGCTACGAGGGTAAGCGCTTCTACCATATCTCTACCGACGAGGTATACGGTGCGCTGGAGATGACCCATCCCGAGGGTATCGAACCGCCCTTCACGACCAAGGCTTCGTCTGCCGAGCACCACCTGGCGTATGGCAAGGACTTCTTCTACGAGACCACGAAGTACAACCCCCACTCGCCCTACTCGGCCAGCAAGGCTTCGTCCGACCACTTCGTACGTGCCTTCCACGACACCTTCGGCATGCCGACTATCGTGACCAACTGCTCCAACAACTACGGACCCTATCAGTTCCCCGAGAAACTGATCCCCCTCTTCATCAACAATATCCGTCATCGCAAACCCCTGCCCGTATACGGCAAGGGCGAGAACGTGCGCGACTGGCTGTTCGTAGAGGATCATGCCCGTGCAATCGACCTGATATTCCACAAGGGAACGATCGCCGAGACCTATAATATCGGCGGCTTCAACGAGTGGAAGAATATCGACATCATCCGTACGGTCATCCGTACCGTAGACCGTCTGCTGGGCCGTCCCGAGGGCGCTGACCTGGACCTCATCACCTTCGTTACCGACCGTGCCGGCCACGACATGCGTTACGCTATCGACAGCAGCAAGCTGCAGCGTGAACTGGGCTGGGAGCCGAGTCTGCAATTTGAGGAAGGTATCGAGCGCACCGTTCGCTGGTACCTGGATAACCAGGACTGGCTCGACAATATCACCTCGGGTGACTACGAGAAATACTACGACGAGATGTACAAGAACCGTTAATAGGTTTTCGGTATAGAGAATTCGCAACCGCAGTACTGCTGGTTGTAGAAATCGTATTGGCGCAAGAGTTGGTTTCGGCGTTGCTGCAGCCCACCTTTGCGCCAATTCTGTGCCCAGAACTGCGTACCCTCCACCTGCGCGGCGGCCCATCTGCCGGCTGCCTCTATCTGCTCCAGACTCTTCCAGCGCGAGGAAGCCAGGGTGGTGGCAAACCACGCAATACCTTGCTGCTGCGCCATCCGGGCGGTGGCCAACAGGCGATGACGGAAGCATACGGCGCACCGTCCACCGCGTTCCGGTTCGTGCTCCAGGCCGCATACCGATTGCAGCCATTGGGCATGGTCATAGTCGCCGTCGATCCAGCGAATGCCGAGCGATTCGGCATGACGCATGCTCTCCTGCTTGCGGATCAGGTACTCCTCTTGGGGGTAGATATTGGGATTGAAATAGTAGATAGTGGGCGTGATATCATGCGCCAGCAGCCACTCTACGATGGCCGAACTGCAGGGTGCGCAGCAGGCATGGAGCAGCACCTCATGCAGTCCCTCGGGCACTATGATAGCGGGTTGTTTCATCTCGGAGCGGGCAAGGCTATCGTGGCCAGCACGGGATAATGGTCGGAATAGCGGACGCTGTCCACAGTGCAACTCGTGGGCGTCAACGTCGGCGAACAGAGGATATAGTCGATGCGGAAGGGCACGATCCAGTCGCGTCCGGCCATGCTGAGCGACATGCGGAACGTGGTGCCCCAGCGCAACCAGGACGTACTCAGAAACGCATCGGTCAGTCCGTCGGCTATGATGCGATAGCTGGCCGAGAGAGGTGTATCGTTGAAATCACCCACCACCAGCACGGGGTAGGGCGACCGGTCTATCTCCTTGCGCACGGCCTGGGCCTGCTCGGTGCGACCGCGTCCCTTGCCGCGCAGCGAGGGCAGCATATGGTAGAGGCGGCGCAGACTACCCATGGAGGTGGAGTCGCGCAGCGAGTCGGCATTGAAGCGATAGGACTCCAGGTGGTTGCAGAAGAGGCGCAAGGTGTCATCCCCTACGGCGATATCGCAGCGGCACGTGCTGTTGGAGCGGGACTCGTACTCTACGTTCTCGCGATCCAGGATGGGGTACTTCGAAAAGACGGCGTTGCCAAACTGGCGGCGGTTGTTATGGACCGAGAAGGCGAAGTAGCAGTAGGGATACCGTTGCATGGCGTCGCGCAGTTCGCCCAGGGTCAGGTACTGGTGGTCCTGATAGACCTCCACCTCCTGCAGGCAGACGATATCGGCATCGGTGCGCAGGATATACTGCAGCACCTGGTTCTGCTCCGGCTTCTCAAACCCACCCATACGCTGGGTGTTGTAGGTCAGCACGCTGAATATCTGCGCCGAGTCGCTCACGGGTTGCGGCGTGCCGTGGGAGACAGTCAACCGGCCCAGCCAAAGCAGGGCGGCTACCACCAGTAACAGTAGCGTCCATAGGATAATATGTCGTGCGCGGTGACGAGCCATTATTTCGGATCGAGCGTGATGAGCGGTATGAGCATCTCCTCCAGCGAGATACCTCCGTGCTGGAAGGTGTTGCGATAATACTGGGCGTAATAATTAAAATTGTTCGGGTAACCGAAGAAGTCGTTGCCGGTGCAGAACATATAGCTGCTGCTCACGTTGGGGCTGGGCAGACCCACGCGCTTGGGGTCGGCGATGGTGAAGACGTTCTTCGACTGGCAGTTGAGCGACTTACCTACCTTATAACGCAGGTTGGTATTGGTGTTCTTGTCGCCGATGATCTGTACGGGATTTTGTACGCGTACGGTGCCATGGTCGGTGGTGATAACGATGCGGTAACCCAGTTCGGCAATGCGGCGCAGCATGAAGTAGGTAGGCGAGTGGCGGAACCAGCTGCGGGTCAGACTCAGGTAGGCGGCCTCGTCGTTAGCCAGTTCGCGCATCATCTTGCTCTCCGTTCGTGAGTGGGACAGCATGTCGATGAAGTTGAGCACCACGACGTTGAGCGGCGTCTGCAGGCCCTTGAACTGGCGCGTGATCTTCTCGCAGAAGTCCGACTCGTTGACCTTGTAGTACGTGAATTTTTCGCTGCGGCGGTAGCGCTGCAACATGGTCTCTATCAGGTCGCGCTCGCATAGGTTCTTGCCTTCTTCGTCTTCCTCCTCCACCCAGAACTGCGGGTACATCTGCTGGATCTGCAGCGGCATGAGGCCGGAGAAGATGGCATTGCGGGCATACTGGGTAGCGGTAGGCAGGATGGAGCAGTAGAGCTGCTCGTCCGTAACGGTCAGAAACTCGGAGAGCAGCGGCTGGATGGTTTTCCACTGGTCGTAGCGGAAATTGTCGATCACGACCAAGAACACTTTCTCGCCGCGGTCGAGCATGGGGAACAGCACGCGCTTGAAGACGTCGGGCGAGAGCATAGGGCGCTCGCTGCCGCTGAACCAGTCCTCGTAATGGCGCTGGATAAACTTGGCAAAGGCGGCGTTGGCCTGCTGGCGCTGCATGTCGAGCATCTCGCGCATCGACGAGTCGATATGCTGCAGCTCCAGTTCCCAGCGCGTGAGCGTACGCTCTACGGCCTGCCACTCCTCGATAGTCTGCGCCGTATTGATGAGGTAGGCGATGTCCTGAAACTCCTCGCGGTACGACTGGTTGGTATGCTCGCTCACGATGTCGCGCTGGTGGATATGCTTCTTCAGGCACAGCAGTATCTGGCTGGGGTTGACGGGCTTGATGAGGTAGTCGGCTATCTTCTCGCCGATAGCCTGCTCCATGATGCGCTCCTCCTCGCTCTTGGTGATCATGACGACGGGTATCTCGGGATGCAGGCGCTTGATCTCCTGGAGCGTCTCCAGTCCGTTCAGGCCCGGCATGTTCTCGTCCAGAAAGACGATGTCCGGCCGGTGCTGATGGCATAGGTCGATGGCGTCCTGGCCGTTAGTGGCGGTCAGCACGTCGTAGTTCTTGTCGCGCAGATAGATGATGTAGGGCTCAAGCAGATCAATCTCGTCGTCAGCCCAGAGTATTTGGCTCATAGTTTCTCCATTTGTTAATCAGGTTCAACATATCCTGAGGCCACTCACTATCAAACAGCATGCGCTCGCCCGTACGCGGGTGCGTGAATCCTATTGTCTTCGCGTGCAAGACCTGGCGCGGGCAGAGAGAGAAACAGTTGCGTATATACTGTGCGTACTTCTGCGTACGGAGTCCCTTGAGTATCTCGCATCCGCCGTATTTCTCGTCGGAGAAGAGCGGATGACCGATGTGGCGCATATGGACGCGTATCTGGTGGGTACGTCCCGTCTCCAGTCGGCATTCCACGAGCGTGGTGTACGGATAGCGCTCCAGCACACGCCAGTGGGTGATGGCCTCCTTGGCGTTGGGGTTCTCCTCCGGATCCCACACGCGATAGATAGTGCGGTCTCTGTTATCACGAGCCAGTGCACCAAAAACCGTGCCAGAGTCTTCGGAAAACGTTCCCCAAACGAGCGCATTGTAGGTTCGGTCGATGGTATGCTCGTAGAATTGCCAGCCCAGATGGGTCTTGGCTTCGGGCGTCTTGGCGATGAGTAGCAGCCCGCTGGTGTCCTTGTCGATACGATGGACGAGCCCTATCTCGGGGTTGTTGATGTCTATAGGTGATTGGTTGTTGGTGATAGGTGCGTGTTGGAAATAATACGCCAGCGCATTGAGCAGCGTATGCTCGTAGTTGCCATGGCCGGGATGGACCACCATGCCGGCGGGTTTGTTGACAATGAGCACATCCTCGTCTTCATAGACGATGGTGAGCGGGATATTCTCCGGCAGGATGGTGGTGTCGTGGGGTTCGTGGTCCAGCAGCACCTGGATGAGGTCCAGGGGCTTCACCTTGTAGCTGCTGCTCACGGCCTTGCCGTTGACCCACACATGGCCGCTATCCGCAGCCTGCTGGATGCGGGAGCGTGAGGTGTCGGACATATGTTCGGCCAGGTACTTGTCGATGCGCACCTGGGCCTGCCCTTTGTCCACCTCGCAGCGCCAGCGTTCAAACAGTTCGTCAGAACCACTCATCATCTATGCTGTCTTGGTTGTTGGTCTCGGTTTTCAATACCTCCTCGGTCGCGCCGGAGTACTGCGACTCTACAAACTCCTGGAGCTTGCGGTTGAGGTTGCGCGTGAGCATGATCATCACCTCGTCGCCGTCGATGGCGTCCGAACCCTTGAGGGGCGATTGCGTATAGACTACGAACTTACCGATATTGTCGTCGGTGGGTTGCTCGTCAAACTCGTAAGCACCCAGTTGCAGTTCGTTCTCCTCGAGCAGTGCCTTGGCTTCCTCCAGGGTCTTGCCGCGCAGGTCGGGCACTACGACGGGGTGGGTACCGCCACGCGTACCGCTACCCACGATCAGCACAATGCTGCTGCCCTCCTCCACGCGTTCGCCGGGATTGAGTTTGCGGCCATTGAGCGTCAGGCCGATCACGATGTCGCGATGGTCGTAGGGCTGATAGACGATATTGGAGATGCGCAGGCCCATCGCCTCCAGGGTGGCCGTAGCCTGACGGTAACTGAGTTGCAGGACGTCGGGCAGGGGGATCATACGATTGCATTTGGCATTCATCACCACGTAGATATAGCGATGGCGTTTCGCACGACTCATGGCGGGCGGCGTCTGCTCGATGACGATGCCGCGAGGCACCTTGGTGGTATATACCGAATCGATGATATTCAGCTCCATGCCGACCGACTCGGCCAGACTCTCGGCTTCCTCTACCATCATGCCCCGCACATTAGGCACTTCCACTTCCACACCATGGTCTGTGTACAGGTTGAGCCACCCGTACAACAAGATCGTCAACAATACGACCGCCAAAAGGGCCATTAAAACGTTCGTCAACACAAAAAGTGTCTTAGATTTCGTCCGAAATGCTTTAAATTCCATAGTATTTTAAAAAAAATCGTGCAAATTTACATTTTTTTTTGGATATATGCAAAAAAAGTAGTAATTTTGCAGCCGATTTCTGAAAAAATAAGGAAATCTAATGTTAATATTAACTTTTAAGGCTTAAAAAATTATGAAGAAAGTTCTTTTCCTTGCAGCTGTTGCTATGTGTGCTATGGCTTGCGGTAACAAAGCTGCTGAGAATGCAGGCTGCAACGACACCGTAGCTAACGACACCGTAGCTGAGGTTGTAGCTGACACCGTTCAGTAATTAAGGTACAAAAACGTTTATAGCAACGTTGGAAGGGAGGCTGTTCAAGGAACAAGCCTCTTTTTTTATATATAGTCGAAAGTCGAAAGACCGCTGCGCTCAAAGTCGAAAGGTGCCTTCGGGCACTCCGATATAGGTAGAAAAAGATAAGGTACGCGTGTGTGCGTACCTTATTGGATATTTGTTTAGCCGTTTGCGGCAACGATTAGCGTTGCAGATCGGCGGCAATTAGAGTTGCGGACCTGCAGCCACGAGCGCCTTACCGGCTTCGTTGGTGGTGTACTTAGCAAAGTTCTTGATGAAGCGACCTGCCAAGTCTTTTGCCTTCTCTTCCCACTGTGCGGGATCAGCGTAGGTGTCACGCGGATCGAGGATAGCGGGATCTACGCCGGGCAGTGCGGTCGGTACCTCGAAGTCGAAGAACGGGATCTTCTTGGTCGGAGCCGAGAGGATGTCGCCACCGAGGATAGCGTCGATGATACCGCGGGTGTCGCGGATCGAGATACGCTTGCCGGTACCGTTCCAGCCGGTGTTCACCAGGTATGCCTTGGCACCGGATTTCTCCATCTTCTTCACGAGCTCCTCAGCATATTTGGTCGGATGCAGCTCCAGGAATGCCTGGCCGAAGCAAGCCGAGAAGGTCGGGGTCGGCTCGGTGATACCGCGCTCGGTACCAGCCAACTTAGCGGTGAAGCCGCTGAGGAAGTAGTACTTGGTCTGCTCCGGAGTCAGGATGCTGACAGGAGGCAGTACGCCGAAGGCGTCAGCGCTCAGGAAGATGACATTCTTAGCTGCAGGACCAGCACTGATCGGGCGAACGATCTTCTCGATATGGTCGATAGGATACGAAACGCGGGTGTTCTCGGTCACGGACTTGTCAGCGAAATCGATCTTGCCGTTAGCGTCTACCGTTACGTTCTCCAAAAGGGCGTTACGACGGATAGCAGCGTAGATATCGGGCTCCGACTCCTTGTCGAGGTTGATGACCTTTGCGTAGCAGCCACCTTCGAAGTTGAACACACCCTGGTCGTCCCAACCGTGCTCGTCGTCACCGATCAGGAGACGCTTCGGGTCGGTAGAGAGCGTGGTCTTACCGGTACCGGACAGACCGAAGAAGATAGCGGTGTTTTTGCCTTCCATATCCGTGTTAGCGGAGCAGTGCATCGAAGCGATGCCCTTGAGCGGCAGGTAGTAGTTCATCATAGAGAACATTCCTTTCTTCATCTCACCGCCGTACCAGGTGTTGAGGATAACCTGCTCACGGCTCGTGGTGTTAAATGCCACACAAGTCTCGCTGTTCAGGCCGAGCTCTTTGTAGTTCTCAACCTTTGCCAACGAAGCGTTGTAGATCACGAAGTCCGGCTCGAAGTTTGCGAGCTCCTCCTCGGAAGGCCGGATGAACATATTCTTTACGAAGTGAGCCTGCCAAGCTACCTCTACGATGAAGCGAACTGCCATGCGGGTGTCTTTGTTTGCACCGCAGAAGGCGTCCACTACGTACAAGTTCTTGTTGCAGAGCTCCTTAACGGCCAACTCTTTCACCTTAGCCCAAACCTCTTCGGACATCGGGTGGTTGTCGTTCTTGTAGCCCTCGGTGGTCCACCAAACGGTGTCCTTCGAGTTCTCGTCCATAACGATGTATTTGTCCTTAGGCGAACGGCCGGTATAAATACCGGTCATCACGTTAACGGCGTTGAGCTCGGTGTTCTGACCCTTCTCATAGCCGGTCAACTCGGGCTTGGTCTCCTCCTCGAAGAGATACTCGTAGGACGGATTGTGTGCAATTACGGTAGCGCCCGTAATGCCATACTTAGTAAGATCTAACTCTTTCATTTTTTGATATGATTTGTTTTGTTTGTTATATGCTAACGCGTAGTACGTCAAATTACGGCACAAAGGTACTGCTTTTTTTCGACATATGCAAGTGCATATGCTGATTTTTTTTCGAATTGCAAATTCGACTTGCAAAAGAACGGCAAAAATGCACTTTTTTTTCAATAAATATACGCGTGCGCTTGCGTATATGAGAAAAAAGCAGTACCTTTGCGCCGTAAATTGTGTAAAATGGCAAAATCTGAATATATCATTGAGGTCAATCACGTCTCGAAGCAATTCGAGGACGGCAAGTTTGCGTTGAACGACGTCAGCCTGCAGGTGAAGAAAGGCGAGTTTGTGACGATCCTGGGACCGTCGGGTTGCGGCAAGACGACCTTGCTGCGCTGCATCGCCGGTTTTCAGGTGGCATCGTCGGGCGACATCCTGCTGAAGGGCGAGGACGTGACCAAGACACCTCCGTATAAGCGTCCGGTGAATACGGTGTTTCAGAAGTATGCGTTGTTTCCCCACCTGAACGTGTTCAACAACGTAGCTTTCGGTCTGAAACTGAAGAAAGAAGATCCGGCTACGATCAAGAAGAAGGTGCGTCAGGCGCTGAAGATGGCCAACCTGACGGGCTATGAGGAAAGGAAGGTGGATACGTTGAGTGGCGGACAGCAACAGCGTGTGGCTATTGCGCGCGCGATAGTCAACAAGCCGGAGGTGCTGCTGCTGGACGAACCGCTGAGTGCGCTGGACCTGAAGATGCGGCATGACATGCAGATCGAGTTGAAGGAGCTGCATGAGAAGCTGGGTATCACCTTTATCTACGTGACCCACGACCAGGAGGAAGCGTTGACGCTCTCAGACCGCGTGGTAGTGATGAGCGAGGGACGGATCCAGCAGATCGGTACGCCGACGGATATATACAACGAACCGCAGAACTGCTTTGTGGCCGACTTCATCGGCGAGAGCAACATATTGAGCGGCACGATGATACGCGACAAGCGCGTGAAATTCATCGGCCAGGAGTTTGACTGTATCGATTCGGGCTTCGGCGAGAACAACCCGGTGGATGTCGTGATCCGTCCGGAAGATATCTACGTATGGCGCAAAGAGGATGAGAAGCGCGGCCGTGTACCCGATCAGGAAGATGATGACTATGAGGACCGCGTGCCGAAGGGTAAGTTTACGAAGTGGTACGGCGAGGTGCAGAGTTGTATATTCAAGGGCGTGCACTACGAGATGCGCGTACTGACAGCCGACGGCTATGAGTTCCTGATCCAGGACTATCACGAGTACCTGCCCGGTACGGAGGTAGGCATGCTGGTGCGTCCGGAGGATATCCAGATCATGCGCAAAGAGCAGCATATCTACAACTACCTCGACGGTGAGGTGCAGAAGAACGGCAAGGTGCGCTTCCTGGAGGCCGACTGGACGGTAGAGGAGAAGCAACTGGAGGGTCTGAAGCCCGGCGACAAAGTGCGCGTACTGGTGCGCTTCCGCGACATCGACCTGCAGGACTATGAGGAAGAGGGTACGTTGAGCGGTGAGGTGCACTTCATCTTGTTCAAGGGTAACCACTACCACCTGACGATCCGAACGGACGAGGGATACGACCTCTACGTGAATACCAACGACGTGTGGGACGATGGCGATAGAGTGGGTATCGTGATCAAGCCGAAGGACATTCTGCTGGATAAAGTCGAAAGTCAAAAGTCGAAAGTCGAAAGCTGATGAGTAAAGTGCTTCAGATATTTTCTTCGCGACGGACGTGGGCATGGCCGTATATCTTGTTCATGGCGCTGTTTGTGGTGCTGCCGCTGGTGCTGGTGGGGGTATATGCCTTCACGGACATGAGCGGACAGTTCACGCTGCGCAACTTTGCCAAGTTCTTCAGTCATAGCGAAGCGATACAGACCTTCTTCTACTCGGTGATGATCGCCGTGCTGAACACGGCTATATGTCTGCTGATCGGCTATCCGGCGGCCTATATCATGGCCCAGGAGGACTTCCGCACGCCTAAGGTGATGGCGATGCTCTTCATCCTGCCGATGTGGATCAACTTTCTGCTGCGTACGGTAGCCACGGTGGAGCTGTTTAATATGTGCGGCTTGCCGCTGGGCGAGGGAGCCTTGCTCTTCGGCTTGTGCTACGACTATCTGCCCTTTATGATCTACCCGATCTACAACACGCTGCAGAAGATGGACAACTCGCTCGTGGAGGCAGCGCAGGACCTGGGAGCTAACCGCTGGAAATGCTTCTGGAAGATCATCGTTCCGCTGAGTATGCCGGGTGTGTATAGCGGCGTGGTGATGGTGTTTATGCCTACGGTGAGTACGTTCGCCATCGCCGAACTGCTGACGCATAACAATATTAAGTTGTTCGGATCGTTGATCCAGGACTATATCACCACGACCGACCTGCTCAACTACGGAGCGGTGCTCTCGCTGGTGCTGCTGATCATTATCGGTCTGACCTCCTTCTTTGGTGACCACGATGCCTCGGGCGAGGAGAAAGGAGGGATGGTATGAGAAGATTGAGACTAGGCCTCCTAAGTCTCCTAGGTTTCTTAGGCATCCTAGTATCCGGCGCAATGGCGCAATCGAACCTGACGTATGAGTTGCGGGTGGGGGAGACAGGCAAGGCCGCCGTGGTAGATACTTTCCCCGGCACGTATGCGGGTGAGAAGGTGAATATCAGTATTCAGCCATCAGCTATCAGCCATCAGGCGTCGGATAGTCTGGACTTTGTGTTTGTTGACCGACCGATGCCGACGCTGGAAAGTTGGGCCGAACAGGTCTATGCGTTTACCGACTCGGAGGGAACGGACTGGACCGTATGGCGCAAGAAGGAACTGCCGAAGAACCGCAAGAAGCGTGTGCTAGTACAGAATGCATACGGAGCGTTTGAGCAGTACCTGCATGCCTCGATAGAGGTGAAGCGCAGCCGCGGATGGATATGGTTTGTGTTGGCGGGACTGATGCTGGCGGGCGTGGCAGCCTATAGCATCGTGACCGTAGTGCAGCGCCGCAAGGAGAAACAGCTGACATCCGTGGAGCAGGAGATGCTCCGCCGCAAGCGCATGGGTATGCGCCGTCATTACGGATCGCAACTATACCTATGGCTCTTGCTGCTGGTGCTCTATGCGCCGATCGCGCTGATCGCCGTGTTCTCGTTTACGGAGAGCAAGATCCTGGGCAACTGGACCGGCTTCTCGATGCAGCTATATGCCAACCTCTTCACGGGTCAGGCCGACGCCGGACTGAATAGTGCGATATGGTATACGGTAGTGATCGCCCTGATAGCGGCGGTATGCTCTACTATACTGGGTACGCTGGCTGCCATAGGTATCTACAATATGCGTGCGCGGCAGCGCAAAGTGGTGAGCCTGATGAACTCGGTGCCGATGATCAACCCTGATATCATCACGGGTATATCGCTCTTCCTGCTCTTCGTAGCGCTGGGTGTGAGCCAGGGACTGGCCACGGTTTGCATCGCGCATGTGGTGTTCTGTACGCCCTACGTGGTGCTGAGTGTGTTGCCGCGACTGAGCCGCATGAATCCCAATACCTACGAGGCCGCTCTGGACCTGGGGGCTACGCCCGCGCAGGCGCTGCGTATGGTCATGCTGCCGGAACTGTGGCCGGGCATGCTGTCGGGCTTCATACTGGCGCTGACGCTCTCGGTGGATGACTTTGGCGTGACCTTCTTCACGAAGGGTAGCGGCGGACTGGAGACGCTCAGTACGTTCATCTACTCGGACGCCCGCAAGGGCGGACTGACGCCCGAACTGCGTCCGCTGTTTACCATCATCCTGCTGGTGATGCTGACTGCATTGATCATTATAAATATTCGCAATAATAAACAAGAAAACAATTGATGCTATGAGAAATTTTTTCCTTTCTGTATTGGCTTTGGTAGCCATCCTTTTCAGTTCGTGTGGCGGTAACGACCGCGCACATCAACTCAAAGTGCTCAACTGGGCGGACTATATCGACGAGGACGTCAAGGAGAATTTTGAGAAGTGGTATTACGAGCAGACGGGCGAGAAGGTGGAACTGGTCTATGAGACCTTTGACATCAACGAGACGGCGCTGACCAAGATTGAGGTAGGTCACGAGGACTATGACGTGTTCTGCCCGTCGGAGTACATCATCGAGCGCATGCTCAAGAAGGGCCTGATACAGCCTATTCAGAAAGACTTGATACCCGACTCGATCTACTACTTTGACAATATCTCGCCATACGTGACCGAGAAATTCCAGCAGATGGCTCCGCGTGCGGACATCCGCGTGAGCGACTATACGGTAGGCTATATGTGGGGAACGACGGGCTTCATCTACAACCCGCAGTACGTACAGCGTGAGGACCTGGAGTCGTGGGAAGCACTGCTGAATTCGAAATTCAAGAACCGAATCCTCATGAAGGACGCCGTACGCGACGTCTACTCGGTGCTGGTGCTCTACGGCTATCGCCATGAGTTGGAGTTTGACGAGGTGACCCGCGACGACCTGGTGAAGAATATCACGCCGGAGCGTATCGAGGTAGTGAAGGACATCCTCATCGAAGCCAAGCCGCAGATCTGCGGATGGGAAGTAGACTTCGGTAAGGAAGAGATGACCAAGGGCAAGGCATGGATCAACCTGAGCTGGTCGGGCGATGCCCAGTTTGCCATCGAGGAGGCTGCCGAGATGGGCGTGATGCTGGACTATATCGTGCCCAAAGAGGGTTCGAACGTATGGTTCGACGGTTGGGTAATTCCGAAGTATGCCCAGAACGTGAAGGCCGCTACCTACTTCATCGACTATATGTGCAAGGCCGAGAATGCCTTGGCTAACATGGCCGAGATCGGTTATGTAAGTTGCGCCGGCGGCGAGAAAGCTGCGGCTGCGGTGCTGGCCGATCAGAACGATCCGGAGGAGTGGCCCGAGACGGTGGATGCATCGTACTTCTTCGGTCACGACCCGATCAAGGTAAACGGCGAGATGCTGGATCCGCACAAGCTCCACCTCAATCCCGTTTACTATGCCGACAACGACATCATCAAGCGTTGCGCGCTCATGCACGATGCAGGCGACGCACAGGAGATGTTGCTGGATATGTGGAATGAAATCAAACTGGTGCATTAATGCAAGAAAACAATATCCCTATACTCGACTGCCCGTACGGCGACTACATGATCGGCGATGCGAGTGGTAAACTGATGAAGGAGTACGGCCGTTTCCCGTGTAAGATCATGTGCGGCGTGTACGCACTGCTCGTACGCGGAACGGCGAGTGCGACGGTTAATATCACCGACTACTCCTTCAAGGCCAACGACGTGCTGCTCTTCGAACCCGGTAACTTCCTGTTCATCCACGATATATCGGAGGATGCGCTGGTGTACTGGATTGTGTTCGGCAGCAGCTTCCTGGAGAAGCATACGTTCAACAATCGTATGTCGCTCTCGGCCATGCAGCTGAAGTCACCCAAACTGAGTCTAACACAGGAGCATACCGACGTGCTTTGCAGCATGTACGACACGCTCATCAAGGCGCTGAACACCAAGCCCTCGATGCTCAACACGGAGCGGATGGTACATATCTTCAACCTGCTGCAGACCAGCTATGCCGAGCAGGCACGACTGCAGAACGACGTGGACGTACGGCCGCTGGATCGCAAGTCGGAGATATACCACGACTACTGCCAACTGGTGGTGAAGCACTACCACGAGTGGCACCACGTCAACCAGTATGCGCAGGCTATGCGTATCACCCTGCCGCACCTATGCTCCACCATACGCCAGGTGAGCGAACGTACGGCCGGCGACATCATCAACGATGCCATCCTGACGGATGCTAAAGCACAACTAAAAGTTACCAATCTGCAGATTAAAGAGATCGCCCTCTCGCTGGGATTTGATAATATCGCGTTCTTCAACCGATTCTTCAAGTCGCACGTGGGCGTCACACCGAAAGTATATCGCAATTCATAAACATCGTTCAGATTCATTCGGGGTGCTGACAAAGCTGAGAACACACCCGTAGAACCTGAGCAGGTAATGCTGCTAAGGAAAATGAGAAAAATTAGACATTTCTATGTGTACCAATTGGTCATCTCGGTGGCCATTTGGTCGTTAACGAGCGTAAGTGCCATCGCTCAAGTTGCTAACCCGCAAGACTCGCTCACGCGCTATAAAGAACTGGAGGAGATCTACGTCCAGGCCGCGCGCGTGCAGCAGACCACGCTCAGTACTGATGCGGTAGGTACGCAGGAACTGAACCGGGAGAATACGGGTCAGAACCTGCCCTACCTGCTATCCACCGTGCCCGGTCTGCAGGTGACTTCGGACGACGGACTCGGAGTAGGTTATACCTACTTCCGCGTGCGTGGCACAGATCATACGCGTATCAACATGACCGTCAACGAGGTGCAACTCAACGACCAGGAGAGTCAGACCGTGTTCTGGGTCAACATGTCGGACATGGCTTCGTCAATCTCGCAAGTGGATGTACAGCGCGGTGTAGGAACGAGTACGAGCGGTTCGGCCTTTGGTGCGAGCCTGAATATGCAGACCAACTTCGTGGACACGGTCAGCCATATGACCATCGCCTTTAACGGCGGTATGTACAATACCTTCCGCGAGATGATCAATGCCCATGCCTCGATAGCCAACCGCTGGAAACTGAATGCCCGCTTCAGCAAGGTGGACTCTGATGGTTTTCTGTACCGCACCAAGAGTGACCTGTACAGCTACTACGGCGACATCGGCTGGTACGGACGTAAGACGCAGGTGATCCTGCGTGCCTTTGGCGGTGCGGAGAAGACCGGCATGGGCTGGGAAGGCGTGGACTACAACACGGCTTACGGCATTGACGGTGCCGATCGGCGTTATAATCCCGCCGGAGAATATAGCGTCAAGGCGGCGGATGGAAGCGACTCCACCGTCTACTATCCCAACCAGACCGACAACTACGCCCAGCAGCATGCCCAGCTGACCATCCTGCACCGCTTCACGCCGCAATGGAATATCTCCACCACGCTCCACTATACGCACGGAGGCGGCTACTACGAGCAGTATAAGAAGAAGAAATACAGCTACTGGGGACTGACCGACCCAGCGATGGTCAGCAATCCCAAGGACAAGAGCTACGGTATGTACCAGAAATGGCTGGAGAACCACTATGCGGGTTTTCTGATCAATGCCAAGTATGTGTCGGAGCCGGTGGACTTCCAGGTGGGCGTAGCCGGCAACAACTACCTGGGTCATCACTGGGGAACGCTGGAATATCTGGCCAAGCCGACGCTCCAAGCTCTGCCTATTCACTATGAGTACTACCGCAACAAAGCTAATAAGATCGATGTGAATACCTATGCCAAGGCCAACTGGCGCATTATCCATCGCGGTCAGGAGAAACTGAGTCTGTACGGCGACCTGCAGTACCGCTACGTGCGTTATAGCCGCGATGGTATCAACGACGAGAACATGGAGGATCTGCCCCTCACGGCCAATTACCATTTCTTCAATCCCAAAGCCGGACTGACCTACCAGAATGGCGGTCACATGCTTTCCGCCTCGTTTGCTATTGCCAACCGCGATCCGAGTCGCAACAACTACAAGGAGAATGCGCGCTACGATGCCTCAACCGGCACCTGGACCAACCTGCCGAAGGCGGAGCGGCTGTATGACTACGAACTGGGCTATCAATACGCGCACGCGCGTTTTAATATAGGTCTGAATCTCTACTTCATGGACTATGACAACCAGTTGGTGCTCACGGGCGAGTATAACGACGTAGGCGCGATGAAGACCGTCAACGTCAAGGACTCGTACCGTATGGGTGCGGAACTGACCGCAGGCGTACGGATTACGGACTGGATGCGCTGGGAAGGCAATATGGTGGTGAGTCGCAACAAACTGCAGAACTACAAGCAGTATATCGACCTGTATGACGATCAGACCAACTGGAACTGGGTAGGACTGGACTCTATCGAGGGCGATGTGACGATCGCTTTCTCGCCGACCATCACGGCGATGTCGCTCTTCACGTTTGAGTACGAAGGCTTCATGGCTACCGTCCAGACCAACGTGGTGAGTCGTCAGTACCTGGACAACACCCAGGACGTACACGCGATGCTGAAAGCCTATACCACGACCAACGTCCACCTGCAGTACCAGCTGCCGATGCGCAAGTGGTTTGCCGACAGGCGCGGGGTACCCAACGTACGACTCAACTGCCAACTGAATAATATCTTCAACGAGAAATATGCCAGCAACGGCGGTGCCGAGGCCAGCCGCTTCTTAGACGGTAGCCGATGCACCTGGTATTATGCACAGGCAGGCATCAACGTGCATGCCGGTTTTCAGGTGGAATTCTAAATGTCGAACACCAGTGTAGGAACAACATATCCGGCCGCAAGCAGCGCCATATAAAGCAAGAATACCAGACCGCGGTGAACCGACTCGGTCTGGCGCATGAAGGTCACAGCCAGTCCGGTGAGCATCACGAGCATCAGCGGCAGGGCGCGCATGGGCGACATGGGGTAGAGCACCATCATGATAGTGGCGGCAAAGAAGAGCGCATAGAGCGTCAGCACCGCCTGCTGGCGCACACTGTCGCGGTCGACACGAATGATCGTGATGATGAAGAAATAGCAACCCATGCACATGAGTGCGGCCTGCATGACCCATTCTTCCGGGTCGGCCGACTCAAAGATAAACTGACGATCCAGCAGATGGATATACGGATTGGCCATATGCCGGGTATAGACACCCAAGCCCAGGTAGATGACAAACACGCCCAGGGCGATGAGCGTAGCCAGCATAGTGCGCACGCTGAAGGCGGAGAGGACGATATAGGCTATCCATATGAAGGGAAAGAGCCAAATCATGTCGGGCACCAGCAGCGATGCGAGCAGCAGGAGCAGCGAGGAGATGAAGGCATCTTGGGCGGTCTCTTTCTCACGAAAACCCCGGAAGAGGATATGCATGATGATCAGCATAGCGCATACACCGACTTGCGCTTGCCATTGCGTGTGGAGCGTGGGGAACACCGAGATAGCCGCAAAATAGAGTACGGCCGGCAGTATGTCGGTGTCGCGCGTCATACCCGAGAAATGGAAGAAGAACTGCAGCAACGCAGCCGAGAGGAGTGTGAGCAGCAGCGTGAGCATGACGTTGCCGCCATTATGCTCCGTAAACGAGGGCAACCATAGCAAACCAATCCCTACCAGTAGCAGGATAGCTACCGGTAGAGACAGTTTGGATATGTATTTAAGCAGGAGCCCCATGCGTTCAGGTCTTACTCGATGAATCCCTTGCGGCGCAGCAGGTACTGCGGATCGGCTTCCTTGCCGCGGAACTCCAGGTAGAGCTCTTGTGCATCACGCGTACCGCCCTGCTCCAGCAAGTGACGGAAACGCTTAGCTACCTCCGGATTCAGGATGTTGCCCGTCTCCTTGAAGGCTGCAAACGCATCGGCATCCAGCACAGCCGACCAGGTGTAGCTGTAGTAGCCAGCCTCGTAGCCGGTGGTGAAGATATGGTTGTAGAACGTGGAGCGATAGCGTACGATGATCTCCGGGATCATCTGCATCTTAGCCATCGAAGCGGCCTCAAAGGCATTGACATCCAGTCCGTCTACAGTGGTCAACTCATGGTAGTCCATATCCAGGATGGATGCGGAGAGCAGTTCGGTGGTGACGAATCCCTGGTTGAACTTACCGGCATTATTGATCTTCTCGATCAGGCTATCGGGGATGACCTCGTCGGTCTTGTAGTGACGCGCATAGGTACGGATGATCTCCGGCTCGTAGCAGTAGTTCTCCATGAACTGCGAGGGCAGTTCCACGAAGTCGCGCGGCGTATTGGTTCCGCTCAGGCTCTTATAGTGGGCCTTGGAGAGCAGACCGTGCAGGGCATGACCAAACTCATGGAAGAGGGTCTCTACGTCGTCCATCGAGAGCAGCGAGGGGTTGCCTGCGGTAGGCTTGTTGAAGTTACCCACGTTGATGATCACCGGACGATGATCCACGCCGTTGGCGTCGATATACTGCGAAGAGATATTGTTCATCCATGCACCCGGACGCTTGCCTGCGCGCGGGAAATAGTCGGTATAGAGGAAGCCTACGAGACGTCCGTCGGCTTCGGTCACCTTGAATACCTCCACTTCCGGATTATATACCGGCATGTTGTCCACCTTCTCAAACTGGATGCCATACAGTTTGGTAGCCAGATCAAAGGCACCCTTGCGTACGTTGTTCAGTTCGAAGTAGGGCTTCAGCTCTTCCTCGTTCAGGTTGTACTTCTCGGCACGCAGTTTCTCGGCGTAGTACCACCAGTCCCAGGGTTGCAACTTCTCGCCCGGCAGGTCCTGCTCCAGCATCTTCTGCAGTTCGGCAGCCTCACGCTTAGCCGCCTCCAGCGATGGCGTCCATACCGATGCCAGGAACTTATCCACGGTCTTCGAGTCCTTAGCCATGCAGTCGGCCAGGATATAGTCGGCGGGGCAGTCGTAGCCAAACAGTTTGGCTTTCTCGATACGCAGCGCCATGGTGCGCTTGATCACTTCTTTGTTGTCATTGGCGTTGTCGTGGTTGCCACGGGTGGTGTAAGCCATGAGCAGCTCCTTGCGCAGCTCGCGATTCTCGCAGTACTGGAGCACCGGGGTGAAACTGGTGCGCTTGGGCGTGAAGAGCCACTCGCCCTTATGACCGGCTGCCTCTGCCTCTTCGGCTGCGGCGGCTTTGGCGCTCTCGGGCAGACCCTTCAGTTGGGACTCGTCCTTCACAAAGTACTGATAAGCGTTGGTCTCGGCTACCACGTTGTTGCCGAATTTCAGGCTTAGCAGAGCCAGCTCTTTGTTGATCTCCATCAGACGGGCTTTCTGCTCGGGATTGAGTTGGGCACCGTTGTTGACGAACGACTTGTAGGTCTCGGTCAACAGTCGCATCTGCTCCGGCGTCAGACCCAGCGACTCACGCTGGTCATAGACAGCCTTCACACGTTGGAAGAGCGCCTCGTTGAGCAGAATGCCGTCGTTCAGGTCGCTCAAGAGGGGCGATACCTTCTCGGCGATCTCGTTCCACTCGTCGTTGCCGTCAGCCTCCAGCACGTTGAAGAAGATTCCGGAGATGCTGTCGAGCTTCAGGCCGGTGCGGTCGAGCGCTACGACGGTGTTCTCAAAAGTGGGCTCCTCGCTGTTGTTGACAATAGCGTCCACCTCGGTTTTTTGCTCTTGGATAGCTGCCTCAAAAGCAGGCATGAACTCCTCCAATTTGATCTGGTCGAATGCCGGTACGGAATACGTAGTAGGGCATTCATCCTTGCATGTACAAGCAATTAAACTCATTGCCATAAGTCCTAAAAATACTGATTTTTTCATATGCTTAAATTTTAACATTTTTTTGCATCGACTGTCGGATGCGACGTCTCAGGTCGGCCGACTCGGTATCCACCTTGCGGTGGAACAGGGGCTTGAAGTCCTTAGCCCACTTACACTTGGCTAACTTGATATGCAAGTCATCCAGGTTGCCGCTCACGTTGACGCCCAGGTAGATCGGGCTGAGGACATTGATGTCGTAGTCGAAGGTCATGTTGGTATTATGCCGTCCGCCCATCGCCACCATGTAGTTGTCCATCTGCACGCAGAACGGATAGACGTCGATCTCGTTCTTGTATACCGTCAACTCGGCCGAGATGCTATCCACCTTGTTCTCTGTCTTCTTCTTGAAGTTAAGCAGTTTGGCGATCTTGGTGAATGTCTGGCCGTCCATGACTACCAGGTCCTTGGCAAACAGCGAGGCCGCACCGCGCAGGGTGGACATCTTGGGTTCGTAATTCTGGTTGAGGTAGGTCTCGGCTGCCAGGTGGAACTCCGCATTGCCCTTGAACGAATTGAGCATCGGTACTATCTCCTTGACGGTAGGTATCATGTCAATCAACGTGTCGATATCTACGTCCAGCATGTGGTAATCCAGACCCAGGTAGAGGTGGT
This sequence comes from Paludibacteraceae bacterium, assembly GCA_017509715.1. GTDB lineage: Bacteria > Bacteroidota > Bacteroidia > Bacteroidales > Paludibacteraceae > Colicola. Next base: position 119,671 of record JAFWOU010000001.1, on the reverse strand, counting down.
TGCGGCGAGGCGTGCGGTACATGGCCGTCAGTTGCAGACGGGCGGCATTACATACAAAGCCCATCTCCTCCAGCGCCAGAATGCCGTTGCGCACGTATACCTTGCCGCCTACGTCGTATATCTGCTCGGTGAATACATCGGCGGTACCAATACGGGTATTGAGCGCCAGATCCACATCGGTCGGCACCAGGAACGGGCCTTCGTGCGGTGTGTCTTTCGACTTTTGACTTTTAGCTTTCGACTCCTCTGTCTGCTCTTCGCTTCCCTCATCGGCCGAGAAGAGTGCCATCAGCTCGTTGACGTCGGTATAGTCGCTCTCAAAATTCAACTCACCCTTCAATATGCCTTCGCCGCGCAGCCACGGACCGATATCGTTCACGTCGCCCGAGAGGGTGAAGTCTGAACTGCCCAGGTGCACCTGCGAGCGGTTGATCTTGAAGATCTTGTTGGTGTAGGAGAAGTCGATCGACGGTATGATAATCGGCATGGTCAGCATCGCCAGTTCGGCTTCGCCTTGCTGCAGGTTGACGCGCAGATGGGGATTCCACTGCAGCAGCAGGTTCTTCTTGTACTTGGGGTTATAATGTGCCTTGGCATCCATCGAGATGGTTTGTGTCTTGGCTTTCACCGTCTCGCCCATCATGACTTTGAGAGCCGCGGAGGCCAGCGAGGCCTTGATCTGCGGTTCGTCTTTCTTGTTCTTCTCGCTGCGAACGCCGGCTGTCAACTTAGCCTGCTTGAGCGAAGTGGTGATATCGGAGAACGTACCGTCCATATTGGCGAAGTCGAGCGTGGCATCGATGGTCGGCAAGGTCGTGGTATCCTGGCTGTTATACTGCATCGTGGCTGCCAGTTTAGGAGCGGTCAGCCGTGCCTGGATGCTATCCCCCTTCTTGACGCTCAGGTCCGGCGTCTGCAGGTCGGCCTTGAGGTGCATCATCTCTTTCTGCTGCGGATCGCTATGCATGTGGGCTACCAGATTGGTCTGCTTCAGCACGGCGTCGATATCGGTGTACTGCGCATCCAGTCCGGTCATATTGAGCGTAGCGTCTATCGTCGGCAGCGCACCGGAGCGGGTGTCATACTGCATCTTAGCCGCCAACTTGGGCTGCTTGCCCGTCACGTCCATACTGTCCGACTTGGCCGTCAACAGTGCCGCAGCCAGCGAGGCATTGACATCCATCTGCTTGCCATGCATGAGGTCGTTGGTCTCGGCACGCAGCGTAGGTTGCGTCAGTTTGACGCGCATGTCGCCCATCCGCACGTCCACATTGCTGATCTGCAAATTGGCATCCAGCCATCGGTAGGTCGGCGCCGAGGGTTTGCGATTCGGCAGACGCACCTTGAGTTTGCCTTCCGGCAACTGGGCCTGCAGGTCGCTCATGCGTACATCGAGTTTCTTGAGGTCGAAGTCGCCATCTATCTTGCTCTGACGGAGTTGCATTTTCCGGAGTTCCGACAGGCGTGCTTTGACGCTCACCTGGCCTTTCGTTTTGCCGGCCAACTTCATATCTTTCGGCAGGAAGTATGCAAAGTCCGGCAGGTTGGCATCCAGTTCGGCTTGCGCATCAATCTCTGCATCGGCCAGCAGTTCTTTGCCGCTACCCGTCAGCTTTACGTGACTCTTCTTCGTATCGGCCTCTAGGCTCAGCGAGGCCGTGGAAGCCAGCGAGTCGTTCAAATCGAGGTGCGCTGTGATATCCGCTTGCACATTCTCGGCAACTAAGGGGATTGGCTTGTATTGTGCCGTTGCATCTTCCAGCAGCACGTGGGCATCTGCCACGGGCATTGTCGAGTCGTTATACACACCCTTGGCCGAAGCTTCCAGCGTGAGCAATCCCTTGGCGTCGATGTCGCGTAGCGCCCGGGTAAACTGCTTCGGCACCAGCGCCAGCAGTTGCTCGATATCCCATTTCTCGGCCGTAGCTTTCATGTCCATCCGTATGTCGGGCTTCAGGGCGATCCAGCCGTCCAGTCCAAGCTTGAGGTCATTGACCGCTACGGATGCATCGCGCAAGGCGAAATACATGCTATCCAGATGAACAGCTGCTGGTGCATCGATGCTGATCTGGGCATCGGTGGCATAGGTGGTCTCCTTGACGCGAGCGTTCACAGCCAGGGTCTTCAGCTGCACCCGTATGTCGTCCCAACCGTCGATGGCCGCATCAAAGGCAAAACCCTGGATTGAGGCCTCGATGCTGTCTTTGCGGTCCACGAAACTCAGTCGGTTGCTGGCCATCATGGCGTTGTCGACGCGTATCTCGTCGAAGGGTAACTCAAAAGCCGAGGTGTCTTCCGCAGCGGTGTCGGGCGGCAACTTAAACACGTTCCAGTTGGCTTGCCCCAGCGAATCGATGAAGATATTGGCCTGTACGTCGCGAAGCGTCAGCGTACCGATGTCCAGCTTCTTCTGATTGAGAAAAGCCATCAGGTCGATGGTGGCTACCACCTGCTTGGCCGCCAGCAGCGTGTCGCTCTGTGCGCCCTCAACGGGATTCACGATTTCCAGCCCCTCGACGCGCACGCCGAAGTAGGGGAAGGTGGAGAAGAAAGTCAGATCCACCTCGCCCAACTGGTGCGGAGCCGTGACATACTCGTCCGCAAAATCGCGGGCGATAGGCGTCACCTTGTCCGGCGTGAACACGATCCATATTGCGATGCCGACAGCCAGCAACGTGACCACGATCAGGCTTGCCAACGTGATGCCGCAGATCTTGAGTATCTTCCAAAACAGTTTCATAGCCGTTTATTTATCTACCATCTTCTGAAAACGGTACGTGATGGCCTTATGATCCTTCTCGTAGTATTCCAGCGTGGTGCTATTCAGCTTGGTCACCACGTATATCTTGGGTATCTCCGCACCGCCGTTGTCCATCAAGTGGATCTCCGTCAACTTCTGATTATCGGTTTCGAACAGGTACTTAAACCATCCGTTGCCGTGGGGCACCAGGTCTTCTTCGAAGACATCCTCGCCTTCGTCCCACTCGCGGCCGTAGAGGTAGCCCGCCTCGTCGCTCTGCTCGGTGGTGAAGCGTACGTAGTGCTGGGTGTTATTCTCTTGCCAGAGTCCCTGCAGATCGTGCAGGTAGAACGTGGGCTGCGTGGTGGGGATACAACCGGTCAGCGCCGCACCTGCCAGCGCAAAGAATAGGAGTCGGAGTGCCGACTTACGAAATGTGCATGCTTTCATGATGCTTTTTCTATTTTGATTTGTATGTTCTGTCCATCAATATCGATCGTCTCGCCCTCGCAACTCGGTGCCAACTCCAGCTGGGTGGCCAGTACCTGCGATGCGATGTAGTCATTGCAATGCAGCACGGCGTTGTGGATCGTCTCTACATCCTGGATCGTCACGCGGATGCGGTCCGTGATCTCCAGTCCGCTCTGCTTTCTGAGGTTCTGAATACGGTTGATCAACTCACGTGCCAGACCCTCTTCTACCAACTCGTCGGTCAACTCAATATCCAGCGCGATGGTCAGAATGCCGTTGTTGGCTACCAGCCAACCCGGCATATCTTCTGTGATGATCTCCACGTCCTCGGGGATGAGGGTATAGTTGAGAGTTGAGGGTTGAGAGTTGAGAGAAGTTGAAAGTTCAAAGTTGAAAGTTCCCTCTTTCTCCATTTTCTCAATATCTTCTTGTGACATGGCGCTGATGGCGGCAGCAAGAGCTTTCATCTGTGCGCCTACTTTCTTACCGAGCACTTTGAAGTTCGGCTTGATCTTCTTGACCAGTCGAATCTCGCTCTGCTCGGCCGGTACAACGACCAGTTCCTTGACGTTCACCTCGCTCTTGATCAGTTCGGCTACGTGCAGCAACGCGTCTGTCGTCTCCTGATCCGGCGTCGGGATGACCGCCTTTTGCAGCGGTTGACGCACGTTCTTCTCGGCGCGTTTACGCAGACTGAGAATCATACTGGTGGCCTGCTGTGCCAGGTACATCTGACGCTCAAGGTTGAGGTCGATGAGCGATTCGTCGGCTTTCGGCCACTCGCTCAAGTGAACGGTCTCACCTACCAAGTCGCGATAGAGACGATCCGCATAGAACGGTGCATTCGGCGCCATCAGTTGTGCTACGGTCTTCAGACAGGTGTACAGCGTCTCGTATGCTGCCTGCTTGTCGGCATTCATCTCGCCGCCCCAGAAACGTTTGCGGTTCAGACGCACGTACCAGTTGCTCAGGTCATCCTGTACGAAGTCCGAGATAGCACGACCGGCTTTGGTTGGTTCATACGTCTCATACGCCTCCGTCACCTCCTTTACGAGCGAGTTGAGTTTGGAGAGAATCCAGCGGTCGATCTCGGTACGATCTTGGCTCGACGTTGGCTTTGACTGTCGGTTGACCGTCGGTTGACCGTCGGTGAGAGACGCAGGTTGCCAGCCGTCAACGTTGGCATAGAGGGCGAAGAAGCCGTAGGTGTTATACAGCGTGCCGAAGAACTTACGGCGCACCTCATCGACACCTTCCGGATCGAACTTCAGGTTCTCCCATGGCGCGGAGTTGGTCAGCATATACCAGCGAACGGCGTCTGCACCGTATTTCTCCAGCGCGGTAAACGGATCTACGGCATTGCCCAGACGTTTGGACATCTTGTTGCCGTTCTTGTCCAGTACCAGTCCGGTAGAGATGACGTTCTTATAGGCCACCTGACCCTCGATCATCGTGTGGATAGCATGCAGCGTGAAGAACCAGCCGCGGGTTTGATCCACACCCTCCGAGATGAAGTCGGCGGTACGCGGAGCGTCTGCGTTCTCAAACGGATAGTGGTTCTGTGCATACGGCATCGCGCCTGAGTCGAACCATACGTCGATCAGGTCCAGTTCACGCTTCATCGGTTTTCCGCTCGGCGAAACCAGAATGATATTATCCACATACGGACGATGCAGATCAATCACGCTCGGGTCGTAGTTCTCTTTGCTATAGTCGCCCACCACGTGTTTCGGCCACGGGTTCGCGGTCATGAAGCCAGCCTTGACCGACTTGTCGATCTCAGCAAAGAGTTCGGCGATCGAACCGATACAGATCTCTTCCTTGCCATCCTCGGTGCGCCAGATAGGTAGCGGCGTACCCCAGTAACGGCTGCGGCTTAAGTTCCAGTCGTTGAGGTTGTTGAGCCACTGACCGAAACGACCCGTACCTGTGCTTTCAGGTTGCCAGTTGATGGTCTTGTTGAGCGCGATCATCTCGTCGCGTGCCATCGTCGACTTGATAAACCACGAGTCGAGCGGGTAGTAGATGACGGGTTTGTCGGTACGCCAGCAATGCGGGTAGGAGTGCACGTGCTTCTCAGTCTTGAGCAGACGGCCGTCGGCTTTCATTTCCAGACAGAGGTGCAGGTCCAGACTCTCGTCCTTCTCCGTCAGCGTCGGGTCGTACGCGTTCTTCACGAAGCGTCCGGCATACTTACCATACAGTTCGGTATTGACGTTGGCGGCTACCCATGCCTCGTCCAGGTCCTCGATTTTCCAGTACTTACCCGTGAAGTCCACCATCGGACGCGGACCGAAGTCCTTGGTCTGCATATACAGTCCCGGCACGCCGGCAGCGTCACCCACTTTCTTATCGTCCGCACCGAACGTCGGCGCGATATGTACAATACCCGTACCGTCTTCCGTGGTCACATAGTCACCCGGAATAACGCGATATGCACCCGGTCCCGGATTCACCCACGGAAAGAGGGGTTCGTACTCCAGGCCAACGAGGTCAGTACCCTTGTAACGGGCCACGATCTCGGCATTCTCGAAATAGGCACTCAGTCGTGCTTCGGCCAGGATGATATGCTCGCCGCTCTCCAGCGCAATCTCTACATAGTCTATCTTCGGACCCACGCAAAGGGCCGTATTCGAAGGCAAGGTCCACGGCGTGGTCGTCCAAGCGATGATGTAACGGCCGTCTTTCAGATGGAACTTGGCGGTACAAGTCAGGTCCTTTACGTCGCGATAGCATCCCGGCTGGTTCAACTCGTGCGAACTCAGTCCCGTTCCGGCAGCCGGCGAATACGGCTGAATGGTATAGCCCTTGTAGAGATAGCCCTTCTTATACAGTTCCTTCAGTAGGTACCAAAGGGTCTCGATATACTTGTTGTCGTACGTGATATACGGATCGTTCAGGTCCACCCAGTAGCCCATCTGCTTGGTCAGTTTGGTCCACTCGGCGGTGTATTTCATCACCTCTTTGCGGCAGGCTGCGTTGTACTCGTCCACCGAGATCTTCTTGCCGATATCCTCCTTGGTGATACCCAGCATCTTCTCCACGCCCAGCTCCACGGGCAGACCGTGCGTGTCCCATCCGGCTTTACGACGCACCTGATATCCCTGCATCGTCTTGAAGCGGCAGAACGTATCCTTGATCGTACGGGCCATCACGTGGTGAATACCCGGCATACCGTTCGCCGAGGGAGGACCCTCAAAGAACAAAAACGCAGGATGTCCTTCGCGTGTCTCTACGCTCTTCTCAAACAAATGTTCCTTTTCCCACTCAGCCAGCACTTCTTCGCTCAGTGCGGCCAGATTCAACTGTTTGTATTCCTTAAAATGTTTCATTTATAGTGTGTATATATGTGTGTACGCATAAAATAGCGTGCAAAATTACGAATTTTTTTGCATATATCAAAATTATTTTGTACTTTTGCACCCGCTTTTGAAAAAAATACGTTTTTTTTCCTAAACGCAGGGGGCTATTTGGTTTTGACAGCAGGTAGATCGCCTGTGTAAGCACGCCGAGCAATGAGGCAATGCTCGTAAATATCGTCTCAAAACTATAACTGGCAACAATGCTTATGCTCTCGCTGCCTAATCGAAGTATAGTAGATTAGCTTATTTCGGGCACCAGGTGCCTGAACGGGACGTCGCTCCAAGCCGAGTCTGTGGGCTGAATGGACTGAGCGGCGCAGAAATTCACAGAATAGGTGTCGCAGGCTGCGATACGATGCCGAAACTTTAGCAGATAAGCCGGCGGTTGGTGGCTCGGGTCTTGCCGACGGACGAAAATCCAGGCCGAGATAAGCGTGTAGAAAGCACATACGGTCCTTGTTTGGACGCGGGTTCGACTCCCGCTAGCTCCACAAAAATGTAGCAATCGGGAGACGACCCCGCGCGGGTTCTTAGCCCTGAAGGGCACGATTATTGCAGAGAGCAATTTTCGACTCCCGCTAGCTCCACTAAATTATTTTTCGCTATGAGACGTTTGATACTATGTTCGTTTATGTGGCTTGCGCTCGTTGCCTGGGCGCAAGAGTCGCATCCGTATTTCTCCGAACCCGAGATGCCGAATGCCGTCCGTTACTTGCCGGCACCGCCTACCACCGATGAGATGCGCTTTGCCTACGACACAGCCCAGTACAACTGGGGAAAAAGTCTCCGCCAGACGCCTCGCGGCCAGAAAGCCGTGGCCGATGCCGAGTATAGTATCCGCCGCATGGCCGAGATATTCTCCCCCGTCATGGGTATCCGGATCTCGCCCGAGCAGACGCCGCAAATATGGAAACTCCTCGTTGATGCTACCGCTACCACCAACCTTGCGTGCCATAGCGCCAAGCAGACCTATATGCGCCAGCGCCCCTTCATGTACTTCGACGAACCGACGCCCGTACCCGAGGATGAACCTATCCTGCGTCATAACGGCTCATACCCCTCCGGACATACCACGCTTGGCTGGACTACAGCCCTGATTCTCTGTGAGATCAATCCTGCTGCCCAGGACGACCTGCTTCGCGAGGGCTTTGAGTACGGCCAGAGCCGTGTCATCGTAGGTTTTCATTGGCAGAGCGATGTAGATGCTGCCCGCCTGGTAGCCAGCGCCGCCTTTGCCCGCCTGCATACCAGTCGTGCCTACCTCCGCCAACTCCGCAAAGCCCAACGTGAGTTCCGTCACTCTTCTGAGAAGTGAACCAGTACGTGACGGTACGAATTAAAAATCTTTGATTTAGATACAAAACCCAGATAGCGGCGATCCTGATCCACTACGGGTAAGTTCCATGCGCCGGTATCTTCAAAGGTCTCCATCACCTTATCCATCTGCATGTCAAACCGCAAGATTGCGGCGGGAGATGTCATGAGTTGCCCTACCGTAAAGCGCTTATACAGACGCGGTTGGAACATGATATTCCTGACCTCATCCAGCAGCAACACACCCTTCAGATGCCCCTCATGATCGATCACGGGGAAGATGTTTCTGCGGCTCTTCGAGATCACTTTCACCAGTTCGCCGAGCGTCATCTCCGGGAAGATAGTGATCAGGTCGGTCTCCAGCACATTATCCATCTTGAGCAGGGTCAGCACGTTGCGATCCTTATTGTGGGTCAGCAGTTCACCCTTCTGCGCCAGACGCATGGCATACAGCGAGTGGGGCTCAAAAATCATGATGGTCAGATACGAGATGACGCTCACGATCATCAGCGGCATAAACAGATGGTAGCCGCCCGTCAGTTCGGCGATGAGGAAGATACCCGTCAGCGGCGCATGCATCACGCCCGACATCAGTCCGGCCATACCTACCAGCGAGAAATTGGTCTCCGGCACCCATACACCCGTCAGGTTTAGCACGCGTGCCGTCACAAAACCTACCAACGCACCCATAAACAGCGAGGGTGCAAAGATACCACCTACGCCACCGCCGCCGTTCGTGGCCACGCTCGCAAATATTTTGAGCAAGATAATGGCCGTAAAATAGGCAATGATAATCAGCTGTACGTTGAGCGTCGTCAACTTATAACTCGGATCGTACCCCATCCAACCAACGATCGGACTGTGCTCGATAGCCCCCATGCTGTTGCCGTTGATCAACTGGGTGATCACGTCGTAGCCCTCGCCATATAGCGGTGGGAAGAGGAAGATCAAGATGCTCAACGTCAGACCGCCTACCAATATCTTCATGCCGATACTGCGCACATGCCGCTTCATGAGTTGCTCCAAGCGGTTCATGCCGCGCGTGAAGTACAGGCTTGCAAAGCCGCAAACTACGCCCAGCAACAAATACCATGGTATACGACTGACATTAAATGCATCATACTGATCCAGCGGGAACATCGGGTCGGTACCCGTAGCAATATACGAGATAGCCGTGGCCGTCACCGACGAGATCAGCAGCGGCGCCACGGAGGTCATTGTGATGTCCATCATCAGCACCTCCAGCGTGAAGACCAGGCCGGCAATAGGTGCCTTGAAGATACCACCTATCGCACCGGCTGCACCACAACCGATCATGAGCATCATCGTCTTCTGGTCGAGCCGGAACGCTTTGGCTAGGTTGCTACCAATCGCCGCACCCGTCAGTACGATAGGTGCCTCGGCTCCTACCGATCCACCAAAACCGATCGTCAGTCCCGATCCCACTACCGACGACCACATATTATGCGCCTTGATGATTGATTTGCGCTGCGAGATGGCATATAGTATCTTGGTGATACCATGCGAGATATCATCCCGTACCACATACCGCACAAACAGCGCCGCCAGGGTAATACCGATCATCGGCGTGATCAGGTACCACCACGTGCGATCATCTGCAATCAGTTGCGTCTCGATGAAATGCTGAATCAGGTGGATAAACGACTTGAGCAGCACCGCTGCACAAGCCGAGAAACAGCCTACGAAGAACGATAGCAGCAGCACAAACTGCTTGCCGCCAATATGGCGTTCCCGCCACTCAATCATCCTATCGTAAAAACCATTCGCCATTCGCCCTTAGCCTTTCGCCTTTACTCATCCCATCCGATACCCTTGTATTTCGAGAGGTCCCACTCTTCCTCCACTTCGTTGAGGTAGATCGTACCCTCCTCGTCCTCTTCGTCCTGTGCCATCGGTTCGTCGCGCTCTATCTGGTTGATCTCAATCGGCGCATGCGAGATCTCGATGACCTGATTCTGCTCCTTGTTGAGTTCGGTCCAGATCATGTCCTTCAGTTCGTCCAATCCCATGCCCGTGTAGGATGCGATATGTACCACAGGGATACCGATCTGCTCCGAGATCTCTTTTGCGGATGGAATCGGCAAGATCTCGCCCTCCTCGTTATACGGAGGCAGGTCGCATTTGGAAACCGCCAGGATGCGTGCCTTGGTCAGCAGCTCCGGATTATATTTCTCCAATTCGGAGAGCAATATGTTATACTCGGCCACGATGTCCGGCGTAGCAGCCGGCACCAGGAATAGCAGTACGGCATTCCTTTCAATATGACGCAAGAACCGGAGTCCAAGTCCCTTGCCTTCACTCGCTCCCTCGATGATACCCGGTATATCGGCCATGCAGAACGAGCGCTCGTCACGATATTTCACGATGCCCAGTTGGGGTGTCAGCGTCGTGAAGGGATAGTCGGCTATCTCGGGTTTGGCCGCCGACACTACGCTCAGCAGGGTCGATTTGCCCGCATTCGGAAATCCCACCAATCCTACGTCGGCCAGCACTTTCAGTTGCAAGATGACGTTCCTCTCCTGACAAGGCTCGCCCGGCTGGGCATAACGCGGCGCTTGGTTGGTGGCCGTACGGAAATTCCAGTTACCGAGTCCGCCCTTACCGCCACGAAGCAACACGATGCGCTCATCATGCTCCTTCACTTCGCATAGCCACTCGCCCGTATCGCCGTCATAGGCCACCGTACCGCACGGCACTTCGATGATCCTATCCTCGCCATCCTTGCCCGACGAACGACTCTCGCCGCCACGTCCGCCATCGGTGGCCATGATATGCTTTTGATACTTCAGGTGAAGCAACGTCCATAGATTGCGGTTGCCGTGCAGGATGATACTACCTCCACGACCGCCATCGCCACCGTCCGGACCACCTTTCGGCAGGTATTTGGCACGATGGAAATGCATGCTGCCCGCACCTCCCTTTCCGGAGCGGCAGTAGATCTTAACGTAGTCTATGAAATTGCTTGCCATAAGTGATTACGTGTTACGTTTATTTCTTGGTTTCGCGCTTGATGATGCCTTCAATCTGCAGGAACACATCCTCTACGCTATGATTACCGTTCACCGGGCAGTAGTTGCCATGGTGCAGGTAATAATGGGCGATAGGCTCCGTCTGATTATGATAGACGGCAATGCGATGACGAATCGTATTCAGGTTGTCGTCCGCACGACCGCTCACCTTGCCGCGCTCGATGAGTCGCTGGATCAGCAGTTGCTCATCTACGAGCAGGTCAATCATGATGGCATCCATCTTGTATTTTTTCAGCAGCTCGGTCAGCGACTCGGCCTGAGGCACCGTACGGGGATAGCCATCCAGGATGATGCCCTTGCAGTCTTTGGGCAAGTTGCGCAGATAATTATCAATCACGCCGTACATCATATCGTCGGGCACCAGATTGCCACGCGATATAAGGGCATCGATATGTACGCCCAGTTTGCTGCCACTTGCAATTTCGGCACGCAGCACATCACCGGTAGAGAGGTGTTGCAGACCGAATTTCTCCATGATATATTGCGATTGCGTTCCCTTACCACTACCGGGCGCACCGCAAAGAATGATATTCAACATATTTCGACCTTAAATATAAACTAATACCTTTTTCTTTTACGCGCAACGCAGGCGCGCAAGTTTCCACGCAAAAACGAGTTGCCCGAATGAGCAACTCGTTTATACGCAGTTGTATTGATTAGAGAGCGAGTTTCGAACCAGCTTTGAACTTAACAACTTTCTTTGCCGGGATAACGATAGCCTCTTTGGTCAGCGGGTTGATACCCTTGCGCTCACCGCGCTCAGCAACCTTCAGCGATGCAAAACCAATAACTTCTACTTTACCTTCCTTTTTCAGGCCTTCTACGATAGCCTCGATAGCTGCGTCAACAACTTTAGCAGCCTCTGCCTTCGAAACATTAGCCTTCAGAGCTACTGCTTCAACGAGTCCAGTTTTATTCATACTAAAACAAATTTAAAATAATTAATTAAACGTTTAATTCTATGCTTTACGGACCGAAATCCGCGTTTGCAAGTGCAAAGATACGACAAAAAGTTGATACGACCAAGAAAAATGTAAAAAAAATGCGTTTTTTCTGCCAATTTGGGCATTTTTTGCAAAAAAGCACGCTTTTTGTAGGGAAATATCAAGAAAAATTAGTACTTTTGCACCCGTTATGAGAAGTTTACCGACTATTACGCGCAATTTATTATTGCTCAATCTTATCGCATGGCTGATTAGTGCCATTCATCCTTTCGGCTTGGACCTGGACAACTTGCTGGGTCTCCATTATTGGACCGCCAATAGTTTCCACTTTTGGCAACCCCTGACCTACATGTTCATGCATGCCGATTTCAATCATATATTCTTCAACATGTTCGCCGTGCTGATGTTTGCACCCGTGTTGGAACGTGAGTGGGGCGAGAAGCGCTTCCTCATCTACTACCTCATCTGCGGTCTCGGCGCTGCCCTGGCTCAAGAATTGGTATGGATGGGTATGTTCGGCGCAGAGTTAGCGGTCTACCCGCACCTGGCCGATCAACTCCTTACCATCGGTGCCTCGGGTGCCGTATTCGGCATCCTGCTGGCTTTCGGATGGCTGTTCCCCGACGTGAGGATGTTCATCCTCTTTATCCCCATCCCTATACGCGCGCGTGTCCTTGTTATAATATACGCAGTCATCGAGTTGCTGGCTGGACTTGGATCCATTGCCGGATTCTCGGCCGACCATGTAGCCCATTTTGCCCACCTCGGTGGCATGGTTTTCGGAGCGCTCGTATTGCTCTACTGGCGCTATGGTGAACAAAAAGTGAAAGCTTTCTGGAGCCGCCTACGCGGACATGATGACGATCGGGATAACGACCGCTGGAGTGACTATCACTACCAGCGATCGATATAGTCGAACAGATTCGTTCCGTCTTTACCGTTGAAATAGTATTTCATCTTGCCTCCATCCCAACGGAACTTATAGATCGTGGGGTGGAAGTAGCCGTCGTCGAATCCGCAGATGAAGGTGTAGTAGGTGTGGCCGATGCTAAAGCAGTTGTAGTCTAATTCTTCGAACAATTCCTGCTCGTTCGCATCGTCCACCTCGATATTCTGACGGGTATAGACGCCATATAGCAGATGAGCCGAATCCGGATTGGCGGTCCAGTAGGCTTGCCGGTCGCTGAAATAGTACTGCGGACAGTAGGCTCCCGAGGCTACGATATCCAGACTATCCACCGTCTCCATGACGTACGGATAATGGGTGACCATGGCGCCCGTAGAATCCATAGGATAGATATAGTCCCAGTCGTCCATGATGCGGTACTCAAAGTGCACATCCACGGTGCTATTCTCTGTAGTTGTTACTTTCACCAGATTCAGTTTGCCCTTCGGCACCATCTTCTCCGGATCCACCACAAAGGCATATATCCAGTAGTCCGTATTCCGTTTCAGTCCCGTGAAGAAATAGTCGGTCTCGCCATATTGCAGACTATGACTCGCAAACGAAGCAATCGTAAACTCACCCTGGCGCAGCAACTCACGACGCCAATCCAGGTACTCCTGATGCGCCGAGTCCAGTTCCAGGGTCATAAAGGGCTTCTGCAGTTCCGGCTTGGTGGGGTCATACCCCTCTTGTACCTGTTCGATACCAATCAGGTAATACGCATCGCGGTCGGTCGTGAAGACCTGCTCAATAAAGCCGGATGAGATGATACGCGTCTGAGACGTGATATGCACATCATTCACCTCATACGTAGGCAGCGGCTCACAAGCCATCAGCCCTAGCGCCATCGTACATAACGCCACTATGAGCATTCGCCATTCGCCATTCGCCATTCGCCGATTATTCATACTGCCCCCTTTCTTTCTCTTCCTGCTCTAGCAGGGTCTGCACCGAGTAGATAAATCTGAGACACGTACGTACATGCGTGCCATAGTGACCGAAGTTATACTCTATATTCGCATTCCGCCATTTGTTCTTCGCGTTCACCGCATTCGTATAGGGCACCGTCTCATCGTCTATCGAGTGCATCAGGTATATCGGCGCTTCGGGCTGCCAATCATAGGAGATGATCGAGTTGTCGGTCATGGCCTTATACAGCTCAGCCACCTTCTCCGAACTCTGTTGCATGGCCTCCAGCGTCAGCAGGTCGTGCGTACGACGTGTCTTGATAAAACTGTTGATCTGGCCGGTCGTATAGCGCTTGGAGTTGATCCAGTCGTCAATCTTCTCGCACAGCCATGGTTGTACCATATCTTCCATCTTCACGTCGATGCCATAGCCCTCGATCATGCCTTGCAGCACCAGCGGTACGGCTACGGGATAGCCGGCCGTGTCGGTCGTCACAAAACGCTCGTACGTCGCCTTCACGTCATACGGACCGCCCCCGGCAAACACGCGGTGAACCGGTATGTACTCCTTGTGCTTCGGATTGCTGAACGCCAACTCGATCATACGCAGTACGGCCATCGTCGTAGCACCGCCCTGCGAGTAGCCCATCAGGTTGATCTCCTCCTGCTCCGGCTCCATGCCTACGGCTTTCAGCCATGGACGCACCGCCCGCCACATATCAATCACGTTCAGCGCCGTGATGTCCATCACCAGGTAGGGATGTATCTTGTCCACTGTCACGCCATAGCCCATATAATCCGGAATCACCAGTCCGTAGCCCATCTTCACCAGCACGCCCTCCAGCGAGAACGCGTTGCTGGGCGCTTCCATATTGCTGCCTACGGTGTAGTGACTCACCAATATCATGCGCTTCGGGCGTCGTCCGACGGGTAGCATCACTTTACCCGACAATATAATGTCGTTGCCCTCGCTGTCTATACTCGGATACGTGCCTACCACCTCGATCACCTTCTTGCCGTTGCCCCAGTCCAGCAGGCTCTGCACGAGGGCAGCTCCTGTCACCGAGCTGGTCTTGCGCGGACCTATGTTCTCCGCATCCGTCGGTTCTTCGTACTCGTTGATACGCATGCCGTCCGGCAGGTAGCAGCTCATCGGAAAACCGTTCTCCAGGTCCACTTCATGCTGACCTATCACGCGAAACATCGTCGAGTCCAGTCCAGCCGTCTTTGTGAAATCCACATACTCCTCCCGCCCGAACTTGCAGGCGGTCAGCAGCACCGGTAGCAGCAGTAATATAGCATATTTGCGTCTCATACCCATCAAAATCTTGCACCTATCGAAGCCGAGAAGATTCGAGAGGATGCCATGTAAATCGTATTTGCGTTACGTAGTCCGTATAGGCCGCCAAACTCCACCGAGGCAAACCAGCGCTTGTAGTTGGCGCTGATGCCCAGCACCGTGAAATTGGCAGCAAAACCTGTCTCGGTGCGGTTGCCGAATGCGTTCTGCTCCGTACCGCCGTTGATCACCAGTCCTAAGCCCAGACCCGAGTACAGGTTCACATTCTCGTGATGGAAATAGGTGAATCGGAACGTCGGCATGATCGTCACGTTGTAGAAATAGTGTCCCGGGTCACGCGCGATCTCTACGCCCTGCCCGTTGCGTGTCACGTTCTGCCAATCCACTTCGCCCAGGTCCACCATTGCACCCAGCCCGAACCAGTAGTTAAACCTGTGCTGGTACTCCAGAAACAGGTGCTGATGATGCCGAAAATCCTCCTGATACGTATAACTGTAGCTGGTTGGCATGGTCTGTACCACCGACTTGGGGTTGTGCCACATCAGGCTCTCAAAGAGCATGTCGCCCCATCCGATACGCAGTTCGTTGGGCATCTCCTTGACATCCCTGCGCGTCTCAGCCTGCAGGTTTCCCACCGCCAGCAGGAGCAATAGTATGTACGCTATTCGCTTCATTAGTCGTGGAGTATGAGTGCCGATTGCGGTGCAACGGTAGCTGTTTTCTCGTAGGCCGTCGTAGCATCATTCAGGAATTGTCCATCAGCGCAAACAGCCGTATATTTACCGTCCGGCAACTGCACCGTCACCGCCTCACGATTGCTGTTGAGCACCACTACGATATCCTGCCATGCATCGCCTCCGGCATAGTCGGTCAGCACGTAGGCTACTACGCCTTGCGGTGCCTCCAGGAAGTGCATATGTTTTCTTACCAGTTCGGCATCACCCAAGCGGAAAGCCGGATGGGCTTTGCGCAGGGCGATCAGTCCTTGATAGTAGTGGAACAGATCCAGGTTCTTCGCCTTGAGCGACCAGTCGATCTGATTGATCGAGTCGGGTGAGTTATAGCTGTTGTGCACGCCCTTCTTGTCGCGCATCACCTCTTCGCCTACCCACAGGAAGGGTATACCTTGGCTGGTCAGCACGGCCGTCTGAGCCAACTTGTCCAGGCGCTCCAATTCGCCGTCCTGCAGTTTCACCGAAGCACGCAGACGGTCCGTCAGCATCATATCGTCGTGGCACGATACGTAGTTGATCGACTGCGTCGGCTGTACGGTCCATGGCTCGCGCGAGTAGTTCACCTTGCTCATATCTACGTCCGGGTGGGCGATACATCCTACCAGTCCGAACTTGATCGACTCCTCATGACCCGGCTGTGCGTCCAGAAAGGCGGCCTGATGGTCGTCGGAGAACGGACCGCGAATGGCGTCACGCATGTCGTCGCAGAAAGCACCTACGCCCGGCATGTTCTTGATCAGCGCCTTCATGGCCAGCTTGTCGTAGTCCAGCAGCGGACCGCCGGCTGCCCAACCCTCGCCGTAGAGCAACAGGCTGGGGTCGATGCTATCCAGCATGCGACGTACGTCCATCATCGTGGCCTGGTCGTGAATACCCATCAGGTCAAAGCGGAAACCGTCCAGGTGGTACTCCTCCGTCCAGTAGCGAACCGACTCCACGATATACCGGTGCATCATCTCCCGCTCCGAAGCCGTCTCGTTGCCGCAGCCCGAGGCATTGCCCAGGTGGCCGTCCTTGGTCAGGCGGTAGAAATAGTCCGGACAAGTCTGCGTGAATGCACTGTTCTCTACGTCAAACGTATGGTTGTACACCACGTCCATGATCACGCGTATGCCGGCCTTATGCAGCGCCTGAATCATCTGCTTCATCTCGCGTATGCGGCAGGCAGGATCGGTAGCGTCCGTAGCGTACGAACCCTCCGGCACGTTGTAGTTCTGCGGGTCATAGCCCCAGTTATACTGCGCCCGCTCCGGATGCGATTCGTCCACCGACGCATAGTCGTAACTCGGCAGGATCTGTACGTGGGTCACACCCAGTTCCACCAGGTGGTCTATACCCGTCTTCAGTCCTTCCGGGCTGCGGGTACCGTGCTCTGTGAGTGCCAGGAACTTACCGCGATGCTGCACACCCGAACTGGGATGAATCGAGTAGTCGCGATGATGCATCTCATAGACGATGGCATCCTGTGCGCCGCGGAAGGCGGGGCGACGGTCCTGCTGCCAACCCTCCGGGTCGGTATCGCGCAGATCCAGGATGGCGGCTCTCTTGCCGTTCACGCTTACCGCCGTGGCAAAGATACCCGGCGTCTCATGCAGTTGCCAGCGCGAGAGGGGCTGCTGCACCTGGAAGGTATAGAAACGTCCCTTCTGATCGCCCTTGACGGTAGCCGTCCACGAGCCGTCTTGCTGACGCTTCATCTTCAGCGATTTGATTGGCTCCTCGGCCTCTGCCGTAGCGTAGATACGGAGCGTGACCGACTTAGCACCCGGACTCCATACGGAGAACTGACTCTCAGCGGGCGTATACACCAACTCTTTGAGCGAACCTTGTTTCGTGGGATACTCTGCAGGAGATGAGACGAGTCCCATCTTCTGACCGACGCAACTGACCAGCGTCAGCGCCATAAAAATGCACCATTTGTTTTTCATATTATTCCTCTGTGTTTTTCAGTCGACAGAAATCTGCCTTTTCTACTTTTTGTTCAGCATATTCTTTCGTGACCTCAAATCTGTCGCATGTCTTCTTCGACGGCAACTCATACATCAGGTCGATCATGATACTCTCCATCAGTCCGCGCAGACCGCGTGCGCCGAGTTTGTTCTCTACGGCTTTATCCACCACGTAGTCCAGCATGTCGGGCGCAAACGTCAGCTTCACACCGTCCATCTCCAGCAACTTCTCATACTGCTTGGTGATGGCGTTCTTCGGATCGGTCAGGATGCTACGCAGCGCCTTCTTGTCCAGCGGATGTAGATACGTGATGATCGGCAGACGACCGATGATCTCGGGTATCAAGCCGTACGATTTCAGGTCGTGCGGTGCGATGTACTGCAGCAGGTTGCTCTTATCCACCTTATGCGCCTTCTCTTGCGCACCGAAGCCTACCACCTGCGTATTCATACGCTGGGCGATCTTCTTCTCAATGCCGTCAAAGGCGCCGCCGCAGATGAACAATATATTCTTTGTCTCTACGTGCAGAAACTCCTGCTCCGGATGCTTACGCCCTCCCTCGGGCGGTACGTTGATCATCGCACCCTCCAGCAGCTTCAGCAGACTCTGCTGTACGCCCTCGCCCGACACGTCACGCGTGATGCTCGGGTTCTCTGATTTCCTTGCGATCTTGTCGATCTCATCGATGAACACAATACCCTGCTCGGCTTTCGGGATGTCGTACTCGCAGTCTTGCAACAGACGTGTCAGCAGCGACTCCACGTCCTCACCCACATAACCCGCCTGGGTCAGCGCCGTAGCATCTACGATGGCGAACGGCACTTTCAGCAGTTTGGCTATCGTGCGGGCCAGCAGGGTCTTACCCGTACCGGTCGAGCCTACCAGCAGGATATTCGATTTCTCGATCTCTACCTCGTTCTTGTCGTGCTTCTGCAGGATGCGCTTGTAGTGGTTGTATACCGCTACCGACAGGTATTTTTTCGCATCCTCCTGACCAATCACGTATAGGTCCAGAAACTGCTTGATATCCTGCGGACGGGGTAGCGAGTCCAGGCTCAGCCCTAGGTCGGCCGGCTTCCGTTTCTTGGCAGGCTGCGGCGCCTGCTGCGGTTCGGGCGCTTGGCCCATCGCACGCATCAGCATGGCATGACCTGCCTCGATGCAATCGGGGCAGATGTAACTACCGTCTTCTCCGGAGAACAAGTCCGGACGCTCCTGACCGCAAAAACTACATTTAGCTTTCTTGTGTGCCATGGTTCTTGCGGGTGTATAGTAGGTCGATCATGCCGTAGTCCAGCGCCTCCTTGGAGGTCATCCAGTAGTCGCGGTCGGCATCCTGACGGATACGCTCCACGGTCTGGCCGCTATGGTCGGCAATGATCTGATAGAGTTCGTCTTTGAGTTTCAGGATCTCACGTGCCGTGATCTCGATATCCGAGGCCTGACCCTGGATACCACCCAGGGGCTGGTGGATCATCACGCGTGAGTGGGGCAACGCCGCACGCATACCTTTCTCACCGGCTACCAGCAGGATAGCACCCATCGAGGCTGCTATGCCCGTGCAGATCGTGCCTACCTTCGAGCTCACAAACTGCATCGTATCATAGATACCCAGACCGGCATATACCGATCCGCCGGGGGTGTTCAGGTAGATATTGATGTCGCGCTCCGAGTCTGCAGAGTCCAGGTAGAGCAACTGTGCCTGAATCACATTGGCGGTATAGTCGTTGATTTCCGTGCCCAGGAAGATGATGCGGTCCACCATCAGTCGGGAGAACACGTCCATCTGCGTTACGTTCAATTGTCTTTCTTCCAAAATGGAAGGCGAGATATAATTAGCCGAGACCTCCATGGCTTTCTCCACGTGCATCGTGTTCAGGCCCTGTGCCTTGGCAAACTTCAAAAAATCATTCATAGTCTCTTTATCTGATATAGTTCTGCAGGAGAACTACCGCCCTTATCGGCGGTAATTCTCCCACTTGGTGTTACGCATGTCGCCGCTCTTGAGGAACTCCTCATGCATAGCGAAAGCGCATGACAATTCATGTTGTGTCTGTCCGTGACGTGCGATCTTCAGGTAGTCACGCAGCATCTCGCGATACTCCGGCGCTACGCAGTTGTTGATGATCTCCTCCGCACGCTGACGCGGACTCTTGCCGCGCAGATCGGCTACGCCCTGCTCGGTCACCAGCACTTTCACCGAGTGCTCCGAGTGATCCAGGTGGGTCACCATCGGCACGATCGACGAGATGGCGCCGTTCTTGGCTGTCGAAGCCGTCGTGAAGATGCTCAGGTACGAGTTTCTTGCGAAATCGCCGCTTCCTCCAATACCGTTCATCATCTTCGTACCGCATACGTGCGTCGAGTTCACGTTGCCGTAGATATCGGCCTCCAGGGCTGTATTGATAGCGATGATGCCGAGTCGGCGTGCTATCTCCGGGCTGTTCGAGGTCTCCTGCGGACGTAGCAGCAGCTTGTCGCGGTAGAAATCCAGATCGGCCAGTACCTCCGCCATCTTGCTCTCCACCAGACGCAGCGAGCATCCGCTGGCGAACTTACAATGACCGGCTTTGATCAGGTCTACCACCGAGTCCTGAATCACCTCCGAGTACATCTCAAAGGGCGGGATATGCGGGTTCTTACCCAGCTCGCCCAGCACGGCGTTAGCTACGTTGCCCACACCGCTCTGGATCGGCAGGAAAGAAGCAGGAATACGTCCGGCCTTCATCTCTGCCTCCAAGAAGGCAGCTACGTTAGCACCGATCTTAGCCGTCGTCTCATCCACCGGTGTGAAAGCAGCGATTTCGTTCGGACGGTTCGTCTTCACTACGGCAGCAATCTTCGCGGGATCAACTTTCAGATGATCCGAACCGCAGCGGTCAGAGGGTTTGTAGATCGGTATCTCGCGGCGGCAAGGAGGATCAAGCGGCTCATATAAGTCGTGCATACCACGCATAGAAGCAGGGAACATCTCGTTGAGCTCCACGATGATCTTATCGGCCATGCGGCAGATAGTCGGCATGATTCCTACTCCGGCAGCCGGCACAATCGTACCATCTTCACCGACATACGAAGCCTCGATGATCGCCCAGTTGGGTTTCGGCAGGAAGCCATAACGCAGGTCTTGCGCCATGTGGCTCAGGTGCATGTCGAAATAGTGCGTACCCTCGGCGTTGATCTCCTCGCGCATCGACTTGTTCGACTGATACGGCGTACGGAACTCCACAGCGTGCGCACGTGCCAACGCACCGTCACAACTGTCGCCCATCGACGCACCTGTCTCCAGACCTACGCGGAAGGGGATGCCTTGTGCGTGCAATTTCTCTGCGCGCTGTGCGAGGGCAAAAGGAACGGCCTTGGGCACTCCGGTAGCCGTGAAACCACCCATGCCCAAGACGTCACCATGTTGTATCAATTCAGCAGCCTGCTCGGCTGACATAAAATTAAGCATAATTTTATTTACGATTTTTTGATGTACGATGTACGATTTATGTACGATTTGGTTAATGTACGATTTTCGCGGCGCGACCTTTGTACTTATTTTCCTTCGTAAATCCTTTGTACATGGTACATTTGTCCTTCGTACATTTACTCAGCTTTGCCGTCAGAACCGAGGACGTTGATGATCTTATGCTTGTAGAGCTCGGTCATCAGATCACGAGCGGGACCGCAGTACTTACGCGGATCGAACTCACCCGGTTTCTCTGCAAATACTTTACGAACAGCTGCGGTAAATGCAAGACGGGAGTCAGAGTCGATGTTGATCTTGCAAACAGCAGACTTAGCAGCCTTGCGGAGTTGCTCCTCAGGAATACCCACTGCGTCAGGCAGTTTACCGCCGTATTGGTTAATCATGTCCACATACTCCTGCGGAACAGAAGACGAGCCGTGGAGAACGATCGGGAAGCCCGGGAGTTGCTCCATGATAGCGTCGAGCACGTCGAATGCCAATGGAGGAGGAACAAGACGACCGGTTTTCGGGTCACGAGTACACTGCTCCGGCGTGAACTTGTATGCTCCGTGGCTGGTACCAATCGAGATAGCCAGGCTGTCGCAGCCTGTACGGGTAGCGAAATCAACGACCTCTTCCGGCTTGGTATAGTGGCTTACTGCTGACGAAACCTCGTCCTCTACGCCTGCCAATACACCGAGTTCAGCCTCTACCGTTACATCATACTGATGTGCGTAGTCTACAACCTTCTTCGTCAATGCGATATTCTCTTCATAAGGGAGAGAAGAAGCATCAATCATCACGCTCGAGAAACCGAAGTCCACACAGCTCTTGCAAAGCTCGAAGCTGTCTCCGTGATCGAGGTGCAAGCAGATCTGCGGGTGCTCCCATCCTAACTCTTTTGCGTACTCTACAGCACCTTGTGCCATGTAACGAAGCAGCGTCTGGTTAGCGTAGTTACGCGCACCTTTCGATACCTGGAGGATCACCGGCGATTTGGTCTCAGCCGAAGCCTTGATGATAGCCTGCAGTTGCTCCATGTTGTTGAAGTTAAATGCCGGGATAGCATAGCCACCCTTGATTGCCTTTGCAAACATCTCACGGGTGTTCACCAGGCCTAATTCCTTGTAACTTACCATAGTTTTAAAAATTTTAAAAAATTGTTATGTTGTGTTGTCTTGTTATTTCTTCTTGGCTGCGATGATAAAGTAGGTCACCAGCGCGGCATACGCCACGATGCCCAGGATGGCAGCACCGCTGCTCTGTGCCCAACCGGTCATGTACCAGTCGGCGCCGCAGAACTTCACAATAGCCGATACCACGCCCATCAGCGCACCGCCGGCGATGAAACCGCTGGCAATCAGCGTACCTTTCTCCTGGTGCTTCTCGCCTACCAGCCACGATATACCGCCGCCTACCAATAGCGGCAGATTCAGGTGCAGCGGGATGAACATACCCAGCGCAAACGGCAGTACGGGTACCTTCATGAAGTTCAGCACCATGGCGAGTACCGCACCCGCCAGATAGAGCATCCAGGGCGCTCCTTGTCCGGACATCAGCGGCTCGATCACGGCTGCCATGGCGTTAGCCTGCGGCGCTACCAGCGCGTTATCGCCTACGAAACCGTATGTCTTGTTCAGCACCATCATCACGCCGCCTACCGTAGCTGCACTCACCAGCGTGCCCAGGAATTTCCAGGTCTCCTGCTTCCGCGGCGTCGAACCGATCCAGTAGCCGATCTTCAGATCCGTGATGAATCCGCCGGCCATCGCCAACGCCGTACATACCACGCCGCCGATCACCATCGCGCCTACCATGCCGCTGGCGCCCTTCATGCCGATGGCTACGAATACTACCGACGCTACGATCAGCGTCATCAGCGTCATACCGCTCACGGGATTCGAGCCCACGATGGCGATGGCGTTAGCCGCTACCGTCGTGAAGAGGAACGCAATGACCGTTACTACCAGGAAGGCTACCAGCGCCTGCCAGAAATTATGCAGCACACCTACCCAGAAGAACACCAACGTACAGAGCAGCGCTACGCCGATGGCAATCACCATCAACCGCATGCTCAGGTCCTTCTCCGTCCTTGGCGTGTTGTCCTGGGCCTGTGCAGCGCTGCGGCCTTGCGTCTTGATCAGGCCTACCGCACCTTTTATCACGCCCCACGACTTGATAATACCGATCAGTCCGGCCATGGCGATCGCACCGATACCGATGTTGCGTCCGTAGCCGAAGAACAAATCGCGCGGGTCTACGTCGGCCAGTTCGGGTACGGCGCCTAATACAGGCATCAGTACCCACCATACGAAGATCGAACCGGCACATATAATACCGGCATATTTCAGTCCGATGATATATCCCAGACCCAGCACAGCGGCCGAGGTGTTCATCGAGAATACCAGCTTCGTCTTAGCCGCCACGGTAGCACCCCATGCCGTCATGCGGCTGGAGATCTGTTCGGTCCAGAGGCCGAAGGTGCTGACCAGGAAATCATACACACCACCGATACCGGCTGCCAGAAGCAGGGGCTTGGCCGACGAGGATTCGCCTTCGCCGCTCACGAGCACCTGAGTCGTGGCCGTAGCCTCGGGGAAGGGATATTCGCCGTCTTTCTCCTGCACAAAGTATTTGCGGAACGGAATCAAGAACAGTATACCCAGGCATCCGCCCAGCATCGATGAGAAGAATATCTGCCAGAACGTCACCGTCATCTCCGGATACTTGGCCTGCAAGATATACAGAGCCGGCAAGGTGAAGATAGCACCCGCTACGATCACACCCGAACTGGCACCAATCGACTGAATCATCACGTTCTCGCCGATGGCATCCTTGCGTTTCAATATCGACGACAGGCTGACCGCTATGATTGCAATCGGAATAGCGGCTTCGAATACCTGTCCTACTTTCAGACCCAGATAAGCGGCTGCGGCGGAGAAGATCACGGCCATCAGCACACCCATCGAGACGCTATAGGGAGTCACTTCCGGATACGTCTGATCCGGCTTCAGAATAGGGGTAAATTTGCTTTTCTTTTCTTCCATACGGTACTTTATGCACAAAATCGGGCACAAAGGTACGAATTTTTTTCGATATACGCAAGCCTGCGCGCAAAAAAAAGCGTGTGCGCGTGCAAAAACTTTAATTTATCGTATCGTAGTTTGCAAACCGTACCGGGCGGCCAGTTCGCTCAGTTGGGCCATCTGCTCGTCGGTGGGCATCGGTGCGTTTTCCAGTTCGCCTATCACGCCGTGCGGGCGAAATCGGAGCAATCGAATAGGCGATGTTTTGCCGATGGAATCGAATATTTCCGCGATGTTTTGGAGAATCGTCTCTACGTCCACCCGCCCCGGCAGACATACGATGCGCACCTCCTCCAGTAGGTCGTGTTCCAGTAGCCATCGTACGTTCTCCCGTACCGTGCTGTTCGTCTTGGCGCCCGTCAACTGTTCATACACCGTCTCGTCCCAGGCTTTTACGTCCAGCATGACGCCGTCGCACGCTTGCATCAGTTCCGGGTACCGGCTGAAGGCGATCGTACCGTTGCTGTCCAAGAGGCAGGTGAGCGGGTGATGCATCTCTGCAGCGAGGGCTTTTACAGCCCGAAACAGTTCTGTCAACTGTTCCGCCTGCAGCATACATTCTCCTCCGCTGACCGTCACGCCGCGCAGAAAGGGTACGCAGGGCCGGATGGCTTCGATGAGTTCCTCCGTCGTCATCTCCTGCGCCTCCGCATCCTCCATGGCTTGCGTCTCGGGGTTATGGCAGTACAGGCAGCGGATGTTGCAACCCTGCAGGAAGATGGCGAACCGGTTGCCCGGTCCGTCCACGGTAGATTGCGATATGATCTTCCTAATTCTCACCTTTCGCCTGTAACCCATAACCCATAACCCATAACCCGTAACCTATAACCCGTAACCTATAACCCCCTAGACCCCACGTACTTTACGATTGGCCAGATGGGCCGAGGCGTAGGTCGGTGCACCCAGTTGGGTCGTGTTCTGCAGCACGGCCTGGCCGCTGTTCCATTTCTCGATCTCCGAGCGTTTTACCAGGTAGCCCGTGATGCGCACAAGGTCCGAATCCGATGCATAAAAGGCGATATATTTCTGGCCAAGTTGGAACGCCCCTTTCACGATATCCAGCACGGCGGCCGGATTCTGCTTACCCGTGATGTCAAAGGGTAGTATGTCCGAGCAGCCGGTCGGAATATACCGATGGAAGCGACTGGAATGCCGTAGATGGTCATAGATAGAGGCCGGTTCGTCGCCTACGGGGATGCGGATGCCGGAGGTGATGCCATGGTCGGTGTCGATACCTACCTGCGCATGCAGCAGCAGTCGATGGTTCGCGATCTCGCAGTAGGGGCACTCGTATTGGGCTGCAAAACCGGAGATCACCTCCATGATCTGCTCGGCTACCTCGTCCGCCTCCGGGTCCGTGCCGTATTTCTTGCCGGGCGCAAAATGATTGGCGGCTTCGGCCAGACCTACCAGTCCGAACATCGCTACAAAGCGATCCCTTTCTACCAGTCCCTCCGTCGCCAGGAAATGGCTTTCAAAGAAGCCGGACTTCTCCACGATGAAGCAGATGCGCTCGCTCATATAGTCGGCCATGCATCGCATGGCGTCGGGTAGCAGTTGCCGGAGGAACTGCTCCTTATCCTCGGTCATCTGGGCCAGGCGGGGCAGTACCAGTCGTGTCAGCGTGTAGCTTCCTCCGCCGATGGGTAGGATATTGTAGCACGACGAGATACCGTACCTATCGTAGGTGCGGCTGTTCAGCACGTCGTTGCATATCGCGGGATTGGCTACGCAGAGCGAGGTCAGGATGGCTTGTTCTGCGAATTCATCGGGGGTTTGTGCCGGATCGTATTTTAGCGTCAGGTTGGGCACTGCCTGCTCCAACTGGCGATCTACGTCCAGGATCAGTCGGCCTGCCCGCGTATCTTTCGGCCCCAGATTGGCGTGGCAGAACGAGTCGGTGATGGTGCGGTCCAGGTATATAAAGAAATTTCGCAGTTTCTTCTTCACCACCTCATCACTCAGTCCGTCGATAAAGGGCTCGATCAGTTGGTCCAAGTCGCCCAGAAAGACGGGGTAGGTGGTGATGGACGGTACGTGGCGGTAGAGCACCTGCAGGAACGTCAGCAGTTCGTCCAGGTCCTGCGGCGGGTCCAGTTCCAGGAACTTAACGCCCTGGCGCACGGCTTTCGCATAGTCCGGCATGATGTAGCGGGGCCGGTAGGGCGCATTGCCTTCGTTCAGATTGCATATCACGCCTTGCTCCATGTAGCGGCGCGTCTGCTCCGGGATGTTCAGTACCTGCAGGGTGTCTTCGGCAGCATGCGCCAGAGCCACTACTTTCTGCTCGTAGCTCAGCTGGCGGGATGTCACGATAGAATAGATGTCCGACATGTTCTTCCTTGTGTTTTTTTGAATTTGCCTGCAAAAGTACTGCTTTTTTTTGAAATATGCAAAAAAAACGTGCTTCAATTTGCATATGTCAGATTTTTATTGTAATTTTGCCACCGTTAATCAATCTGTTCTATACGTATGAAACGCTTTCTTTTTATCGCCACTGCAGCGCTGCTGCTGACGAGTTGTTATTACAAGACCGATAGTCCCCGCGGCTCGTGGGCCAAGGGCTGTGACCTGAGTTGGCTCAGCGAGATGGAGCATGACAGCATGTTCCGCTACGATTGTATCGATAGTCTCCGCAGCATGGGTATGAATGCGGTGCGTCTGCGCGTGTGGGTCAACCACTCCACCGGCTGGAGTAATAAGGACGATATGCTCCTGCTGGCTAAGCGTGCTGCCAAGGCCGGCCAACGAATCATGATCGATATTCATTATTCCGATTTCTTTGCCGACCCGCATCGCCAGGATATCCCGATGGCATGGCGCGAATATGATTACCCGACGATGCTCGAGGCTGTGCGTGAACATACCATGGATATTCTGGGTACGCTCAAGGAGGAAGGCATCCGCCCGGAGTGGGTGCAGATCGGTAACGAGACACCCAACGGTATGCTCTGGCCCATCGGCAAGGTGGAGCGCGACAAAGGCAATTGGGACCAATATGCCGGTCTGACGGCTATGGGCTACGATGCCGCCAAGGAGATTTTCCCTGATATCCAGGTCATTGTGCATGTGGACAATGCTTACGAGCAACGCGACTGGTTCTGGCAGGCGCTGAAGGAGCATGGCGGCAAGTGGGACATGATCGGTCTGTCGCACTATCCGATGATGAGCGCCTGGAACGGCGGTAAGTCGTGGCAGGAGATGAATCAACTCGCAGAGGAGAATATCCGTCGCCTGATTGGTCAGTGGCATTGCCCCGTCATGATAGCCGAGGTGGGTATGTTTGCCAATAATGACGAGTCGGTCGAAGTTATGACCGATTTCATCGGCAGAATCCAGGCTATCGACTCCTGCGCCGGCATCTTCTATTGGGAGCCTGAGGTCTATGGCGGTTGGCGTCCGGCCGAGTATATCCCGCTGGGCTGGGGTAGCTACGATATGGGAGCGTTTACCAAGGATGGCGGACCGTCTGAGGTGCTTCGTCGCATGTTTATTGATAAACCCGAATAAACCGATACCATTATGAATCCAAGTCCCAAGTATCATTTCACGTCCAAGTTGACGGAGGAACTCTATCTGCGTTACAACCACGCCATCAATTTTCGCCAGCCGAAGTTCAAGCTCAACCGCATCCTGACTTCTGTATTGGCAACGGCAATCATTGTTGCTGTGCTGTATTATGTCAAGATATTTGAAAACTTCCAGCCCTGGGTGATTTATATCGTAACGGCTGTGCTTTTGGTGTTTACCTATTGGCAGTTCCCACGTAATATCAAAAAGCAGGCCTTGAAGAACTTCCGTGCCACGAATATGTCGATAGAATGGGAGTTTTCTTTCTATGACGACCATTTCGAAGTGAAGTCGCCGATGGGTGATAGCAGCCATAAATATACCGACCTGACCGACATCGTCCTGACCGACCAGGATATCTACCTCATGTACGCCCCAAATATGGGGTATTGCATGACGCGCGACGTCTGCCCCGCCGGCTTCGACCTCTTCATCGAAAACCTCCGCAACAAGCGGATGTAAGTCGGTGTTCTCTTGGCATAATGATAGGCTTGCGTCATTATGAGCATCCATTGAGCACCCATTCAGCATCCATTGAGCATCCATTGGAGAGTAAAGGAATACAGGTGTAGCTATAAAAATATTGTACTATGAAACGCGCTATTCTGTTTATTATTAGTCTTGCACTTCTGCTTGTGGCACGAGCAGAGGACTTGGATATCCATTCGCTTCATCAGTTGTCGAACACGATGGAGCATGCCGATTTTGTCAAGATGGCTATCCGGCATGATTCGCTTACGCGATCCATTTCCGTGGCGCAATGGTACGAGGAACTGAATGTTGTCTCTACCGATACGCTCAACATGCTGTTGATGCCTACGTTGTACGACCTCATTGCGAATGAGTACTATACCCGTCGTCTGCCGAGCTACGACTCTGTGGCCCGAAGTTGGCTCGCGTTTCACGAACAGGATGCGTCTGTTCTGCCCCGATTGTACATCCGGCTCAACAGACTCAAGAGCACGTATGGCAACAAATTGTTAGATTTGTATGACTCGCTACCGGATAGTTGGGAGCGCGGATATGTGCTGACCTACCAGCAAGAGTATAAAAACAAACGATACTACCGCTCTGTATGTGCGTATCTGCGTTCGTTCCCGAATTCTCCTTTTGCTTCCGACATCTTGTATAGCAAGCGTATGTGCGAACAGATTGAGATCGATTACTCGTATCCGTCGCTGGTTTCCACTACCGATTCTTTGACCATCTCGTATAACAACACGAATGCCCGGGAGATTGTCTTCGAAGTCTATCGTCTGCCGGAGAAGTGGCCAAGGAAAGGTCGGCTTGCCGCATCCTTGGTGAAAGTGGATTCGCTGCGCGTCACCACAGACGAATCGCTGATCTTCGAACTGCAGGACCAGCAATGCAAGATGAAGCCGCAACCATTCGGCACCTATTTTGTTTATGCCCGCGTACCCGATGATACCTTACAGACGCCGGTGGATAGTCTCCCTAATCCTCGCATTTACTACCGTATCTTCACGGTAAGTGACCTGCGGTATCTGTTAATGCAAGAGGGACAGATGAAGCAGCCAAAGCCCTGGATCATTGTCACGGATGTCCATACCGGTCAACCGCTTCATCATGTCAAGGTTAAGTCCGATAAGCAGCTTGCACGCTACACAAACCGGAATGGAGAAGCCAAGACTTCGAAACGGAATACGTATTATCGCATCTATCAGCTGTCGTTAGGTGAGGATAAGTACCATAATGCCGAATTGTATAATGAAAATATGGCGGCTGAATATCATGCGGCGATCATTGCGCTACCTAATGCTACCATCTTCCGTCCGGGAGATACACTGCACATCGCGTTTATTGGGCAGCAAAGGCTTAAGTTCAAAACCAGTCTGACGAAACACAAATCGTTGCATGTATCTATCTCAAGCCCGCAAAGAGAATTAATAGATACCATTCTTGTCATGAACGAGGACGCCATCGCGACGATGGATCTGCCGTTCACGAATGATATGCGTCGAGGATACTATTACGTCAATGCACGCTTGAAAGATCGTTCTGCAGGGGTATTTACAACCGTTCAGCTGGAGGATTACCGTCTGCCCTCCTTTTCCATCGCTTTCGACGACTCATGCCGCACGATGAAACGGGAACATCTCAAGCCTATAACCGGCAAAGTGCTCCGTTCGAACGGCCTGCCGTTAACGGGTGTGCAAGTGAGAACAAATATCTGTTCGGATACTGTCACCACCGACATGAATGGCGTTTTCCGTTTCTCGCTGGCAGATAGTATTGTCGCAAAAAATTGCAAGCATAATTTCCTGTCTGTCACCGCGTATGCAACTTCCGCAGATGGAGAACTTCGTGAGGCTTCGCTCCGCATATCCCTAACTGCCGAACAATCTTCTGCCGATGATCAGCCCCTGCCTATGCTGCATGGCATTCCGCAGGACTCCGTGTTGTGGCTGCCGAGCGATAGCATGACGATCAACGGCCAAGAGGCGACGTTACGTCTCGGCGTACCGCGTACAACGTGGGTATATTGCGTTACATCCTCTCGCAATAAGATCCTCACGCATCAGTGGCATTTGCTTACGCCGGGCATGCACTCTTTTACATTTACGCTGCCTGACCGAACCGACGAATACCTGGATGTGCGTTTCCTCACTTGCCGCGAAGACGGTACATTCTGCGACAGGCATCATCACCTGAAAGGCATCAACCGGACGGAACTGCATATCGTGCCTGTCACTATGCGCGATTATCTGACGCCGGATGCCCATGAGACCTGGACTTTCCGTCTGACCGACGCGCATGGAAAACCCCTACAAGGACATATGGTGCTCAACATGACCGACCAAGCCCTGGAGTCGCTCCATTCCTCGTTATGGGGAAGACCCTTTATGCCGAAATGGGAACTCCCGTTTACCACATTCCGCAAGCCGACTTATGTCCCTCAGTCACAGCATTTCCTCTCGCAAGTTCCTAAGACTGCAAGGGAAGTCTATTACCAGTCCCCGATGTTGTATGAGCCGTATCGCGTGGACTCGTCACAAATGATTGTGATCTTTGGTCAGGTGGTAGATACCCAAGGAGAACCGATCATTGGTGCCTGCATCATAGAGGAAGGCACCACGCGTGGAACTGTCACCGATTTGGAAGGCTATTTCAGTCTGGCTGTCAGCCCGAATGCGATGATCCGATGTGATTTCATCGGCATGGTATCGGTCTCCTGCAGATCGTATAGTAACATGTTTATCGTTATGGAGGACGACCAGAAGGCACTCAGTGAAGTAGTTGTGACCGGCTATGGAAGCGTGGCAGGAGTGCAAAAAAATAGCATAAGCATTCGTGGTGTCGGTTCTATAAAGGAGGCTGATAGACTCAGGCTTATGGAAGAAGACGCTGTACAATTATGTGTTGTTAAAGAAGACGTCGGTTCCTCCGTGGTAGAGACCTCTCCTGCGTTCCGTCAGGGTGATACCCGTCTGGCCTTATACTTGCCGAACCTGCATACGGACACCGCCGGAGAAGTACACGTGCGTTTTCTTACTCCTCCGGATAATACCGAATGGTTGATACAGGCGATGGCTTGGGCCGACAACGGCCGTTCCGACTACTTTACCCGTACCCTCTTGGCTCGTCGTACCCTGATGCTGCGTCTCCAAATGCCGCGCTTCATGCGGCAGGGAGATGCCCTCACGTTGCCATGTGTCATCAGCAACGCCGCTGACTCTGTCCGTCCGACGCACGTCTCGTTGCAGATACGTGATGCCGTGACCGACTCGCTGCTGGCTACCTTTGCGGAGGACTTGTCTGTAGCGCCGCACGCTTCTGAAACCCGGTTCTTCCCTTATACAGCATCTTCCGCACACGACATCATTGTGCGTGCCGAGGTGCGGGATGCTCATGGCACTTCCGATGGAGAACAGCGTCGTCTGGCCGTGCTACCGATCGTAGAACCCGTGTCGGAGTGTCTGCCGTTCTATATGCATGCGGCGGATAGTCTGCTCACGCTCACTTTGCCTTCGCCGGCTCATGCCTCCAATCGCAGGGTATCGCTGATGCTTTGCAACGATCCGTTGGCCTATATCGCAGCCCAACTACCATCGGGCATCGACTCGTCGGCTGTCACGATCACCCAACTCGTCCATAACTACTACGCCCTGGCGCTGCGCAACAAACTCGCCGCAGACCATCCGTCTATCACGGCTGTGGATATCTCGTCGTTTAGGGCGAAACTGCGTGCTTACCAGCGTAGCAGCGGAGCGTTCTCTTGGCTCATGGACAGCCGTAGTACGGCCTCCTATTATCTCAGCCTTCGCGTGTTGGCTATGCTGGGTGAGTTGCAAGAAGCTGATGCGTTGGAACCCCAACTGAGTAGCATTAAGGAAAATGCCGTTCGTTTCATCGACAAAGAGGTGGTTCGTCGTGAGAAAGCGTATCGCAAAGCGCATCACGACTCGCTATCTGACTATTCTGTTTTTGCGTCGTATGCGTACGTTAGAGCGATGTTTAAAGAGCAACCCCTTTTCGATGACGCACAGCGTATCTATTCTGCTGCACTCGATTCCTTATATGCCCATCTCAATACAGCCGAGCTGACTTCGTGGCCCATGCTTGCTCTCACGTTCGAACGTGCCGGACAACACGACCGTGCGCTCTCGCTCATCAACGGCTTGCGCCGATACGCTACCATTGATCATGACCACGGCATGTACTGGAACAACCTGCCGGACCGCTACTGGTGGTACCGACAGGCAGACCTGCAGGCCTCGTTCCTGCTTGCTTTCTCACGTATAGACCCGCAGACGCAGGAGTTGGAGGGTCTCCGTCAATGGCTGATCCTCAACAACCGCACCACGGACTGGGGGCAGTCATCGCTCAACGCATATGTCACATACGCACTGATGAACGGTATGCCGTCCGTGCAGCCCCATGAGAATGCACCGTTGGAAACGATCGCGTTGCCGGACACCACGACCCGTTATACCGTTCGTCATACCGTCGGCACACCCGCCTGGGGAGCCCTCATGACCTCTTTTGACGCGCCGGCTGACCAATTGCGGTCCTTCTCGACCAAAGCACTCCGGATCCAGCGTCGCTTCGAGCGCTGTGATGCCACTATCGCCACTGATAAACCGCTCACCAAGGGCGAAAAGATACGTGTTGTCCTGACGATCACTACCGATCGCGAGATGGATAATGTCGTTCTGACTGATCATCGTGCCGCACTATTAGAGCCTATAGGCGTTTCTGCATATCGCTGGACGAATAACGCCTTCTATTACAGAGACATCCACAACACCGAAGAGCGTTTTTATATCGACCACCTCAGTCGTGGCACCACGGTGATCTCGTATGAGTGTTATGTTACTGCTTCCGGCACCACCCTCGCCGGCCTGGCATCTATCGTCTCTGAACTCGCCCCCGAATTCACTGCCCACACCACCACAGAAACCCTTCATGGCAACCAATAATATAAAGCCCTATGAAACGCATCATTCCTATTATTACATATATTATCCTGGCGATCAACACTTTATACGTGTTCCTCTTGTGTCTCAACATCTGTTTATATGAGGTGGATCTGTTTCTGCCTATTTGGATTGGTTCTGTAATTGCGATACATACAATACTTGTTGGCCTCGGACTATCCATTTATGCACTGGTTCAAAAAGACAACCCGGTTTTCCGCAAAGTAGCGCTCATCTGGAATGGCTCACTTATTGTTTTACTTGTTCTCACCTTCTATGTCCTTCCTAATGGCACAAATCGCATCCCAAATGGCATGGAGAAACAATATATGGATAATCATGATGCTATTATCCACTTGTGCCGTTATGCAACGGATTCGCTTTCTTTACCGGATAGTACAGCATTGGTCATTACCAAAAACAGCCAATTGCAGACGCGCAAAGTAATAGGAAGAAACCGCCTTATTTCATACCCGGTAAGGATCTTTACTGAGGACACTGTTTTTGATATAGATGCTTCTCAGGCTCAACGCATTATACAACTGCACAAGGCTGCCAACATAGGTGAGTTTACGGTTTTTATGCCGGATAGTTTGGTCAATATCCATTTCACCAATCGGGGGTTTGGAAAATATTGGTACGAAATACCCCACCATCCTTATTTGGAACAGGAAATGTATTTCCAATTGAACAATAAGTATGCTTGCCCTTATCTGCCCGAAGTAAGCTTCCAGTTTGCCGGCGGTGCTACAAGTCATGATACCCCGTTCCCGAAAGTTCAATTTCTTCAGTCACACCACATAGATAGCACCTATATTTACAATTTATTTCATTAGTCTATGAAACGCCTTCTTCCTATTCTCCTCGCCTGTCTTTGCCTGACAGCTTGCCATAAAGCCACAACTACAGACAATACACCTGGGACTGGATCTGCAATCGTATCTGATAGTGCTATCATCAAATGTATTGCGGATTATTGGCGTCAAAAATGCCATCCGAACGAGTGGCTTGAACATGGTATATGCCCTGCGCAACAACCGGATCCTTCCGGGCGTTTGTATGAAGCGTGGTATGACGTTACGGGTTATTTGGTTTTGGTCAACTTGCAAGACACAACTGTTGCGGATTTCTTGGAGCAACATCCGATAGTATATATTCCGGAATGGCTGATATTAACCGATTCCATTGCTATGGAATATGCATATAGCACTAAATATTTGATAACTGGCGACACGGTTACATTGCAGGAATATAACTTTTATACTATGGAGAACAATCGTAAAGACTCTCCCTTTTCTGACACGCTGTTAATAGAATTGTCTGAAACAAAATACCTTATGGCGGACAAGTTTATTCCATTATCGCACAAAGATACCACTATCCGCTATTACGACTGGACAGCCAAGTGCTATTTCAATGAACAGGAATATAACGACAAACTATTGGAATTATACTGGCAAATCAAAACCGGAGATAGTATTTCCGACGAGCAGTTGTTGGACGCTATGCCACAAAATAGAGATCAATATCGCATTTATGATCCTGAATTTTCTATATTCAATGAACGCTCTCAAGTGATTTACGATCTGGCTGTTTCCCGTGCCAAAGCCAACCCGCTTTTCCGTGACGCGTATATCAAGATGCTACAATGGTCTGACGCTTATCCAGGAGAAATAATTAAAGAGGTTTTGTGCCCTCGTTTCTTCTACTATGATTCTGTCTATTTCAACGAGGCTATTCAACGTGTCTTACCATCTGAATACGGCATATTCTTTGACGACGAGTGGTATGAATGGACACGCACTCACAAAGAAGAATATATTCAGTAGTCAGCCTTAATCGGCAAAAATGTCTTTCTTCTTTTGTGCCCGATTGAATCGGGCTTTCTTCGTCGTTCATTGTATCGGATGTTATCCGATGATTTTTGCAAAAAATCCCACCAATATTTGCATATTCCAAATATTTGTTGTACCTTTGCAGCGAATTTAAAAGTTCACTACTTGGTGGACCACTAAATGGTGTACCGCATAAATGTCAATAAATAAAACAATTACAGCAATGGTAAAGGACGTCAATAAGGCTTTTGTGTATGGTGTTTCTGTTGGAGGCAACAACTTCACTGATCGCGTCAAAGAGAGCCGTCGTTTGAAGATGAATTTTGAGAACGGACTGAATGTCGTACTCATCTCTCCACGTCGTATGGGAAAGACCTCTTTGGTAAAACGCGTTCAGGAGATAGTAGATCCGTCTTTGATTCAAACGGTATATGTAGATATTTATGATTGTCGGTCGGAGTATGATTTCTATAATAAGTTTGCGGAGTCATTGATGAAGCAAACCGCCAATAAAATGGAATTGGCGATAGAAAATATCAAGCGTTTTTTAGTGCGCCTTACACCGAAAGTCTCTTTTAGTCCTGATTTGACAGCAGAATACTCCTTTTCTTTAGGTATTACGCCCAAAGAGTATTCTCCCGAAGAGATATTGGCATTGCCGGAGTTATTAGCAAAGCATATAGGCAAGCATATCGTTGTTTGTATTGACGAGTTCCAGCAGATAGGCGAATGGCCGGATAGTATCTACGTGCAAAAACGTATGCGTGGCGTATGGCAACATCAGCAACATGTTTCCTATTGTTTATTTGGCAGCAGGCAACATATGATGACTAATATTTTTCAAAACAAACGGATGCCGTTCTATCAGTTTGGCGAGCCGAACTACCTGCAGCCAATTCCTACGGCTGATTGGATACCGTTTATACAGGGGAAGTTTGCAGAAAAGGGGTTGACTATCAACGAAAAATTCGTTATAGAGATTTGCGATATTGTACGCAACCAATCCTCGTATGTGCAGCAGTTGGCATGGAACGTGATGCTCAATACCGACACCGAAGTGACAGAAGAAGTTGTTAAGCAGGGCGTGAGTGATCTTCTTGACCAATGTACACCTTTGTTTATGGAGCAATTGAATTCCCTTACCACCTACCAGATGAATTTCTTGCGTGCTATCCATTCCGGACAACACGATCAGTGGACATCGCAAGAGGTGATGAGTAAATACAATTTAGGTACAAAATCCAATATAGCTAAAATGCAAACATTGTTGTTGGAAAAGGATTTTGTTGAGCGCCGCGAAGAGGGGCTTTACCTCTCCGACCCGGTCATGGAACTCTGGCTTAAGCAACATTAGTTACTTCTGAAAGCTGTCAGGTTAGTGACAAACATTTTGTTATTTATGAAGGTGCGCCTATGCAATACTATGTTGCACGTTTCGAAGTCTGGCATCGTTCCGCAAACACGCACAAGGAACAAAAACTACTCGAAAAATACTATCGTGTAGATGGCTATGAACGCTAATTATAATATGAAATGAAGACAAAGACAGTCATACTTTCCTTGATATTAAGTATCATGTATGGGTACGCGCAAAGTAATGATACCATATATGATCCGACTTCAACACCGATATATGTCGGTAAGACTTTATTCTGTAGTATGGTTCAGTATTATCCGGGGGATACCTTATGCGATTCAGAATCCAGTCTTGTCATCTATTCGGCCGATGTAGGAGACACTTTGCAAGGAGCGTTGACTTGTATCGTTCATTTTGACACTGAAAATGTAGGCTTATATCAGGAGATACCTGTTGTTGATATTACGGATATAGAATTTGTAAAGCCTCAACTTGTTGAGACGGCTAAATGGTCAAACCAGTTCCGAGAAGAGCTATTGACCCTTCATTGGTGGACCGGAAAATATATAAATCCGCTAACGTTTTATCCTAAGCAAACATGGACTTTCCGTTATAGGATAATACCTCTTTCGCAAGCTCAAGCACAGTACCCTTTTCAAACGAGTTCTCCCGGTGCGTCAGTAGCACTGAGACTGATGGCAAGCTACGCATGAAAATCTCTTGTACTACATTAGAAACAGATGGAGAAAAACGATAGCGAATAGTCTTATGCACACTTTGTATAAATCAATATCGCTCGCAATGCTAACAGGAATATTGCTGCTTTCCGGATATTTATTGTTCGGGAACGATATTCCTATGCTCGAATGCATCTTGCTGGCCGCTATGAGTCTAGGAATATACATGATTGCAAGATCCAAATATCGACCTCTTGTGAGAATAGCGATAATCATAGTCGTTTCCGCAATATATCATCTGCAAATCATCAATATATGCGTTGACGTCGAATACGGCCCTGTTCTGTTTCTTAACAATGATAAGATGTTGGTTTTATGCACCTTGTGTTATGTGTATAGTTTGTGCCAGCAATGGACCGTTCTATTTGACGCGCCGCACAAACGGCCATGGAAGATCGCCAAATTATGCGTTGCACTTATAGCTGTATGGGCGGCTTCTGCCTTGTTCGTAAATGACTTTTATTCTAAACTGTCTCATCTATACCTATATATTCTTCCGCTGTTCCATTATCTCTCAATAATCGTTGCTTATATAGTGCTACAAATAGAGAGAAGAAACAAACAATCACTTTAATCATGAAACCCATCTCCGCCATATTACTTCTCATCGCCAGCGCATGAAAATCTCTTGTACTACATTAGAAACAGATACTGCATCTTTCTAATTGTGACAATATAATAATAGAAACATATAGAATAGTATGATTGATAAAATTAAATGGTGTTATAATGCACTCCCTGTATTGAAAGAGGATAATTACCGTTGGAGTAATTCATGGACATCCATATATGATATTGGGATATATAATGGCCATAAATTCACATACAAAGAGTATAAAAAGACAGAAAAGGCATATGTTGATCTTATTGTTTCAATCTTTAAATATGTAGGAGCGAAAAAGATTAAATTGATTCATTTTGATCATGGTATTACGCCACCTATTGCTAAATACGATAAGGATGGTATGCTTAAGAAATGGTATCAGCGAGTGTCTAATCATATGTCTTTGTCGCTGGATGATATTCAATATATCGTGCCATTGATACTTCGCGAAAATATATGGGGCACTCTATATCATAAGCGAACGAGAACATATGTGCGATTTGGGTATGATTACTATGTATATGTGAATAGTCCGTCATTTTATCACCATAGCGAGACTGATGTGTATTTCAATATAGATATAGCAAGGATGGTATCTCAATGTGGTTTGTTTATAGAATATGACTACCTTGACGAACGTTCGAGAAATTATATTGAAAACAATGTCTTACCCAATATTTAAGACCAAGGAGGCGACAAACTATATTTTGTGAAGAGTGCAAGTTTCTGCTCAAAAATAGCAAGGAATTTTTGATTTTTTTTGCAGAAATATTTGCATTTTTCAGAAAAAAGTAGTAACTTTGCAGCCAAAATAAGATACTACTATGGAAGACAATTTTGCTATACAACTTTTCGAAGGCAATAAAGTCCGCATCGTATGGGATGATGAGCAGGAGAAGTACTATTTCTCAGTCGTAGATATAGTACAAGTGTTAACTAATAGTGCAGACGGCCGAAAGTATTGGAACAAACTCAAGCAAAGACTATCCGAAGAAGGAAATGAAACGGTGACAAATTGTCACCAGTTGAAATTGCTGGCTGCAGATGGCAAACGGCGTTTAACAGATGTCGCTGATTTACAGGATATTTTCCGTATCATTCAGTCCGTTCCGTCCAAGAAAGCGGAGCCCGTCAAGCAATGGCTTGCGCAATTGGGACAGCAGCGTATCGACCAGATGATAGACCCCGAGTTGACCTTCCAGATGGCTGTGGAGGACTATCGTCGTCAGGGCTATTCCGACAAGTGGATTAACGAGCGCATGCGTTCCATAGAGATGCGCAAAGAGTTGACCGACGAATGGCAGCGCGCAGGCATTACGGAGCATCGGGACTTTGCCATCCTGACCAACGTACTGACCAAAGCATGGAGCGGCATGACTACCGGTGAGTACAAGCGCCATAAGGGACTGACGAAGGAGAACTTGCGCGACAACATGACCAATATCGAACTCGCGCTCAATACCTTAGCCGAGGTGGCAACCACCGAACTCTCGCGTCAGCGCAATCCGCAAGGTATGCTCGAAAGCCGGCAGGCAGCACAAGCCGGAGGCAAAGTGGCGAAGAACGCTCGTGAAGATCTGGAGCGCCAATTAGGTCGCTCTGTCATCTCGTCCGAAAGAGCTTCGGATTATCTCCGCCCCATCGAAGACGCTCCTGCGCAGGAATTGCCTGTCGACGAAGAACAAAAGGATAAATCATGATATTTAATATTTACACTTTCCAGAAAAATTGAAACCTATGGAGAGTATCATAAAAAATATAGGACTTATCAAGAAGAGTTTTTGTGATTAGCAGGTCTACAAATCATCATCGAGGCTTTTCCCGTTGGGATTTCTCAACGGATTCGATCCGGTAATGAAACGCCCCATGCATAATGTCCGATTCTTAAGATTTTGCTCACTAAGGGGCAAGTCATGGGTAAGTCATGGGTAAGTCATGGGTAAGTCATGGTTTTCCCATGGTTTATAAATGCCTATTTTTCCCCTCAAAAATGTCCGATTCTTAAGATTAAGTTCCTTACCCACACTCTTCAGTACGTCCCCTTGACGACGAGTCAGCGTCGTCTATATAGCATACCTAAGCCCTGTCTAACGTTAGTTATTCGTTAGATATTCGTTGGTTATTAGCCTTACCACAGGCTCACCATAGCCCCTTCGACAATCCACAATCGATAATCCCTAATCGATTTTTTCGTGACGGTTTGACGGTTTGACGGTTTTCTTTTTTACGTGTCGCTTTGTCGCTATGTCGCTCTTTATTTTTTGCATGAGATTATTGAGATTATTGAGACTATTGGTAATAACTTGCAGAATATCATTTGTTTACAAAATCTCATCAAAGTCTCAAAGTTCCAAAACCACACCGTCTAAACAGCGACATAGCGACATCCTATTCTGCAAAAATATCGATTTTTTTGCCCCAAAACTTGCATATATTCCAAAAAAGTAGTAATTTTGCAGCAATATTGGAATATAATCATTTATGAAACGAATACTTTTTATAGCCCTGGCAGCGATGATGCTTCTGCCGGTAAGCGCACAGAACGTACAGAAAACCAAGAAAACGATGGTGGTTTATTTCTCGGCGACGGGAACAA
Organism: Paludibacteraceae bacterium; assembly: GCA_017509715.1. Taxonomy (GTDB): domain Bacteria; phylum Bacteroidota; class Bacteroidia; order Bacteroidales; family Paludibacteraceae; genus Colicola. Next base: position 79,278 of record JAFWOU010000001.1, on the reverse strand, counting down.
CCAAGGCCGCTGCCCAGCGCCTGGCCCGCGAGCATAAGGCTACGCTTTGGGAGATCGAACCGGCTGAAAAATATACAGCTGCCGACCTGGATTGGCGCAACAAGAAGTCGCGTTCGTCCGTCGAGATGAACGACCCCGAGGCACGTCCTACGATCAAGCAATGCACCAACATCCTTCCCTACGACACCATCTATGTGGGATTCCCCATCTGGTGGGGTATCTGTCCGCGTATCATCAACTCGTGGATCGACAACAACCTGCCGCAACTGGAGGGCAAAGTGCTCATCCCGTTCGCTACGAGCGGTAGTAGCGGTATAGAGGGTGCCGAGGCGTACCTGAAGAAGACCTATCCCACGTTGAAATGGAAGAAGGGCAAACTGATGAATAAGCACTAAATCATGCGTATCACAAGCGAGAAAATACAGGATCCTATTCTCCGGATGATAGGCGAGGAAGCCGACCGTCTGGGGCTGGAGTGCTACGTGATAGGCGGCTGGGTGCGCGACCTGATCCTCCACCGACCGAGCACGGATATTGATGTAGTGGTGGCGAAGGGGCCGTCAGCCGTCAGCCATCAGCATTCAGAAGGCGGTCGTTCTGGTATTGGTATTCTGCTGGCGGAAGCGGTGGCGAAACGCATGGGCAAGGGCGCACACCTGTCGGTATTCAAGACTTACGGAACAGCACAAGTCAAGAAGAAAGACCTGGAGCTGGAGTTTGTCGGTGCACGCCGGGAGAGTTATACCCGCGATAGCCGAAACCCCATTGTGGAGGATGGTACGCTCCAGGAGGACCAGAATCGCCGCGACTTTACCATCAACGCCATGGCCATATGTCTGAATAATGGCGAAGGGCGAAAGGTGGTAGGCGACAAGGAATACGGCGAACTCGTAGACCCATTCGACGGAATGGGCGATCTGGAGCGTTGCATCATCCGTACGCCCCTGGATCCGGACATCACCTACTCGGACGACCCGCTGCGCATGATGCGGGCCATCCGCTTTGCTACGCAACTGGGTTTCAACCTGGATGGCGAGACCTTTGATGCCATCGTGCGAAACAAAGAACGCATCAAGATCATCACCAAGGAACGCATCAACGAGGAGCTGCATAAGATCATGCTGAGCCGTCGTCCCTCCGAGGGCTGGCTATTGCTCGACAAGACGGGCCTGCTGCCCCTCATCTTTCCCGAACTGGCGGCATTGAAAGGCGTGGAGGTAAAGTCCGGTCGGGGACATAAGGACGTATTCCTGCATACGCTACGGGTGGTGGATAATGTCGCGTTGCGACAGCCATCGGCCGTCAGCATTCAGCCTTCAGACCATGAACTCTGGCTGCGTTGGGCAGCGCTCTTGCACGATATCGGCAAACCGCGCTCCAAGGCCTGGGACCCGCAGGCGGGATGGACGTTCCGAAACCATAACTATATCGGTAGCAAGATGATCCCCAAGATCTTCCGCACGATGAAGTTGCCCCTCAATGAGAAGATGCAATATGTCCAGAAGATGGTGGACCTGCATATGCGGCCAATCCACCTCATAGAGGACACCGTGACCGACTCGGCCGTACGCCGTCTGCTCTTCGAAGCGGGCGATGATATCGAGGACCTGATGTTGCTCTGCGATGCGGATATCACGAGCCGCAACGAAGAGAAAGTGGCCCGATTCCATCGGAATTATCAGCTTGTAAGAGAGAAGATGGTGGAACTCGAGGAACGCGACCGTATCCGCAATTTCCAGCCGCCTGTGAAGGGCGAGGAGATTATGCAACTGTTGGGCCTGGAGCCCTGCTCTACCGTGGGCGAACTCAAAGCGGCCATAAAGGACGCTATATTAGACGGTGTGATCCCCAATGAGTACGAGCCCGCCAAGGCCTATTTGATGCAACTGGCGGCAGAAAAAGGGCTCATAAAGGCCTAAAAAGCGAAAATTCCTAAAAAATCGTAAAAATAATTTGCACAGGTCAAAAATTTTTTGTACCTTTGCAGCCGATAATGTGCGTACACGCGCGCATTGTGCGTCAGCGCACGCATAAATATTTAGGAATACATAACAGACAAACACATAAAATGGAAGAACAAAAAGAAAAGTATGATGGCTCAAGTATTCAAGTGCTTGAGGGATTAGAGGCGGTGCGTAAGCGTCCGGCGATGTACATCGGCGACATCTCGGAGAAGGGCTTGCACCACTTGGTTTATGAGGTGGTGGACAACTCGATCGACGAGGCCCTGGCAGGTTTCTGCTCGGAGATAGCTGTTCACATCAATGAGGACAATTCGATCACGGTGCAGGATAACGGTCGTGGTATCCCGGTGGATATGCACCCGAAGGAGCATAAGTCGGCCCTGGAGGTCGTGATGACCGTGCTGCATGCCGGCGGTAAGTTCAATAAGGACTCCTACAAAGTGTCCGGCGGTCTGCACGGTGTGGGTGTGAGCTGCGTGAATGCACTCTCCACCAAGATGCACGTCGAGGTGTATCGCGACGGCAAGATTCATACCCAGGACTATGAGAAGGGTAAACCGCTCTCGCCGGTACATGTGATCACCGAGGACGAGGCTATCGGCAACTGGGAGCAGCGTAAGACCGGTACGTTCGTGCAGTTCTGGCCGGACGATACCATCTTCACCGTGACGACCTACAAGTGGGAGATCCTGGCAAACCGTATGCGCGAGTTGGCCTTCCTGAATGCCGGTATTAAGATCGTGCTCAAGGATAAGCGCGTGATGGAGGAGCATACGCTCGAGAATGGCGTGAAGGTGACCGAATGCAAGCGTGAGGAGTTCTACTCGGAGAAGGGCTTGCAGGAGTTCGTTCGCTACATCGACAGCAACCGTACGCCGCTCATCTCTGAGGTGATCCACCTGAGTACGGATAAGTACGGTACGCCGGTAGAGGTAGCCATCATGTACAATACCGACTTCAACGAGAACGTACACTCCTACGTCAACAATATCAACACCATCGAGGGTGGTACCCATGTAGCCGGTTTCCGTGCTGCCTTGACGCGCGTGATGAAGAAATACGCCGAGGATAGCAAGATGTTGGAGAAGGCCAAACTGAAAGACAAAGAGGGTAACTCCAATATTGATCCGAACGACTTCCGTGAGGGACTGACGGCGGTCATCTCTGTCAAGGTGGCTGAGCCGCAGTTTGAGGGTCAGACCAAGACCAAACTGGGTAACTCCGAGGTGCAGGGTATGGTATCGAGTGCCGTAGCCGAGGCGCTGCAGAACTACCTGGAGGAGCATCCGGACGATGCCAAGAGGATCGTGGAGAAAGTGATCCTGGCCGCTCAGGCTCGTATCGCTGCGCGTAACGCTCGTCAGAGTGTGTTGCGCAAGAGTCCGCTTACGGGTGGTGGTCTGCCGGGTAAACTGGCTGACTGTGCATCCAAGGATCCGGCAGAGTGTGAGCTCTTCCTCGTGGAGGGTGACTCGGCAGGCGGTACGGCTAAGACCGGTCGTGACCGCGTGCACCAGGCTATCCTGCCGCTCCGCGGTAAGATCCTGAACGTGGAGAAAGCAATGGACCACAAGGTATTTGAGTCGGAGGAGGTGCGTAATATCTTCACCGCCCTGGGTATCACGTTCGGTACCGAGGAGGATCCGAAGGCGCTCAACCTCAGCAAGATTCGTTACCACAAAGTGATCATCATGGCCGATGCCGATGTGGACGGTGCGCATATCGCTACCCTGATTATGACTCTGTTCTTCCGTCATATGAAGGAGGTGATTGAGCAAGGCCACTTGTACATCGCTATGGCGCCGCTCTATATGTGCTCCAAGGGTAACTACCGTGAGTACTGCTGGAACGATCAGCAGCGTCACGACTTCATCCAGAAATATGCCGGTGGCGACGAGCGTCAGGTGAAGACCCAGCGCTACAAAGGTCTGGGTGAGATGTCGGACGAGCAATTGTGGGAGACCACTATGGACCCGGCTCGTCGTCTTTTGAAGAAAGTGACCATCGAGAATGCGGCTGAGGCAGACCGCACGATTGCCATGCTCATGGGCGACGATGTGGCTCCGCGTCGCGAGTTTATCGAGCAGAACGCTACCTACGCTAACATCGACGCATAAGTCAATCTTGACAGTGTAAAAATGTGAAAATATGAAAATCGCAGTTTATTGTAGTGCAAAGGACGTGATCCCGGCCGAGTATCTGGCGCTGGGAGATGCGTTGGGCCGATGGCTGGGCGAGCACGGTCATACGCTGGTGTATGGCGGTGCTACGGGCGGACTGATGACCCACGTGAGCGATGCTGCCAAGGCGGCGGGAGCCCACGTGATAGGCGTCATACCGCCCCGCATCAAGGCGGCCGGTCGGCTGGCACACAACTGCGACGAACTGATTGAGGTGGCCAATATGGCGGAGCGTAAGCAACGGATGCGCGAACAGGCCGATTGCTTCATCTGCCTGCCGGGCAGCTACGGCACGCTGGACGAGATGATGGATGTTCTGGCCAGCGGTACGGTGGGAGAACATCGCAAACCGCTCTATGTGCTCAATTACCGGGGCTTCTACGACGATCTGAAGCACCTGGCGGAGCATATGCGCAGGTTGCAGTTCCTGCCGAAAGAGGAAAGTTACAAACCAATCTATGTAGATAGTTTGGAAGAAATATATCAAATGATCCATTAATACCTTTTTAGTATGAATCTTTTCTTATCAAGATTAACCGGTCGTCTCCATTCCACGGACAAGATGGAGCGCAACATGATTGCTCAGGAGGAGCGTATCGCACGTTATCGTCAGATTGAGCAGTCGGCTGAAATGAAAGAGTATCTCGAGCTCAAGCAAGTGGTCGAGAGCAAGGAATTTCAGCAGAAGAAGTACAACTGGGTACACACCAAGTACAAGAGTACTTCAATCTATGAGACTATCAGTCAGTATAAAAAGATGCTGCATGATAAGGAGTTGCAACTCTACCTGGAGCTGGAGAATAGCCAGCGTCTGAAGGACTATATGGAGTTCCGCCAGAGTCCGAACTACATCAAGCTGCAGAGCAAGAAAGAGGTGCGCAACTCGTTGGAACTCAAGCAATGGGCCGAGTTTGAGAAGTCGGCTGACTTCAAGGCCTATATCCGTTTCCGCAGTTCGAAGACGCCGGATCGCTTCCGCGCCTTGGTGGCTGAGGTGTCGACGCCCGAGTACAAAGAGCAGCACGCTTTCTGGAGCAACCCCAAGCGCTGGAAGACCACGGATGAGTACCAGCAAGAGGTGCGCTACAAGCAACTGGCAGCGATGGCCGATATCCAGTATTTCTTCAAGGAAGACCGCAAGCAGATCGAGGAACTGGAGAGCAGGAAGGAGACCTTTAAGGACGAGTTTGAGTGGATCCGCATGTCGGAGTCGGCATGGAAGCCTGGTTTCGCGTACGACAATCCGAAGCTGAAGCAGCAGCACTCGTTTGCTAACGAGCAGCAGGCCAACAACGGCGGCAAGAACGTAGGTACGATGGATGCCAAGCTCTGCTTGTTCACCAAGAACGAGCATGTGACCGCACCGGCTTGGGACCCGAAGAAAGGATTCATCAACAAGGACTTCGAATATACGAGCGATATTATCCAGACGGCTGATGCCTTCCGTCAGAAAGAGGGTATGTTCATGGTGAAACTGCGTACGGAGGGTGATATTCACCACGCCGTATGGTTGGGTTCGGGCAAGAAACTGCCGATGATCAGCCTCTTCCACTACAACGGCAAGCGTATCACCATGGGCAACTACAAGGAGAAAGGCTTCGACGGCACCACCCTGCGTGGTATATCGCCCACCAAGTACTATATCTACACGCTTCGTTGGACCGAGCGCGAACTGATCTGGTATGTCAACAACTTGGAGGTATATCGCACCTCCTACAACCTGCCTAAGGAGCCGCTCTTCCTGGCCATCTCGTCGTTCATCGACGAGCAGCAGAAAGCCATGGAGGGTACGCTCAACGTAGCTTGGATACGCGTATATAAGCACGTCAAATGAAACCGCTCCTGCTCATAGCCGGGCCCTGCGCCATCGAGCGTCGCGACATCGTGATGCAGACCGCCGAACGCCTCCGTGAGGTGTGCGGCCGGCTGGGCATGACGCTTTATTTTAAGTCGTCGTTCGACAAGGCCAATCGCACCAGCGCTTCTGCCCGCGGCATAGGTATGGACGAGGGGCTCAAGATCCTGCAAGAGGTCAAAGAGCAGTTCTCGTTGCCTATCGTGACCGATGTGCATGAGTCGTGGCAATGTGCCCCGGTGAGCGAAGTGGCGGATGTGCTGCAGATACCCGCTTTCCTGAGTCGTCAGACCGACCTGCTGCAAGCCGCAGCCCGTACCGGACGTATCGTGAACGTCAAGAAAGGGCAGTTCATGGCGCCCTGGGATATGCGCGGTGCGATCGATAAGATAGCAGCGGTACGCGACGGACGGCAGGACGGCATATGGCTCACGGAACGCGGATCCAGCTTCGGCTACGGCCGGCTGGTAGTGGATATGACCGGACTGGTGGAAATGCGCCGGTTCGGCTGTCCCGTCATCTTTGACGCCACGCATTCCGTACAGCAGCCCAGCAGTCAGCAAGGCATCACCGGTGGCAACCGCGAGATGGTGCCCCACCTGATGCGGGCCGCCTTGGCCGTAGGTGTGGACGGCCTGTTCCTGGAGGTACATCCCCGTCCGGAAGAGGCCATCAGCGATGCAGCTAATCAGGTGCGCCTGAGCGATATAGAGCATATCCTGCAGCAAGCCAAACAGATACACGAACTAACGCAGACACTATGACGCATAGCGAACGTGCGAAACAGATTTTCGCGGAGGAAATACAGGAACTGGAACATCTGAGTCGTCAGATTGACAGCCGTTTTGATGAGACGGTGGAGGCGATATATGCCTGCCGGGGCAAACTGGTCATCATGGGTATCGGCAAGACCGGTATCATCGGCCATAAGATCGCCTCGTCCTTGGCTTCCACCGGCACGCAGGCTATCTTCGTCAATGCAGCGGAGGCTGTGCATGGCGACCTGGGCATGGTATGCCGCGAGGATATCGTCATGCTGGTGAGCAACAGCGGCGAGACCAACGAGATACTCTCCGTCATCGATCCGCTGCGTAAGATAGGCTGCCGACTGATCGCCATGACGGGTGATGAGCAGTCACGCTTGGCCAAGAGCTGCGACATCGTCCTCTCGATGCATGTGGACCGCGAGGCTTGTCCGCTCGGCTTGGCACCCACCACCAGCACGACGGCCACCTGTATGCTGGGCGATGCGCTCGTAGTCTGCCTGATGGAGAAACGGCGCTTTCGGGCCGAGAACTTTGCCGTCTACCATCCCGGCGGTGCCTTAGGGCGCAAACTCTTAGGACGCGTTGGCCAGCATATGCAGCAGTATGTGCCGCACGTACAGACTGCGACGCCGCTGCGCGAACTGGTGCTGGAGATGTCGAAAGGCCATATGGGTATGACCATGGTCTACGAGGGCGATGCCTGCCGGGGTATTATCACCGATGGCGACCTGCGTCGCGCGATCGAGAACCGTCCGCAACTGGATGCGCTCGTGGCGGCCGACATCATGACGCCGAGCTACAAGCATATCCATCGCGATGCCCTCATGAGCGATGCGCTCGAGCTGATGGACAAGCACAACATCACGACCCTGGCTGTCACCGAGACACCCGAATCCACCGAGATACTCGGCATACTGTCGATACATCATATTATAGATTTTAATTAATCCAACATACGTATGGAACCCACAATTACTGTCTATTGCAAAAATACCCACACCTATCATGAGGTGCCGCGTGGAATTTCCCTGATTGAGTTGAAGGATAAGATAGGTGTGCAACTTCGCTACCCGATCATAGCAGCTCACGTCAATTACAAGGTCGAGAATCTGGACTTCCTCCTCTACAAACCCAAGGATGTGGAGTTTCTGGATGCCAGTTCGCCCAGCGGAATGCGTTGCTATGTGCGTACGCTGAATATGATCCTGGCGTGTGCCATCAACGAACTCTATCCGCGTGCTGACCTGCGTATCGAGCACCCGATCAGCAAGGGATACTACTGCACTTTGCAATGGCGTATGCCGAAGAATGGCGACCTGAATGCAGAGGCCGGCGAACCCGTACTGACGCCGGAGATGGTGGATGCCATCAAGAATCGTATGTGGGGCATTATCCATGAGAATCGTCCGATCCATGAGGAGGAGAAGCAGACCAAGGAGGTCATCAAGATGTTCGGCGCCCGTGCCGACGGCGAGTCCACCATCTTTGAGACCCTGGGCAATCCCTACTGCCGCTATTTCCGCATGGGCGACTATATCGACTACTATACCAGCAGCACCATGCCCTCTACCGGCTACGTGAATATCTTCGACCTGGAGCCTTATCACGACGGCATGTTGCTCCGTATTCCGAACCGTGCCAATCCGGATCGACTGGAGGATAAGCTGGTGCAGGACAATATGTTCCAGATCTTCTCGGAGTTCAGCTATTGGAACAAGTTGCTGCATATCCATAACGTGAGCGACTTCAATATCGCTTGCAAGAACAACCGTTCGTTCGAGTTGATCAAGTTGGCTGAGGCGCTGCACGAGAAGAAAGTGGCCCAGATAGCCGATCAAATCGCGGAAAAGCAACCCAAGCTGATCTTTATCGCCGGTCCGTCCTCCTCGGGTAAGACCACGTTCTCCAAGCGTCTGCAGATCCAGTTGCTGGTCAACGGTATTCGCCCGGTAGTGATCTCGATGGACGACTATTTCGTCAATCGTGAAGACACCCCTCGCGACGAAAACGGCGATTGGGATTTTGAGAATGTAGAGGCTGTAGACCTGCCCTTCTTCCGTCAGCAAATGCACGACCTGCTGGACGGCAAGGAAGTGGACCTGCCTACCTTCTCCTTCGAGAAAGGAGCACGCCAGTTTGAGGGTCATAAGCTGAAGCTGGAGAAGAACAACGTGCTGGTCATCGAGGGTCTGCATGCACTTAATCCGATTATTTTGCCCGATGTGGCACGGAGTTTGACGTTCAAAATTTACGTATCGGCATTGACGACCATCAATATCGACAACCACAACTGGATACCGACCACCGATATTCGTCTGCTGCGCCGTATTGTGCGCGACTACAAGTATCGTGGCTACTCGGCCCGTGAGACGATAGCTCGTAGCCCGAGTGTGCGTCGCGGCGAGGATAAATGGATCTATCCGTTCCAGGAGGAAGCCGACGTGATGTTCAACTCGGCCCTGCTCTTCGAGTTGGCCGTCCTGAAGCGTCATGCCGAACCTATCCTACAGGAAGTACCGAAGTACTGCGAGGAGTATACCGAGGCACATCGTCTGATCAAGTTCCTGCAATACTTCATACCTATACCCGAGAAGGAAATTCCGCCAACGTCCTTGTTGCGTGAGTTCGTGGGTGGTAGTTCGTTCCACTATTAAGAAGATATGAAAAAATTTGGTATTTGTTTATTGCTGATGCTCTGTGCCGGTAGCGCGCTGCTCCGGGCACAAGATGTATATCCTGTACCTTCGCAGCCCATCGCTGCGGAGATACTCGTGGACAGCCTGGCGCAAGACTCGCTGGCGCAGGATAGCGTGGAGTTGACCATATGGAACGACATGCTGCCCTTTGTCACCGTCCATCAGCCGCGTTATATCCGTGTACTGGCCGAGGGTAAGTATATCCGTACCACGCCCGGCAAGGTACGTCGTAAGAAGACCGTGAGTGCCAATCCCGTTGGCTATCGACTGGAGATCTATCAGTCCAACGACCAGCGTGTCGGTCAGGGCGAAGCCAATCGTATCCGCGCCATGCTGACGGGTAAGGTGACCGTACCTATCTACGTACGTTTCTACACCCCGTTCTGGCGTGTGCGTATCGGCGATTTCCGCACCCTGGATGAGGCGCAAGAGTACAAGCGCTCGTTCCTGCAGCGCTTCCCCGGCATGAGTCGCCAGACCTACGTGGTACGCGACCACATCAAGGCCGTAGTCATTCAGCGTCAGAAAGAGAGAGAGGAGAGATAACGATGGACTTACAGCAATTCAATCCCGATACGACCAAGACGGATCGTATCGCCGAGCATGTAGAGGCCCTGCTGCGTGAGATAGGCGAGGATCCCGAGCGCGAAGGACTGCAGCGTACGCCCCACCGCGTAGGCAAAGCCATGCAGTTTCTTACCAAGGGCTACCACGAGGATCCCGAGGCTATTCTGCGTTCGGCTCTGTTTGAGGAAGACTATCGTCAGATGGTGGTGGTCAAGGATATCGACTTCTACTCGCTCTGTGAGCATCATATGCTGCCTTTCTTCGGCAAGGTGCATGTGGCCTATATCCCCAACGGACGTATTACGGGCCTGAGCAAGATCGCCCGCGTGGTGGATGTCTTTGCCCGCCGCCTGCAAGTCCAGGAGCGCCTGACCACCCAGATCAAGGACTGTATTCAGCAGACCCTGGATCCCCTGGGTGTGATGGTCGTCATCGAGGCAGAGCACCTATGCATGCAGATGCGCGGTGTGCAGAAACAGCACGCCATGACGGTCACCTCCGACTTCACCGGCGTCTTCCAGCATGCCAAGACGCGTGAAGAGTTTATGAAGCTGATACACTAACGGAAACGGATACATTAAAGGCAAAAAGATTCATTAACGCTTGTTGATGAATCTTTTTTCTAATGTGTACCACGATAGCGCTGCCAAGGCAATCACGATACCGATGAAGCATGCCGATGCTACCCATACGTTCATCGCCTGGAAGGCGCCGAGCGACATCATCACCATCAGTATAGGGCAGTGGTACAGATACATGCCGTACGAGAAATTACCCAGACATTCCAGCCGGTTCAATTTGGGCAAGGAGTAAGCGCACCACAGCAGTACCGCCGCGTTGCCGGCCGGCTGCAACCAACTCATGCCCGTCATTTTTTCAAACACCACGATAGCGATCGCCGGCAGGATGATCAGATGTCGGTATTTCATAAACAGGTCTTTATACTGATATGCAAACATACCGGCGGCGAAATACGACAAGCATCCCGGCAACTGATGCTCCAGGAATAGATACATCGGCTTGCCCGTATGGTCGGACAGCCACATGAAGACGTTGCTCCATACTACGGAACAAAGGTAGATGCCCAGTAGCCATGCCCACGGACGTTTGCTCTTATGCAGGATGTAGGCCAGTATGGGTACTATCAGGTAGAAACCCACTTCCACTTTTTGGGTCCAGAGAGCCGCATTGACCGAACTGTTCACAAACATCGCGTCCTCGAACACACCCGGCAGGCTCGGCTGCAGGAAATTCATAAAACCGAGATTCGCTACCACATACCGCCACCACTCGGGATGGGTGTAATAGGCTGCCGGAGAATAGCTACTCAGCAGCACCAGGAACACCGCACAGCATAGTATCACCGTGATGTAGGCGGGGAAGATACGCCGCGCACGTTTCCGAAAGAAATGCCGGATGCTCTCGCTGTGGTCATAGCTGACCATGATCAGAAAACCCGAGATGACAAAGAAGGCCGTCCGGTTGACGATCAGGCTCAAGAAGCGTGTGCTCTCCAGTTCCGGTATGCGCGTCAGCACCCTCAAGTGGGCAATCACGATCACCAACGCGAAGACAAAACGCAGAAAGCCGAAGCAGTTATCACGAGTCTTCATCATCGCGTTACCAGAATTTTAACGACTGTATGTCCGCCTTGCGTGTTGCATAGCGCCGTATAGACGCCCGGTGTGGCACGTTTGCCGTTCTGCAGTTTCAAGTCCCATACGGCAGTACCACCATTGCTGCGGGTCTTGCAGACCAGGTTACCTCCCTCGTCGATGATGTTTACCGTGGTGTTCTCCATCAGGCCGGTGATAGATACCACGCCTGCATAGTCCGGTCGCACGGGATTCGGATACGCATATGCTCCGCTCATCGTCTCCTGCGGTTCGCTGGCGTCGCTGCGGTAGGAGGCGATACCCTTGTCTGTACCCACAAACACCTCACCCGTCTTAGGCAGGATAGCAATCGACTGGATGGTGTTGGAGGGCAGCAGGCTGTTGTTCTCGGTGAAATGCGCTACGGTGATTGTATCATCCTGCATGAGGTACAGACCGGAGTTGCCTGTACCTATCCATACGCGGTTGCCGCCATCCACGGCGATGCAGTTGATCTGCTCGTCGCCCAGCAGGTAGTCGCCCAGACCTGTACCGTCGTTACGCGGAATGATGATGCGCTTGCAGGCATTCGAGGTGAAGAAGTCGGTCTTCTCCTCCAGCAGCAGGATTCCCTTGTCCGTACCGATCCAGATGCGGTTGGTCGCATCCTGTGCCCAGCAGCGGAACTGCGTAGGCGTAAGGACATTCCCGTTTTGATCCACAAATGAACTGCGCGCCCGGCAGCGGTCGTCGCTGCTCTTGGTGGGTGTGCCGCCGTCGTCCAGCAGGATCAGTTTCGGTTCGCTACGCTGTGCCATGAGCCATTTATACTGACTGTTGCGCTTGTCGGTCCAGATACCCGTAGGCGTGATCAGTTGCTGATTCTGGCCGCCGCTGTAGAGCGGTAGGGCAAACCATTGTCCGTAGGGGGTGAGGATATGTAGCGGTTGACCGCTGGCCAGGGATGTGTTGTTCAGCACCCACAGGTTGCCCTCTTGATCCACGGTCGCACCGTCCACAAAGGTGTATAAATTCGGATTGATACCCTCGGCCGCTTCCCGGATGGTGCTGTTGGCCGGCGTGTAGTGCTTGATGGCCTTATAGTCGCGGAACTCATACACGCCACGACCGTAGGAGGCCGCAAAGAAGTGGCCCGGATCCTGCGGGTCGATACCCAGCGACGAGATATCATACGCCGGTGTGCCTAAAGCCGAGCCTATCTGTCCCTCGTCAATACAGCGCCATGCCGTACCGTCGTAGATATTGATACGTCCCGGTCGAACGAACTGCGCACCCCAACGACCGCCTGTGGCCGAGTAGATGCGATCGTGCATGGCGTACATGCAATAGCCGAAGTTGCTGTTCGGGCCTTCGGTATGGAAATAGTCGTCGCCGCTTGTGCCCAGACGAATCAAGCCGTAGTTGGTCTCTGCCAGCCAGTACTCGCCGTTGGTATAGATGGCGTCGTTCATGCTATACAGATTGCTCAGCAGCTCTTTCCCGCTGTCCTCTTTCAGTTGGTGCAGTCCCTCCGAGGTGTAGAAGAGCAATTTGCCGTCCTGGATATGCATCCATCGGATCGCTTCCGGTCGTACCAGTTGCCAGGTGCTTCCTGCAAGACGATACAGGGAGTCATGCTGCAGGGTATATACCGCATCCTCCCATACACCGGCCGCCTGTACCTGTTCGCACGGCATCGTCTCGGACTTCCAATAGTGGTAGTCGATCAGGTTGTCGTGGAGCGAGGCGCGGTATAGTTTATTATACGAGAAGACCAACAGCGAGTCGTGGTATTCCACCACTTGCTGCACCTCTACCGCGCTTGCTTCGTTGCCGATATAGTAGGTGTCCGATATCTCTGCTTTGCGCGTATTGATGGCCATCACGCCGAACGAGGTGCCCAGATACGTAGCTTTTGTCCCGGGGGTGATACAATGGATGTCTATCGCTGTCGAACCGGCTTTCATATACAGGTCCGGCATCTGACGCACGTTGCCCTTCTTATCCAGCAGATCGATACGTCCGTCCTCGTAGGCGATGACCAGCTGTTGGGACGTCTTGTCATAGGCGATATGCGATACGGTGTTGCCTTTCAGTCCTGTCGATTTACCCCAATAGCTGATGCTCAGGTCCTCGCGGTCGATACTGAATAGCGAGCCTTCCGCTGCGGCATAGACGGCCTCATCCGAGGCGGCTATCTCCGTCGGGTTGGAGTAGCATAGATGCACTCTCCAGCGTAGCATACTGCCTTCCTCCTGCGTCTCGTCTGTGTTGTTCTCCTCGTTCTGCAGACCTTCATCGATGCCCTGCGGGTCGAATTCTACCAGTCCGTCCGCCGTACCGATGAATAGGTGCGGATTCTCCGTAGTCCAGCAGATGGAGAGCACGTCGTTGCTCGGCATCGGACTGTTGTCGATCGAGTAGTGTGCCTCTATCTGCGTCAGGTCTTCATTCAGGCAGTACAGGCCTGCGTTCTGGGTGCCGACCCATACGCGGTTCAGGTGGTCGGTGGTCAGGCTTCGGATATGCTCGGTAGCAAATACCGACAGCCGTCCCTCTTCCGGCAGATCCAGGTCCACAGGCAGGCACAGCCGATTGCCGTCCAGCATGGCTTCGGGATTGTCAATGCGGTGCAGACCGCCCTCCGTACCTACCAGCAGAATGCCCGATGGCGTCTGGTGGAAAGCCGTGATGCGCTCGATGATCAGCACATTCCCGTTGGCATCCACAAAGTCGGCGCACAGCACCGCACGGTCGTCCGTCGCGTCGTCTAACGTACCGTTGTCGTCCATCACGCCGATGCCGTTGCGGATCGAGGAGATCAGTTTGATATTCGGATTACGTACGGATACCAGTAAGTCTTTGCTGCGGTCCAGGTTGGCGCAGGCCGCGTTGGAGAGGCTCAACCAGGTCTGGTCGGTCTTGAGCACTTTGATGCCGTTCACTCCGTTGTTGAGCATCCATAGGTTGCCGTCCCGGTCCCAGCATAGACCGTCTGTCCATACGTACTGGAACACAGGAGTCGGGATGACGGGCTCCAGCGCACTGTTTTCCGGGGTGTAGTGGCGGTAGAGCGTGTCTTGGCGGAACTCAAACAATCCGTAGCCGAAGCTGGTCGCAAAGAAATGTTTCGGGTCCGACGGGTCGAACAGGATATCACTCATATCGAGGATATTACTTATACCTGTTTTAGCAGTCAGGTACGCCGCGTCGTAGTTGGTCCAGCGCCCGTTTTCATACAGCATGATGGTGCCGGGTCGGCTATAACGTGAGATCACGTATCCGCCAGGAATAACGCCTATCTTATCCCCTATCGCGCGGATGCGGTACGGCGTGTTCTGTATCGGGCCGTCCGGCTTGTAGTGCATCGTCTCCGTGGGCGAGATACGCGTCACGCCGTTGGCAGCGTCGGCCAACCAGGTGGTGCCGTTGTCGGTATATTGCCGGCCTTTGGTCGCATCGGGTGCTATGCGTCCCGCGGCTTCGCGATGCCAGTAATGGTAGTCAGAGAGCGGGTCGCTGAGCGCGGCGCTATAGAGGCTGTCGTCCGAGAAGGCGTAGATGGAGTCGCCTTGGAGCAGCACGTCCTTGATGGGCGTCTCCGCTCCGGCAGGGCGCAGCCAGTAGCTGTCCACCAGTTTGTACTCCCTCAGGTCCATGGTCTGGATGCCGTAGTGTGTGGCCAGGTAGGCCGTACGTCCGGAGATCGTGACGTTGTAGATCGTCTTGCGCTGCGTCATGTCCTTGTCGTACAGATCGCCGATGTATTTCACGCCGCGTGAGGACAGGATATCGATCTTGCCGGTAGAGTAGGCGATGATCAGTTGCTCGCCGAGTTCGTCGTAGTGAATACACGAGATACCCGTGCTGTGCAGGCCGGTCTGGCGATTATAGATCGTGATTTGCTCGGTCTGTTTATCCACGCTGAAGAGGCTACCGTCGGAGAGGGCATACACCCGGTCCGGCGACGCCGCTATCTGCGTCACGTTGTTGTAGGCAAAGTGCGTGGTCCATTTGCCGGCATTGAGACCCAGGCAGAGGACAAGCGCGCATAGTATGGTTAGTATTCGTTTCACGAGAGTTGCAGTAGTTTTTTGAGTTCGCTCATGGCGCGAGCGCGGTGACTGATCGTATTCTTGATTTCCGCCGGCAGTTCGGCAAAGGTGCGGTCATACCCCTCCGGAATGAATACCGGGTCGTACCCGAATCCTCCGTCGCCGCGTTCTTCGGTAGCTATCCGGCCGCGTACGATGCCATCCACCTGGCGGGTGCCGGTACGGTCGATCAGCGTTACGACGGTGCGGAACTGCGCGGCGCGATTCGGTTTGTCGGCCAGTTCCTGTAGTGCTTTCCGGCGGTTGGCAGCGGGTTCTCCGGCCCAGCGAGCGGTATATACGCCCGGCTTACCACCCAGCGCCTCGATCTCCAGCCCGGTGTCGTCGGCAAAGACCCCATCCGGTCCTTCCTCCTTCCACTTTCCACTTTCCACCAAAAACTTAGCGACAGCTTCGGCCTTGATCCGGCTGTTCTCGGCCAGGGTAGTACCGGTCTCGTCGATGTCGTGCAGAAAACCTACCTGCTCCAGGCTGAGCACTTCCACCTCCTGGGGCAAAATCCTGCGCACTTCGTCCAATTTGTGGGCGTTATTTGTTGCAAAAACCAATTTCATGCTGCAAAGATACAAAAGAATTTGCATATATGCAAAATTTTGTATAATTTTGTCAGCGATTTTAAAGCAAATGGTATGAAACGAACGATTTTTTGTGTGTTGATGATCTGCCTGACGCTGTCGGCGTCGGCGCAGGTGAGTGAGATTCTCGGTCGATGGAAGACCGTGGACGACCGCACCGGCAATAGCTACTCCGTCGTGCTTATCTATCGCGGTTCGGATGGCCTCTACTACGGCAAGATCGACCGCCTGCTCATGGGCGATCCCAACATGACCTGCACCGAGTGCAAGGGAGCCGACCATGGCAAGAAGCTGGAGGGGCTGGTCTTTATCCGCGGTATGCATGAAGAAAAAGGAGAATTGCGCGGTGGCAAACTCCTTGATCCTGAGAGTGGTAAATTCTACTATGGTAAAATATACCTAAAGAATGGTAAGCTGGTGCTGCGTGGTTCCTTAGATCGCGCCGGAATACTTGGGCGCAGCCAGACCTGGCTACGCGTCAAGTGATTCTACGGCTACGGCGATTGAGTTGGCTATCTCGGCCATCTCGTCGCTCTCGAGCGTCAGCTTGGGATTGGTGAAAAGCATATCTTTCTCCGAATTCATCGGCACAAGATGGATATGCACGTGATTCACCTCCATGCCCAGTACGGCAACACCCACACGCTTGCAGCCTGTGGCCTCTTTCAGGCCGCGGGCTACTTTTTTTGCGAACACCATCATGCCGGCCAGCAACTCATCGTCCAGGTCGAAGATGTAGTCGGCTTCCGGCTCCGGCAGTTTGGGGATCACCAGCGTGTGTCCCTTCTGCAGCGGATTGATGTCCAGGAAGGCGTAGTAGCGATCGTCCTCGGCTACCTTGTAGCTGGGAATCTCGCCCTTGATTATCTTGGTAAATATTGTCATAACTATAACCTATAACCTATAACCTGTAACCCGTAACCCGTAACCCTTACAACGAGATATCCAGAATCTCAAACTCCATGATTCCGGCCGGCACCTTCACCTGTGCCACGTCGCCCACGTGCTTACCCATCAGTCCTTTGGCGATAGGAGTCGTCACGGCGATCTTGCCTTCTGCGAAGTTGGCCTCTCCCTCTGTTACGAGTTGGTAGGTCTTCTCGGCGCCCGTCTTCTTCACGCGCACGTGTACCTTAGTTAATATCTGTACCTCGTCGGTCGAAACCGTACTGCGGTCGATGATACGTGCGTCCATGATACGTCCTTTCAGTTGAGCAATCTTGCTCTCCAGCATGCCTTGCTCTTCTTTTGCAGCGTCGTACTCGGCGTTCTCGCTCAGATCGCCTTTGTCGCGTGCCTCAGCGATAGCTGCAATCACGCGCGGACGCTCTACAGCCTCCAGTCTCTGGAGCTCTTCTTTTAGTTTTTGCAGACCTTCTGCGGTCATGTAAGTTACTGCCATATATTCTTTTTCTTTATATTTTCAACTTTAACCTTTCGCCTTTCGCCATTCGCCATTAATCACCACTTCCTCTGCAGGATCTCTGCGGCGATGACGGCCTTGCGAACTTCCTCAGCGTTGGTGAGGTCGGGCACGGTGTTGGCGGTGTTTTCTGTCTGTTTTTTCATGTCAAAATTCTCCTATTGCGTTTACTTTGTTTAAAAAGCAATAGGAAACTTCACAGCCTCCTATTGCTCATAAACCTAAACCTTAACTATGAAAATTTATTTTCGGGTGCAAAGGTACAGCTTTTTTTTGACATACGCAAATTTTTGCGCGATTTTTCTTATATTTTGTCAAAAATCGCGGTTGCTCATTGCTAAAAATCAATTTTTTCACAAAAAACGACAATTTATTGTTGTACATATGCCGGATTTTTTGTACCTTTGCAACGTGAAATAATGTGCCAATATTTATAAACTATCAAATACAGCATTTTTATGAAAAAAGCACTCAACAAGCAGACAGCACCTAAGAGCGTGATGCCTGAGAAGATTATCCAGTTTGGAGAAGGTAACTTCCTCCGCGCATTCGTAGATTGGATCGTATGGAACATGGACGCTAAGACCAACTTCAACGGTTCGGTCGTTGTGGTGCAACCTATCGAGCGTGGTATGGTGGATTGGCTGAATGGTCAGGATTGCCTCTACCATGTGAATCTGCAAGGTCGCCTCGAGGGTAAGGCCGTTAACTCGCTGGAGCGTATCGACGTCATTAGCCGTGCGCTGAATCCGTACTCCCAGAACTTTGCATTCATGGCCCTCGCCGAGCAGCCGGAGATCCGTTTCGTCATCTCCAACACCACCGAGGCCGGTATCACCTTCGATCCCGCTTGTAAGTTCACCGACGCACCGGCCAGCTCCTATCCGGGCAAGTTGGTGCAGCTCCTCTTCCGTCGCTACAAGGTATTCAACGGTGATCCGAAGAAGGGTCTGATCTTCATGCCGTGCGAGCTGATCTTCCTGAACGGTCACCACCTCAAGGATTGCATCCGCAAGTATATCGAGCTCTGGAAGGACGACTTCGGAGCAGACTATGAGGGCTTCAAGGAGTGGTTTGAGAAGTACAACTACGTTTGCGCTACCCTCGTGGATCGTATCGTGCCGGGCTTCCCGCGCAAGGATATCGCCGAGATCCAGGAGAAAGTGGGCTACAACGACAACCTCGTCGTACAGGCTGAGATCTTCCACCTCTGGGTAATCGAGAAGCCGGAGAATATGTCGATCGAGGAGCTGGAGGCGGAGTTCCCTGCCAACAAGGCCGGCCTGAACGTACTCATCGCCGAGAGCGAGAAGCCGTACCACGAGCGCAAGGTCACCCTGCTCAATGGCCCGCATACTGTGCTCAGCCCTGTTTCATACCTCAGCGGCGTCAACATCGTTCGCGATGCTTGCAACCATGAGATTCTGGGTAAGTATATCAACATGGTCATGTTCGACGAACTGCTCGAGACCCTCAACCTGCCGAAGGACGAACTCAAGGCATATGGCGAGTCTGTACTGGAGCGCTTCAACAACCCGTACGTAGACCACCAGGTGACCTCCATCATGCTCAACTCGTTCCCGAAATTCGAGACGCGCGACCTGCCGGGTCTCAAGATCTATCTGGAGCGCAAGGGCGAACTGCCTAAGGGCCTCGTGCTCGGTCTGGCAGCTATCATCGAGTACTACAAGGGTGGCACCCGTGAAGACGGCGCACCCATCGAGCCGAATGATGCACAGGAGATCATGGACCTTCTGAAGAAGCTCTGGGCTACCGGCGACACCCGCAAGGTGGCAGAAGGTGTACTCGGCGCTACCGACATCATCTGGAAGGAGTCGAAAGAGGACCTCAACAAGATCCCGGGTCTGACCGACCTCGTAGAACTGTACCTCAACTCGATCGAAGCCATCGGTATGCTCAATACCGTACAAGCTATGCTTGCAGTCGATAAGGTAGAGGACGTTGTGGCTAAAATCAAGAGCTTGTTCTAATTCATGGCTTTTGTCTTTTGACTTTTGACTTTCGACTATTATGACTAATATCCTAAAAATCAACTCTGCCGACAATGTAGTTGTAGCCATACAGCCGCAGTCGGCAGGCGCTGTAATAGAGGTGGACGGCCGCCAGATCACCGTGCTGGAGGACGTACCCGCCGGCCATAAGATAGCCATCTGTGATCTCGCTGAGGGCGAGAACGTCATCAAGTACGGCTTCCCCATCGGTCATGCCCGCGAGGCCAAGAAGGCCGGAAGCTGGATGAACGAGAACAATATCAAGACCAACCTGGCCGGTCTGCTCTCGTATGAGTACCATCCCAAGGATGTCGTGCTCAATATCCCCGACGAGCATCGCACCTTCATGGGCTATCGCCGTAAGGACGGACAGGTAGGTATCCGCAACGAGGTGTGGATCATCCCTACCGTGGGCTGCGTGAATGGTATTATTCAAAAATGCGCAGAGCGTCTGCGCCGTGAGACCGGTGCCGACAATATCTTCGCTTTCACCCACAACTACGGCTGCTCGCAGCTGGGCGACGATCATGAGAATACCAAGAAGATCCTGCGTGACATGATCCATCATCCTAACGCCGGAGCTATCCTCGTAGTCAGCCTGGGCTGTGAGAATAATCAGCCGGACGTCTTCCGTGAGTTCTGCGGCGAGATTGACGAAGACCGCGTCAAGTTCGTGGTGACCCAGAAGATTGAGGGCGACGAGGTGGAGTACTGCATGCCTATCCTGCGTGAGCTCTTTGAGAAAACCCAGCAAGACCAGCGCGTAGAAGTGCCCCTGAGCGAACTGCGCGTCGGCCTTAAGTGCGGCGGTTCGGACGGCTTCTCCGGTATTACGGCGAATCCGCTCCTCGGATGCCTATCCGATTGGCTCGTGGCGCAAGGCGGTACCACCGTCCTCACCGAGGTACCCGAGATGTTCGGCGCAGAAACTATCCTTATGGATCGTTGTGCCGACAGAGGGCTGTTCGACCAGACGGTGAGCCTCATCAACGACTTCAAGGACTATTTCCTCTCGCATGGCGAGCCTGTGGGCGAGAACCCCAGCCCGGGCAACAAGGCCGGCGGTATATCTACCCTCGAGGACAAAGCCCTCGGCTGCACCCAGAAATGCGGTAAGTCGCTCGTTCGTGGCGTGATGCCTTATGGTGAGCGTCTCCAGGTCAAGGGTCTCAACCTGCTCTCCGCACCGGGTAACGACCTGGTAGCCTCTACGGCTCTTGCTTCCTGCGGATGCCATATGGTGCTCTTCACCACCGGTCGCGGAACGCCCTTCGGCACCTACGTACCGACCATGAAGATCTCTACCAACTCCAACCTGGCGAAGAACAAACCCAATTGGATAGATTTCAACGCCGGCGTGATCGCCGAAGGCGAACCTATGGACGAGGTAGCGAAGCGCTTTGCAGACTTTGTCATCGAGGTGGCTAACGGCCGCGAGGTGAATAACGAGCGTAACGGCTACCACGAGATAGCCATCTTCAAGAATGGTGTGACCTTATAATTATCGCGCATACGCGTACACGCACGAGAGCAATCCCGTGCGTGTACTCTTTTTTACGGCTACCATGTTCCGAGAGAGCCTCCTGTCTGTCCTGTTCCCCAACCGCTGCGCCCTTTGCGGCCGGTATGTGGCGGAAGAAGGGTCGGCGCTTTGCCCCGATTGTATAGCGGCCTTGCCCCGCACGGAGCAGGCTTTTCTGCGTCAGAACAGTACGGAGCAACTCTTCCAAAAGCTTCCGCATATCCTCTCGGCGGCAGCCTTCCTCTTTTTCGACCACGACTCCACTTTTCGTCTGGCTATTCATCAGATGAAATACCGTGAGCGTCCTGAGGTAGGACGCCAGTTGGCGCGTATTGCTGCCCGAGAGTTCATGCCTTACGATTTCTTCGATGGAATCGACATAATTGTGCCCGTACCCCTGCATGAGAAGCGTTTTCGCGAACGGGGCTATAACCAGTCCGAATGGATCGCCCGCGGCTTGTCGGACGTGACGGGTATTCCCATAGATACCGAGCATCTCTTGCGCCGGGTAAACAATCCCAAGCAGGCCATGCTCCATTCCGATGATCGAACGAAGAACGTAGAGAATATCTTCTGCGTCTCCCATCCCGAGGAGATGTACCATAAGCATATCTTGCTTGTGGACGATATCATCACCACGGGCTCCACCATCACTTCCTGCCTCCACGCCATGCGTGCCTTCCGCGGCAGCAGTTTCTCCATCTTCGCCCTCGGCAAAGCCCGCTAAACGGGGCAAAATGCATTTTTTTCTTGCATATATCAGAAAAAAGTCGTACCTTTGCACTCAAATTGTGAAACGCAAATTGCGTTGCGCAAATTGCGTGATATATAAAAAGAGCAAACACAATCCGCAGGGGTTGTGTTTTTTTGTGTAGGGCGATAAAAAAACCACTGCGGCTCTCACGAGTGGCAGTGGCGGATATAAAATTATTATGAAAAATTACCTCTCCTCTCGGAGGGTTTGGGGTTAAGATCCCTTATTGGATACGATTTCCTCTTGCGTCAAATACCTGTCCGTCTTTAACGATATACAAGATTCCATCTACCATCACTTTGCGTACCTTTGTACCTTGTACATTGTCTCCTTCTACATTATCAATGTCCGTCGGCGTCTGAGCGATCGGCGAGATCTCCAGCGAGAAGCGTCCATCGTACGTACCAGCGGCCAAGTTAACGGTATAATCCGTCAACGCCAGGTTCGTGCGTGTGCCCGCGATATTATCTATAAGGTATACGCCCGTTCCGTTCGTGCCTTCCGGCATAGCGAAGGTATACTCGCCATCGGCTGCAATCTTCACGCCGACCGGCACGATAGTGGTCTGATCGCTGAACGGCATGCTGTTAGCAGCTACTTGCTCTGGGCCAACAAAAGTGTAGATATTTGCATCTTCGTTCCACTCTTTAACCAAGTCTTGACCGAAATCGAAGTTGGCAGTTACAGCCTCATTATCACTCATACGAACAAATGCTTGATCAAGCAATTCCTCGTTGTTGTTAGTTAGCGTCAGTTTCCACTCGCGTTCTGCCTCTGCATCCCGAGTACGTGTTACAACAGCGCTATACGTCGGCTTGCTCACATTTGCCCAAACGATCTGATTCGGGTTCTGGATGAGATAAGCGTGCATAGACAGGAACTCGAAATTATTACTTGTTACCGGTATCAACTTGTTGGTCGTTGTTTCCCACTGATACAAATATGGTACATCCTCCGAGTTGATTTGATAGTGGAAACCTGTCCATCCCTCAAAGTTACCTTCGTAGTTTGCGAAACTTGGGGTACCGATACAACGCCAATAACTATCCTTCAGCGTACGATTCGCATCTGCATTCCCGCCATACGTACTACTCAGGTCCTTGGTACACTTGTAAGGACCATCCAAAGCCAACGCCGGGATAGTTTCATTCGCTGTAGTGATGGAACTTACTGCTCTCATGGCAGGGAAATACAACTCTACCTGATCCTGATTTGCCTGTGGCCATACATCCTCTTGTGTAGTAGCCATGCGTACAGAATTCAACTGCAATAGATATCCTTGATACGCATGGAGGATAGAGTCGGTATCATCGATCATCTTCCAGTTAGACTTGCGTTCAGCAAAGTAACCTTCTTGTGCACGACCGATACCATCGTAGAAATAGATGCGATAGTGACGACCAATACGACCAAATCCGAAGATCTCACCTACTTTTACATCAAACGGGAAGGAGATGAAGTAGTTAAATCGCTCATATGCACTCTTCTGATCTCCCGGATCAAGTGCTGCATGGATAGGATTCTCATTTGTTCCAGTATTTGTACGGGACAAGTTGTTCAAATCCCAACGGTTGAAACGCATTACACCATAAATTTGTTTATTAGTAGATGTGGTCAGTGTAGCTGAATTAGTTAAGTTGATTTGTCCTCCTCCATTCTGCTGTTCACGAACCAACATAATATCCGCTTCGATTGTTTTATTACTTGAGATAGTTCCACTTGGAACCCACGCTGCCATCAAACGATTTGTCTTAAAATCATAGATTGCACGAATCACTTCGGCAGCCCCTGAACCACCAATTAATTCCTCACCATGAGTATCTGTGAAGGAAGCATCATTATCTCCATAGAAATATTGATCTTCTCCATCGTAACGAGCATATAATTTGATACGTCCGCCTGGTGTTGCTTGTACTTGCGCTTCATAGATCCAGTCTTGGTCATCTGAGAATTGAATTTCGTCATTACCAACTCCCTTATTATTGTCATTCTCATTAGTCAAACGTGTTCCGTCCTTGTCTGCAATTTTCCCCTCTTGTCCTTTTAAGACAAGGAAGTAAGTTCCATCACTTTGCGCACGTGCCAGATACTTACGGCTCAGAGCATTAGTATTCATATTCCACATAAAACGGATATTAGCATCCGCATCAATATCACCATTCGCATCAACGTGCGAGAAATCACTGCCAGAATAGTCGCTGCTTTGTCTCGTCAATGTATCCGAGATACACATGCTATAGTCATTGGCGATACAGAACTTCACATTCTTGCGATTTGATACCTCTACAAACTTCATGAAATAGTGCGTGAAATTACCTTTCTTGTCTGCATACTCCGAATAGGTCATTAAGTGATCCGAAGCACGGAAGTCTGACCATTTAGTACTACCGGCATTATCAGTACGAATATAATAATTACCAGTATAGGGTTCGATCTTCACTACACTGATTGAACTGCCCTCTTGTTTAAGATGGAAGTTATATACACCCGTACCTTTATCAGTAATACTATCCGGCACATTAATAAAATGATCACCTTCTCCGGTCTCTACATCACTCCATGCTACAGGATTAAGTCCTGTAATCTTTTGGAACTTGAATTTCGGACTTGCATTCGCCTTCACGAAGAACGAAACAATATCTTCACCTCCATCCCGTTTGGTGATTACATGCGACGGGTGAATCCATCCAGCTGCGTGTGCACCATTTTCCGGTGTCCAAGTAGCATTATCATGATATACGATACGATAGTCATTCGTTCCCGCAGGATATTTGACAGACATCTTGAGTTTTCCTTCAGAAGCACTACAATATATCTTAAAGGTGTAGTTGCCGGATACGGTGGTATTCAACTGAATAGCTGCATACTCCGAGCCCAATTGATAACATGCTACACTCGATTCATTCGTTGGGAACACTGTAGCAACAGGCTTGTCTCCTTTCCAACTATCCGTATTAGTGTAATACCAATCACTACCACGCAGGAACTTGATACCGTACGTTTTTCCGGCCTCCAAATCGACGGTTGCTTCGAAAATAGCATCGCCAGAGCCATCTGTCATAGCTTTGGATTGTAACTCCTTGCGATCTGTTGCCTCACATCTGTCATACACCTTCAACGTATAACCTGTCTTACCCGTCACCGGCTCATACTCTCGCCAATAACCTCGGTTATAGTTGTTTGCTATTTTATTTGCATCGCTGTTTACTGTCGTTTGATAAGGTGTTTGATCAACAGGAACGAACATAGGTGTACCGGCATGGAAACCATAGCGGGTATCATCGTCATCCGTATTATCATAAACTATTGGGAATGACACAAGAGCCGGATCAGCAGAAGAGGTACCATGGAAGTATCCAAAACCGTTACTGTCATCGCCGGGGAAGCTTCTGTCTGTAAATACTTCGAAACCATTTGGAGTAATGTCGGCAGCAGTATAATCAAAGTACCAAACGTTCGTTTCTCCGATACGCGTCATATGTTTATTACGATTTGTTTGGTCTCTGTTTCCAGTTCCTTGAGTCGTATCCCATTTCTTTGCTCCCAAGAAATGAATCCAAACATCCGGCCAGTTCAGTGTATTCTTGAAATAAATCAAATTACGTCTGGTATAAGTGGCTGTTATCGTTCCATCATAAATCGCACTAATGGTAATCGTTCGATCTGTTAGTTCTCCACTTGCTTTAGTCACACCACTTGCGCCGCCAATAGTCCATGTACTGAAATGATATCCAAAAACATCCGCATCTTCAAAACCTACTGCACTTCCCGTCTCACCCGGGTGAATAGTCACCGTAGTAGGCTCGTGGATCTCCACGTCGCCGCATTTATGGCGAATCGTAACGGTATGATCACCTGAAACGATAAAATCAATATCTTTCGAATCGATTTGTGCACCGCTGCAATCACTACCTGCTCTCAGTTTAACGTTCAAGGTATAGTTACCACTATAACGCGGCGATGCAAAACGATATTTCAATACACCACCTTCGGTGAACTGGCGACCTTCCGGCTGAGGATCCATAGACGCACCGTTCTTGATTTTTACGTCATAGCAGAACATGATAGTTCCTACCTGATTAAATGCCGGCGAGCCTACAGCAGGAGTGATACTTACCGTAGCAGAATCACCTTCGCCCGTTCCAATCGTAATAGCTGCTAAAGCCAAGGACATCTCAGCTGGCTTAAAATAGGCATAAAGGGTTGGAGATACCTCATCAATATTCCATACGTTGGATGTTGGAGTACCATCCATATTGTAGAATTGTGTCCCTGTTCCGTTTTCACCGCTGAAATAACCAGCAAATCCATATCCGTTAGTTGTGATGGTCGGTAAATTACCAGTACTCGTTAGGTTTGTACCTAACACAGCATCATAAGTAGCCGAAACAGAAGTTACATTACCTGCACTTGTTCCATTACCCTTATTCAGCGTAACTGTGTATGTCTTTGCTCGGAAAGAAGCAGAAATAGTATTGTCTTCGGTTACATAATAATCATTACCGCTAATTAAAGTAACGTTGCTACCTGCACTAAAAGTATTCAGTTCATATCCCGTATCAGGAGTCTTTGTAATACGAATTCTTTGTGTTGGAAGTACAGCATCACCATCTGAAATTTCCACATACGATGAACCATCATATTTCTCCACGACTAATGATCCGTGTGCTGGTGCAGAAAAGTAAATCTTATAAGACGGGACAGATGTCTCATTACTAATTGTATAATATTGTCCTCCAGTATATGAATCTCCTGTTCCATTAGGAGTTATATAACGCGTTTGAGTTATATTCTGACCAACATGGTTGGTCTTCATTGACATGCTCTCGTTATATACACTCTGAGACGAACCAGTTGGACCTTCTGCATTGGTAATAGTATAAGCATGATAATTAGACCATGCCGGAGAAGAACATGACCACAAATATTCTGTACCGGCAACTTTCGTTAATGCATATGAAGAACAATAATCGCTTCGACCTATACGTAAATACGGATTTGTCCAAGTTTTATAATTACGAGTGTCAAAATAAATGGTTCTTCCACTTAAGGATACATATTGCCAAGAACCACTTGGTGAGGAATAGTCACTATTTAGAACAAAACAGTTCTTTCCATCACTTCCAGACGGCTCAAGAATATCTGCAGATTGTGCCCATTTATTACTCCAATCATTAGTTGAATTACCTCCATTCATTCGAACGAAGATCAATTTATCCCACGTACCGTCTGGAATAGTGGCAGAATGTATGAGTGCTGCTCCAGATCCGGTTTTGGGCCCATCATCATGAGCAGCCATACTTGCCCATTTAGATCCTCCTCCCTTCTCTACATATATTGCAAAACGTGCTCCTGCATCAACCCATTTCCCACTACCCTGATTGTATTGTAAGTCAAGAAAAACCTCTGTTCCACCAGAAAAACTTGCCCACATCTGCCCTACACCAAGGGTACATAATAAAGCCAAGGTAGCAATAAACTTACTTGTCGAATTTTTCATATTCATCGATTTGACAGTTTTACGTTTATATTGACGGATAGCAATCACTCCTGCAAAAGCCAAAGCAAAGAGCGCCATGATCCAAGGTTCACCGATAGGCGACAGGTCCGTACCACCATAGTCCGGTTTGTCGAGCCAGCCTTCACCGCCTTCTCCACCTTCACCTTCATCACCGGTGTCAATCTTCTCACGTCTCGGGCCGCTAATTCGTGCCGGAGAACTCTGACTCGACGGCACCTCACCACTGAAGGGGGTATATACCTGACCCTGATAGGAGCTGCCACCATGCATCATCTGATGGCTCTGGATCGCAGGCTGCTGACTTTGCATCGTCTGTTGCGTCTGCGCAGCCTGCTGCCCCGCACCGGTTGGGGTATACGTGTATGCCCCCGCGGTAGCAATACTTGTTATCAGCACAACAAATAGTGCTAATAATTTTAATAATAAATGTTTTTTCATAATGTTTTTATATTTTATTTTTGTTAATTTATTCTGAGAAAATAGATTTCAATCATTCAAAGCCTTCAATGTAGCTATCAAGTTCTTGGATGTTAATGTATCGAAATCGCTCAAATCTAAAGGATGTGATATTCTAATCGGCTGTATCGCTCCACCTTCAGAATACATATTGCTTTTTCTTATAGCGATATGATTCATATATGATATCTCTTCATATATCCATGGCGATAGAGTTTTAATATCGCCAAAGTTAGCTTCTGGAAGGGTGGAGTTTTTGCTTGAAACAAATAGGCAAATATCACATTGATCTATCATATCTAACAAAGCCATTGATAGCATCGCATGCGTATGAGCTGTTGTGTAATTTCTATCTGCATAACTATAAGTAGTACCACCATCTTCTTTTTCTGCATGTCTACACAATTCCCAATCTATCTTTTCTTGCAACTTTTTAATGTTTCCCCATACCATCCAGTCAACAAAGCAAGGTAAGTGATAAATATTTTCTAAAACATTTGCAAGCATTTTAATGTCTTCCGAATCTTTGCCGCTATGTGATATAAATATCTTATATTTCTGCTTTAAGTCTGTAGGAAAGAATAATTTTTGCAAGGAATCTCCATCTAAGATAGCACCATTTTTGTAGTCCTCAAACACTTTATCTAAATGGTCTTTTATTTTCTTCTCGTTATCGTTGAATGGATTTATAGCTCTAGCAACAAAGTACTTGAATTCAGAATTTATAAAACTCTGAACTTCCTGTAATGATATCTGATATTTCTTTGTCATACTATTTATTTGTGTCTTATTTTTATGCTATTTTGAAATATAGTACAATTAACGATATAAGAATACACCAATAAAATATTATTGTAGATAGAGAGAATGCAGCTTTAAACGTTGCGACAAGTTGCTCTTTTGCTCTCGATAATAAGTCATTGCAACTATCTGGAGTTCTTTCTTTTATTTCAAGAGTTTGCTTAAAAGACATGAACAATACTAACACATTAGTAATATTATTATCTTTACACTGTTTAATAAATAACTTTTCTGCATTTTTGAATCTCCGTTCTAACCCAAGGTAATAACTATCAAGGAAATAAAAGAGTATGGTTAATATTATTGATATGATAACTATAATGCGAACATTATTTAAGGAGGTGTCATTAGAAAAACACAATGCCAACATACCGCCGATAATAACTATCAACCAATTTTTGCAATTAGCACTATTACCAGCCATTCGCGTGACATTCTCTTGCAGTAAATTAACATACTGCTCACACTCCTCGTAAGGATAGATCTTTTTCTGTTCTGGCATATTCAAAGTCATTTAATATTCGCGTTTCAATGGAATAAACACATCGCCTTCCTTATAACCTAAAGTACTATTTTCAATCCAAACTTGTTGATATAGCCCAACATATTCAGGCATATTCTCTAATTCAACAACTTTATATACGTATATAGGTCTATCTAAAGCACTAAAATATCCTAATTCCCAAGGCATCCAAAGAGATTTTAGACTATCTTCTGTTAATACGTATAATAGTGCTTTTGATTGTTTTAGTCTTTCAATCAGCACTTCCGCTGTTTCCTTACATGACAATTCACGAGGTAATTGCTCTTTGTCGTACATCCAATCTACATAACAATCAAATCCTTGTTTATTAAGCACATCTTTGAGCTTATTGATAACATCTTTGTCTGTAGATCTATGCGATATAAAAATATCTTTACTCATATGTTTTTGCCATTTCGCTTGCTTGATATTACGAAGCAACTCTTGAGGAGTTTGCATCTTTTGGGGAGTTAAGCCATATGTTTGCTTCATCTTTCCTCGAAATTGACGATGTAACCAAACATTCGGAGCGTGCATGTTTAATAATGCTTTGTACGCAAAATCTTGCAATTTATAATTCCTTTCGCAATTTTGGATTTTCTTTAAAAATTTGACAGTCTCCTTACTTTTATACTTTGCGACCTCCTGTAAAATATTCAACCGTTCATCTACTTCCAGCGGTTTTGATTTTCGCAATGTAAAGTATTCTTTCTGCAAAACTTCAAACTTCTCTGGAGTCAATAACTGTAAATCATATAACTCTTTCTTTATTTCTTCAGTTTTATTCTTTGATTGTTGAGCTTTTTCAAGTAATTTTGTATACAGTTTTTCCGCATTCTCATTTGTCTCCGTTTTTTTCATCTGCTCTCTCCTTTTTGCAAGTAAGGTCCTGCTACGTTCAGCCAAGAAAGCATCGGGGTTTGAAATATTTGGCACAGGTTTCAAATGTCTCCTTACACGATTTTCATTCAGCACATTCAAATCTTCATACGTTTCGCTAATCTGCAACCATAATTGTGGGTATAATTCCCGAAATCGATTAGAAAACTGCTCGGTAGTAAATCCATTTGTCATTGTCTCTGCAGTCAACTTGAGCGGTCTTTTCAATCTTTTAATGAACAAATTTAAACGACTCTGATATTTCCTTTGCGCTATACTCATATCGGCTTTAATGAGTTCCATTATTTTCTTTCTGGGCGTCTGTATTTTCTTATTATCTTTTTCTATTTCTTTCCCGGCTCGTATCCGGTTTATTTAAAAATTTGCTTTGGCACTTTTGGCACTCTTGACACTTTTGTCAATTCATTCCCGATCCATTATCGGTCCATTCCCGTAAGCAAATTGCATTTCCAGCTTAGTCCCTTTCACTCCAGCTTGGTCCTTTTTTTCTTATTTTTGCTTTGCACTTTCTGCACTTCTGCACATTCTGTGACATAATCGATTCCAAACAAAAAAGCGATCACTCGCTTCGGAATAATCGCTTTCATTTATTATGTTGCAGAATTACTTCTTTTTCGGAAGGGCTTTCTTCTCTTCTGACTTTAGGCGCCTTTCTACTTTGTTAACATCCTCTGCCGGTTGTAGTTGTGCAGGTTCAATACCTCGGCTCCTCAACATCTCCCGCACCGCAATATTGTTATCCACATGCTCGCGTGTAATAGGATTCAAGCCGTGAATATTCTTGTTCTCCACATTCGTACTCGTCATCTCTGCAGCCAAGTCTTTTGCTTTGATACCTATTGTCGGTAATACATCTGCTAATGGCTTGTTCTGTTTTTCTAGCCCGAACTTGTTTTTCAAATCCTTTGTCGGCATTCCAAACAAAGCAGCATCTCCTTTAGAACGCATAATAGCAAAACCCTTGTCGTCCACCCCATGCTCATACACCACTTTCGACAAACGGCTTTCTGTCTCGCGTAATTTCTTCCGTGCCAACACGCGTTCCGACTCGAGGATTCGCTGTTGTATCAGTTCTGCACGACGTGTCTGAACAGCAAAGTAGTTTTGTGCAAAAGCTATCTCCGGTTTACGCGGATCACCGTTCTGTGCAATCAGGTAACAAGCATATCGCGTCAATAGGATATCCTCTATAGAACGAGTCGCCCCTTTGGGTAAATCTATCATTTTGTTGACGCCAACGAAATGATCGGATTCCTTTTCTCCAGCGTTAAGGCAAGACTCTTTCGCCTTCTCAATCGCCTTCACAAAATTGCGCCAATCGGCATAGCCCAATAACGGACAAATACTACGTGCGCTCCAGCACTCTACATCCTTAATACGTGTGGCAGCTTGCTCAAACCGCTCAAACAATGCTAAAATGTCTTCACTTTTCATATCTCTTGCAGATGTTTCAAAAACACTGCAAAGTTACTAAAAAATTCTGACATATGCAAATTTTCGAGCAACAAAATGCGGTAAAAATGCATTTTTTCGATTATTCCTTATGGAATCACTATGTCAATGTTCGCTTGCCTCCTTTTATGCCTGAGACTCGGCCATCTCTCTTATCTTTTTATCTTATTTTTGCTTTGCACTTTCTGCACTTTTGCACTTTTATATTATCTCCCTTATCCGACCTTGGGTCAATCCATGGTTGTTCCATGGTTTTCCCATGCTTTTCCCATGGTCTTTGTCCAGCTCGGTCCCCTCCATTACAGCCTGTTCCTTTTTTCACCCATTCTCTCCCCGCGCAGCTGCCCACTTGGCCCCTTTTCACTTGGTCCTTTTTTAGTTGTCTAAGTGGCAAAGTGGCAAACTTCCACGTATCTGTCTCATTTCCATCTCTTTATACTTTGCCACAACTATGTCACTTTGTCACTTTGTCATTCTCGTTCGCATCTCATTCTTATCTCGTTCTTCGAACTCGAACGATTATTTCGCATCCTTGACGTCACAGGTGGGTGGATGAATTCACATCCCGACTTAAGTCCTTCTTACCTCCCTCTTAATTCCTTCTCTCCCCTCCCTCACTTATAGCTCGTATTACTTACCCCTTACTCACATATTACTCGGCATTTCCCCCTGTCATTATCGCGACCATCTCGCGATCATCCTGGACGTTACTGATGGGTGCCTGTTCCCTTTTTCGTTCATATACATACACAAAAAAGCGGGACTACAATGTTGCTGTTCCGCTTCCTAAGGCTCTGGTATTGCCCTCTAATCCGAACAAGCAACACGAAAGCCCACGCTCTATGTATATATGTACACGCATATAGCGCGTACGTCAATACACAAGATGAGCATCTCAGTGTCGCAATGTTTTGGATTAGTATGAATTTACCAGATTCTAGGAAGCCAAAACAAAGCGCATTCAAGACGCTTTTTTGTCAATATGTCATCCCATTTTACGTCTAAGATCTGACGCACCCGGTTTTACGCCTCGGGTGAGGGCGGTTATTTAATATATAATCATGCTCTGCGGCATTATGCGATGTATAGATATTTCCTTCTACCGAATATAGTATCGCCATTTCCTTCTTTACGCCTCTCGAATATCATTCAGCCCATAAGCAGCACCCACCTCGCGACAGAGATTCTCGTACACATCATCCCAAGCACGCATAGGTTGCGTTTTCCAGTCTGGTTCAATGAGTTGTGCCTCACGATTCATATTCGTTAGTCTTTTTAATTCGTGGATTAATTGCGCACGTACGCATGTGCGTGACGCCTTTGCATCCAAATCGGCTGCAAAGGTACAGATTTTTTTTGACATATGCAAATATTTTTCAATAATCAGCAAGAAAATCATGCAAATTCTTGCAGATTTGAATAATTTCGACGGCACCGACACGGCAAGCCGTCCCACCTCGAATTTACATTCTTATCTCGCATAAATATGCTCGAACGATTATTACGCACTATGGTGCAAACGCCAAGCTTTAGCCGTAAAAACACAAATTATGCAAGCATTTTTGGATTTTTTACGCCTAAATCTTGCAAATTTGAATAATTTGTAGTAATTTTGCAGCCTGATTTAGCGGTTAAGCCGCGTGGAAGTATGATTCGTAAGTATGATTTTCTGATTATCGGCGGTGGTGTCGCCGGTATGAGTTATGCGCTGCAGATAGCTCGCACGCAGCGCTATCGCATTGCTTTGTGCTGTAAGACCAGCCTCGAAGAGGCCAACACGGCCAAGGCGCAGGGTGGTATTGCCTCGGTGACCAATCTGGCGGTGGACGATTTTGAGAAACACATCCACGACACGATGGTGGCGGGCGACTGGTTGAGCGATCCGCAGGCCGTAGAGCAAGTGGTACGCAATGCGCCACGTGCCATCAAGGAACTGGTGGAGTGGGGCGTCAACTTCGACAAAAAGGAGGATGGCAGTTTTGACCTGCATCGCGAGGGCGGCCACTCCGAGTTCCGCATCCTGCACCATGCCGATGATACGGGTGCCGAGATACAACGCGGCCTGATGGCTGCGGTGCGCGAGAATCCGTATATCGACGTGCTGGAGCATCATTTTGCCGTGGAGATCATCACGCAGCACCACCTGGGTATGCGCGTCACGCGCCGCACGCCCGATATCGAGTGCTACGGAGCGTATGTGCTCAATCCCGAGACGCAGAAGATCGACACCTTCCTCAGCCGCGTCACGCTGATGGCTACGGGCGGTACCGGTGCTGTATATGCCACCACCACCAATCCCGAGATAGCTACCGGCGACGGAATAGCTATGGTCTATCGCGCCAAAGGTGTGGTCAAGGACATGGAGTTCGTGCAATTCCATCCCACCAGCCTCTTCAACCCCCAGGAGACGCATCCCGCCTACCTGATCACCGAAGCCATGCGAGGCTACGGAGGCATACTGCGTCTGCCGAACGGCGAGGAGTTTATGCAGAAATACGACCCGCGTCTCAGTCTGGCGCCGCGTGATATCGTAGCCCGCGCGATAGACAACGAGATGAAGATCCATGCTATCGATCATGTCTGCCTGGACGTGACCCACAAAGATCCTGAAGAAACCAAGCATCATTTCCCCAATATCTATGCCAAGTGCCTGAGCATCGGTATAGACATTACGAAAGACTATATCCCCGTAGCCCCTTGCGCGCATTATATGTGCGGCGGTATTAAGGTAGACCTGGATGGTCAGAGCTCCATCCATCGACTGTATGCCGTAGGCGAGTGCTCATGTACCGGTCTGCATGGCGGCAACCGCCTGGCCAGCAACTCGCTCATCGAGGCCGTGGTATATGCCGACGCAGCGGCGCGTCATAGCCTGGGAGTGGCAGATTCTTACGATTTCAACGAGGCTGTACCCGAGTGGAACGACGAGGGAACGCTCTCGAACGAAGAACGCGTGCTGATCGCCCAAGATGTGCGCGAGGTAGGCCAGATCATGTCCACCTACGTCGGCATCGTGCGCAGCGACCTGCGTCTGCGCCGTGCGTGGGAACGTCTGGACCTGCTCTACGAGGAGACCGAAGACCTCTTCAAGCGCGTCAAGGCCGATAAGGAGATATGCGAACTGCGCAACATGATCAACGTGGGCTACCTGATCACCCGCCAAGCCATGGAGCGCAAGGAAAGCCGCGGCCTGCACTACTCGATTGACTATCCCAAACAGGAAAACGAACATCCGCAGGAGGTTTGGTGATGAAAGCGATTGTATTACATAGCGTGGTGCCCGTGCGGGCTGACGCGAGCGAGGAGTCGGAGCAGCTGACCCAGTTGCTCTTCGGCGAGACATGTACCATCCTGGACGAAAAACCCCGATGGAAACGGGTGAAATCGGACCTGGACGGCCAGGAAGGTTGGGTGGACTTTAAGATGATCACGGCGATGACCGATGCCGAGTACGCGGACTATGCGCCGCGTTGGCAGCATACTACCGCCCGCGTCTGTTTCCCCGTAGCCTTCGCCATGAGCGGCAATAACGGCCAGACTATCCCCCTGACGATGGGAACGCGTCTGCCGGACTACCGGGACGGACAGTTTGCCATCATGGGCGTGCCCTTCCGCATTCAAACGGAGATGGTAGCACCTGAATTTCTGGAGCTTACTCCCGAGAACCTGATGCAGGTGACGCGCTTTATGCTCAACGTTCCCTATCTCTGGGGTGGCAAGAACGCGCTGGGCATGGATTGCTCGGGATTCACGCAGATCATTCACTCGCTCTTCGGCCACGACCTGCTGCGCAATGCGCGTGAGCAGATCACGCAGGGTACAGAGGTAACATCGCTAAGTGCGGTGAAACCGGGCGATTTGGCCTTTTTTGACCACGAGGACGGACGGATCACGCACGTAGGACTCTTGCTGGATTCAGAGCGCGTGATGCATTGCTCGGGCCGGATAAAGATCGAAAAAATCGACCAATCCGGCATATGGTCTGTCGAATTGGCCGATCCGTCGCAGCCGAATGGTGTACTGACTCACCATCTGGCCGGCATACGTCGCTATTAGTCTTTGCGTTTGCCCTTGGCGTCGATCTCCGGATCTACCAGGATACGACCGCAGAACTCACACACGATAATTTTCTTACGCAGACGGATATCTACCTGACGCTGTGCAGGTATCTTGCTGTGGCAACCGCCGCAACTGTCACGCTCAATCTTCACAACGGCCAGACCGTTGCGGGCATTCTTGCGGATACGCTTGAAGGCGCTCAGCAGACGCTCGTCGATGTGACGCTCCAGTTCGGCCGAACGAACCATCAGCGCCTCGGTGTCGGACTTGGTCTCAGCCAGGATGGTATCCAGTTCGTTGCGCTTCTGCTCCAGGTCCACCGTCTTCTCCTCGATGTCGGTCACGGTTTTAGCCTTGTCCTCGCGGCGTGCCTCCAGGTCGGCGGTCAGCTGCTTCATCTTCTTCTGGCAGAGCTCGATGTCCAGTTGCTGGTACTCAATCTCCTTGTTCAGGTTGTCAAACTCGCGGTTGTTGCGCACTTCCTTCTGCTGCTCCTCGTAGCGAGAAATGCTGGCCAGGGCGTTCTCCGAACGTACGCGGTAGTCCGACATACGAACCTCCATGTCCTTGATCTCGGCTTCGATATTCTGGAGACGGGTGCGTAAACCTTCGATTTCATCGCCCATATCCTTTACTTCCTGGGGCAGCTCGCCGGCCAGGGTACGCAGTTCGTCGATGCGGGAATCTACTTTCTGCAATTCGTTGAGGGTTTTCAGTTTCTCCTCTACGGTCAATTCTTTTTCTTGTCTTGCCATATTTGTGATTATTTTAGTTTATTCGTTTATTAGTTTAGCAGTTTTACGGGGGTGGCGTCGGCCCGGCTGATGTGGCACGTGACGCCCAGCGGGGTGAGCAGTTCGCGGAAGATGTTGCGCGTAAAGTGCTCGGAGGTCCAATGGTCCATGTCGATGAGCCAGATCCGGCCGTTGGCATCCTGGAACTCATGGTACTTGCAGTCGGCCGTCAGATAGGCATCCGCTCCCTGTGCGATAGCTGCCTCGGTAAACTCGGCGCCGGCGCCTCCGCAGATAGCGATACGCTGTATGGTCGGCTTTGCTCCCTCGCTATAGCGAATCCACGGGGCATCCATGCGTTCCCGGATCTGGCGGAGCAGGTCCTCTGCCGGGACAGGCTCTGCCAGGTCGCCTATGACACCCAGGCCGTAGCCCTCGCCCGAGGGAACGAGAATCCGGTAGTCGGTCAGCCCGATACGCTCGGCAATACGTCCGCTCACGCCATGCAGGTAACTGTCCATGGCCGTATGGCTGGAGTAGATCGCTATATTATTACGTATCGCGCGCGCTACGCAGCGTGCCTGCGGCGTCTGGCCGCACACCTGTTTCAGTCCGTGGAAGAGGAGCGGATGGTGGGAGATGATGAGTTGGCAACCGAGCATAATAGCCTCATCGACAACAGATTCTGTAATGTCTGTTGTCAGCAGGACGGCCTCTATATCCATTCCCGGATCACCCACCTGCATTCCCGAGTTGTCCCAAGCCTCTTGGTAACTCAAGGGAGCTACAGATTCTATGCTATGAATGATATCCCTTAGGATCAATTATTTCTGGTTCTCATCCGCGGGCTCCTCGTCGCTAAAGTCGGTAATACCGGCCTGGATGAGGACGTTGTACCACTGAATGAGTTTCTTGATGTCGCTGGGGTGAACGCGGTCCTGGTCCCAGTCGGGCAGTACCTCGTCAAACCATGCGCCGAGGGTCTGGTTGTCGGCTTTCTTGTAGTCGAAGGTCACAGGCTTCAGTCCCTCTTTCTTGCCGACGCTGGTCAGTACGTCGCCGAGACGGGCATCCTCGCCGTTGGTGAACATGGATATCTCGCTCAGGGCAACGATCTTGTCACGTGCATACGTCGGCATACGTTTGCCGTCCACAAGCGATTCTACGATGAGCATGTTCGAGCCGCGGCTCACGAGTTTGTACAAACCGGGTTTTCCGGTAATTGCGAGGATATTTTTCAGCATAATGCGTACGTTGTTTTACTTTTTTTTCAAAATTTGCGTGCAAAATTACTACTTTTTTTGGATATATGCAAATTTTGTAGTAATTTTGTAGCCAAATTTGCATTATGGGACTATTATTATTGTTTTTATTAGGTGCGATGGGCATCAGTTTCCTATGTTCTGTGCTGGAATCGGTGCTGATGACAACCACCTATAGTTATATCAATCTTCGCATGGAGGAAGGGTATGCTCCGGCTACCCTGATGAAGCAGTACAAGGACGACCCGAGTCGCCCGCTTGCCGCTATCCTCTCGCTCAACACGATTGCTAATACGATCGGCGCGGCCGGCGTAGGTATGCAGGCTACGGCGCTGTTTGGCGAAGTATGGTTTGGCGTGGTGTCGGCCGTGACGACGCTGCTGATCCTGATTTTTGCGGAGATCATCCCCAAGACCATCGGCACCACCTGGTGGAAGTCGCTCATGGGCTTCACCGCGCGTACGGTGCGCGCGCTCATAATAATATTGTATCCGTTCGTGCTGCTGGTCGAATTGATCACGCGTATCTTTCCCAACAATGAGGACGATCCTACCGTGAGCCGCGAAGAGGTGCTGGCGATGGTGAACGTGGGCGAAGAAGAGGGCGTAGTGGATGAGGATGAGAACAAGATTTTTACGAACCTCATGCGTCTGGATTCCATCCATGCCTACGACGTGATGACGCCGCGCGTGGTAGCCAAGATCGCGCCCGAGAATATGACGCTCCGCGCCTACTATGATTCCGATGAATACGACCATTTCTCGCGTATCCCGCTCTATAATCCCACCTCGCCGGAGTATATTACGGGCTACGTGCTCCGCAACGATGCGCTTGAGGAACTGACCGAAGATCATTTCCGCAAGACGCTGGGCGGTATTAAGCGTTCGTTGCCGGCCTTCGACCAGGATATGACACTCGGAACGATCTTCGACTCGATGCTCAAGCAGAAGAGCCAAATCGCCCAAGTGATCGATGAATACGGTATGTTTGTGGGTATTCTGACGCTGGAAGATATCATCGAGACTATCTTCGGACTGGAGATCATCGACGAGAACGACACGGTCATCGACATGCAGCAATATGCGCGTGAGCGTTGGGAGCAAAGGCAAAAGAAGTATAGGAAAGTCGAAAGTCAAAAGTCGAAAGTCGAAAGCGAAGGGGTGAAAGAAGAAAGCAATGAAACTAAAGAGTGACGTACATATCCTGAATAAGCGTGCCCGGCACGAGTATATCATCATGGATGAATATACGGCCGGCATTCAGCTTTACGGCACGGAGATCAAGTCGATCCGTGAGGGTAAGGCGTCGCTGGTGGACAGCTATTGCCAGTTCCAGGGCGGTGAGCTGTATGTACGCGAGATGCATATTGCCGAGTACCGATTTGGCAGTTATGCCAATCATGAGGCGAAGCGCAGCCGCAAGTTGCTGCTGACGAAGCGCGAGCTGCGCAAGCTGGATCGGGCAACCCGTGAGACGGGCAAGACCATCATCCCGCTCGAGCTCTTTATCAACGACAAGGGCTTGGCCAAACTGACCATTGCGTTGTGTCAGGGTAAGCACTCGTATGATAAACGTGAGTCGCTGCGCGAGGCGGACGACAAACGCGAGATGGCACGAGCAATGAAGCTGTAAATCGCTCGACTGGTAGCGATAATGCGTAAAAATGTGACGAAAGAGTCAAAAAACGTCAATTTTTACACATACATACGTGCGAAATATTGTAATTTTGCGCTTAAATTTTAAAATCTAATACACGATGAGAAAATCTAACACATTTTTTCAAGTTGGTTATAGGTATATGCAAGGCGCCTTGCGAGGTGCTTGTTGTGCGTTGTTGATGATGGCCTGGTTGGGCCTGGGTTCGGCATCGGCTGCTGATATATCCCACTATGCCACCGGCATGGAGAATGGTCCGACGGGTATTGTTACAAGGGATCAATGTGATGACGCTGTTGAGTCTACTGATGCACCACGTACCGGGTCGAAGTGCCTATCTACGACATACAATAGCAACAGCAATAGAAGATGGTATCTTACACCGACGTTTGCTGTGCCCAAAAATTCCTATCTTCATATCATAGGTTACACCAAATTGCTATCGACAGACGTGACGGGGGCGAGTAGCAATACGCAAGCTTATGCAGAGCCGTATGGTACGGGTAGTTCAAACCCTGGCGATGCTGTAAACTTAACAAAATCGTGGCAGCGCATCACGGCATCGAGTAAGGCAGGATCGGACAAATCGGGCGTAGTGGCTCGTTTCTACCGTAAGCATGCCAGCAAGAAAGAAGTGCTGTTTGATGATGTAGTGGCATATGTATCCACGAATAGTGAGGTGGATCTGGAGAAGCCGACATCGGCAACAGCGGCTTCCGCAACGGATACCGAACTGACCTGGACTTGCGGAACGGATGCCAATACGGGTATACAAGCTACATTGATATGGAAACGCACCAACGGTACGGCCGAGGACCTGACGCTGAACGACCAGGGTATATATGCCCTGGCAGCTACGGAAGGCCCGAGCACCGATCAGAGCGGCAACTGGACGCTGGTGAGTGCATCGGTAGCCGGGGATGCCACCTCGTATAGCGGAGCATTATCCACCCATGAGGTGTATGCCATCGTGCATCGCGATCTGGCCTATAACTACTCGGCTCCTACCTATGTAACGGTACCGGACCTGACACCGAAGACCCTGTATCTGAAACCCGGAACGAATTGGCTAAAGAAGGGTGGAGAGGTAAGTCCGCGTTTTGCGGTTTATGCATATATAGATGGCGAACACTATCGCTGGTGCGACATGGAGGCTGTAGATGCAGGCTGCGAAGGGGGAACGGTCTATAAGGCCGTAGTACCGGCCATGTATCCGAATTGTATCTTCTGCCGTATGGACGGCGCTACTACGGAGAACGCCTGGGGAGGAAATGTATGGAATCAAACCGGCGACTTGACAATGCCTACGGCTGCGGCAGGGGTTTACGAAGTGCCAAATAGTGCCTGGGATTACAGCAATAATGATAATTGGAGAACGACTCCTCTGAATATATGTATATCGGGCACTTGGCTTTGTTTTGCGGGCGAACAACTGACGCTGACGGCTACCAGTATCGGCGCTACGCATTATCAGTGGTATAAGGGCGGTGTGGCCATCCCTGGTGCCACATCGGCTACCTATATTAACTACAACTTTGCATACGAAGATGCGGGCAACTACTATTGCAAGTCGCGCATAGGAGAATCAGGAACGGAGATTCAGAGTAATACGCTCACTGTGAAAACGCTGCGAATGTTTTTCGACAATGGTCGCGGCGGCGCAGCTTATGGACATGTAGACCTAAAGAATACAGATCCCGATAATCATAAGGCGACGGGAATGATTTTCCTGGGCCAAACATGGACGTATGCATTCTGTGTAGCAGACGGAGTGGGTCATTACTACGGCTGCAATAACCCGGAAAGCAGTAAGATGCATAGCGGTAATTGCACGAACTGGGAGATGAACGCAGACGGCACACAATGTCTCATTTGGGCGGAGAATGGAGCGACCTATACCTTCACGGTGGATTATTCGAACTTTACCGTACCGGTTGTATCGGCCGTTTATCCTCCGGACAACCAGGAGGCGGGAAGGATGATCTATTTCGATAACAGCACGCTCAATTGGAGCGAACCGCTATATTACCGTATAGGTCGTGGCGGACGTGCCGGCGACGATCATACGCAGGTGGCCGAGTTTACCAAGGTGACTGGTACGGCGAACTTATACCAATACACTACGCCGGCTTATACCGATATGGATGCATGGCATATTGCAGATAAGCAGGGTCATGTGGGTTTAGGTAATGGCTATTCTATCTATTTGACCGATACGGATGATGAGTATCAGATCACTAAATCCATGTCGTATGAGGGCGGCGCTACTACGCAGGACATTACGGTAGAACCTACTGGTTCTCATCAATTAGGAAAAGATAGTGAATATCCGAATCCGGATAATGATGATTGCGACTTTTATGCATGGAAGATGCTGCAGGGTATGAAGACCCAGAATGTGGAAATCATAGCACCGGAAGGCGGTACGATCACGGTTAGTTATACAGACGTGAACGGCGATCCGCAGTCGTTCACATCGGGTAATCGTGACCTGGCGCATACCTGCATACTGACGATTTCGGCTTCGCCTGACCCGTGCGGCTATCAGTTGACGTCGCTGACGGTGAATGGCGTAGATTTCACGAGTGGTGAGACGCATGTCCTGGATGCAAGAACGATCATAGAGGCTACGTTTGGACCTGCGACGTATGGCGTGACCCTGCATCCCGAGGGTGGTCTTATCCTGGCTGGCGACGTGACGTCGTACACGTTCGGCGTAGGCGCTACCCTACCGACACATATGTCGAAGATCGGTAAGGACTTCTTAGGCTGGTACGACAACTCGGGCTTGACCGGTTCTCCGGTGACGGCCATCACGACAGCCGACTGTGGCAACAAGGAGTACTGGGCCAAATGGGAGAACGAACGGACCAAAGTGACGTACATCATCGGTTCGTGCTACCTGAAGAACGAAGTATGGACGCAAGGTGGTGACGGTCCGTGTAGTGCCTGGCTGTTCCGGGGCGGTGATACGCCGAGTGAGAATAATGTCATTCCCACAACGGATATTAAACTGCCTTCGTCGCTTAACACGGCCAATCAGTGGTTCTTGTCCAAAGACGTGACCCTGATGCCCTCGAATAGTATGTGGGGCACCTCCAGTAATACCAATAGAGCAATTCGTGCTTTCAAGGTCGGAAGCGGCAGTTCGGCTGAATTTGACTTGAAGGAATTGCGCGCCAGCAGTATCATGTTCTACGTCTTCCCGAGTAGCAATGAAGCTTATTCGGTGGAGATGACGGTGAACGGGGTGACCGAGACCGTGGCTATCCCGGCCGGCGAGCAGTATCAAATACATCGCTATGACTATTTCGAAGGCAACTATACCGGCAAATTCAAGATCAAGAGTGTGGGCAAGGAGAGCCGCGTAGTGATTGTGGTGGAAGCTCCGATGGTGACGATCACGTTTGACAAGAACGACGGCTCCGGAATGACCACAACGCAGAAATTGCCGAAGGGCGCCGAGGGCGAACTGGATGAGAATCCGTTCACCTGGGCCGATCATAAATTCATCGGCTGGACCGAAGATCCCGCCGGTACGGGAGAGATCATATACGATAAGGATGTCTATAGTTCGGAAACCGACGTGACGCTGTATGCGAAGTGGGAGGAAATCATCAAGACCACCATCACCCTGGATGCCACAGGCGCATACAACGGCTATACCGGTTCGGTGGTAGCTACCTATGGCGAACCCATGCCGGAGATAGCTGCCCTGCCG
This sequence comes from Paludibacteraceae bacterium, assembly GCA_017509715.1. Lineage (GTDB taxonomy): Bacteria > Bacteroidota > Bacteroidia > Bacteroidales > Paludibacteraceae > Colicola. Next base: position 36,168 of record JAFWOU010000001.1, on the reverse strand, counting down.
GAACGCGTAGGCTATGTGTTCGAGGGCTATTACGACCAGCCGAACGGTGCGGGAACGCAGTACTACACGGGTCTGGGAACGGGCGTGCGTAATTGGGATAAGACGACAGCCGCGGAGACGCTCTACGCGATGTGGTTGACCCCCTGCGACTTGGTGCCGACCCTCTCAACGCCTGCGCCGATCACGACGATCTGGGATCAGAAGAAAGTGGACCTGGGTGTCGTACGACTGACCTGCGACTTTGATACGACGGGCGTGGAGTATGTGCTGCAGTCTGTCTCGCCGACCGATCCGATCAACGGATGTCATTTTGAGTATTTCGATGAGCAGGTCCACCTGATGGGTATGCCGAACGTAGGCAACACGACGACACAAGAGGTGACGGTGACCTTCACCCTGGCCAACAACTGTTCGCCGGCCTCCACCTATACCATCACGCAGACCATACGTATCTATCCGGCCAGCCAGAAACCGAAGATCGCCTTCATCCTGACGGGAACGAAGGATGGCAAATTTGATAAGTATTCAACAACGGATAGTACGGCTTGTAGCAGTCTGATAGACTATTTGGATGATTTCTACGACGTGACTTGCGTGAATGGTTATTCTACGAAGAATACCACGGCTATTGAGAACTACTACAAGGACTACGACCTGCTGATCGTCACCGACTTCCTCAATACCAAGGAGGGCTATACGAATGCCATCGGTTCGTTGATCGACAAGAAACCGATTTTGAGCTTCGAGGCTTACGTGGCTAACTTGTCGAACTGGCATATTGGTTCTAACCCGAAGGATCCGAATCCGCCGGTAGGCACGATGAAGGTGCTCTGTGCCGGCCATGCTATCTTTGGCGATGCCGAAGGCGTGACGGTATTCAATAAGCCCGGAGGCAAGAGTGACACGACCATTACCGTACTGAGTTCGCTGAGCGAGAAGGGTCTGCAGGGATTCGTAATCAACGAGGCTCCCGACTTTATCTTCCTGGCTACGGTGCGCGATACGGCCAACAACCGCGATCTGGTAGTATGCTGCGAGCGCCAGATCGTCTTCCCCGCCCGTCTGCTGATCTACGGTATCAACCATAACGAGATGGGCAACCTCTCACCGGCAGGTCGCGTGGTGATGCACCAGATGATTGACTATCTGCTGATGACCGACGAGACATCGATAGCCGACTGTTCGCTGGTGTTTGACAATGCGGCGGGCGATCACAAGTGGTCGAATCCGGCTAACTGGTCGCCGGGACGTAATATCATCCCGACGCCCTACCATCCGACGCGTATCATTGCCGAGTGCTGGGTGGATACAGACGATGCGCATGCCGGTAGCGTGAAGGTGAATACCAACCGAGCCGGACAACCCGTGATACACGGTAAACTGATCGTGAAGCCGTATGGTGGACTGACGGTGGCCGGTATGGTGCAGAAAGTGCATGATACGCGTTATGCTACGCCTATCGTCATCAAGGCCGAGGACCTGCTGATCGAGGCGGACGCGACGAAGAACGGCGCCTTTGTATATGGTAACAAAGAGTCGGATGTGCGGGCAACGGTAGAGTACTACAGCCGTGCCGAGGGTGCGAATACGGGCAGCCCGGTTTGGCAGTATGTAGGTATCCCGTTCCAAGCCGGCCATACGGCTATCAATATGTACTATGCGGCATGGATGTGCCGTTGGACCACAGCTGCGGATGGCAGCCTGGGAGGACAATGGCAATGGGTCGAGAACGACGATGTGATGTTCCCGTTCGAGGGCTATTGCATCACGCAGGCCGCGCCGAAGACGTATACCTTTGCCGGTAAACTGAACGCACCGACGACCAAGACCCTGCTACTCAACCATCGTGATGCTGACGGCTATGCCTTTGCGGCTAACAGCTGGACAGCGCCGATCAAGATCCAGGAGATGCAGGATGCCGACTTTACGAATGTGGAGAAGGCCATCTATATCTACCATTCCGGTTCGTACGCCAACTGGGGCACGAACGGTTCGCCGGTGAATGCGGCCAGCGGTTCGGCGGCTACCTTGCCCGGCCAGTATGCCGTGATACCGATCCACTCGTCGCCTTACTTGGCGGGTGCTGACTCGGTGATCCCGGCTATGCAGGGCTTCTTCGTGAAGGCCACGGGTGCGAACCCGATGCTGAAGTTGGTTTACAACCGCGTGGTATATGATGCCAAGTACTTCAAGACGTCCACCCAGCCGATGCGTGCGCCGAGCCGCAGTGGTGCACCGGAGGTGATGCAGTTGATAGTGAGCGGTGAGGGCTCGGGTGCAGACCGCGTTCATATCCTCTCGCGTGGCGATTTCACAGACGAGTACATGGACGGATGGGATGGCCGTAAACTGGACGGCGATGCAGCCGCACCGAAACTGGCTGTTGTAAAAGAGGCCGGCGAGATGTCGGTAGCGGCCCTGCCGACGGCGGATGAGCGCTACCTGAGTTTCCGTGCTGGCAACGACAGCCTGTATACCTTCTCGTTTGATTACGACGGCGAGACGATCTACCTGTATGACCGCGTGACCGAAGAGGCTACAGAGATCCGTACGGGCAATACCTATACATTCTGGGCAACCAACCATACGGCGTCGAATCGTTTCCTGATTACCACGACGCCGCCACTCAAGACGCCTACGTCGATCGCCGTAGTAGAGACCGGTGACGGTCTGCATGTAGAGAACTACGGCGGTGAGACGGTAGAGGTGCGTATCGTGGATATGCAGGGACGCGTCTTGTACAGGCTGGAGAGCAGCGAATCGATACTGGATATCGCTCCGAGTCTGCCGGCCGGTGTCTACCTGGCGCATATCGTTGCAGGTGAGCACAAAGCAGTAGTGAAACTAATTGGAGGACAGGCACAATGATGAGCGTTAAGCAGTTGATTATGCCGATCATCCAATTGGAGAATCGGCGGCGCAAAAACAAGGCGATCGTCCTGTTTGTGTGCGGCATAGTATTGTTTAATACGATCTTAGGTGGCTGTTACCTGCTCCTGGCTCCGAAACCTCAACCGGTGTTCACGCCGGCGAGTACGACCGGGGTGCATGTGTCAGCGCCCAATGTGGTAGCTACTATCGGAGCGCTGAATACCGGTGCGCGAGGCCATGCCTTGCCTACCTATACTGCTGCTCGTCCGAGTTATACCGCTGCGCCGAACTATTCCGGCGGTAGCGGATGGCGCTTGGTGCAGACCTCCGATCAGCGCGTACAGTCGTACGGCGGTGGAGGCGGCGTAGCGGGTGGCGTCAGCAGCGGTGGTCATAGTTCTGCTAAGCAGTCTCCGTCGAACGGCGGAAGCGTGAGCGTGGCTATACCGGTGACGAGTTTTGTGTCGCTCGGTTCGAGCCGTATGATAGCCGATGCGGGTGCACAAGAGGCACCTCAGATGGCCGAGATGGCGGCCGCTCCGATACACCGTGCGCCCGGACCTCCGAATACGGGTTCGGATCCGTTGCCCGGAGACCAGCAGCTGGTAGAGCATACGCCGCTACCGGATGGCACGATTGCGTTGGCGCTGATGGTACTAATATATGCATTTAGTCGTTTTTTCGTAGAAAAATGGCGTAAAATGCGTGCATAATTTGTGGAATTCAAATAATTTTCGTACCTTTGCAGCCCATTTAGTTATAAATGGACTGAATAGGCATGGCAAATAAGCATAAGATAATAAACGATCCGGTATTCGGATTCATGCAACTGGAGAGCGATCTGGAGTACGATGTGCTGCAGCATCCGTATGTGCAGCGTCTGGGCCGGATTCGTCAGTTGGGATTGAGCAATTTCGTGTATCCGGGTGCGATGCACAGCCGCTTCAGCCACAGTCTGGGTGCGATGCACCTGATGAGCGAGGGCTTGCGTTGCTTGCGCCAGAAGGGCGTACATATATCGAATACCGAGGCTACGGGTGCTAAGATAGCCATCCTCTTGCATGACATAGGTCACGGTCCGTTCTCGCATGTGCTGGAGCACACGCTGGTGGACAATATTACCCACGAGGAGATCTCGCTCCTGATGATGGAGCGCATCAATTCCGACCTGAAGCGCAAAGAGGAGCAGACGATGTGGCAGCGCGGTCCGCTAGACGAAGCGATCGGTATTTTCCGCGACGAGTATCCTCGTCATTTCTTTCATCAGTTGATATCGAGTCAGTTGGACGTAGACCGCATGGACTATCTATGTCGTGACTCGTTCTTCACGGGTGTGCAAGAGGGCCGTATAGCCAGCGAGCGCCTGCTGAAGATGCTCAACGTGGTGGACGACCGCCTGGTAATTGAGCAGAAGGGTATCTACTCGGTGGAGAAATTCCTGGTGGCCCGCCGGTTGATGTACTGGCAGGTCTATCTGCATAAGACGAGCGTGGCGGCTGAGCAACACCTGATCATGATCTTGACCCGTGCCAAGGAGTTGGCGCGTAGCGGCAAGGAACTGTTCTGCTCGCCGGCTTTGCGCTACTTCCTATATCATCAGCGTGCTGCAGAGGATTTTGAACCGCATAGCGAGGCCCTGGACCAGTATGCCTTGCTGGACGATACAGACGTACTGTCGGCTATCAAGACCTGGATGTCGTGCGACGACCGCGTGCTGCGGTTGCTAAGCCGCACGTTCACGAGTCGTCAGCTGTTTCGTGGACGTCTCTTGACCGAGCCCCTCACCGATGAGGAGAAGCAGGTACTGGCCGAGCACTATGCCCAGGCGCTGGGTATCTCAGAAGAGGAAGCTGGACGCTATATGTTCGTAGAGCACGTGTCGACGAGCAATACGTATAGCGAAAAGGATGATTCGATCGATATCCTGTTCAACGACGGCACGGTGCGCGATATCGCCGAGGCGAGCGAGATACTCGACCTGAAAGCGCTGACGCGCAAGCCGAAGAAACTGTACCTGTTCACCTTCCGTGAACCGGTGAATTGAAAAAATGACAATAGAGAATTATGGAGTTTAGTGCACAACAAATAGCGATGCTTCTGGGCGGACGCCTGATAGGCAATGCCGAGGCCAAGGTGAGCGATGTGGCGCCGATCGAATCGGCCGAATCACATCACTTGTCGTACGTGACGGAGGCGAAGTATCTGCCGATGCTGGAAGAATCGAAAGCAGGCGTGGTACTGGTGACAGAGAGCCTGGTGGAGCCGTCGGCCGTCAGCCATCAGCCGTCGGAGCAGGCGATCATACTGGTGGAGAATGCGCGTGGCGCGATGGCCCAGCTGCTGCAAGCCGTGGCCGAGGCCATGAATCCGCGTAAGCGGGGCATCGAGCAGCCATGCTTCATCGCAGAGGGCGTGGAGGTGCCGGAGGATGCGTATGTGGGTGCGTTTGCCTATATTGGCCGGAATGTACGGCTGGGCAAGGGTGTGCAGATATATCCGCAGGTATATATCGGCGAAAATGTACGTATCGGCGATAATACGATCCTGTACCCTGGCGTACGCGTGTACTACAATTGCCAAGTGGGACGGGATTGTATCCTGCATGCCGGCGTGGTGATCGGTGCCGACGGTTTCGGTTTCGAGCCGGACAAGGCGGGCGTGAATCAGAAGGTGCCGCAGATAGGCGCTGTGATCATAGAGGACGACGTGGAGATAGGTGCCAACTCGGCGGTGGATCGCGCCATGATGGGCAATACCATTGTGCATCGCAATGCGAAGATCGACAACCTGGTGCAGGTGGCCCACAACGTAGAGGTGGGTGCTTCGACCTTTATGTGCGCACAGTCGGGCATTGCCGGCAGTACGAAGATCGGCCATCATTGTATTTTGGCAGGTCAGGTAGGCGTAGCCGGTCATATTGAGATTGCAGATCAGTGTGTGTTTGGTGCGCAAGCCGGCGTAGCCGGATCGGTGCGCAAGCCGGGCATGTACCAGGGCACGCCGGCGATAGATGCTGCTAACTGGCGCCGTTCGTCGGTAGGATTCAAACAACTGCCGGAGATGATGAAGCAGCTCCGCGAGATAGAAAAGAAACAGAATAGTCAACAATAGTCAGAATGAAACAACATACCATAAAATCGAGTTTTACGCTCAGTAGCGTGGGATTGCATACGGGACTGATGATCAACGCTACGTTCCGTCCGGCAGAGGTCAATACGGGTATCCGTTTATGCCGCGTAGATCTGCCTAAGCAGCCTTGCCATCAGGCCTTGGCCGACTATGTGAGCGGTACGGAGCGAGGCACCGTACTGGAGTACGGAAAATGGAAGATTTCCACCGTGGAGCATGCCCTCTCGGCGCTCTATGCGATGGGTGTGGACAACTGCCTCATTGAGGTGGACGGCCCGGAGATGCCTATCCTGGACGGCAGTGCTAAGCTCTTTGTGCGTGAGATAGCACGTGTGGGACTGGAGGAACAGGATGCCGAGCAAAAAGTGTTTGTAGTGACCGAGCCGATTGAGTATGTCTCGGAGCACGGACACAGGATGCGTATCGAACCATGCGACCACTACGAGGTGGATGTGACCATCGCCTTCCGTTCGGTGTTGCTACGCGAGCAGCATGCTACGCTGACCAACCTCAACGACTATCCGCGTGAGGTGGCTGCGGCACGTACGTTTTGCTTTGTGCGCGAGATAGAACCCCTGCTGCGTGTAGGACTGATCAAGGGTGGTGACCTGAAGAACGCTCTCGTCATCTATGAGACCGAGATGTCGCAAGAGGGTATGGACTATTTCTGCGATAAGCTTGGTCAGCCGCATATGGATGCTACCAAGCTCGGCTACCTCTCGCCGCTGAACTACCAGAACGAACCGGCACGTCATAAATTGCTGGACGTGATAGGCGACCTGTCGCTGCTGGGACTCCATATCCAGGGACGTATCGTGGCCTTCAAGCCCGGGCATACGTTTAATACACAGTGCGTACGCAAACTCAGAAACCAAATTTTATCAGAATAATGATTAGCCCGTTAGCAAGTATTCACCCGGAGGCTAAGATAGGCGAGGGTGTGGAAATTGGACCGTTTGTGTTCATCGACAAGAACGTAGAGATCGGTGCCGGCACGCGTATTGATGCCAACGCCACCATCTGCGAGTACACCAAGATAGGCCGCGATTGCCACGTATTCCCGTCGGCGGTCATCGGTGCGATCCCCCAGGACCTGAAGTTCCACGGCGAGGAGACCTGGACCATCATCGGCGATCGCAACGTGATGCGTGAGTGCTGTACGATCCATCGTGGTACGGCCAGCAAGGGCAAGACGGTGGTGGGCAACGACAACCTGATCATGGCCTATTGTCACGTAGCGCACGACTGTGTACTGCACGACCATATTATCATGTCGAATGCCGTGCAACTGGCCGGTGAGGTAGAGGTGGACGATTTCGCCATCATCGGAGGCGGTACGCTGGTACATCAGTTTACCCATATCGGCGGCCACGTGATGGTGCAGGGCGGATCAAAGATCAACAAGGACGTACCGCCCTTTATCATCGCAGCGCGTGATCCCATTTCGTACTGCGGTATCAACTCGGTGGGTCTGAACCGTCGCGGCTTCTCGCTGGAGCGGATTCATACCATCCAGGACGTCTATCGTCAACTGTATAACACCGGTCTCAACGTCTCGCAGGCCGTGGCACAGATAGAAGCTACCATGGAGCCTACGCCCGATCGCGACATGATACTGGGCTTTATTAAGAATTCGCCACGAGGTATCATTCGCGGATAAAAAGACATACGAAGTTTAAGGTACAAATCAGTTATATACATGGAACAAGAGGAAAAAAGTCTCAATTTTATTGAGCAAATCGTAGAGAAAGACCTGAGTGAAGGCAAGAACGACGGACGTATTCAGACGCGTTTCCCGCCCGAGCCGAACGGCTACCTGCATATAGGTCACGTGAAGGCTATCTGCATGGACTTCGGTATTGCAGAGAAGTACAACGGCGTCTGCAACCTGCGTTTCGACGATACCAATCCGGCTAAGGAGGATGTGGAGTACGTGGATAGCATCGAGCGCGACATCAAGTGGCTCGGTTTCCGTTGGGGACAGATATACTATGCCAGCGACTACTTCCAGCAGCTCTACGACCTGGCTATCCGCTTTATCAAGGAGGGTAAGGCCTACGTGGATGAGCAGACGGCCGAGCAAATCGCCGAGCAGAAGGGTACGCCTACCGAACCCGGCCAGAACTCGCCCTACCGCGATCGTCCCATTGAGGAGAACCTGCGCCTATTCGAGGCCATGCAGCGCGGTGAGATAGAGGAGGGCAAGATGGTGCTGCGTGCCAAGATCGACATGAGCAACTCCAATATGCACTTCCGCGATCCGATCATGTATCGTATCATCACCAGCCACCCGCACCATCGTACCGGTACGAAATGGAATGTGTACCCGATGTACGACTTTGCGCATGGTCAGAGCGACTACTTCGAGGGAGTGACCCACTCGATCTGTACGCTCGAGTTTGTGGTGCACCGTCCGCTCTACGACTATTTTATCGACCAGTTCTCGGGTCCGAACTTCGCAGGGTTGTCGCCCTATGGTCCGGACTATCGTCCGCATCAGTATGAGTTCAACCGCCTGAACATCACCTATACCGTGATGTCGAAGCGCAAGATGTTGCAACTGGTGAAAGAGGGACTGGTAGCCGGTTGGGACGACCCGCGTATGCCGACCGTATGCGGTCTGCGTCGCCGCGGCTATACGCCGCAGGCTATCCGCAACTTCATGGATCGTATCGGCTACACCAAGGTGGAGGGCATGATCGACCAGGGTCTGCTGGAGCACTGCGTACGTGAGAACCTCAAGGAAACGGCGCCGCGTGTATGCGGAATCTTCGATCACGTCAAGCTCGTCATTACCAACTATGAGGGCGAGGGCGAGACCATCATCGCCGAGAATATCGATGGCCACGAGGAGTTGGGTACGCGCGAGATGCGTTTCGGACGTGAATTGTGGATCGAGCGTGGCGACTTCCTGGAGGAGGCAGATAATAAGTTCTACCGTCTTAGCCCCGGTGGTCGTGAGGTGCGTCTGAAAGCCTCGTATATCATCCAGGCTACAGGCTGCGAGAAAGATGCCGACGGACGGATCACTACCGTCTATGCCACCTATGATCCGGACAGCAAGTCGGGTACCGAGGGAGGCAACCGCAAGACCAAGGCAACAATCAACTGGGTAGAGTGCGGTTCGGCCGTAGATGCCGAGGTACGTTTGTACGACCGCCTGTTTGCCGTAGAGGATCCGTCGGCCGATGAGCGTGACTTCCGCGAACTGTTGAATCCGGACAGTCTCAAGGTAGTGACGGCTAAGGTGGAGGCCTCGTTGGCCGGCGCTAAGATGCAAGACCACTTCCAGCTGCTCAAGCAGGGCTACTTCGTAGTGGACGACGATAGTACGCCCGAGCACCTGATTCTGAACCGCACCTGCTCTTTGAAGGACAACTACCTGAAGTGATCTAGGCCTCCTAGGATTCCTAGGCTAGCTAGGACTCCTAGTTCGAGTTATGCAAACCAGAGTTTTCAACGATAAGCAGCAGATCTACTGCTCGTGGCGCAAGCGCTGGGTGCGCTTGACGCCCGAGGAGTGGGTGCGTCAGCAATTGCTGCATATGCTCGTAGAGCAGTTCGGCTATCCCGCAGGGCTGATTGCCGTAGAGGTGCAAATCATGGTGGGTGATGCCAAGCGGCGCTGCGATGCGGTGGTCTATGACCGACGGATGCAGCCGCTGATGCTCATCGAATGCAAGGCTGAGACGGTACCGCTTACCCAGCGTACGCTGGACCAGGTGGCTACCTACAACCGCCGTTTGCAGGTGCCCTATCTGATGCTTCACAACGGTCCGACCAGCATTGTTGCCCACGTTGAAACCGACAAAATTGACTACTTACAACGTATTCCTACATGGAACGATTTATCACACTAAACGAACAACTCGATACCGCCACTTTCTATGGCGTCAACAATCAGAATATACTCTGTCTTAAAAACCAGCATCCTGATGTACGTGTCGTGGCACGCGGCTACCAGCTGAAAGTGTCCGGCGCCGAAGAAGCGATGCAGCGCTTTGAGCATAGCCTTAGGCTTTGTGAGGACTTCTGTATTCGACATAACGTGCTGGGCGAGCAGCAGATTCTGCAACTCATCCACGGTGAACACCCGCAGGGTTTTCAGCAGGACAACCTGATTCTGCACGGCGTGAACGGCAAGCAGATCCTGGCGCGAAGCAAGAACCAGCAGCGACTGGTGGAGGAATATGAGGACTGCGATATGCTGTTTGCCGTAGGTCCGGCCGGTAGCGGTAAGACCTATACGGCTATTGCGTTGGCCGTACGTGCACTCAAGAATCGCGAGGTGAAGCGTATCATCCTGTCGCGTCCGGCCGTTGAGGCCGGAGAGAAATTGGGTTTCCTGCCCGGCGACATGAAGGACAAGATAGACCCGTACCTGCAGCCGCTCTATGACGCACTGCAAGACATGATCCCGGGCGCCAAACTGACCGAGTATATGGAGCGGGGTGTGATCCAGATAGCTCCGCTGGCCTTTATGCGTGGCCGTACGCTCTCCGACGCGGTAGTCATCCTGGACGAGGCGCAGAATACCACGCGGGCGCAACTCAAGATGTTCCTGACCCGACTCGGTATAGGCGGCAAGATGATCGTGACGGGTGACCTAACTCAGATCGATCTGCCCAGTTCGGAGAAATCGGGCCTCAGGGATGCCATCGAGCGGCTGGGCAAGATACGGGGCGTGGCCGTGGTGACGTTCAACGAGAAGGATATCGTTCGCCACCCGCTCGTGAGCCGCATCGTCAAGGCTTATGAGACCAAGGAGACGGTGGTCGAAAAGAAAGAGGAATGACCTAAGAGAACGTGCGCGTACACCCGCGCACGTTCTCTATTTTATGTTATAGAACATACAAATCATTTTTTTCGTCCAAAAAGTTTGCATAGGTCAGAAATTATTTGTAACTTTGCAGCGAATTTTGGAAATACATTGATTATATCAATATATTAACTAACTTTTTTGTTTAACTAAATTCACAAATCATCATGAGAAAATTATTCTCTTTGATCGCTGCCGTGCTTTTCGCAGGTAGCATGATGGCTACAGAAGTCACAGTTTCCAAGACTGTTGAAGAGTTGGCTACTGCTAATTCTTGGGCAAACGGTACCGTCGTTACTCCGTTCGCTCTTGATGAGGTCATTACTGTTTCTACAGATGCAACTGATGTTAACACTGGTAAGTATTACACCAGTGGACAGCAGGTTCGTTTGTATCAAACGGGTGCAGCCAAACTGATTGTTACAGCTGCTGAGGGCTACACGATTAGCTCTATTACGCTGACCTATGTTTCGCAAAACACAGGTATTTTCGTAGAAGCAGAGTCTGGTGTTGCTGTAGATTTCGAAAATGTTCAATCGGCAACATTTACCGTAGGTAACTCTGGTGCTGCTACCAACGGTCAGGCACGTGTTACTGCAATCTCCGTAACTTACAACGGCGAAGGTGGCGTAACTCCTCCTCCTGCTGACACCTACACTGTAGCAGGTAACGATGCTGCTATCTTCGGCGAGGCTTGGAACCCTGCTCTTACTGCTAACGACATGACGCTCACTAACGGTATCTATACCTGGGAGAAAGATGGTTTGAATCTGACCGCTGGTACGATCCAATTCAAGGTCGTTAAGAACCACAGTTGGGATGTTGCTTATCCGGCTCAGAACTATGAAGTAAGCATCGCTGAGGATGGCGAGTATACCATCACGATCACTTTCGATCCTTCTACCGAGGCTGTAGCTGCTGAGGCTGTTAAGAAAGAGGCTCCGGCTGCTATTTCTTGCTTAGAGGTATATCAGAAAGCTAAGAACGATGCCGTTCTTCTTAACCCTGTTACCGTTACCTATTCGAACGGTGCGAATGTATGGGTAATGGATGGAAGCGCATCTATGTTGATTTATTTGCCGAGTGGTTTTACCAATAATTTCCAGGCTGGTGACGTCCTCTCTGGTATTGCCGGTGTTGTAGATATTTATCAGAATATTGTATATGAGGTGAAACCTGACGCTACGCAAGCTGCTGCTATCGTAGCTACTCCGGGTGAAGCTCCAGCTCCTTCGCAGGCTGCAGTTATTGAAGCAAGCGACGTGAACAAATATGTAATTCTTCCGGGCTTCTCCATTGAAGGTGCGTTTACTGCTGACTCCAAGACAAGTCTGCCGGCTGTTTTGGGCGAAAATACGATAACTATCTATAATAACTTCAAGTTTGCTTATACCTTTGAGGCTGGTAAAACGTATGATATTATTGGTGTAGTTTCTGCTTATAAAGGCAACCCGCAAGTTTACTTCATCTCCGCTGAAGAGGCGGGTGGCGAAGTTCCTCCGACCCCCTCTATCAACTACTATGTAGCTGGTTCGATGGGCGTCTGGGGCCCTGATGAGGCTTACAGGCTCACCCCGAGCAACAACGGTGAGTACGAGGGCGAGTTTACCTTCGCGGCTAACGACGAGTTCAAAGTAATCGGTTACGATGGTACGACCGTTACTTGGTTCCCGGATGGAATGAACAACAACTATGTTATCACCGAGGCTGGTGACTACAAGATCACCTTCAACCCCGCTGGTAACGTTGACGGCTGGTACGCTGGTTTCTTCAACGTTGTTAAGAAAGAAGCTCCGATCGTTCATCAATACGAAGTAGCTGAAGCTATCGCTGCTGGCCTCCAAGAGAATGACGAAGTGCTCGTTCGCGGTGTCATCACCAAGATCGAGTTCAAGGGCGCGAACTTTGCTAAATTCGGTTCTGTCAATATCTACGTAGCCGACGCTACCGACGCTGAGGGTGAGTTCGAGTTCTTCAACTGCTACTCCCTCAATGCAGATACCTTCCGTACTTCTATCCCGAACTACGACCCGACCGACAAAACTTGGGCTCAGTTCAACGAAGTAGCTGACGAGAATGGCAACACTATCCATGTGGGTGACACTGTCATTGCGTTCGGTAAATACAAACTCTACAACTCTACACACGAACTCAATACCGGTTGCTACCTCGTGGACATCAAGCATGCTCCGCAACAACCGGGTGAGGAAATCACCATCGACATTGAGTCCGAAGTTCAGTACACCGACTACGTGGCTGAGGCTGGATGGTGGCAGTTCATGGCGGAGAACGATGAGTATGATATCTCTATCTCGAATGTTTCTACTACGCAGGCTGCTGGTACCTATACCATCGCTGACCTGGATGCAGATTACACATATGTATTCATCAAGGCTGATTCGACAAAAGTTTATTTTGTTGATGGTGAATTCACACTCACCGAAGGTGAGGATGGTTCTCGCACGATCGAAGGTGTGATGACCGGAGATGATGGCAACATCTACAATATCAAGCTCGTTTTCCGTATCCCGACTCCTGAGACTACTGTAAACGTAGAGATCCCGGAATGGGGAGTTGCAGACGCTGCTGAGATTTATTATTACACCGGTACACTCTTCTATGGTTATGCTGCAGATAGCACCTATATCCAGTTCGTAGTGCTTGGTAACAACCCGATTGGTACCTTCACGTACGATGATATGTTACCCACTGCTACAGGTATCGAAGTGGGTGGTAAATACAAGCCTATCTACTCGATGGACGTTACTGTAAACGCAAGCGATGCACAACGTGCTATCATTACGATGGACATCCTCTGTCTCAACAACACACTCTATCACGTTACCACCCACATTGGTGAGGGTATCAACGCTGTAGAGGCTGCTGAGAAGGCTGTGAAGATGATCCAGAACGGCAACGTTGTAATCATCAAGAATGGTGTTCATTACAACGTGAACGGTCAGGTAATCAAGTAATATCATCTCTTATTTCAAAGAGTGGGGTGCTTCGGCGCCCTGCTCTTTTTTTGTTTATTAGTTTAGTATATGGAGTGGTTAGAAGGTCTTAATCCGTCGCAGCGTGCGGCCGTAGAATATAGCGAAGGTCCCCAGTTGGTGATTGCCGGCGCGGGGTCGGGCAAGACGCGTGTACTGACCTATAAGATAGCCTATCTGCTCTATCAGGGGGTGCCGGCCAATCGTATCTTGGCGCTCACCTTTACCAACAAAGCCGCACGCGAGATGAAGGAGCGTATCACGCGCCTGCTTGCCGAGCATGGCAAACAGGACGACGCCCGCTATCTGTGGATGGGCACGTTCCATTCTATCTGTAGTCGTATCTTGCGTCAGGAGGCTGACCGCCTCGGCTATACGCGCGACTTCACGATCTATGACACTCAGGACCAGCGTTCCGTCGTGCGCCAGATCATCAAGGAACTGGGGCTGGACGAGAAGGTCTACAAACCCAATTCGGTGCAGGCCCGTATCTCGGCCGTTAAGAACGCCTATGTGCGGCAGGATAGTCTGCAGTGGGCGCAGTGGGAGAAGGAGTGTCAGCAGGAGCGGCTCTACGACATGACCAAGATCTATCGCCAGTATCAGCTGCGGCTCCAGGCTGCTAACGCCATGGACTTCGACGACCTGCTCGTCAAGCTCTGCGAACTCTTTGAACGCGAACCGGACGTACTGGCCTATTATCAAGAGATATTCCGCTACGTACTCGTAGATGAGTACCAGGATACCAACTATGTACAATATCTGCTGGTCAAGCAACTGGCTGCGCCGCAGAACAACATTTGCGTCGTGGGCGACGACGCACAGTCGATCTACTCGTTCCGCGGAGCCGATATACGCAATATACTCGGTTTTCAGCAGCACTATAGTTCGGCGCGGCTCTTCAAGCTGGAGCAGAACTACCGTTCGACCCAGACCATCGTCAAGGCCGCCAATTCGCTCATTCACCATAACCAAAACCAGATCTATAAAGAAGTCTTCTCCGAGAAACCCGCCGGCGACCGTATCACGTTGACCGGCTATATGTCTGATCGCGACGAGGCGCTGGGCGTAGCCAAAGAGATCGCAATGGAGAGTCGCCGCTCCAAGGAGAAGACCTACGAGGACGTTGCCGTCCTCTATCGCACCAACGCGCAGTCGCGTCCCATAGAGAACGAGCTGCGCAAACTGGGCATACCGTATCGTATCTACGGCGGTACGTCGTTCTACCAGCGCAAGGAGGTGAAGGACGCGATCGCCTATTTCCGTTTGGCTATCAATCCCAAGGACAACGAGGCGCTCATGCGCGTCATCAACTATCCCGCACGCGGTATAGGCGAGACGACGCTCCGTAAGATATCCGAACATGCCATCTTGTCCCAACTCAGTATGCTGGAGGTGGTACAAGCGCCCGAGGAGACCGGACTCAACGTCAGTGCCGGCACGATGAAGAAGCTCGTCAGCTTCGGCCAGATGGTCACGCGTTTTGCGGAGGCGGCCGACACGATGAATGCCTACGACTTCGCCGAGATGATCCTGCGCGAGAGTGGGGTACGCACAGCCGCTATGCTCGATCGTACGCCCGAAGGCATCGACCGTGCCGAGAACCTGGAGGAGTTGCTCAACGGTATCCACGAACTGGTGGATCGCCGCGTGGAGGAGGGCGTGGACTTCACGCCTATCCATGATTTCATGGCCGAAGTAGCGCTGCTCACCGACCAGGACCAGAATCTCAAGGACGAGACCCGGCGCGTCACGCTAATGACCGTCCATGCGGCCAAGGGACTGGAGTTCCCAATTGTATATATCGTCGGCATGGAGGAGAACCTCTTCCCCAGCCAGATGTGCGTGCGTCCCGCCGAGATAGAGGAGGAGCGCCGCCTGCTCTACGTAGCTATCACGCGCGCCATGGAGCACTGCCATATGAGTTATGCGCGTCAGCGTTTCCGCAACGGACAGACCCAGTTCTCGTCGCCCTCGCGCTTTCTCAACGAGATAGACTATCAGTTCCTCTCGCGCCATGAGGGCCAGACGGCCATGCCGCAGTATGGTCGTGCCGGCGGTACGCCTATGTGGCGCACCAGCGATATGTGGACCGATCGCCCGCAGCGACCTGCCCCGCCAGCACCGCCTGCGATGCCCTCTGTGGCTCCCACGCGCATGACCAAAGCTGCGCCTGCGCCAAAGCCCGCTACGACTGCGACTACCGATGATGCCACCTGGCCGGCCGGCACACGTATACGGCATACCGTCTTCGGCGAGGGCACCGTGCAGCGTACCTACCTGGATGAGATGACCGGCAACGAGAAGATAGAGATTCGCTTCGACCGCGTCGGAACGAAAACCCTCTTGCTCAGTTTTGCTAAACTGGAACGTATATAATATATATTGTATATAAGGAGAACCGAATAAAGGAAGATGGATTCGTTTGTATTTTTAGGATTCGGGCTGGATGCCTGGATCACGATTATTACCGTATTGGGGATGTTTACCGTCCTGCTATTTACAAAGTTGCGCTCGGATGTGGTATTCCTGTGTGCCGTAGGTATATTATACGTCACGGGCGTGCTGGATGCTAAGGAGGCTCTCTCGGGCATCAGCCAGACCTCGGTGGCGGTCGTGGGCGTACTGTTTGTGGTCATTGCCGGCCTGATGTATACGGGCGTGCTGCAGTGGATCGTCAAGCACCTGTTGGGAACGCCTGACACCTACACCAAGGCCGTCACGCGACTCATGCTGCCCGTAGCGGCGCTCAGTTCGTTTCTGAGTAATACCACCGTCGTGGCGCTATTTGTCAACATCGTCAAGATGTGGTCGAAGAAGCTCGGCATCTCGCCGTCTAAACTGCTCATCCCGCTTAGTTATGCCTCGGGCATGGGAGGCGTGTGTACGCTGATCGGTACGCCGCCTAACCTGATCATCAGTGGCCTATATGAGGAGAAAACCGGCGAGGCCATGAATATCCTGGCCACCACTATCCCGGGCTTGTTCTGCCTGGCTGTCGGCGTGCTGTCGATCATCGCAATGCGTCGGCTTTTGCCCGACCGCAAGGCGCCGGAAGATGCCTTTGAGGAAGCAAGCGACTATACCGTCGAGATGCTCGTGCCCTCCGATAACAAGCATATCGGTATGACGGTAGGCGAACTGGGACTCAACACCGTGCATGGCGGTAGCCTCATTGAGCTGCGCCACTTTGATGATGAGCGTATCCTCTCGCCCGTGCCGGACGACGAACCCCTGATGGGCGGTGACCGACTGGTATATGCCGGCCAGATAGGCGAACTGCTCGAACTCGAGCAGACCCACGGCTTGGTGAATGCCGATCATCATGTGTTCCACTATAGCGATGCGACGAGGGGAGAGCATACCTTGCGTACGGCTTATATCACGTTCGGCAGTAGCCTGATCGGTACGACGATGGGCAGCAATGGTTTTGAGAAGGAACATAAGCTGACGCTCGTGGCTGTCAGCCGTCGAGGCAATCGTATCGAGCAGTCGCCGCGCGAGGTAGTGCTCCAGGCCGGTGATACCCTGCTGCTGGAGAGCCTCAACGAACTGAAGGCCGACACCAAGGCGATGAGTCGTGACCTCCATTTCTTCGACTCGGAGGAGATACCCAATATCAGTTGGCGAACGCTGGCGTCCAGCGTGGTCATGATCGCGATGGTGGCGCTCTCGGCGTTGGGCGTACTGCCGCTGTTGCAGTGTGCTATCCTGGCGGTGTTTGCCATGTTTATCTTCCGCTGCTGCAGCCCCGAGCAGGCGATGCGGTCTATCAACTGGGATATCCTGATGATCTTCGCTTGTAGTGCGGTGCTGGGTATCGCTATTCAGAAGACGGGTATCGCCGAACGTATGGCGACGGGCATCCTGGATATCTGCGGCACCAACCCGATCGTGGTGATGACCGCCATCTGCTTTGCCGGAACATTCATTACGGAGTTTATCTCCAATACCGCTGCGGGAGCGATGTTCTTTCCGATCATGTACGAGGCTGCGGAGAAATTAGGCTATGAGCCCTTCCCCTTCCTCATCGCCCTGATGATTGCCGTGAGCAGCAGTTTTGCCACGCCTATCGGTTCGCCGACGCATATGTTGGTATACGGTCCGGGCGGCTACCGCTTTAGCGATTTCCTCAAGATAGGACTGCTGATGAATCTGATCATTCTGGCAGCAAATATCCTGATAGTCAACCTGGTTTATCCCCTGACGCCGCTACCCTAACGGTAGATGCAGTACCCGGCCACGCCGGCGAGGATAATCAGCAGAATAGGATGACTGAGAATCTCAGTCATCCTTTTTATCGGAGTGCCCGTAGGCACCTTTTGACTTTCGACTTTTGACTTTTGACTAATGAAATTGGGCAATACAGTTAGCAACGCTACCACGCCGAAGATAATCCAACTGGTGGTGTCGATGAAGTTGGTCGGCTTGATGAGCATCAGCGCTGCCGAAACTATGAGACCGATCACGGTGAAGCGCAGCATGCGGAGCGTCTGCTCGTAATACGGATTGCCCTGAAACTTATTGCTGAGCCAGAAATAGGCTTTGCAGATAGCGAGCATGATGATTAGGCTCGGCAGTACGATAGCCGTCGTAGCCAGTATGCTGCCCCATATTCCGGCCGTGGTATAACCTACGTACGTAGCGCAGTTGATGCCGAACGGTCCGGGCGTCACCTGACTCACGGCCACAATATCCACAAACTCCTGCTGCGTCATCCAGCCGTGCGCCTCTACCTCCATCTGGATCAACGAGAGTATCGCCAATCCGCCACCGAATCCGAAGAGCCCGATCTTAAAGAACGATATGAAAAGTTGGAGGTAAAGCATGGACTATTTTCTGAATGCTGAATGCTGAATACTGACGGCTATCAGCGTAATAATGATAGTTGCAAGTATTACCCAAACCGGATTCACATGTCCGAGCCAGATCAGCAGCGCTGCGGCCAGACTAAGGGCTAATGGCCAAAGGTTATAGGCTAATGATCTTTCGCCTTTCGTCCCTTCGCCTTTCGCCTTTATAGCTGATTTAGCCATTTTGAATTGCGGCGCGGCGATCAATGCCACCACGGCGGGACGTATACCCTTGAAGGCTGCTTCTACGGCCGGCAGTTCTTTCCAGTCTTGAAAGACCATCGCGATAGCCAGTATGATCAGGAACGACGGTAGTACGGCACCCAGCACAGCACCGCAAACGCCTCTCCAGCCGCCTACACGCCAGCCGATAAAGATGGCCGAATTGACGGCTATCAGTCCCGGTGCCGCTTGCGCCAAGGCGATCATGTTGAGAAACTCCTTCTCGTCGATCCATCCTTGACGGTCCACCACCTCGCGCTGGATCAATGGCAACATGGCATACCCTCCACCCACGGTGAAGGTACCGATCTTCAAATATGTCCAGAAAAGTGGTAGAAACATTCGCCTTTAGCCGTTCGCCTTTCGCCTTTAGTGCTCATGCAGCTGTTGCTTAACGAACTTGGAGAGCATATTGATGGCGGCGTTGTTGTGGCCTCCCTGCGGAACGATCACGTCTGCAAAACGCTTACACGGCTCGATAAACTGCTCGTGCATGGGTTTCAGCACGCGTTTGTAGCGCTCGATCACCTGCTCGGCAGTACGTCCGCGCTCGATTACGTCGCGCTTCATGACGCGTATCAGGCGCTCGTCAGCATCGGCATCCACGAATATCTTGAGGTCCATCTGGTCGCGCATCTTGGGTTCGCGCAGCGCCATAATACCCTCTACTACGATCACCTCCTTCGGCTCGATATGCACGGTCTCCTCCGAACGGGTACAGGTGATGTACGAGTAGATAGGTTGCTCGATAGGCTTACCCTCTTTGAGCAAGGCGATATGCTTGGTCAGCAGGTCCCAATCGAATGCATCGGGGTGGTCGAAGTTGATGTTCTGCCGCTCCTCTACGGGCACATGACTACTGTCCTTGTAATACGAGTCTTGGGGAATGACTACTACCTCGCCTTTCGGAAGGCGCTCGATGAGCTTTCTGACTACCGTTGTTTTACCCGAGCCGGTACCGCCCGCAATGCCGATGATAAACATAAAATCGATTTGTTTGTCTGTTCGGGCTGCAAAGGTACTACAAAAAAATCAAATATGCAAGATTTTGCCGCAAAAAATCAAAATTGCTTGCAAAATTTG
Source organism: Paludibacteraceae bacterium (assembly GCA_017509715.1). GTDB lineage: Bacteria > Bacteroidota > Bacteroidia > Bacteroidales > Paludibacteraceae > Colicola. The sequence continues at coordinate 16,198 of JAFWOU010000001.1, read as the reverse complement.
TGTTTTTTCGGCAAAGATTCTTGTCTTCCTCGTTCGCATCTCGTTCGCATCCTTGACATCACCGATACGTGCTTTACACTTCTTAATGTCCGATTATTAAGATTCCGCTCACCAAGGGGCAAGTCATGGGTAAGTAATATGCAAGTCATGGTTTTCCCATGGTTTATTTCCCCCTATTTCTCCTTCAAAAAATATACGATTATTAAGATTCTTTACGATTTTTTTGCATATATGCAAATTTTTTCGTACCTTTGCAGGCTGAATACATCGAATAACGAAAAAATCTAAAAACTACATATATGAAAGGTATCATTTTGGCAGGCGGAAGCGCCACGCGCCTCTATCCGCTGAGCAAGGCTATCAGTAAGCAAATCATGCCGGTGTACGACAAGCCGATGATCTACTATCCGCTTTCTACACTCATGCTGGCCGGTATTCGCGAAGTGCTCATCATCAGTACGCCGCGCGACCTGCCTATGTTCCGCGAACTGCTGGGCGACGGTAGCCGCCTGGGCATGCGCCTGGAGTACAAGGTCCAGGAGGTGCCTAACGGTCTGGCTCAGGCCTTTGTGCTGGGACGTGAGTTCCTCGGCGGCGAGCCGGGTTGCCTCATTCTGGGTGATAATATGTTCTACGGTCAGCACTTCAAGACCATGCTCCGCGATGCTGTGCAGCAGGTGGAGAACGGCGGCGGTGCGTGCATCTTCGGCTACGAGGTGGCCGATCCGCGTGCCTACGGCGTGGTAGAGTTTGAGAAAGAGTCGGCTATCCTGTCGCCAGACGGCAAGGAGTCGAAGACCGTCCTGCGCGTCAAGAGCCTGGAGGAAAAACCCGAGCACCCGAAGAGCAACTACGCCGTGCCCGGCCTCTATTTCTACGACCGCACCGTATGCGAGAAAGCAGCTATCCTCCAGCCCAGCAAACGTGGTGAGTATGAGATCACCGACCTCAACCGTATGTACCTGGAAGAGGGCACGCTGCGCGTCAAGCTCTTCAGCCGCGGCTTCGCATGGCTCGATACGGGTAACTGCGACAGCCTCCTGGATGCCGGCAACTTCATCGCTACCATCCAGAACCGTCAGGGCTTCTACGTCAGCTGCATCGAGGAGATAGCATGGCGCAACGGTTGGATCACCAGCGAGCAGCTGCTCGAGATGGGCCAGCAGATGAAGACCCGCTACGGACAGTATATGGTGCAACTGGCTACCCATAACCCATAACCCGTAACCCGTAACCCGTAACCCATAACCCCTAACCCATAACCCATGCGCCGCTTTCTACTGCTTTTTGTACTCCTGCTCTCGCTTGGCCTTGGTGCCAACGAGCAGTATGTGGTCAGCCATTACTCGATAGAGGATGGTCTGAGCCAAAATACCGTCATGGATATCCTCCAGGACCGTCAGGGCTATATGTGGTTCGGCACCTGGAACGGACTCAACCGCTTCGACGGCTACGACTTCCGCGTCTATAAAGCCATGACCAACGGCCAGGAGGCACGCGTCAATAACCGCGTCGAACTCATCTACGAAGACGAGCAGGAGCAACTGTGGTGGATGACCTACGACGAGCACTACTACATGCTCGACCGCAGCCGCAGCCATATAGAGACCCGCACTAAGGACCAGCTTCCCATGGGCATGCAGCAGCGCATGACCCATAAGAACGAAGTGATGCGCGTCGACCGGCATGGCATCACCTGGCAGGTGGACGACCAACCAGGCATCATGCGTTGCCGCAACGGTGAGTGGCGCCGCTTGACGGCTAACGTCGACCGCCGCTTTGCCGGCCAGCAGCGCGAGTACTTTCTGATGCTTGAGGATAGCCTCGGCCGTACATGGGTCAACCCCAACGGCGGCGGATGGTCCTACTACGATGCAGAGCAAGACCGACTTGTCTCGCCCTTCACCGAACTGAGCAACGTCATCCATGCGGCTTACGTCGACCGCGAAGGCCAGATGTGGCTCTCTACCTTCAACGGTGGCGTGGATTGCATCAACATGGAGGTGCGCCCGTACAAGCTCTACGAATCGCAAACCGATCCCAATACCAATACCACTACCGAGGTGCGCACCTTTGTGCAACTTCGCAACGGAGAGATACGGACTATCGTTAAGGACAACGAGCGCGTATATAGCGCCCTGGACACGCGATACGGCCTGCTCTACGGCTACAAGGGACGCGGACTGAAGAACCTCACCACAGGCGAGACCATCCGCACCAGCCATCCCGACATCTATGATATCGTAGAGGGCGAGGACGGTACGCTCTATGTAGCTACCTATGGCGGCGGCGTGAATATCATCAAGCACGATTCGTCCACCGGCCAGTTCCTGGCGCCGCGTATCCTGTGCAACAAACTCAAGGTGCGCGACCTGCTGCTGCACGACAATATCCTATGGTGCGCCACTACCACCGGCCTGGTGCGTATCGACCTGAACGACTACAGCATCAGTGACGTGAAGGGCCATGACGTACGCGCTCTTTGCTATGCCCGCGACCGTATATGGCTTGGTACGTTCGGTGGCGGACTGGAGATGCTCGACCCTGCGGACAAAGAACTCAAGATTCGGCGCGTAGACACCTACTCCGATATCGTGCTCGCACTCGTCAACGTGGGTGATGACCTCTGGTTTACCTCCGAGAACGACATCCGTCAGTACTCTATCTCCAACAAGGAACTGCGCTACTATGACGCACTCAGCTCGGCACGTGGATCCTACTTCACCGAGGCGGAACCCCTGCTGACCGACGACGGTAAGATCTACTTCGGCTACTCGCGCGGCTACTGCGTACTGGATACCCGCCAGGTGAGCTTCAGCCAGTACACCCCGCCCATGCGAATCACGCGTTGCATATCGGGTGGAGAAGAGCTGTACGGGGATACCATCTATCTGGATAATGGTGCTGACCTGACCATCGAATATGCGGCGCTCGACTACTCCGGCGCACAGAAGATACTATATGCTTACCGCATGGAAGGCATTGATCGCGACAGGCTGCCCGCCACGCATCAGCGTCGTACCACCTATTCCAACCTCAAGCACGGTAGCTACACTTTCCGCGTCTATTCTAGCAACCACGAGGGCGTCGTATCGCAAAACGGCACCTCGCTTTATATCATCGTGCGCCGCCCGGCATGGATGAGCTGGTGGGCAATATTGCTCTATATCCTGGGCGGCATACTGGTCCTGGGCACCACGATATACATCATATCCGAGTATCAACGTCTGCGCCAGAAAGTGCTGGTGGAGCAGCAGGTTACCGACATCAAGCTCCGCTTCTTCACCAATATCAGCCACGAGCTCCGTACGCCGCTTACGCTCATCACCGGTCCGGTGGACAATATCCTCAATACCGAGCGCATCACGCCCAGCGTACGCGGACAACTCGAGATCGTGCGCTCCAATAGCCAGCGCATGCTGCGCATGGTCAACCAGTTGCTCGACTTCCGCAAGATACAGAACCGCAAGATGCGCCTCAAGGTGCAGAAGACCATGCTGACCGACCTGGTAGCCGCTACCTGCAAGAACTTCCAGAAAGAGGCGGCCGACAAGCATATTAACCTGCTGCAGACCTACACCGCCAAAGACCCGACCGTTTGGGTCGACCGCGGACGTATCGACACCATCGTCTACAACCTGCTCAGCAATGCCTTTAAGTTCACGCCGGCCGGTAAGACCATCGAGGTGTCGGTGGCTGAAAAACCCGGCTACCTGCTGCTCGCCGTACGCGACGAGGGTATCGGTATCCCGATGGAGAAACGCAGCTACCTCTTCGAGCGCTTCTCGTCCAACAACGAACTTAACACCGGCAATAATATGGGCGGTACGGGTATCGGACTCAACCTGGTCAAGGAACTTGTTGACCTCCACCATGGTCATATCGAGGTAGAGAGCGAGGTAGGGCACGGCACCACCTTCACCGTTATGCTCCATACCGGTAACGACCATTTCGACAACGACGTCGAGATCGTAGTGGATGATGCATCCATTGCCCATACCGCTGCGGAGAAGCCGGCCCATCCGCTGGAGATTACGGCCAATCAGCCGAATCAGCGTCGTATACTCGTCGTAGATGACAACGAGGATATGCGTACCTTCCTCAGCGGCATCCTCAGTCGCGACTACGCCGTCAGCCTGGCCGAGAACGGCATTCAGGCATGGTCGATGATCTGCCAGGAAGCACCCGACCTCATCATCTCCGACCTCATGATGCCGCAGATGGACGGACTCGAACTGACCCAGAAAGTTAAGGAGTCGAACGACACCAACTATATCCCGCTCATCCTGCTCACCGCTAAGTCGGCCATCGAGAGCCGCCTGCAGGCATTGCAGTACGGTGCGGATGACTACGTCACCAAACCTTTCGAACCCGAGTACCTGCGTGCCCGCGTCAAGAATATCTTGGCGCAACGTGAACAACTCGAGGCCCGCTATCGCGACCGTCTGCTGCGTCTGGAGCCCCAGGACAACGACGACCAACTGTCGGGCGATACCTTCCTGGCCAAGTTGCTCAATATCATGGATCGCGAGATGGACAACAACGAGTTGACCGTAGAGGAACTGGTCGAGGATATGCACATGGGACGTACCGTCTTCTTCAACAAACTGAAGGGTATGACCGGCCTCAGCCCCGTGGAGTTCATCCGCGAGATACGTATCAAGCGTGCGGCCCAACTGCTGGAGTCGGGCGACTACAATATCACGGAGATTACCTACATGGTCGGCATGAACGACTCACGCTATTTCTCCAAGTGCTTTAAGAACACCTACGGCATGACGCCCTCGGAATACAAACGACAGAAACGCTCCAACGAATGAAACGACTAGTCGGATATATCATATGTCTCATCTTGCTCACGGCCTGCGGCGGTGGAGGCCCTCAAGGACCGCAACGCCCCGCCAATCGTGATGACCGCAGCCGACGCGACTCCGACCTGGTGGCAATGATCCAGGTCAACCAGCGTATGGCCGAGGAAGCCGACCGCGAGGTGATACGTTATGTCCAGGCTGATACCCTGCATCGCTATGCGCAGTGCAACCAGGGCGCATGGGTAGCCCGCCTCACCGAAATGCTCGAGAACGAGCAACCCAAGATGGGTGAACCCGTCCAACTGCATATGCTCGTTTATACGCTCGACGGCCGGGACCTGCTCTGGGATGTAGAGGGCGAATTCACGATCGGACGCGGTGAACTGCCGCTGGGCATCGAGTACGCCCTGCGCGAACTCCGCCGCGGTGAGCAGGGACGCATACTGGCACCTTGGCATGCCGCTTTTGGCGTGGACGGCGCCGACAACATACCGCCCTATTCCAACGTACGAATCGAAATAACTATACACTGATGAAAAAGATATTTGTCCTACTCGCAGCCGCCCTGTGCCTGGTGCTCACCGGTTGCAACAAAAACAGCTACTCGCAGCAACGTAAAGCCGAGAACAAGCTGATCGAGAACTTCATCTCGCGCAATCATATCAACGTGCTCACCACCGAACCGGCCGATGATTACGTATGGGCCGAGAACGACTACCTGCTTGTGCCCGGCTATGACAACCTCTATTTCCATCTCCGTCAGGCCGGTGATTCAATCAGTGTTGAGGATGGTGATACGCTCCTGCTGGATCCGATCGATGCGCAGGAGACCGTCGTGATGCGCTACCGTAAGTTCGCCCTCACCGAGAATGCCGACACCCTCAGCTATTGGTCCACACTCGATCAGGCTTATCCTACCGAGTTCAAGTACCTGAACACCTCCACCTGCGAGGCTACCGGATGGCATGTAGCCGTTACGTACATGAAGTACACCAACGCCGAGTGCCAGATCATCTGCCCCAGCAAGTTGGGCTTCACGGCCGACCAGAACTCGGTGACCCCCTACTGCTATATAATGAAAATGAAAATCAAACGATAATATGAGTCTTGTTAAGAGTATTTCCGGCATCCGCGGCACAATAGGCGGATGCGTTGGAGAGGGTTTGAATCCCGTTGATATAGTTCGTTTCACGGCGGCGTATGCCACCCAGCGTCGTGCCGCCCTGCCCCAGAACCGTAAGATTGTCGTAGGCCGCGATGCCCGACTCAGCGGCGAGATGGTAGATCATATCGTATGCGGTACGCTCATCGGTATGGGCTACGACGTGGTCAATATCGGTCTGGCTACTACGCCTACCACCGAACTGGCTGTCGTCCACGAACAAGCTGCCGGCGGTATCATCCTCACGGCCAGCCACAACCCCAAGCAGTGGAATGCCCTCAAGCTCCTCAACGAGCACGGCGAGTTCCTCAACGATGCCGAGGGTAAGGGTGTGCTCGCTATCGCCGAGAAGGAAGACTTCACCTTTGCTGAGGTGGACGACCTGGGTCATATTACCCACCGTGACTATCTGCCGCAGCACGTAGAGGACGTACTCGCCCTCAAACTGGTGGACGTAGAGGCTATCCGTCGTCGCAATTTCACCGTAGCCATCGACTGCGTCAACTCCGTTGGCGGCTTGGCTATCCCGGCTATCCTGCGTGCACTGGGCGTAGAAAATATTATCGAACTCAACTGCACGCCTAACGGCCGCTTCCCGCACAACCCCGAACCCCTGCCGCAACACCTGACGGAGATCAGCGACCTGCTGCGCAGCGGTAAGGCTGACGTGGGCTTCGTGGTAGATCCCGATGTCGACCGTCTGGCTATCATCTGCGAGAACGGCGAGATGTTTGGTGAGGAATATACCCTGGTCAGCGTGGCCGACTACGTACTCGCTCATACGCCGGGCAATACCGTCAGCAATATGTCCTCTACGCGTGCCCTAAGCGACGTGACCGTCCGTCATGGCGGCACTTACAGCGCGAGCGCCGTAGGCGAGGTGAACGTTGTGGCAGAGATGAAGCGCACCGGTGCTGTCATCGGTGGCGAAGGCAATGGTGGCGTCATCTATCCCGAGTGCCACTACGGCCGTGATGCCCTGGTAGGTATCGCCCTCTTCCTGAGTCATCTGGCACATCAGAATCACAAGGTCAGCGAACTCCGCCGCACCTATCCCGAGTACTGCATCAGCAAGAATCGTATCGACCTCACGCCCGATACCGACGTGGATGCCATCCTGGCGCGCGTAAAAGATCTATATCGCAACGAACGTGTCAACGATCGCGACGGCGTCAAGATCGACTTCGCCGACGGATGGGTTCATCTGCGTAAGTCCAATACCGAACCCATCATCCGCGTCTATTCCGAGGCCGCTACGATGGACCAGGCTAACGCCCTCGCACATAAAGTGATTGACGTAGTTAATAGTAAATAATATGCGCATACTCATTACCAACGACGACGGCTGGGGTACACCCGGCATACGCTTGCTGGCCGAGGAGATGAGCCGATTGGGCGAGGTGACGGTTATCGCGCCCGACTCACCCCGTAGCGGTCATGCCGCCTGTATATCGGTGGCTAAGCCACTCTACCTCACACCCGTCAGTTGCGACATACCCGGCGTACGCGTGCTGACCACCAACGGCACGCCGGCCGACTGCGTCAAGCTGGGACTGGAAGCCGTCATGGTAGATGCCCTGCCCGACCTGCTGGTTAGCGGTATCAACCACGGCAACAACTGCTCGGTCAATATCATGTACTCAGGTACGATGGGTGCCTGCTTCGTGGGTGCCGAACATAGTATACCCGCTATCGGTTTTTCGATCGATAGCCATGCGATGGACGTGGACCTGCAGTATATCCGTCCGTACCTAACCCAAATGGTGGAGCACCTGCTCGCCGAAGGCTTTGCCCCGCGCATGTGCTACAATATCAATGCCCCGGTAGGTCCTATCGCCGGTGTACGCTGGACGCGTCAGTGCCTCGGCTACTGGGACAAGGAGATGGTGGAGCATACCGATGCGGAGGGACGTATGTATTACGAACTGGGAGGCGCTTTCGTCAACCAGGAACCCGAGGCCCAAGACACCGACATACGTGCTTTGGCCGACGGCTACCTGAGCGTGCAACCCGCTACGATAGACATGACTTGCTATGCAGCGCTTTGATAAATATTGGATTGGTATCCTGATAGGCCTGCTGCTGCCTGCTATCTTCGGCCTGGTCTATATCGATACGATGAATCTATGGATGCCGCTGCGGCAACTCCATTTCGCTGTAGGCGGGATCATCAGCAAACTACTCTTCGTCAGTGTCTTTCCCGACCTGGCGCTCATCTTCCTGTTTTATACTACCGAGAGTTGGCGGCTTAGCAAGGGCGTCCTGATTGGTGCCCTACCGTATATCCTGGCCTCGTTTATTGCCGCGATGTGATAAGATGGGTGATACGCTCGGCGGCTGTTTCGGCCGAGGCTTGCGTACCCAGAATAGATCGAATATGCTCGTAGTCTGCGAGCATATTTTGTGTATAGGCCCGGTCTTGCAGCAGACGCTGCAGTTCCCCGGCTATCTTGTCGGCCGTAAAATCGTTGGCTACCAGTTCGCGTATCGTCTCCCGCCCGCTCAGGATATTCACCAGCGTGAAATACCGAATCTGGAACAGCAGCGGTTGTGCCCAACGTATGGCGCCCAGTAGCCGGGCTGCGGCCAGGTGATAAACCGCCACCTGCGGACAACCCAGCAAGGCTGTCTCCAGCGTAGCCGTACCCGAATTGACGATAGCCGCTTGGGCCTCTTGTACGGCGGCATAAGTCTCTCGGGTCAACTGCTCTCCCTCTTGCAAATAGGGAGCGTAGAACGCGTCATCCAGTCCCGGTGCCGCGGTCACAACGGTCTCGTAGCCCTGCATCCGTCGGGCTGCCTCCAGCATCACGGGTAGGCAATGCCTTACCTCGCTCTGCCGACTGCCCGGCAAGATGGCTATCCGAGGCTGACGGCTGACGGCTGACGGCTGATGGCTGACGGCTGACAGCTTATACGCTCTCACTTGCTCCGCCGTAGGATTACCTACGTATTCGCAGCGGTAGCCATACTGTTTGTAAAAATCCGGTTCAAAGGGGAAGATACCCAGCACCAGGTCGCATAGCCGCGCAATCTTGTGTACGCGCCACCGCTTCCAGGCCCATACCTTGGGCGGGATGTAATAGACCACCTTTGTTCCGGGCAAATGCCGACGGCAGTAGGCTGCCATGCGGAGATTGAAAGTGGGGTAGTCAATCAGCACCAGCACATCCGGCTGCTCTTTCAGCATGGCCTCCTTAGCTGCCTGGAAATTCCGGCGCACACGCCCCAGATTGCGTAGCACCTCCACAAAGGCCATAAAGGCCATCTCGCGGTAGTGCCTATGCAAACGGCACCCGGCGGCAGCCATCAGGTCGCCGCCGAGTCCGCTAAACTGTGCCTCGGGGTCATGCGCCTTCAGTTGCTCTATCAGCCCAGCCGCATGTTTATCCCCCGAAGCTTCTCCTGCTATGATAAAATATCTAGCCACTAACCTTTCGCCATTCGCCTTTCGCTATTCGCCGTTATTCCGGGAACATGACTACCTCCAGCACGTTGCCCGAACTTACCAGCTTTTTCAGCGTCTCTTGTACTGTCTCGGCCGTGATGCCCTCTACCGTAGCGCGATAGTTGCGCACCTCGTCTTCGCCGTACATATACAGCATATACAGCGTCTGACGCCAGAAGGTGTTCTTCTCCAGGTCCTCCTGGAAGTCCTTCAGCATCGACTCTTTCTCCTTCTGCAGGTCGCTTGCCAACGGACCGTTCTCAATGATGGACTGTATCTCCTCATGGATGATCTGCATCAGTCGCTCCTGCTTCTGCGGATCGGTGTCAAACTGCATGATTAGGCGGGCTGTCGGTACCGGTACGATGCTCAGGCTACCGTAGGTGCCTACGCCGTACGAACCGCCCTCTCGCTCACGGATCGACTCCAGGTAACGTGTGCTCAGTATGCGTCCGATGATCTCTATGTTCAGGTCATTGGCCATCGTGTACGGGATATCGTACGAGGTGTACTGGATGCGGTTGCTGGCCGTCGTGGTCTCCATCTTGCGCGAGAAGTAGTTTTTGTACTCGCCTTGCGGTACGCGCTCCTTATGGTCGATCACCTGCTCACGACATTTATTGGTCTTCATGCCGCCCAGCCACTTGCAGATCAGTGCCTGCGTCTCCTCGTTCTCCGGATCGATATTACCTACGAATACAAACGTGAAGTCGGCCGGATTGGCAAAACGCTTCTTATATACCTGCAGCGCCTTCTTCATGCTGATCTGTTTGAGAATGGTCGTATCGGCAATGATGGTACGCGGCGAGTGGTTGCTGCTGGCCAGTTGAACCGAGTCAGAGAATGCCGTCTTGGGATTCTTGTCGCGATTGATGAGCGAGTTGTGCAGCATACCCATCAGGGTCTCGTAGGCCTTCTTGTCCTGACGCGGACTGGTGAAGTACAGATAGTTGAGTTGCAGCATCGTCTCCAGGTCCTTCACCGACGACGAACCGTTGATATTCTCCGTGTTATCGTTGATGCTGGGCGATACGCTCACGGTCTTGCCCGTCAGCGCTTTCTCCAGTTGTGTCATCGAGAAGTTGCCCAGACCCATAAACTCTACAATCGTGGTAGCCAACGCTGCCGAAGGCAGATCCTCGGTCTTCACTTGGCTCATACCGCCCTTCGAGAAACCGCGCATCAGTATCTCGTCGGCCTTGAACTCCGTCGGCTTGATGACTACCTTCACGCCGTTCTGCAGCGTCCATTCGGTGGTTCCCAACTCCGAGTCTTTCTTGGTGGCTATTATGCGGCCTGCTTTCGGTGCTTTCTTTACCAGTACGGTGTCAATCACCTCAGCCTTCGGTGCTTCGATAGCCAGCAGCGGCATACCCTCCAGGGCATGCAGGATGGTCTCCTCGTTCGGGATGTTCACGCCCTTCTTCTCCGGGCCCGAGATAGCTACCGTAGGAGCGTCGTGGATAAACATACCGGCAATCTGATTCACCGTTGCGCAGTCCACCATCGGCAGGAAGGCTTTCACCGTCTGGTACTCCCATTCGATACCGGGCATCACTTCGCCGTCCTCGAAATGGCGGATACACTCGCGTGCAATAGCGATGTTCTTACGCGTATTGCGCTCGTTGTATGCCTGCTCTATGTCGTTCATCTTCTCCGTCTTGGCGCGCTCCAGCTCGTCCTCCGTGAATCCGTAGCGGCGCATTTTCTCCAACTGGTACAATAGGGCGTTGAAAGCCTCGGTCTCTTTGCCCTCTTTCGGGATTACGATGCCGTAGAAGGCGTCACGCTGCTTCACGCACTCGCCATAGGCACATCCGCCACCCGTGAACGGACAGTCGGGATCCAGCGCCAGTTCCGTGAAGCGCTGGTCCATGATGTTGCAGGCCAACGAGCGAATCAGGTTGATAGCATACTCTTGTGCAGTTCCCTGTACCGCTTCGGGCAACTGATCGGCCTTGTACTCCAACGTCACGCGGCTGCCCTGCGCCTCCGGATCGGTCACGATGGCGATCAGCGGCTTCTCGTTGTTGCCTACCGTATAGATCGGACGCTCACCTCTGTTGGCGCGAGCCGGTACGTTGGCCCAGAGCTTCTTGATCTTAGCCTCTATCTCATCTACGTCGATATCACCTACTACGATGATGGCCTGGTTGTCCGGTCCGTACCACTTGTGGTAGTAGTCGCGCAGTGCCTGGTAATCAAAATTGTTGATCACGGCCGTATCGCCGATCACGTCACGCTTGGCATACTGCGATCCGGGATACATCTTGGCCTGCATCTCCTTCCATATACGTCGGCTGGCCGTACGACCCGTACGCCACTCCTCGCGTATCACGCCGCGCTCTGCATCGATCTCCTCCGGCAGCAGCAGTAGTCCGCATGCCCAGTCGTGCATCACCAGCAGCGCCGAGTCCACGATGCCCTCTCGGTAGGTCGGCACGTCCGACAGACGATAGACCGTCTCGTCCAGCGAGGTGTAGGCGTTGATGTTACCGCCGAAGTTCACACCTACCGACTCAAAGTAGTTGATGATACCCTTGCCCGGGAAGTGCTCCGTACCGTTGAAGGCCATGTGCTCCAGGAAGTGGGCCAGACCGTTCTGGTGATCCTCCTCCAGGATGGCACCTACAGCCTGCGCGATGTGGAAATCACAACGCTGCTTGGGCTGCTCGTTATGACGGATATAGTAGGTCAATCCGTTCTCCAGCTTGCCGTAACGTACGTTCGGATCCACTGGTAGTTTCTCCGGCGCCTCTTGCGCCCATACTACCATGGCTGCGCATAGCAGCACCAGGTTAATCAGTAGTCGTTTCATTATCTTCTGTGTTTAGTGTTGATTCGTTACTTGTTGTCTCCTCTGCGGCTTCTTCTTCGGCTGTAGCTGCGAGCGCGGCATTCTCTTCCAGCAGTTCGTCGCCGCGGCTCTTCCACGGACGCGGACCTAGGATGCGCTCCACGTCTTCGGCCGTGATTACCTCTTTCTCGATCAGCAGTTCGGCTATCGCGTGATGCCCCTCTGCATGTTCGCTCAGTATCTTCTTGGCGCGAGTCATCTGGTCGGCAATGATGCGTTGCGTCTCCTTGTCTATCAGGTCGGCCGTCTTCTCAGAGTACGGCTTGGTGATGCCGTAGTCGTAGCGTCCCGTCGAGTCGTAGAAGCTGACGTCCTTCAGCTTGTCGCTCATGCCGTAGTAGGCTACCATTGCATAGGCCTGCTTCGTAGCCCGCTCCAGGTCGTTGAGCGCACCCGTCGAGGTCTGCTCCAGGAAGAGCTGCTCGGCCGCACGTCCGCCCAGTAACGAACATAGTTCGTCCTGTATATGATCCATCTGGGTCAGTTGTCGTTCTTCGGGCAGGTACCAGGCTGCGCCCAGCGCCATGCCGCGCGGCACGATCGTCACCTTCACCAGCGGATTGGCCCATCTGAGCAACCAGCTGATCGTGGCGTGACCGGCCTCGTGATAAGCTATCGAGCGCTTCTCCTCGTCGGTCATGATCTTGGTCTTGCGCTCCAGTCCACCGATGATGCGGTCTACGGCATCCATGAAGTCCTGTTTGCCCACCGTCTTATGGCCGTTACGCGCAGCGATCAGTGCCGCCTCGTTGCACACGTTAGCAATATCCGCACCCGAGAAACCCGGAGTCTGCTTCGAGAGGAAGTCGATATCCAGGTTCTTGTCCAGCTTGAGCGGACGCAGGTGCACTTGGAAGATCTCCTTTCGCTCCTGCAGATCAGGCAACTCTACGTGTATCTGACGGTCGAAGCGGCCCGCACGCAGCAGCGCCGGATCCAGTATCTCGGCGCGGTTGGTAGCGGCCAGTATAATCACACCCGAATTGCTACCAAAGCCGTCCATCTCGGTCAGCAGCTGGTTGAGCGTCGATTCCCGCTCGTCGTTGCCGCCTGTCATCACGCCCTTGCCGCGAGCACGACCTACGGCGTCTATCTCGTCGATGAAGATGATGGCCGGTGCTTTCTCCTTGGCCTGGCGGAACAGGTCACGCACACGGCTGGCACCTACACCCACAAACATCTCCACAAAGTCGCTACCCGACATCGAGAAGAACGGCACGTCGGCCTCACCAGCTACCGCCTTGGCTAGCAGCGTCTTACCCGTACCCGGAGGACCTACCAGCAGCGCACCTTTCGGTATCTTGGCACCTATCTCGGTGTATTTCTTGGGGTTCTTCAGAAATTCTACGATCTCTTCCACCTCCTGCTTCGCACCGGCCAATCCGGCAACGTCCTTGAAGGTCACTTTGTCCTTCTTGTCCTTGTCAAACAGTTGCGCCTTGGCTCTGCCAACGCCGAAGATACCTCCGGCTGCACCCGCCATACCGCGACTCATGTACATAAAGAACAGGATCAGTAGCGCAAACGGCAGCACATTCACCAAGATCAGCGTCCAGTAGTTGCGACTCTCCTTGTAGGTCACATCCACCGGCGGCATCTTCTGCTTCTCGCGCTTGCCGTTCACCTCGGCCATGTATTTCGAGAACTCCTCTACGCTCGGTATCTGACTGCTGATCTCGCCACTCGATTTCTCGCCCGTAGCCTGGCTGCCAAACACCAGCGTATAGTTCTTGCCATGCACCTGTGCCTTCACCGAGTTGTCATCATAAGCCGTCACCGACTTGATGGCATCTTTCTCGATGTAGGTCTGCAACTGCGTGTAACTCAGCTTCTTCTGTGTAGTCGGCTGGTCTCCGTGAAACCAGTACCAGCCTAGCAGCAGAAACGCTACGACGTATAGCGCCGTACTCAGCATCCTGCGCCAATCCGGCTTCTGCGGCTCCTGCTCGTTATTTCCCCCTAAGGGCATATTCTGTTTTCTTGCCATTAACTATAAACTCTAAACTTTCAACTTTAAACTTTACAGCATGTCCGGCAACTCCGTCACCTTACCGTCCTCCCAGAGGTGCTCGATGTCGTAGTATGCACGCGGCTCACGCTGCATGATATGTACAAATATCGTGCCATAGTCCATCGCAATCCATTCCGAATTCTCCTGACCCGACACCGACAGCGGGTGTACGTGCGTTTGCGTACGTACGAAATCATCCACTTCGTCGGCTATAGCGCTTACCTGCGTGTTGCTCGTACCCTCTGCAATGATCATCATCTCCGTAGGTGCCTCCTTGATTTTGCGCAAGTCGATCTGCACAATACGTTGGCCTTTTCTGTTGCGGATACCCTCTATGATGGTCTCCGCCAATTTCTTGGTTGATATCTCTTTCATAAAAATGTATGGTTTTTCTTATTCGTAAAATGCTATTTATCCAAATTACGCCGCAAAGGTACGAAAAAAAATCCGAATGCGCAAGTAAAACGATTAAAAAATCCCACATACGCAAGTGTATGTGAGATTTTTCTTTAAAACAGCAGTTGCAGGAAGCGGCAGATATAGTCTTGCCAGTTGGGCCAGGTGTGTCCGCCGCTGCTCTCGTAGTAGGTGTACTCCAGGTGATTTGCCTCCAGCCAGCGCCGGTACTCCTGCACATCATCGTATAGAAAATCCTCCCGTCCGATGGCGATCCAGTAAAGTGGTCGCTGGCTCAGTTGCAGCCTTACTTCCTCTTCCCAGCGGTCGTAAATATCGTTGGGTTTCGAGGGCTTTATGGCTGGTGAGAACATACCTACGTATCGGAAGCTATCATGCAGATAATAAGACACATGCATCGTATGAAATCCACCCATCGACAGGCCGGCTATAGCTCGTTTCTCGGGATCCTTGCTCACTCGGTACTTCCGTTCTGTCTCGGCCATGAACTGCGGGAACTGTCGCTCCCATTCGCCCGACATCGCGTTGTCGCGCTCCTCCTCCGATGTCTCGCGGTGCGGACAGTTGTCTGGCATGACGACCACCATCTCTCGTACCCGTCCGATCCGTAGCAGCGAGTCCATATGGTGCACCAGGTGCCCTTGTTCTGTCCAGTCGTCCTCCATGCCCCACATGCCGTGGTGCAGGTACAGCACCGGAAACTCGGTCTTCTTAGCCCGCTTCGTATAGTCGTGCGGCAGATATACCCGGCAGGGTACGCCGTTCAGCGTGTCTCGTACTACGTAGCCTACCTCGGCTACCTGCGTTTTGGCCTCCGCACTCAGCATGCTGAGCACCAGCGCGGCGATGAAAAGGACTGCTTTTTTCATGTTTCTTCCGATTTTCGGTACAAAATTACTGCTTTTTTTCGAATTATGCAAGCCTTCAGCCCAAAAATCATCCTTTTCCTCTTTTATACGCGCGCGTACACGCGTTCCTTAATATAGTATAATATAGTAGGATTTCTCCGATTCGGTGATACCCCGAAAATGCCCGTTTTTCTGCAATCCGACAAATTGACAATTTTACCCGCCAAAAACGCCATCGCTGATAATCAGCGACTTACAAAGAAAATGCACTTTTTATGCATTTTTTTTGCGAAAATATTTGCGTATATCAAAAAAAAGCAGTAATTTTGCACCCGCTTTTGAGAAACAAGCGTGTTTCTATTTTCTGCCGAAAGGGTATTAAAATGTAGGATCATCAATCTAATGACTTGAATCGATTCCTATTTTTTTTGCGCCCTATTCGAAAGCAAAAGCACAAAGAGTGATCTTTGAACGTTTGAAACAATTAGTGTAGTACAAGAACGAGAATACGGACTGTTGGTGGTTTCGGCCACGAGCAGTTTTTGAAAAAGATGTTCCCGAAGATTCTGTACACTCAATAAGTTATTCTGAGCTACGATTTAATTATTATTTTACAACGAAGAGTTTGATCCTGGCTCAGGATG
>JAFWOU010000031.1 GCA_017509715.1 Paludibacteraceae bacterium | reverse complement strand
GCATTGAAACAATACATCCGGTACTATAATACCGAACGTATCAAACTAAAATTGAAAATGAGCCCGGTACAATACCGAACTCACTTTCAAAATCAAGTCAAATAGATTTAATAATCTGTCCAACTTTTGGGGGTCACCTCATTCAGTAGCCTTTTTTTGTGCCTCTTTCTTAGCTTTTTTCTGCTCACGGGCGGCTTTCTTCGCTTCGCGGAGGGCTTTGCGGCGCGCCTGGATCTGCTTGCGCTGGTCCTTAGACGGGATATTGAAGTTGTAGCGCCACAACAGACCGATACCCTGGATGGTATTGGCCTGACGCAGTGAGTACTTATCTACGGTATGCGTATAGCCCTTCAGGCGCAGCTGACCATCGTCGGTGAGCATCACCTCGGCATCCAGGTCACCAAAGAAGGGCCGATTGCTGATATCATTGTAGCGATAGCCTACGTTGCCGTTGATGACCAGTCGGTCGACGGGCTGGAGCTGGAACTGGGCCTCATACTCCTGGGAAGCCGAAGCGCCTTCGCCCTCGGCGCGCACCTGGATACCCATGGTGAAGATGTCGGTGAGCTTACCGAGCCAACTGTTGATCTGGCCCGTGATGGTGGACGAGAGGATAGAGTAGGTCTCGTTGAGTCCGTAGCCGGAGGACGACAACATGTAGTCGGGCGTATAGAACCGGCCGAAGACGAGCAGGTAGACCACCTGACGCATGAGCATCTCCTCGGTATTGATGATAGCCTGCACCTGGTTCTGGATACCCTCTTCGGACATAGGCAGTTCGATGCCGAACTTGAGGGTGGGGTTGTTGAGCCGGCCCGTCATGTTCAGGCAGGTATTGACCGGCACGGACGAACGCGTCACGCCCACGGACGAGATCTCCTCGCCGAAGAGGTCACGCAGGTTGGCCGTGACGTGGTAAGCCGCCTTGACATTCAGGTCGGGATCGGCTGGATCGCCGTTCCAGACGATGGTGCTACCGTTGCCTATCGAGAAGTTGCGTCGGATGATATTAGCGAGCGTGAAGCCCAACGAACCGCTTTGGGCGGTATAGGTGCCGAGCAGGCGGTACTCGTCCAGGTGGCTATCGTAGGTGAGGCGCAGCGCACCGTCGCCGCGTGCCTGGATCATGTCGCCCGTACGCTCGTCGAGCAGGAGCTGGAAGTTCAAGAGCGGCGTAGTCTCTATATTGAGCGCCAGCTTGATACGCGTAGAGGTCTCCACGCGCGGACGCGGCGGACGCACCGAATCGGGCAGGGTTGCGAGGGCCGCGGTGTCGGTGGTGTCGCTGAGGACAGCCTTAGGCGGTCTGGGCAGGCTGCTACGCAGCGAATCGACGAAATGGACGAAGTTGGACTCCGACTCGGTGGACGCACCGCCGATAGCCAGGCGGAACTGGGAGTTCTTAGCCGTACTGGCATCGGCCGTGATGGTGATCAGGTCGTCGTCGCCGTCGATGCGGGCGATACCCTCGGCATAGACGCGTCCCTGGACGTTAGCGCCCGGCTCGTAGGGCAGGTCAAGCACCATAGCCTTGTGGGGTTGGGCGACGAGGTGGAACTTGAAGTTGCGGAACTGATCGTGCGTGATCGTTCCATCAAACTCTATGGGGTTGCCATTGTCGTCCTGCAGCGTCATATGGGGGAAGCGAATAGAGGTCGAATCCATGAAGACTGAGTCGTTGAGATGGTAACGGCAACCGGTGAAGGGCACGCGTATGGTGCCGTCCTCGGCTTTTACGCGGGTGAGGACGTAGGTCGCTCCCGGCCATCCGAAGACCTTAACCGTACCCGAACCGTGACCGCCTATCTCGGGCATGAAGCCGCGCGTCCAATAGCCGATGAAGTCGAGCGGGATATGGGTAGGCGCTATATTGACCTCCCAACGACCGCCTGCCAGGTCTACGGCTCCGTGCACGTCCGCACGCGGGCGAATGCTGTCCGCCACGTGGGCCTCAAACTCCAGCAACTTACGGGCCGGATTGAAGTGGATAGCACCGTCGGCATCGCCGATGACCTCGTCGCCCATGGCGTAGTTCCATATCTTGACTTCGGCATCCACCATGGGTTTGTCCAATGCGGCATAGAGCGTAGCCCAACCATCTACGGTACCGCCCATCTTGAAGCTCTTCTCGTCCACCACGAGCGGCATGAGATAGCCGGCATTGATGCGCTGCAGACGCACGTTGAGTGCGTCGCTCATGCTATGCGAGGCAACGCCCTGGACGGTCAGTTCCTGGCTGCCGGTAGAGGTATAGAAATGGAGCTGGTCGATCTGGACCGAGGGATGGGCCGCCGTGTAGCTCATGAGAATATCGTCAAAGAGGAACGTAGTGTCCTCCAGCACCAGTTGTCCCGGCGCCAGGTGGAGGTCGATATGGGGACGGTCGTACAACGTACGGAAGCGGGTATCCAGGTGGAGGTCACTGATGCGGAAGGCCGCCTGCGGGTCCTCGGGTTGCATACTGAGGTCGGTGGAGAGTTCATCGCCGCGCAGCACCATGCTAAGGTCGGCCAGATAGTCCATCGCTACAGCCGAAGCCGAGAGCTCGGGATGGCCCTGCAGGTTGTCGAGGTGGAGCCGGAGGTCACGTACCTGCTTCTTGCCCAGCGCCATATGGGGCTGCGACACGTCGAGCGTGCATTGGCCGGATGCATCGTTGATGCTGAGCTGCGCAGTCTGCTGCGGACCCAGCGGCAGGTTGAGTCCGAACATGCCGGCCAGCGAACTGAGGTCGTTGGCCGTGAGGTCGAGACGGACGTTCTGCGCGCCGCGAGGCGTCCGCTGTGACCAGCCCGACTTAGGCCGGAGGCAGGTCAGCATCGAGGGCGGCAACATACGCTTAGCGGCTCGCTGGAGCACGGCCGGCAGGTCGTCGTAATAGAAGCGGCCGGAGAGATCGGCACTGAGGTAGTCGCTCCGGAGCTGGATCTGCTTAGCCGCACCGTTGGCGAGCGCATCTACGGTCAGATGGCGCATACGCAGGTGGCGCTGGCTGTCGCGGAGGTTGAGCGAGTCGAGCACCAGCGAACCCGACATATGGTCGATGTCCGTGCCGCTGAGCTTCATCTTCATAGCGCCGGCAATGGTGAGGTCGGCCAACTTATCGGACAGGTGGAGCGCACCCGGCCGGAGATGCTGGAGGCGCAGGTCGCAGTCGATATCGGGATAGCGGCGGGTCATGTCGATGCGTCCGTTGAACCGCGCCCGCGCGTTGGGGTCGTCGAGCGTGAGCAGGCCGTCGAAGAGTTTGGGGCTATAGTGGCCGTCAACGTGCAGGTTGTGGTAGGTATAGCCATGGAGCATGAGCGAGCTGATATCGGCCGTCATGCGAGCATCCACCACGCCGGGCCGGTAGGTGCCCTCGGCATAGATATCGCCCGTGAGGTCACCCACTTCCTGGGTGCCGAGCAATTCGCCCAGACGGAACTGACTGGCCTGGAAACGTGCGTTGTAGCTGAGGTCGTGGAAGGCTGAGTCGGCCGCGAAATGACCATTCACGCCCATGTTGCCGAGTGTAGAGGTGAACGTGCCGTTGAGTCGCACATCGCGTATGCGTCCGTTGGCATCGCCGCGGAAATGCACATCGTTGAGGCGCGTGATGATAGCCGGCAGCTCGATCTGCGCGTCATGCCAGTCGTTGAGGAAGTCGCGCAGCATACGGGCCGAGACATGGATGTCGTCGCAATGGATATGAAAACGCGTGGAGTCGATCATGGGTAGTCCCACGGCCGAGACGTCGCCACGGAGGATGGGCTGGTCGTTGTAGGAGAGCGAGAGGTCGCTGGCCGCTACGCTGTCGACAGCACCGTGGAGGTGGCCGGTCATGCTGAGCTGGCCGTCCAGCCGCTTCAGCGCCGGCGAGAGCATCGCCAGGTCGGCGGGCTTAAGCCGGGCGGTACGCAGCGTGAGGTCGACATAGGTATGGTGCATGGCGCCCGGGCGCGTAAGCGGTCCCCGGGGCAGGGTGATCTCCACACCCGAAGCATCCAGTTCGGAGCGGGGCAGGCGTACGCAGAG
The DNA here is from genome assembly GCA_017509715.1 of Paludibacteraceae bacterium. Lineage (GTDB taxonomy): Bacteria > Bacteroidota > Bacteroidia > Bacteroidales > Paludibacteraceae > Colicola. The sequence continues at coordinate 40,061 of JAFWOU010000031.1, read as the reverse complement.
GGTAGGGAAGCGCAGGGCGGTGTCGGTCTTCTGGACATGCGCCCGGAAATCGTCGATCAGGAGTTGCTCCCCGCCGTGGGTAACGGTAGCGCGGAGGCTATTGATCTGGCCGTCGATGGAGTCGCGCGTGAAATGGCTCAGGTCCATGTCGGACGAGGCCAAGAGGACGGTATAGTCCTGCCAGCGAAGCTGAACATCCTCCAGGTGGATATCGCGTATGGAGAGCAGCGCCTGGAAAGGCGCCGACTCGCCCTCGCTACGGAAGGCGCGGGCGAGGAAGGCGAAGTTGTAGTCGCCATCGGGCAGGGTATAAACATGCGCCCGTACGCCGCGGACGTCTACGCGCGAGAAACGTATCTCATGGTCGCGGAGCGCGAGCGGACGAAAACGTGCGTACATCTGCTGGATATAAGCCAGTGTGTCGCCCTGCTGGTCGTGGAGGCAGACGTCGTGGATACGAACGCGAGCGGGAAAGCTGTACTCGATCTGCCCGATACTTACCTCGGCGTCCAGACCGCGGCTGAGTTCCTGGGTGACCAGCTGCGCCACGGCGTTCTGCACCTGTTCGCTGCTAAGGGCCGCAACGAACATGCCCAGCATCAGGAGGAGGCTGAACAGCACAACGGATATGTAGTACAAAACGCGACGCATAGGTGCACACTAATGCAAATTATCGTGCAAAGGTACGAAATTTCGCGGAAAATGAAAAATGGAAAATTAGAAATTTTCCCTATAGATGGCAAAAATGCATTTTTTTCGCTTTTTTATGCGCATACGCTTGCGTATATGCGAAAAAAATCGTACCTTTGCGCCCAAATTGTGATTTTTTGAAAAAAACGAGATATTATGCAAGAACTTCAGTTTGACAAAGTAGTGCTCTCGCCGGTGTTGGACAACAGCGGCGTGACCCTGTATATCAACGGCCGTGAGTTCACGGCGCCTGTCTCGCTGACGCGCGGTCAGGAGGTGACGATCACGTTCCGCAAGAATGGCATGTTGGGACGCGTAGTGGGTACCAACCAGATGGAGCAGAAGATAGTGGTGAACGACACGATGCGTTACCAGGCTCCTCAGCTGGAGTGGTTCCGGCTGATCAGCTACCAGATGATCCAGGTGAAGGGCGAGAGCGGCGTGAACGTGCCTTATCGTCTGTATATCAACAACCGCGAGGTGACCAACGGCTACGGCGTATACGTACGCGAAGCGGATCTGGTACACGTACCGATTCGCGTAGAGGGTGCCGGCTATGTGGACTTTAACGACGCAGTGAACTTCGTAGGCAAAGACCAGGTGGAGATCGTGCTGGAGAAAGAGGGTGATGAGCTGGTGGTGCTGATCGACGGCGTAGAGTTCACCACGCGCAGCGCGCGCATGATCAATACTATAAACGTAGACGGTCATGAGTTCTACCAGATGGGCGGCGGTAAGTATCGCTTGCAGAAGCGTCCGGGCTACCTGACGCAGGAGCCTAAGAAGGGTCCGTCGAACAGCGACTGGCTGGCCGTGGTGCTGGTAGCGCTGGTATGCCTGGTAGTAGGAGTGCTGGCCGGATGGGCTATCTTTGGTGAGAAAGACACCAAGGTGATCACGCCTGCAGAAATGGCGCAATACCCCGTAGACTCCGTCATCATTGAGGCTATTGAGGAGGAGTTCTCGGAGCCCGAACCGATGGCTGTGCAGACCAAGGAGGCTGAGGCCCCTGCCGTGCTGGAGACGCCGAATCAGGAGGTAGTAGAGGCCAAGGAGCCGGAGAAGAAAGAGGAGAATACCGAGGTCAAGCCTGAGGAGAAGAAGCCGGAGGTAAAAGCCGAAGAGCCGGCAGCACAGAAGACCAAGAAGGTATATAAGGAGCTGTATGAGAAGAAGAACAAGGACGGCGTAGAGATCTCGGAGCGTCAACTGGAGGCAGTGCCCGAACTGAAGGGACTGTATGCCGCGCTGGCTTACTATCGCCGCGACCAGATCCTGAATAAGTACGCACCGATTATCGACTCGAGCGATCCGAAGATGGCTTCGTGGGCCAACCTGGTGAAGGCCGTACGCGAGTGTCCGGACGTGAAGTTCTCCGACAAGGGCTACGCCATCACCGGCAACCAGTCGCACAACATCACGATAGAGAAATACATCACGATGATCCGCAAGAAACAAGCGGAGGCGAAGAAGAAGTAATAAAAAAAAGACGCTTTTGAGCGTCTTTTTTTTAGGCTATCAGCCGTCAGCTATCAGCCGTCAGCATTCAGCTGTCAGTCCAACGACTAACGACCAGGCTCTGTCCCGCAACGACTAATACGTCAGCTGCATGCGGAAGATCATCGACTCGGGATTCTCGGCTTCGTAGAAATAGTCGGAATTGGTGAGCTGGATCTCTACGTAGCCAATGCCGACGCGGTAGTCGATGTGGCGGGTGTAGTAGATCTCATTGGTGCCTCCGTTGCCATCATCCACGGTCTCTACCATGTACTGGCTCATCGGCAATGCTACCTGGTAGGCATCCTTGGTGCCGGAGTTGAACTCGCGCGAGATAGATACCTCGCCGTAGTTATACACGTTGGCCGTCAACTCCTCGATATCAAAGTGGCAGTAGAATTGATTGTTATCGTTGTCGAACGCCCAGTTCTTTTGGTCAACGACGAGGTCTATTGTCTTCTTGTTGAACTGACAAGGTGTAGGCTCTTCTTTACAACCCGTAAATCCGAGCAAAAGAGCTGCAAAAACGAATAAAAATGATACTTTTTTCATAAAAAACTTGCTTTTGTTGCGCAAAGGTACGGAGTTTTTTGGAAATATGCAAATTTTTTTGTAACTTTGCTCCCAAATTTGAAAGAATATGCGTAAAATTGTCTTTTTTTTGAGTGTAGTATGCCTCTCAACCTTGTCGATGGAGGCGCAGAATACGGTACAGGCGTACTGGGACTATATCGGTCGCTGGCGCGATGAGGCGGTGTTTCAGCAAGAGCAGTTTGGCGTGCCCGCCTCGATCACGATGGCGCAGGCCTTGCTGGAGTCGGGAGCCGGCTTGAGCGACCTGGCCAAGGAGGCCAACAACCACTTCGGCATCAAGTGCGGCGGCGGCTGGATGGGTGGTGCGTACTACAAGGACGACGACCAGACGGGTGAGTGCTTCCGCGTGTATCCCGAGGCCGAGGAGTCGTTTCGCGACCACTCGCTCTTCCTGCAGAAGCCGCGCTATAAGTCGCTGTATGAGTTGCCGGTAGGTGACTACCGCGGTTGGGCGGTGCGTATCCGTGAGTGCGGATATGCCACGGATCCCAAGTACCCGCAGAAACTGATCAAGCTGATCGAGGACTACGGTCTGGACACCCTGCAGAGCCCGACATGGACCTTGCCGACCCAGGATCAGATACGTGCAGCGAACGAGGAACGCCGTGCACGTCAGGCCGCTTCCCGCGAGGCGGCACCGGTGGCGCAGGCTGACACGACCGACAGTGAAATCCAGAACGACAACACCAACTACCGGCTCATCATCACTGATCCCGAGCCCGGCATGGAGGAACCGCTGTCGGCCAACGACGAGCGAGACCGCTTCTTCCGTTCGCATACCAAGGAGCATGCCCGCGGCATACCCTATATCACGGCCAAGAAGGGCGATACGTATGCCAATATAGCCTTCCGGCTCAATATCCGCGAGCGCGACCTGCGCGTATGGAACGATGCGCTGGGGCTGGGATTGAAACCCGGCGAACGCGTCTACCTGGCCAGCAAGCACTGGTACGGCGAACGCGAGAAAGCCATCCTGTGGGTACACCCGGGTGAGTCGCTGCGCATGATCGCGCAACGCGAGGTGATGGTGCTGGAAAATCTGTATAAACTGAACGAACTGAAGCGTGATGTTACCGTCTTCCGTACGCGTCAGCGTATCTATACCCGCAAGGTAAAGGAGGACCAACAATGAGAGGTCAGTCGTTGCCACTGGGCGAAGTGCTGGGCACCTACCTGCGCGAGAGCGGCCTGGAAAAACCGGTGCTGGAGACGCGCGTAGTGAAGCTCTGGCCCGAACTGATGGGACAGACCGTGGCGCGCATGACGCGCAGCGTAGAGGTAGTGGACGGCGTGCTGATGGTGCGCGTGAACAGTGCGGCGCTGAAAGCCGAACTGTTTGAGATACGATTTGAACTGGTAGAAAAACTGAATAAGGCGGTAGGCGGCAAGGTGCTGCATGACTGCCGTATACTGGGATGATGTACTATCCGGACAATATGGAGCAGAAGATCGACTTCACGGTGATCCGTGAGGAGCTGCGTCGTCATTGCGCTTCGCCGCTGGGCGTAGAGCGTGTGCAGGCCATGCATATGCTGACCGACTATGACACGATCCGACAGCTGCTCCTGCTCTCCGACCAAATGCGTCAGGCAATGGCCGATCCCGCCCTGGCTTTCCCGCGGGGCGAGATATACGATATGCGCGAGGCCCTTGCCCGCATCCGGATAGAGGGTCTCTTCCTGGACGAAGCCGAACTGTTTCAGCTGCGTAAGACGGTGGACTATGCTTGCCAACTGGAGCAGTTCTTCCTGGGGCTGGACCCGCAGCGCTATGAGGCGCTGCATGCCCTGCCGGCCGACCCGATACACGGTGTGCTCGGGGAGATGGTACGTCGTATAGACCGCGTGCTGGACCGCTATGGCCGGCTGGCCGACAATGCCTCGCCCGAACTGGGACGCATACGCCACGAACTGACCATCGTGCAGGGCAGCGTAGGCCGCGTACTGCAACGCATCCTGCGCCAGGCACGCGAGGACGGCATTATCGACAAGGATGCCTCGCCTACGCTACGCGAGGGCCGACTGGTGATCCCCGTGCCGCCGGCTTATAAACGCAAGATAGGTGGTATCGTACACGACGAGTCGGCTACGGGAAAGACGGTGTTTGTGGAACCGCAACAGGTGGTGGAAGCCAATAATACGATCCGTGAACTGGAGGGGGCTGAGCGCAGGGAACGGGCGCGCATACTAATCGAACTGACCGACCAACTGCGACCTTACGTGACGGATATCATACGCAGCGAACAACTGGTGGGCGAAGTGGACTTCCTGCGCGCCAAGGTGGCCCTGGCCGAGCAGCTGGGGGCTGTGCGTCCGCAGCTGGAGAACGAGCCGCTCATCGACTGGCACGAGGCGCGTCATCCGGTGCTCTATATGCGCTACCGGGCGCAGAAGAAAGAGGTGGTGCCGCTCACGATCCGCCTGCGGCGCGACGAGAACCGATTGCTCATCATCTCGGGTCCGAATGCCGGCGGCAAGTCGGTGTGCCTGAAGACGGTAGCCCTGCTGCAGTATATGATGCAATGCGGATTGCCGGTGCCGCTGAGCGAAGCCAGCCGGATGGGTATCTTCCGCCAACTGATGATCGATATAGGTGATGAACAGTCGATAGACGACGATCTGTCGACCTACAGCGGTCACCTCAGGAATATGAAGACCTTTGTGGCCAAGGCGAATCCGGATACGCTGATCCTGATTGATGAGTTGGGCGGCGGTACGGAGCCCTTGATAGGCGGTGCGATCGCCGAGGCGGTGCTGACGAGGCTGCATGCGGAGGGTGTGTTTGGCGTGGTGACGACCCACTATACCAACCTCAAGCACTTTGCCGAACTGACAGAGGGGGTGGTGAATGGCGCCATGCTGTACGACCGCGGCCAAATGCGACCGCTCTTCCAGCTGTCGATAGGTCAGGCCGGTAGCAGCTTTGCCGTAGAGATCGCCCGTCAGATAGGTCTGCCCCAGGAGATCATCCAGCAGGCGATAGACCAGGTGGGTGAGGAGCACATCGACTACGACCGCCAGCTGCAGGATATCGCCCGCGACAAGCGGTACTGGGAGAACAAACGCCAGCATATCCGTCAGCGCGAGAAGCACCTGGAGGAGCGTATCGCGTACTATGAGCAGGAGATAGGCGGCCTAAAACAGAAGCAGCGTGAGATGCTCACGGAGGCCAAGCAGCAGGCGGCTGACATCCTGACGGAGAGTCAGCGTACCATAGAGCGGACCATCCGCGAGATCAAGGAAGCGAAAGCAGATAAGGAACGCACGCTGCGCGCGCGTAAGCGCGTAGATAACGTGCGCGAACGACTGGATATACCCGTAGCGGCTCCCCAGAAGGGCAAGCAGGTACTGCACGACCTGAGCGACCTCAAGCAGCTGGGCAAGCAGATGAAACGCGAGGAGCAGGAGACGAAGAAGACGACTCCCCATTCGCCGGTAAGGAATACCATACGCCAACGGACCCTGTCGTTTGAGCGGACGCTGGACCTGAGGGGTATGCGGGTGGACGAAGCCCTGGAGCGCCTGATCGCCTATATCGACGATGCTATCATGGTGAATGCCGGCGAGGTCGTCATCCTGCACGGCACGGGTACGGGGGCACTGAAACAACTGACGCGTGACTACCTGCAAAACCTGAATCACCAGCGCCGCAAACGTGGGCAGGAGACCCTGCAGTACGGCGACGGCGACGTGAATCACGGTGGGGCTGGTATCACGATGATAACGATATGAAACAGCGAATCCATATACTTATTCTCCTGCTGACGACGGCACTATGCGTCTCAGCCAAGGACTATGTCTCGCGTGATGGAGGTCACCTGTTGCGCGGTTTCGGCGAGGACAGGTACAGCCTGTCGCTTATGGCGGAATACGGCTACAACCGCTCGTGGGAGCATATGGGCAACGTGGATCTGTATGCCCACATGCCCATAGTGAAAAACCTGCAACTGGATGCTCGCGTGCAGTACCAGTCGGCCAACGTGCTGACGGGTGCGGTGGTGGTGCGTCCGACGGTGGACCTACCTGTAGGTCAACTGTTTATAGAGACCGAACTGCTCTACAAGGCCGTGATGCGTGACCGCATGAGCGATATGTGCGCGGCCATCTCGCTGGGATGGCGATTCGACTATGTGTCGGTGCAGATAGGCGGTTTCGGGCGCGTGATGGACAGCTGGAGCCGCGACTGGCACTCGGAGGATAAGTACCAGACGGAGCCCTTCAACCTGCTGTACCGCCTGGAAGTGTTCGCCCGCCCGCAGGTGAATCGTTGGAATATCTCGCTGGCGCTGAGCAATATAGACGACTGGCAGATGGAACGCATGTGGCAACCGTTGTTCATGCTCAACAGCCGCTATGATATCAACGACCACTGGCGTCTGCACCTGGAGGCCGAGACCAAGATAACCGGTATGTTTCACTTGAATGCCACCTTCTACGCCGCCAATGTGCGTACGGGGTTCAGCTATCGATTTTAGGGACGTATGAAGACACGGAATATACTTTGCGCAACGTTGCTCGCCCTGGTATGCGTGGCCTGCAACCCGAATTACGACATGATCGGCATGATCAACGGTACGAGTCCGAAGATCGCCGAGCGTTTTCAGGACTCGCGTCGCTATAGCGATTCGGCGGGGGTGGTGCACCTTCAGATGCCGCCCGACTATCGTTTGTATGTATGTACGGATAGTCATATCGATACGACGCATTACGGACTGGAGAAATTTATCCATGCCTACAAGGCCGACACTCATCCGCATATGGCGCTCCACCTGGGCGACCTGATCAACGCGCAAGGTCATTATGCCCATGCGGATAGCATCCTGCGCCTGGACGGCGTGATGAAGAACAGGAAGGATACGATTTTCATGACCTGCGGCAACCACGATATTTACTTCAACCAGTGGCACGTGTGGCAACAGTTGTACGGCAGTTCGACCTACTGGTTCGACACTCGCAATGGTAGCAAACTACTGGAGCTCTATATCTGTCTGGACACCTCGGAGGGTACGCTGGGTACGGACCAGCTGAAGTGGCTCCGCCAACTGCTGGAGGAGAAGAAGACAGCCGGCTACCGCAGGATCATCGTCTTCACGCATACCCACCTGTTCAAGCAGGACAACTCGCAAGGACATACGTCGAATCTCTCGTTGGAGGAGACGTACGAACTGACCAGTCTGCTCTCGGAAGCCGGCGTGGAGATGTACCTATGCGGTCATGACCATAGCCGCGAAGTGACCGCCTACGGAGGCGTGAAATATATCGTAGTGGATGCCTGCTGCGATGCAGAACCCGATCCGTACTATATGGTAGCGGAGATGGGCGAGAAAGTGAATTATGAATTTATCAGTTTATTACCAAGACCATGAGTATCAGTTTTTTGTATTATGCCATGCTACTTTTCACCCTCTCGTTTGAGGATGTGCAGGGAGTGGATCAGGCGCCGCTGAAGCACCTAAATGACGTGCAGATCTACTATTTCTACGACAGCCGTATGCCGTCGGAGATCGGTCAGCAGATCATGTACCTGACGGAAAATCTGCTGAGTAAACAGTACCAACAACTGGTGGCTGATGGTGACATCATCTTCTACAAGGTGGACCTGGCTACGCCTACGGGTCAGAAACTGGCGAAGAAATGCGACGTGGTGCTGAACGGACTGGTCGTCACGCGTCGGAGCAAGATCGTGGACCTGACGCAGACGGGCTATCAGTTGGCTCGCTCGAAGCCGAAGGCTTTCCAGGAGAACCTGGCCTACGAAATCAACCGCTTGCTACCGAAGCGCAAGCGGCCGAAATAACTATTCATTATTGGGGGGAGGGCAGCGCCTTATTTCCGGCTGCAACCCTTGAAGGCATTATGCGCCACGGTCGTTGTCTCGGGCAACGATGGTGGCGTTAATCGTATACAGTCGCGGAAGGCCAGGCTGCCGATACGCTCGAGCGAGGCGGGGAAACTGACCTTGTGGAGCGTCTTGCAGTTGGCAAAACTCTCTTCGCCGATCTCCTTTAGTTGCTGCGGTAGTTGCAGTTCCTGCAGGGCCAGGCAACCATAGAAAGCGCCGTTGCCGATAGACTGGAGTTCGTCGTTGAACTGCAGGTCGTGCAGGGCCACACAGTGGGCAAAGACGCCCTCGTTGAGGTGCTTGAGGTGGCGGGGCAGGCGGATATCGTTGAGCATCTTACACTCCTGGAAGGCGTCGTCTTCGATCACCTCTATCTTGTCGGACAGCATGATACCACGCAGCGATACGCAGCCGAAGAAGGCTTTCTCGCCAATGCGGAACATGGCCTCCGACATGTCGATGCGCTCCAGGTTGACACATCCCTTGAAGCACTCTTCGCCGATGGAGTAGCTGCCGAAGGGCAGGGCTACGCGGCGCAGGGCCAGGCATCCGCTGAACGTACCGCGGCGCAGGCTGAGCACCTGGGCGGGGATGCTGATCTGCGTGAACTTCAGACAACCGGAGAAAGCCATCTCGCCGATCTCCTCCAGGCGGTCGGGTAGCACGATATCGTCCAGTTCGGCACATCCGGCAAAGGCACCGTCGCCGATACGTTGCAGCCGCCTGGGCAAGCGGATGGTTTGCAGCTTGCTGCAGGAGAAGAAGCAGGCTTGCGGTAGTTCGCGTATCGCGTCGCCCAGCACCTGTTGCTCCATACTACCGCACTGATAGAAGCAGCCTGTGCCGATCTCGGTGACATGCTCCGAGAGCATGGCTTCGCGGAGCTGCTTGCAACCGTAGAAGGCAAAGTTCTCGACGCGGGTGACCGAAGCAGGGATGATAACTTCTCGCAGGTTCTCGCACTTATAGAAGGCAGCCGTCGGGATATGTGTCAGACCGTCGGGTAGGGTAAGAGAAGTGAGGACCTTGTTGTTGGCAAAGCAGCCGCAGGCCAAGAGGCGTACCGGCACGTTGGACTTGAAGACAAAGTTGGGCTTGATCTCCTTGTTGGTGGCGATGAGGCAACCGTCTACATAGAGGGCGCCTTTCTTCCACTTCTTTTCGTTCTGATAGATACCCGAACCGGTCAGGATATCCTCGCCGATCCACTCGACGCTCTCCGGGATCTCGAGTTTGATGAGGTTCTTGCAGTCGCGAAACATCTCATGGTCGATCTGCTTGACCCGGGGCGACCAACTGACCTTGGTGAGCGTCTTATTGCCGCGAAACGCGCCGATAGCTACCAAGCGGACGTAGTCCGGCAACTGGTACTTAGGCTTGATCGTCTTGTCGGAGGCAATGAGATAGGTGCTGTCGAGGATGAGGACTCCGTCTGCCCAGTTCTCGCGGTCGAGCATGATACCCGTGCCCTCAAAGGCCGAACGGTAGATATGCTCGATGGTCTTGGGAAGCTGGATCTTATAGAGCAGTTTGGCACCTTGGAACGCTTTGTCGCCGATAGAGGTCACGCGAAAATCGCCTTTCTCGGTGCGGATCACCTCGGGGATGGTGAGTTCGCCGTAGACCTGGGGGTTGAGCGCCACTTCGGCCGTAGAGCGGTCGAGGTCCAGGGTGTAATTGATTTTCTCATAACTGACTTCTTCGGCCATGACGGTGCCGCAGAAGCAGAAGAGGGTAAGCAGAATAAGATGTCTGAGAGTCTTCATAGCGCAATGTGATATAAATTTGCTGCAAAGATACAACAAAAAATCCGAATACACAAGTGTGTACCCGGATTTTTGTCAATTATTCTACAAAATTCTTAGAATTTGTAGCGGATGCCAAGACCCAAACCACTTGCGTAGAGGTCATAGCCAAAGGCTGCGCCGCTACCTCCGTAGGGGAATGAAACACCCAGTGTAGGACGGAAGTCCAACGAGAGCTGGAGCGGGAACCAGAAGTCGTACTCAATACCGAAACGACCTGCTGCGCCGATAAAGCCGGCACCCGGGTTGGTCCAAGTGGTCTGGAAAGCACCACCGACACCCATGTACCAGTGCCACTCGCCCTTCTCGTTCCAAGGTACAGCTGCACCAAACGGATCGATCCAGTCGTAGGTGATAGCAGCCTCCAAGCAGGAGAATGCCGGAACACCGACCTCGACGCTCAGCATGTTCTGACCGAGCTGATGCTCATAACTAACTTCTGCACCGTAACCCAGACGTACACCGATAGCACGCGGCTGAGCGTAAGCGCAAACACTGGCAACGGCCAGAATAGCAATAAGTAAATACTTCTTCATACTAAATAAAAATTTAAAATGAATATAAAATGGTTGTTAATATTGTTCGTCTTCACTGGGGAAGGTGCTGTCCTTCACGGCCGACACGTACTCGCTTACGGCGGCTTTCACCGGCTCGGCCAGCGTGGCAAAGCGGCGCAGGAACTTAGGCCGGAAGCCCTGGTTGAGTCCCAGCATGTCGTGCAGCACCAGTACCTGACCGTCGCATGCGTTACCCGCTCCGATACCTATCACGGGGCAACTGACGGCCTGGGTGACCTGTGCAGCCAGTGCGGCCGGTATTTTCTCGAGCACGATGGAGAAGCAGCCGGCTTCGTCCAGCAACTTGGCATCGCGCAGCAGTTTGTCGGCCTCGGCTTTCTCCTTGGCACGCAGCCCGTAGCCGCCAAACTGGTTGACCGACTGCGGCGTGAGTCCCAGGTGCCCCATTACGGGTATGCCGGCTTGCACCATGCGCTTGATCTGGGGCAGGATCTCCTCGCCGCCCTCCAGCTTCACGCCGTCGCAGCCCGACTCCTTAAGGATACGTACGGCATTGCGTACCGCATCATCTGCGGAGACCTGGTAGCTACCGAAGGGCATGTCGCATACCACCAATCCGTGCTTCGCAGCACGCACAACACCACGCGTAAGGAAAATCATCTCGTCGACGGTGATGGGGAGTGTGGTCTGGTTGCCGCAAACAACATTGCTGCCGCTATCGCCTACCAGGAGTATATCGATACCCGCTTCGTCCACGAGACTAGCCAGGGTGAAATCATACGAAGTGAGCATGGCGATCTTCTCGCCGTTCTGCTTCATCATACGCAGCCGGGAAGTGGTCATACGGGTGTTTTGAACGTGTACAGACATCTTTTTTGAACCTTTTTTACTAAAAATCACGACAAAATTACTGCTTTTTTTGCATATATCCAAAAAAATCCGTAAATTTGCATGCAAATTATGAAGAAAAGTACACTTTTTTATATATTCGCGTCGGTTTTGGCCGTGATTTTGTTCGGTCTGGACCTATGCAGCGGATCGATCTGGCTGAACCTGTTTGACGTGCTTGGCGGCGGACCTGCGGATACGATAGAACATACGATTCTCTTGAATCTGCGCCTGCCGAAGGCCATCGTGGCCGTGCTGGCGGGTGCCGCTTTGTCGGTGTCGGGACTGATGATGCAGACCCTGTTCCGAAATCCCCTGGCGGGTCCGTATATCCTGGGTGTGAGTTCGGGTGCGAGCTTGGGCGTAGCCTTTGTGACGATGTGCAGCGTGATGCTGGCCTGGACGCCCTTTGTGCACCTAGGGGCCGTGGCTGCGGCGATATTGGGCAGTACGGCGGTACTACTACTGGTCATGGCCGTCAGCCGTCGCGTACAGAGCAATGTATCGCTGCTGATCGTAGGTATGATGTTTGGTTCGATAGCCGGTGCGCTGGTGAGCCTGATGCAGAATTTTGCGAATCCCGATGCGCTCAAGCTGTTTATTGTCTGGACCCTGGGTTCGCTGGAGTCGGTAGGCTGGACGGACATGCCGCTGATGGCGGGTATTGCGGTGCTGGGTCTCGTATGTGCCGTGCTGCTGATGAAACCGCTCAACGGCTTGCAGCTGGGTGAGGACTACGCGCGCGGACTCGGGATTGATGTACAGCGTACGCGCCTGGGTATCGTGTTGACCACGGGTCTGCTGGCCGGCGGCGTAACGGCTTTCTGCGGACCGATCGCCTTTGTGGGCGTGGCGGTACCTCATATCGCACGAGGATTGCTACGTTCGTCGAACCATCGACTGACCCTGCCGGCCTCGGCCCTGATAGGGGCTAACCTGCTGCTGGTGTGCGATATACTGGCCTCGCTCTTTACGTATCCGCTGCCGGTTTCTACGGTGAGTGCCCTCTTTGGTGCGCCCGTGATTATATGGATCATCCTGAAAAAATAACATGATGGAAACTGTCACACAAGAGAAACAACATATCGGCGGTCTGTTCGACCGCATTGCCCGCCACTATGACGGGTTGAACCACTTGCTCTCGCTGGGTATCGACCGCTGCTGGCGTCGTCAGGCGGTGGGTAGTATGCCGGAGGTGGACCATGTGCTGGACGTTGCCGTAGGTACGGGCGATCTGGCGTTGCTACTGTTGCGCCGAGGTAAGGCGCAGCGGGTGACCGGCATAGACCTGTCGACGGAGATGATGCGTATCGGCGCCGAGAAAGCGCGGCGTGCAGGCCGCGAGATCCGGTTTATGGAGGCTAATGCGCAGCATATGCCGTTTGAGGACGCGTCGTTTGATGCTGTGACTTGTGCGTACGGCGTGCGCAACTTTGCCGACCTGGACGCCGGGCTGAGCGAGATGTACCGTGTGCTTCGGCCGGGTGGGGAACTGAGGATCCTGGAGTTCGGCTATCCCCAACAGAAATTGGTGCGCTGGGCGTATGATCGCTACTTCTCAACATGGCTGCCGATGATCGGCCGATTACTTAGCCGCGACAAGACGGCTTATACCTATCTGAACCAGAGCGTACGTCATTTTTGCTACGCCGATGATTTTCTGGAACATCTAAAAAAAGTAGGCTTCCGGGGGACACATTATCGCCGTCAGACATTCGGTATTTCGTATCTGTATGAAGCAAGAAAGTTGGAAGAAAAGTAAAGTGCACAATTGTTAATAACTTTTCTTTTTGGAAAACTTTTTGTTTTTTTTAAAATCGCAACATGCATAAAACGAGCGTGTTGTGTTCTTGTTTTGGACAACTTTTACGAGTTGTTGATAAATTTTCTTGCCAAAAAATTTGCACAATTCAAAAAAAGTCCGTACCTTTGCACCGCAATTTCGCCCTATGCTATCGGTCCTGTTTGGCATAGTGCTGAATGACAGTTTGTTAGACTCGGAATGAAGAAAATTTTTAGAAATATATACTAAGTATGGAAACTTACATTATCAAACGTGATGGCAAGAAAGAGTTGTTTGCCATCGACAAAATCAAGAATGCTATCGCCAAGGCTTTTGTGGCTGTGGGTGCTTTTGCTCCGGAGGAGACGCTGGGTGCTATCCTGTCGCGTCTGCGTGTGCACAACGGCATTAGTGTGGAGGAGATTCAGAACCAGGTGGAGGTAGCGTTGATGGCCGAGGGCTATTATCAGGTAGCCAAGGCCTATATGCTTTATCGTCAGGGACATACCGAGGATCGTGAGACCCAGCGTCGTCTGGAGTTCCTCATGAACTACGTGCAGGCTTCCAATGCGGCTGAGGGTTCGAAATTTGATGCGAACGCCAACGTGGAGCACAAGAACATCGCCACGCTCATCGGCGAACTGCCTAAGCAGGGCTTTATCCGTCTCAACCGTCGTCTGCTCACCGAGCGCATCAAGACCATGTTCGGCAAGGAGCTGGCAGATCGCTACGTGAGCCTCTTGAACCAGCATTTCATCTACAAGAACGACGAGACCAACCTGGCCAACTACTGTGCATCGATTACGATGTACCCATGGTTGATCGGTGGTACGAAGTCGATCGGCGGCAACGCTACGCCTCCTCACAACCTGAAGTCGTTCTGCGGCGGATTTATCAACATGGTGTTCATGGTTAGCTCCATGCTATCAGGTGCGTGCGCTACGCCCGAGTTCCTTATGTATATGAACTACTTCATCGAGCAGGAGTACGGCGAGGACTACTACAAGCGTGCTGACGAGGTGGTAGATCTGAGCCTGAAGCGTCGTACGATCGATAAGGTCATCACCGATTGCTTCCAGCAGGTGGTATACAGCCTCAACCAGCCTTCGGGTGCGCGTAACTTCCAGTCGGTATTCTGGAACATCAGTTACTACGACCGCTACTACTTTGAGTCGCTCTTCGGCAACTTCTACTTCCCCAACGGTGAGAAGCCTCACTGGGACAGTCTCGACTGGTTGCAGCGCCGCTTCATGCGTTGGTTCAACGACGAGCGTACCCGTTGTGTGCTCACCTTCCCGGTAGAGACCATGGCCCTGCTGGCTGAGAACGGCGACGTGAAGGACAAGGAGTATGGCGATTTCACGGCCCAGATGTACTCGGAGGGTCACTCCTTCTTCACCTACATCAGCGACAATGCCGACTCGCTCTCCAGCTGCTGCCGTCTGCGTAACGAGATCACCGACAACGGCTTCAGCTATACGCTCGGTGCCGGCGGCGTGTCCACGGGTTCGAAGTCGGTGCTGACCATCAACCTGAACCGTGCCGTACAGTATGCCGTTCGCAACAATATCCCGTACCAGAAGTATATCGAGGATGTCGTAGACATGATGCACAAGGTGCAGTTGGCATACAACGAGAACCTGAAGGAGTTGCAATCCAAGGGTATGCTCCCGCTCTTCGATGCAGGATATATCAATATCGGTCGTCAGTACCTGACCATCGGTGTGAACGGTATGGTAGAGGCTGCCGAGTTCCTGGGCATCGAGATCAAGGACTCGCCCGAGTATGCCGGTTTCGTAGAGGAGATTTTGAGCACCATCGAGAAACTGAACAAGCAGTACCGCACCAAGGATGTGATGTTCAACTGCGAGATGATCCCGGCTGAGAACGTAGGCGTTAAGCACGCTAAGTGGGATCGCGAGGACGGCTATGTGGTGCCGCGTGACTGCTACAACAGCTATTTCTACATAGTAGAAGATACCTCGCTCAACGTGCTCGACCGCTTCCGTCTGCACGGACGTAAGTATATCGACCACCTCACCGGCGGTTCGGCGCTCCACTGCAACCTGGAGGAGCACCTCTCGCAGCCGCAGTACCGTCAGCTCCTGCGCGTAGCCGCTCAGGAGGGATGTAACTACTTCACGTTTAATATCCCCAACACGGTCTGCAACGACTGTGGTCATATCGACAAGCGCTACCTCAAGGAGTGCCCGCATTGCCACTCCAAGAACGTGGACTACCTCACCCGCGTCATCGGCTATATGAAGCGCGTCTCAAACTTCTCCGAGGCTCGTCAGCGTGAGGCCGCTAAGCGCTACTACGCAGAGGCTGCTAAGGCTCCGAAAGCTGAATGCTGATAGCTGAAAGCTGAATGCTGATAGCTGATGGCCCATGAAAGTAGCATCTTACGATATCGTATTTCAAGAAGTACCCGGAGAGGTGACGCTTGCGCTCAACCTCTCCGGGTGCCCTTGCCATTGCCCGGGTTGCCATAGTCAGCACCTGGCTGAGGATATCGGCGAACCCATCGACGAGGCCCTGCTGGACGGCCTGCTGGGCCGCTATGGCGAGCAGATCACGTGCGTATGCTTCATGGGCGGTGACCAGGATCCGGCGTACGTGGCGCAACTGGCGCAGTATATCCACACCAAAAAACTGCGTACGGCCTGGTATAGTGGTCGTACGCATTTCCCGGCCGAGCCGGAGAGTTTTGACTATGTCAAACTGGGAGGCTATGTGGAGGCCCTTGGTGGTCTGAAATCACCCACTACCAACCAGCGTTTCTATCGTCGCCAGGACGGCGAGTGGATCGACGAGACCTACCGCTTCCAGCGAAGCGCCTTCTAGCAAATTAAGAGCACCGCATTCCTCGGAATCGGTGCTCTTATTACGTTTATTTTATGTCTCGGTTACAGACCGTTAGCCGTTTTTTCTGCGCTCCAGCTGTCCTTCCAGGGCAGCGAGGCATGCGTCGATGCCATCCTCAAAGGTGTCGGCCGTCTTCTCGGCAAACATGCCGGCGATGCGCATCTTCACCTCCTTGTTCATGTTGGTCTGCGGCTTGATGACCGACATGCGGATTTCCACTTTGTCGTTTGCGCCCAGGTGACGAGCGAAACGATTCAACTTCTTCTCGATAAAATCTTCGAGCGGCTTAGCCATCTCAAAGTTCACAGCATTAATTGTCATTGTCATATCCGAACAAAATTTAAGGTTTTTGTATTTCTGCTTGCAAATTTACTCTTTTTTTCGCATACGCGCAATAATAAGGTAGTAAAAAGGGCAAAATGATTAAAAATTTGCATTTTTTTGCGAAAATCCTTGTGTATATGAAAAAAAAGCAGTACCTTTGCGTCCAAATAGGGTTTTTGCGAATGGGAAGCATTGGCTCTGTTATAATTAGTCTAACTAAATTAAAAAGGTTTTATGAAAAGATTTACTTATCTTTTAAGTGCGCTCTTCATCATTCTTTTGAGCGCAAACGCAAGTCCTGTTAAGTCGCTGAAGGCCAACAAGAAGGCTGACGTATTTGAGCAGGTAAAGCATGTAAAGGCTACTCATGCTCATGCGCTGCCCGCTCAGTCGCTCCAGAAAGCTACGCCGCAAGCTGCCGCTCTCAAGCGCGCTCCGCAGGCTAAGCACGACAACTACAACGTGACGATCACGAACTATGCTGAGAACTTCTACGCTACCGACAACGACGTATGGGTAAAGCTGTACGACGCTGATGGGAACATTTACTACTTCGACATCGTCGTTGCAGAGGGAACGCAAGAGTTGGCTCTCGGTCAGGCCTACACGCTGGCTGACATGATCCCTAACTATTCGTACATGCGTGATGCTAACGGCAAAATGCCGTATGCTTCGGCTTCGCTGACCAAGACGGTTACGATGTACGAGGAGGAGCAGGAGTTGGTTCATTTTGCTGCTGCTTTCACCGACACGCTGGGTAACAACTACACCCTGAACTATGATCAGGCTCCGTTCATTATCTCTGGTGACACCCTTGACGTTGTTTTCACGACCAATGCTAACAAGCCGATCTATTCACAGGGTATGTGCCAGTTGAGCGCTGAGAATGACGACTATGAGATTGCCTTCACTTTCCCGTGTGCTGAGGGTGCTCCCGCAGGTACGTACGGCGAAGAGGACATGGCACTGGATTATACCTACGTGAATGATTTCGAGGCTGTTAGCGCTCACTGCGTAGTAATTGAGAACAACGGTACGATCTCTCTTGAGGGATGGATATTGGCAAAAGATGGTAATGTATATCATGTAACGTTCTCCTTCACAGCTCCGACCGCAGAGACTTTCGAGACCATCACCGCTACCAACCTCGTGCTGGATGATAGCTATGCAAGTTTGTTCAGCATTATCATCGTAGAGGCAAGCAACGAGGACTATACCGTAAGTATGTACCTGCCGTCTGACGACTATCTGGGCACGTTTGATGCTGAGGAGGTTAGCCTGAGCATCGAGGGTGCTGACAGCAAGATCGAGATCTACGAGGGTACGATCACCGTAGCTAACACCGCTACCGGCGTAGCTATCACCGGTACTGTACTGAGCATGGACGGCGTACAATATACGCTCAACCTGCAATATGTTATTCCGGACGCTACCAGCCAAGAGACCATCACCATGAGCGGAACGCTGACCAACATCCAAAACCAGGCATGGCAGTTTATCGCTAAGACGGATGACCGCTATGTAAGCATTGCTGCTTATTCTACTACCATCCCGGGTACCTACGGTCGCTCTGATTTGGCTGCTGATTACACATTGATCGGTAAGTTTGAGAATGGCGATACCCTGTACTACCGTATGGTTGACGCAAATGTGCTTGTTGTAGTTAACGGTGAAAATGCTGTCATCACCGGTACGTTGAAGGGTCAGAACTACGACGATGCAACGGATGTGATTGAGTTCGCACTCAACCTCACGGCTACGGTAGAGGACTACGAGGAGGAGCCGCAGGGCAATCAGTATGACAGCCAGGACGAGGGCTTCTACTACAAGTTCCCGACTTACAATATTGACGATCAATATCTGGCACAGTACAACGTATTCGTCGTTGAGGCTACCGATGCTGAGAACCATAAAATCTCCATTGAGTTCAACGTAGCTGCCGGTACTACCGAGCTGGCAGCAGGAGTTTATCCTATTGCATCCACCTATGCTGCAGGTACTGTTTCGGCAGGTACTATTGACCAGTATATCTACGGTTCGTTCGCAGGTACCCTGGATGAGGAGGGTTACATCAAAGTACCGCTGTGGTTGCTCAATGCCGGTACGGTAACCGTTCTTGAGAATGGCGTGATTGAGGTAGCTGCTACCAACACTTGGGGACAAGGTATCTACAGCCGTCTGGGTCAGTATCCGGAGGGTGTTGAGAACACCGAGATCAAGGGCAATATCCGGAAAGTAATGGAGGACGGTCAGATCATCATCCTCAAGGATGGAAAGCGCTTTACCACCACCGGTATTATCCTTCTCTAAGCTTTTTTAAGCTTAAATAGCAAAAAAATCGACATTCCCTTGCGAGTGTCGATTTTTTTTTGTACCTTTGCAGCCGATATCAAAAAATACCATGTCACATGAGTAAACGAATCAAGCCGTATGTGGACGGGGAGGGTAGAGCACTTCCATATCCATGGCTCATCAACACAATGCTGATGTTGGTGGGCGGTTCGCAGACCATTCGTCTAAAAAAATGGAGTCGCCGCCCCCGTCAGGCAGCCGAGAAAACCCTGCGTGACATACTCACTTATGCCAAGGATACTGTCTATGGACGTGAGCACCATTTCGATCGTATCCTCTCTGCCACTACCAGCGAAGACCTCTTCCGCCTCTACCGCATGTACGTCCCGGTCAACGAGAGTTTCGAGACTCTGCGTCCGTACGTGGAGAAGCATATGAACGGCGAGCAGGATATCCTCTTCCCCGGCAAGCCCGATATGTATGCCACCACCTCCGGTACGACCTCGGCGCCCAAGTGGATACCGATGACCCATAAGTACCTCAAGGATGTCTACGGCAAAATGTCGCATATCTGGACCTGGAACTTCGTTAAGCATCGCAGTCGTATCTTTGGCGGACATATCTTCACTACGGTGGGTAAGGAGCTGGAGGGCTATGCGCCCGACGGCACGATATACGGTGCGGTCAGCGGCGTGCTGGTGCGCGACATACCGCCTATTATCAAGAAGCATTATACGGCCCCCGCCTGCGTCATGTCGATCGGCGACTATACGGCGCGCAATTATACGCTCATGCGCCTGGCTATGCAGCACCGCGACGTGACGCTCTGGGCGACGGCCAACCCCTCTACCATCCTGGAGCTGCTGCGCACCGTCAGCGAACATACCGACGAACTGATCACCGATATCGAACGCGGTACGCTGACCGAGGATTTTGAGATTCCCGACATGATCCGCGAGGAACTGGAGGCCTATATGCTGCCTCGTCCGGAGCGGGCCGAAGAGCTGCGTCGTATCCTCGCCGAGAAAGGCAAACTGGAGCCCCGCGACTTCTGGCCCTGGCTCCAATACCTCAGCACCTGGAAATGCGGCAACACCAAGATATACATGGACAAGTACATGGATGCCTTCGACTGGCAGAAGACCTACTACCAGGAGCTGGGCTATATTGCTACCGAGTGCCGCTTCGGTTTCTCGCTTGACGATAAGAACGACTCCGTGCTGTTCCCGCAGTTCCACTACTACGAGTTTGTCGAGGAGAGTGAACTGGACAGCCCGCGCAAGCACTTCCTGCAGATCGACCAACTGGAGCTCGGCAAACGCTATTGCGCGTACGTGACCACCTATTCCGGCCTGTATCGCTACAACATGAACGACCTCGTCGAGGTGGGAGGCTACTACTATAATACGCCTACCATCCATATGATCTCCAAGGTCAACGGTATCGTCTCCATGACGGGCGAGAAGCTCTACGAACCCCAGTTCATCGAGGCCGTGCATCAGGCCGAGGAGCAAACCGGCATACCGACCAAGTTCTTCGTGGGCTTTGCCGATGTGGAGCAGTCGCGCTACCATTTCTACTTCGAGTTCCAGGACGAGGCCGTCACCCAGGAGCAGGCCGACGCCTTTGCCCGGGTGGTGGATGAGCGCCTGCAACATATCAACCTCGAGTACGAATCCAAGCGTAAGTCCTTCCGCCTGGCCGAACCTCAGGCCCACCTGCTGCTCAGCAATGCCTATGCCCGCTTCAAGGCCGCTTGCCTCAAGGACGGTTTCCGTGACGGCCAGTTTAAGTTCAACCTGCTCATGCAGGACGAGAAACGCCGCACCAAGTTTAATATGCTCCAGCGCTGGGAGAACCGCTTCGACCGCCTCAGCGAGGGAGTGATCAATAGAGCTAACCGAATTGATGATAGACGTAAAGAACGTGCTAAACGGCGTCAACAACGTCGTACTGGATCTGGACGGAACGCTGTACAATAAGCAGGGTTTGACCCGTCGTATGCTGCGTCGCCTATGGTGGTCGCTGCCCCTGTTGGCGGTCGATCGCCTGGCTCATGGGGCATGCTGGCGCTGGGTGGTCCGTACCCGCTGGTACCGCCGTATCTATCTACCTACCATGGTGCGCATGATAGGCGAAGGCTGTTCGGTGCGCGAAGAGGCACTGCAACTCATTTCTGAGTGCCGTCGCAGACAAATCCCCATGGCGGTCTATTCCGACTATGCCTTCGTACCAGAGAAACTCCGGGTGCTGGGCATCGATGCCGAGCAGTTTGCGTTGCTTGTCGACTCGCCTACGCTCGGCGTGCGTAAGCCATCCCGTGAGGCGGCCCTTCAATTGCTCGCTATGCTGCATGCTGAGCCCGCGACCACGCTCTTCGTGGGTGATCGCGACGACACCGATGGCGAAACGGCCCGACTCGTTGGCGCCCGGTTTTTACTAGTAAACTAGTCCACTAGTTCACTAGAACATTAGAACATTATGAACAAACGATATCAAGATCTGCAAGTCACCCCCGGTACATATGTGCCGCCTGTGCGTACCGACTATCCCGAAGACGATCCCTACGTCGGACTCTACCGCCCCGTCTACGACCGTGCCTTCCCGGCCGTGGATGCCGACTATCCCTATTTCGATCTATCGCTCCCTAACCGCCTGCGTGTGTGGTACGGCTACCATGTTGTGCGACCTATCATGGGCCTGGTGCTGCGCCTGCGGTACGGTCTGCGTTGGCGCACCGAGGACGAGACCCGTTGGCATCGTTGCGCCTGGCCGGTACGCCGTTGGCTCCGGCAGTTCGACCTCAGCCGGGGGGCGATCACGGTGGCCAACCACTGTTACCGCCACGACTGCGCCTCCGTCTTTACGGCCCTGCGTGCGTCTTCTCGCACCCGCATACCGATGTTTGCGCCTAATTTCCGAACGCGCGACCAGCGCTACCTGCGCATCATCGGCGGTATACCTATCCCGGATGCCAAGGAGGGACTGAGTGCCATGAAGGCCTTCAATGCGGCTTTCGACGCATACGATCAACTGGGCTACTGGTTTCATATCTTTCCCGAGGCCAAACGCTGGGACTGGTACAAACCCCTGCGCCCGTTCCAGAAAGGGGCTTTCACTATGGCCTATAAGTACCGCAAACCCATCCTGCCTTGTGCTGTCACCTACCGTCCCCGCACAGGCTTATGGCGTCTGTTGGGACCGAAAGACGAACCTCTGACCCAGGTCATCATCGGTCGCCCGATCTATCCCGATACTTCCCGTCCGCGTGGCGAGGAAACCGAACGTCTGTTAAACGAAACCCATGCTGCTGTATGTCGCTTAGCCGGAATAACGCACAACTCGTGGCCGTCATCGCTCTGATCGCCTCGATGATTATCTGGTCGGTGAGTGGCATCGCGATCAAGCATGCCCTGGCCGTTCTGCCGCCCTTCACGCTTATCGTGATGCGCTTCGTGCCGTCGGTGCTGCTGATGCTCGTGATCGGGCTTGTCTGTCGCAAGAGTCCGCTCTTGTGCCTGCAGAAACTCGAGCGAAAAGACATTCCGCTTTTCCTGATCGCCGGCTTCTGCCAACCTTTTCTCTACTACATGCTGGAGACCTTTGCATACGATGCGCTCAATAGTCCTACGATAGCCGAAACCCTGCTCTCCACCTCGCCTTTGCTCAGTCCGCTCTTTGCAGCGGTACTGTTGCGCGAACGGGTCACCAAGTACAATATTATCGGTATCCTCATCTCTACGGCGGGCGTCTTTGCCCTCTCCTTGGTGGGGAGTAGCGACTATTCGATCGGTAGCTATTGGGGTGTTCTGCTGGCCTTCTTGGCCGTGTCGGCAGCCGTGATCGACTCTATCATGATGCGCAAAGTACCGGCTTATTACACCTCCCTCAGCTTCATATTCTATGCCCAGCTGATCAGTCTGCTCTTCTTTATCCCCATATGGTGGTTCCGGGAGGGACCGGAGACGATTTACAATTTACGATTTACGATGTACCAATCCGAGATGCAAATCGCGCTTGGATGCGTAGCCTACCTGACCGTTTTTGCCAGCGTGATCGCCTTCATCCTCTTCTGCTTTGCCTTGCGTCGGGTGGGGGTGACCCGGGCCAATGCGTTCAACAATATACGTCCCGCTTTCACCGCCCTGTGGATGCTTCTCTTCTTCCACGAAATGCTGCCTTGGGGTAAGTGGATGGGCATGGCGCTGATCATTTTTGGACTATTTATTTGCCAAAAACGAGAAAAATCCGAAAAATGATACGATTTTTTTGCATATACGAATAATTATTCGTACCTTTGTGCGCTTTTTGTGTAAGAAAATATCAAACGATTATGGATATACATACAATTGATTTCTTTTACGACTTGTTGTTTATCATGTTTTTGGTAGGCCTCGTCGTGTTTGTATCCCTCTATTTCGTGGACGCCGGCTATGGCAAGATGCGTTCGGATAAGTGGGGACCCAGTATGAACAACAAGGTGGGCTGGCTGCTCATGGAGTGCCCCGTGTTCTTCGTGGTGCTGTATGAGTACCTCAAGTCGCTTCCGCTCTACGGCGGTGTGACGCAGAATGCACCGTATTGGGTGTTCTTCCTCATCTTTGAGTTCCATTATATCCAGCGGTCCTTTGTCTTCCCCTTCCTCTTGAAGGGTAAGAGCAAGATGCCGTTTGCTATCATGATCATGTCGGTCATCTGGAACTTGATCAACGGATATATCCAGGGCTACTTCCTGTTCCATATCGCGCCGAACGATCCTACCTATTCGCATCTCTATACCAGCGAGTGGCTCACCGATCCGCGTTTCATCGTCGGTACGCTCATCTTCTTCACCGGATGGATTATCAACATGCATTCCGATCATGTCATTCGCCATCTGCGTAAGCCGGGTGACACCAAGCATTATCTGCCTAAGCAGGGTATGTACCGCTATGTGACCAGTGCCAACTACCTGGGTGAGATCACCGAATGGCTCGGCTTTGCCATCCTCACCTGGTCGCTCGCCGGACTGCTCTTCTTCTGGTTCTCGTGCTGCAACCTCGTGCCGCGTGCCAATTCGATCTACCATAAGTACGAGGAAGAGTTCCCCGATGAGTTCGATCGCAAGAAACTGAAACGAATTATACCGTTTATTTATTAACTAGACGTCCTAGGATTCCTAGGTCTCCTAGGCTTCCTAGTTGGAAATATGAAAGAAAACAAATTGTTCTCTCCCTATCAATTGGGGCCCATAACGCTGCGGAACCGTATTATCCGCAGCGCTGCTTTTGAGAATATGGCGCGTCATAATGCCCCCACACAACAGCTCCAGGACTATCATGTCAGCGTAGCTCGCGGTGGAGTAGGTATGACTACGGTGGCCTATTGTGCTGTGGATCTGAGCGGCGTGTCGTTCGACGGCCAGCTCTATGTGCGCCCGGAGATCATCCCCGACATGCGCCGCATGACCGACGCCATCCATGCCGAGGGCGCCAAGGCCAGCATCCAGTTGGGCCACTGCGGCAACATGACCCATTTCTATACCTGCCATTGTATGCCCGTTAGTGCCGATACGTGGTTCAACCTCTATAGCCCCACCATCCATCGCCGCTTGCGTGTGGGTGAGATCCAGAACCTCGTCCGTAAGTTCGGCGAGGCCGTAGATTGGGCTCGCGAGTGCGGATTCGACTGCGTCGAGATACATGCAGGCCATGCCTACCTCATCTCCCAGTTCCTCTCGCCGCGTACCAACCATCGTCACGACCGGTACGGTGGTAGTTTTGAGAATCGCGTACGCTTCCTCAACGAGGTGCTCGACGAGGTCATGCTGCACGCCAAGGACGATCTGGCCGTAGTGGTCAAGACCAATATGTGGGACGACTGCTGGCGCGGTGTGTCCATCGAGGAAGGTATACTTGTCGCCAAAGAGATTATCAAGCACGGTGTACATGGCCTCGTGCTCTCCGGCGGTACGGTGAGCCGTAGCCCGATGACGATCCTCGGTGGCGCTATGCCCTACAAGACCCTGGCCCACTATATGAATATGCGTTCGTTCTGGTGGCTCAAGGCCGCCCTCAATATCCCGGGCGTAGCGGCTGTCATGACGCCTACCGTGCCCTTCCGCGAACTCTACTTCATGGACAAGGCCAAGATCTTCCAAGAAGCCCTCAAAGAAGAACTGCAGCCAACGACCAACGAGGCCCTGACTGGACCAATTGCCCTCATCTACGTCGGCGGTGTGCAGAGTGGCGATAACTGTCAGCAGATCATGGACGAGGGCTTCCCGCTTTTCCAGATCGCCCATGTGCTCATCAAGGATCCTGATTTCGTCAAGCACGTACAGGCCGACCCGCATTACCATGCCGGATGCCACCGCTCCAACTACTGCGTCGGTCGTATGTACAGCAAGGACATGAAGTGCCACGAGTGCGTAGAGCGTGATGGCGAACAGATCGCTCCGCGTATCCAACGTGAGATTGCCAAACTGGAGGCCGAAGCCGCAGAGTCGGTTGAGAAACAGAAAAATTCCAATGACTAACGACCAACGACTAACGACCAACGACCAATGACCAACGACCAACGACCCATGTTAGCTCTCGTTACCGGCGCCAGTAGCGGTATCGGCTTGCAGTATGCCACCCAGTTGGCACGCGACTATCATACCGATCTCCTCCTTGTCAGCAACCAGGAGGAGGAACTCCAACGCGTAGCTGCCGACCTGGCCGCGCAGTATGGTGTACGTACTATCGCCCGCTATGCCGACCTGAGCAAGCCGGATGCGGCGGAAACGCTCCATGCGTGGTGTCATGAGCAGGGCTATGTCGTAGATATCCTCATCAACAACGCCGGCGTCTTCTTCTTCAACCCCTATTGCGAGACCGCCATGCCGCGTATCGAACTGATGCTCAACCTCCATATGATCACCGTCGCTAAGCTCTGCCGCCTCTTTGGCGAAGATATGTTGAAGCGCGAGTTGACCGACGAGGAGGCCCGTCAACGCATCAATGGCCATCCCCGCAAACGGGGCTATATACTCAATATGTCGTCTATGTCCGCATGGATGGCTATGCCGGGTATCCAGACCTATAATGCCACCAAGGCCTTTATCTACAATTTCTCCAAGTCGCTTTGGTACGAACTCTATCCTAAGGGCGTCAATATCACGGTCATGACGCCCGGAGCCGTAGATACCGGCCTGTTTGGCTTGGCGCCCAACCTGCGTCGCCTGGCCGTCCGCCTCACGGTTAGCATCCCGCCCGAGAAACTGGTAAAGCGCGCTTTAAAGAAACTCTTCCAAGGCAAAAAAGCCGATATGCCGGGCTTTATCAACTGGCTCTCCACGCCGCTACTCAAGCATACGCCCGACTGGCTGCTCCGCCTCGCTATGCGCTACGTAGGTAAATACCAAAAATAACGACTAACGACTAACGACTAATATGCTCTCTCTCGTAACAGGCGCCAGCAGTGGTATCGGACTGCAATATGCCACCCAGTTGGCACGCGACTATCATTCCGACCTCCTCTTGGTTAGTAACCAGGAGCAGCAACTCCAATCCGTGGCCGACGAACTTGCGCGCACGTATGATGTGCGCACCTACGCGGTTTATATGGACCTAAGCCGCATGGAGGCCGCCGACGAACTGTGGGCGTACTGCGAACAGGAGCAGCTGGAGGTCGACGTACTCATCAACAATGCCGGCATGCTCATCTTCGATGCCTTCTGCCGCGTACCCATGCAGCGTATCGAGACCCTACTCATGCTACATATCCTGACGGCTACCAAGCTCTGCCGACTCTTCGCACCCGCTATGTGCCAACGCGGCCGAGGCTATATACTCAATATGTCGTCCATGTCCGCATGGATGGCCATGCCCAGCATCGTGTGCTATAATGCGTCGAAGAGCTACCTGCTCAATTTCTCCCGTGCCCTCTGGTACGAACTGCGTCCCAAGGGCGTACACGTACTGGCTGTCACGCCCGGCTCCACCGACACCGGTCTGCTGCCGTTCGACGAGCGCTTCGGCCGACTGCTGCGCAGCCTGCGTATCACCATGCCGCCCGAGAAGCTGGTTCGTACGGCCCTGCGCCATCTCTTCCGCTCCAGCCGCAAACGCTCGATGCCCGGTGCATGGAATCATCTGATCGTACCCATCATCAACCATCTGCCTGACTGGCTCGTCTTCGCCGTCATGCGCCGCCTACCCATGTTTAACTCATAAACTAATAAACCCGATAAACTAATAAACCTAATATGAAACGACTCTTATCCACCCTCATCATCTGCCTCGCCTCCCTCACGCTGTGGGCGGCGCTGCCCGATGTCACGCTGCGTGACACCCGTGGCCATAACGTCAACGTAGCCTCTCTCGCCAAGAGCGGCAAACCCGTCATCATCTCCTTCTTCGCCACCTGGTGCAAACCCTGTATGCGCGAACTGGAGGCACTCAACGAACTCTATCCCGACTGGCAGGACCAGACCGGCGTCCAGATCTATATCGTCTCCATCGACCAGGCCCAGGATATTCAGAAAGTGCGGCCCATCGTCGACGGCCGTGGCTGGGATTTCCATGTCCTGCTCGATCCTAACGGAACGCTCAAGCGCGCCATGAACGTCCAGAACGTCCCCCATCTCTTTGTTATCGATAGCCATGGCAACATTGTCTACAACCATACCGGCTATGCCGATGGCGATGAGCGTCAGCTACGTAAATACCTCAAATAGTTGAAACTGCGCGGTCTACATATCGCCCTCCTGGTATCATTGTCCATTTTCCATTGTCCATTTTCCATGGCCGGCGATACCGTCTTCGTCAGTGGTGCGGTGCGCCACGAGGGACTGCTTGCGCATAAGCCCTGGTACTATGGTAGCCAGTCGTATGTCGATCTGTCGGTCCATTATCTCAACGACTCCAATGCGCACCATTTCCATAGTCTGCAGGCGAACGTCCGGGGCGAACTGACCCGCTGGCCTATGGCGGGCTACGAGGCCGACTTCCCGGGCTACGGACTGAGTCATCTCAGCCTGGATGCCACTTTCGACTGGGGCCAGCTGACCGTAGGCGACGTCTATGAACAGTTCGGTTCGGGCCTGGTGCTCAATATCTACGAGGATCGCTCGCTCGGTATCGACGGCGCGCTCCGTGGTGCAAAACTGCACCTCACGCCCTACCGGGGGCTCACGCTTAAGATGCTCGGCGGTAAGCAACGCCGCTATTGGGAGTGCTACCACGACCGTGCCTTTGGTTGGAACTATAGCCGCGATGCGGCTCTCGGTGCCGACCTCGAGCTCGATATCGAGCAATGGTCACCCCGTATGCAGGAGCTCGATATGTCGCTCTCCCTTGGCGGTAGCTACGTGTCTAAGTATCAGCAGGATGACACCATCCTCACCACCGTGGGCGGCCAGCCCTATCGCTACCATCTGCCCCTCTGGGTGGGTGCCGGCGCCGTGCGGGCCGAGTGGGGGATGCGGGGTTGGAACCTAATGGCCGAGTATGCTTATAAGGCCAACGACCCCTCCGTCGACAACCATTTCTCCTACCGTCCCGGTGATGCCCTCATGGCCTCGCTCAGTTATTCCCGGAAGGGCCTGTCTTGGTTCGCCCAGGTCAAGCGTTCCGACAATATGGCTTTCCGTTCCGATCGTAGCCGAACCGGTATGGCCGGTCGACTCAACCATATGCCTGTCTTTGCCCACCAGCATACCTATACCCTCGCTACCGAATATCCATACGCCACGCGGTATGCCGAGGGCGAGTGGGCTTTCCAGACCGAACTGTGCTATACCTTCCCGCGTCGTACCCGCATGGGCGGACGCTATGGTACCACTTTCCGTCTCTCGGCCTCCCATATTCGCGGACTGGCCTCCGAGGGCAGTTGGGCCGTCGATCCTACCGCCGCCGGCGAGTACTATACCGATGTCCATCTCATGCTCGAGAAGCGTCTCTCCGAGCGCTGGTGGCTCAACGCCATGCTGATGTACCAGGCTTCTAACCTGGACGTCATCGAGGGACACGGAGGTATGGTGCGTAGCGGTATAGGCGTGCTGGATGCCCGCTTTCGCGTCAACGACCACGTCGCTATGCGGGGCGAACTGCAGTACCTCTACACCCCGCATTTCGAGGGACAGTGGGTCTTTGCGCTCTACGAACTCGAACTCTATCAGTGCCTCACGCTTAGCGGCGAGTGGCTCTACAACATAGGCCATGCGCCCGATGCCCTCAACGAGCATTTCTATACCGCTATGGCTACCTATACCCATGGCGCCCACCGCCTCTCGCTCGGCTATACCAAGACGCGCGAAGGCATGCATTGCTCAGGCGGTATATGCCGCTACGTACCCCGCCAGCAGGGCCTCACCCTCAATTACGACTTTAATTTTTAATTCTTAATTTTTAATTTTTAATTCATAAAATGCATCGCATTTTCTCCATACTCTCCCTCGCCTTTCTCCTCGCCGCCTGCGAGGTGATCGACCCTGCGGACCGCCTGCTGCCGGTGGATGCGGTGCCTCAGAGTAGTCGTCGGCATGTGCTGCTTGAGTTCACGGGCTTCCGTTGTGTCAACTGCCCGTCGGCCGAGGCTACCGCCGTGGAGCTGCAGTCGCTCTATGCCGAGCGACTCATCGTCATCGCGCTTCATCCTGCCTCCAATCCCTTCACCAAGGGCGTTTACGACTATACCTGTCCCGCAGCCGACTCGGTCTATCGCTTTGTGGGCGGCACGGCTTCTACGCCTTTCCCTACGGGCTGTATCAATCTGGCGCCCGATGCCGAAGGTCATTATTTCAGCGACCACGAGCTCTGGGGAGCGACCATTCTCCAGGCCATGCAGGACACCCTCTGTCCGTCCCTGTCGCTTACCGCCACGCTCGATACCGTTGCGCGTCGGGTGGATGCCCGGATCAGTTATTCGGCTCGCGACGACATGCGCGTGGCGCTTTGGCTCGTAGAGGATAGCGTCGTGGGGCCGCAGGCCATGCCCGACGGTTCGGTCCTGATGGACTATACCCATCGCCACGTGCTGCGTACTTCGGCTTTCGATACGCCGTTTGGCGTACCCGCTTTGGCCGACGCTACCACCACCTCTATTCCGTTGCCCGACGGCTGCGATGCGGCGCATTGCTTCCTGGTGGCGCTGCTTCTGAATGCTACTAATTATCAGATACTCAATGCATATGAAACGAAATTATCTACTGCTGGCTCTATGCCTGATCTGCCTTAATGCCCATGCGCTCATCGTGAGCGTCGACGGTCTGGGCGATATTCCGGCCGAGGGACTGGACACTACGCTGACCACGGCCACCATAGACCTCCTCTCGGGCGAAACAGTCATGAAGCTCGAGGGGTCGCTCCTGGCCTCCTCGCCGCTTACGGTCACCATCACCCGCTCTGTTGCCGGCCTCTCCGATGAGTTCTGCTGCGCCAACCAGTGCACATCAGGCAATGCCGAGACCTCGGAGACGCTCCAGTTCACGCCCGCCGGCATGGCTTCGTGGTTTATCCATTTCGCGCCTGTGCCCGGCTCCGACGTACAGATCACGTATACCTTCTCCGCCGGAGGCGAGGAGTGCCAACTGCGCGTACGCTATCTCTATGCCGCCGAGGGTATGGAATCGGTTCGCCCTGCTGACAGCGTCCGCAAAATATTGCGTGACGGCCACGTGTATATTATTCAACCCAATAACACACTACAAATCTTATGAAACACCTTCGTTTTCTTTTAATCGCCCTGGCGGCGTGCTCGTTCTTCGCTTGCGAACCCAAGCCCGAACCCGAGCAACCTGAACAACCCGAACAGATCCCCGCATCCTTCCCCCGCAAACACCTCATCGAGGAGTTCACCGGCCAGGGCTGCGGCTATTGTCCCTACGGTATGGATTGTATCCATGCCTTCCTGGAGAACGATACCAACTTCATCGTGATCCTCCACCACTATGGCTACCAGGCCGACCATTTCTCTGTGGCCGGTAGCAAGACGATCACCTCGGCCCTTAAGGTCAACGGTGCACCCAGCATGACCATCGATCGTGCCAAGACCAAATATGGCTCCAAGACCGATGTAGTCTTCCATCCGGGTAACCTGGAGAATGTCAACCGTTCGCAGTTCGTAGATACCACCTATGCCTCTATAGCTATCGAGCCTACTTACGACGCGTCTTCGCGTACGCTCCATGTCCGCGTGTCGGGTGTGATCTGCCGTAAGGACCATCCTGATCTGCAGCTCACCGTGCTCGTCAAGGAGTCGGGCATGATCGATACCCAGGCCGACTACTACAATACCTTCGAGGGTTGGCAGGAGTTCCGCCATACCAACGCCGTACGGGCCTTCCTCACACAGCCTAAGGGTGACCTCATCGCTGTGCAGAACCAGCACTATAGCGAGGAGTACGACCTCACGCTCAATGCCGCTTGGGTGCCCGAGAACTGTATGGTCGTAGCCTTCCTGAGCGAAGCCTTCCAACCCGTCGTCCAGGCGGCCCAAAAGCCCGTTGTCGCTGGCAGCAAGGGTGGAGCAGATATCCAGCATGGTGGCATCACGCCCGTAGCCGTATCCGACTACTATCCCGAGTACAATGCTACCCAGGGTCCCGGCGACCTGTCCGAGAATCGCTCCGAGTACCTCAATGTTGCTACGGCCAGCTATACCCAGTACCCATCCCTGAATATCACCTTCTGGCAGATCCAGGCCTACAATGCCTCGGCCCTCACTTCGGTGGCCGGCACCAACTGCGTTCCCTTTGCCCAGATCTATGTCATGGCGCCCTATAGCGCTTCGCCTACGTTGCCTACCGGTACGTTCCCTGTCAGCACCTCCGAGGAGCCCGGAACGGTATGGGCCGGTCAGCGTGACGATACCAACTTCCAGATCTTCGGTAGCATGTTCTACTTCACGAGCAAGTCGTATTTCGACCAGGGCTACCTGGATCCCCGTGCACAGTGGCTCATCTCCGATGGCGAGATGACTATCACGGCCGATAGCTGGACGCTCTCCGGCCATGCACGCAACGGTGCGAGCATCAACCTCAATGGTGATGCTATTACCAATCGCGGTAGCGCCCAGGCTCCGCGCCGTCTCTTCGGCCGTGAGGCTAAGGAATAAGTGTGGCTCTTAATACCGTCGGTTTGCCCTG
The DNA here is from genome assembly GCA_017509715.1 of Paludibacteraceae bacterium. Taxonomy (GTDB): domain Bacteria; phylum Bacteroidota; class Bacteroidia; order Bacteroidales; family Paludibacteraceae; genus Colicola. The sequence goes on along the minus strand of JAFWOU010000031.1, from coordinate 7,850 downwards.
AATGCGGGCACCGATCAAATAGGCTGTGCCTCCGTCCCGGAGGTGCAGCTTTTTCTTTAGTTGCTCGGGCGTCATAGGGTAGTTGCGCGTCAGCACATTGGCCTGCTTTAGCTCGGCAGGCAGGTCCTTCCGATCGCGTACCACCTGCTCAATCTTCCATTTCCTGCCAGGGAAATCCGTCACCAGCCGCTCGCTGCAGTATAGATGGGTATTTACGTCCAGTTTCTGCAACCCGTACCGCGCCCCGACCAACTTATACGCCCCGGCTTTCAGTATCGCCGCCGAGGGCTCATAGATAAAGGCTAATGGCGAAGGGTTAATGGCTAATGGGCAGTTGGTCTCTTGCTCTTTTGTAAACACAAACGCTTTCTCCGGCTCCACTAAGTCGATGCAGGTAATCGTCTGAGGTCTATCTTCCAACGACAAACGACTAACGACCAATACCTCTTTGACTTCATTCTTTATCGCCACCACATGCACATCCCACTTTGTCACTTGGTACTTTGTCCCTTTGTCACTTTGTAACTCTTGGTCCTTTGTCCCTTTGTCACTTTGTACATTATCTCCTGCCGTCTTCAGGAATTCTTCCGCAGAAGTGTTATGAACGGAAACCTTTGTACATTGTACATTGTCACTTTGTAACTTATTAATGGCTTGCGTCAGGTCCAGCATCGGCGAGAGTTTTAGCATCACTTGCTTGCCGTGCCGGAGTAGCGTAGGGAGCAGCTCCACCACGTTCGGCGTACAGTCCTCCAGCCGAAATACCTTCCCGCCATGGCTGTCCCGCCGCGCCGGATCCAGAAATATCAGGTCATACTCTCCCGCCGTCTCCAGGAATTCTTCTGCGGAAGAATGATGAACATTAACCTTTGTACATCGTACATTGTCACTTTGTACATTAAAAGTACATCGTACATTGTCACTTTGTACATTAAAATTGTGTTGAACATTAACCTTCGTACATCGTACATTGTCACTTTGTACATTAAAAGTACATCGTACATTGTCACTTTGTACATTAAAATTGTGTTCCGCAATCCGACACAATTCCTCATTCTGCTCCACGTAGTCGGTATGCGCGAATCGCTCGCTCAGAAAGTACGTATCTACCCCGTACCCGCCTGTGAGATCCACCATGCAGCTTTCGACATTTATCGGAGTGCCCGAAGGCACCTTTTGACTTTCGACTAAACTCGCCTTATAGCGAGCCGCCAACTCCGACGAACATTGTTCGCAACTGAGCCTCACCGGATACCACCAGTCCTCTATCTGCGCAAACGTGGGCAACTTATCCGCTGTCCGTTCACGCCCTTCGACTTGCTGCAAAAACCATCGCCACTCCTCGTCCGTCAGGTGGCGGTATTTATCGCGTTGTAGTGCTAAGTCTTGTACCGACATAGTAATGCGCTAAAATTTGATCGTATGAAAAGCCTTCCGACGCCATCACGGCGGCCCCTATCTGGCAGAGTCCGGCTCCGTGTCCCCATCCGTGACCGGTGAGCGTAAAGGCTGACGGCTGATGGCTGACGGCTGACAGCTGACGGCTAATTTCAAACCAAGAACTATAGAGACACGTATTCGACAGCCAAAGTCGTATCTTCAGTTCTTTGCCGATCGTCTCGGTATGCTTTGTGCCCACGATCTTTAGTTCGTAGATGCGTCCGGAGGCACCGCGTTTGAGTGGCACGAGGTCCAGGATCTCGCCGAAGTCGATGCCCGATTTTGTGCGGATGATCTCGCTCAGTTCCTCCTGCGTATATCTCACCTGCCAGTCGTGAAAATCTCGGGTCTCCTGATCATAATCGTTAAGGGATGTACGAAGGACAGATGTACGATGTACGAGGGATTTTCTTTGTGGGTCGCACCAGTCGCATTGTACCGATTGGATATACGGCACGTCTATATCTTCCCAGCACGTCCGCCATATTTCGGTTCGGCCTCCGCAGCACTTATGGTACCTGCAGTCGCAAATCTCCCATTCGCCACTTCGTACTTGGTCCTTAGTCACTTGGTCCTTAGTCACTTTGTCACTTATCAAGACTTGTCCTTGTGTCTCCCGAACTGCTATCACTGCCCGCTCGTTCATCCTGCGCAGTCCCTCGTAGCGTTGGCAATGGTCATCCGCGCATACATCAAAATCATTTACGATTTGACCATTTACGATTTGTTCATGTGGCCTTTGGCTGATAGCCCTTAACGCCCACGAGCGGCTGATCACCGCATGGGCTTTCAGCAGTTCCATGGGGCTGTTGGCATTCATCTCCGATGAGATGACGGAGCATAGATAATCCTCCAGGTCGATGGTATTGATGGCTACCTGCCATGGTGCCCCTCCTTTTAGGGAGGGGTTAGGGGTAGGCTTTATTTCCAGCGTCCCTTGAAACTCCTGATCTTCTCGCCGGTCCCAATGAAAACCGATACCGATGCGCACGTTCTTCAGCACGAACGTGTCCTCTCGCCGCTCAAACTCTATCTTCGGCGCCGTCAATATCCCCACCCGAATCTTCATAAACTAATCAACCCATCAACTAATCAACTAATCAACCCATTCGAGCGATCAGCTCCCACGTCCTGAGCCTATCTTTGTACCAGTTATTGCGGTTCATGCTGACAATGTCGCAGTTGGCGTCGGAGTTGTCTTCCCATCGGCGGCAGTTATATACCACGTCGTATATTCGCCCGATCTTGTAGTCACGCGAGATACGCAGACCTACGGCATAGTCTTCGCCGTACTTGGTGGTGGGGTAGTTGATCTGGCGGAGTAGGGGAACGTAGAAGCCGCGCGGCGCACCGAGTCCGTTGATGCGCAGGGCATTGTTGCGTCCGTTGTCGTCGGTCCACTCGCGGTGGTCTATCACGCCCGGCGGCAGCGTCTCGCCCGCCATGTTCGTCAGTTGGTACGTACCGATCACCATGCCGTACTTTGTACCTTGTACATTGTCACTTTGTACATTTTCGAACGCGTCTATGAAGCGTTGCACCGTCGTCTCGTCATAGTATGTATCGTCCGAATCCAGCTGGATAGCGTACTTTCCGCATCGCGGGTCGTGTATCGCTACGTTCCAGTTGCCGCCTATCGCATGCCAGGTCTTGTCCTGCGCAATATATACGAGTTCCGGTAACCCGTTACCCGTAACCCGTAACCCCTCAATAATTTCCGCCGTTCCGTCCGTCGAGTTATCATCCACTACGATCACGTTGAAGGAGTAGCCCTCGCGTACTTTCTGATTCAGGGCCGAGTGGATAGCGTCGGCTATGGTGCGTGCGCGGTTCTTGCAGGGGATGATGACCGAAGCGGTTACCGGGTACGGGTTATCGGTTACGGGAAGCTCTTTATACTGTCCCGGCTCCAGGTATGCACCAATGCGGCGCAGGTGAGCCGTCACGCATTGCTCCATCTCTATCTGCACCTGGCGGTTTCTCGGATCTACGTAGTCAAATAGTTTCTCGCCCGACTTGCGTTGGTCGGTCTCTACTTCGTAGTATAGGTACTCCGGAATATGGATCAGGTCGGCTTCGGCGGCCAGGTTCTCCGTGGCGCGCAGGCGCAGGTCATATAGGCCGGCATACTGATAGTCGGTATGCATCTCGCCCACCAGTTCACGCAGTCGGTCGGTGCGCCAGAGCATGCATGCGCCGAAGTCGAAGTCGTCGCGCAGTGCACCCTGCTGATAGTCAATCACAGGTGCTTCGGTAATGCTTTCGACATTTATCGGAGTGCCCGTAGGCACCTTTCGACTTTCGACTATTTTCTGAAATCTATCAGAATACACCATCGTCGCTCCCGTCATTTCCATCACTTGCACCATGCGTTCTTTCGCCAGATAGACCCATTCTATCTCCTCTTTCAGTTGAATCATGGTGTACGCTGTCTTGCTCTCAGCCGCTATGCGGCGTATGTCTCCGGTGCTGCATACGCGTCCCGGCAGGGTAAAGCTGGTAATCATTTTTGTTGTATCTGCTTTTTGAATGATGTTTGTTTTATAGGCCGAGTTTACGGGTCACGCATCCGGCAATGAACCGTGCTATCTCAGTCGGTTCCAATCCTGTCACATTGAGCACCAGGTCATAGTTTCTGGCGTCGTAGCGTGTCTTTCCGCTAAAGGTCTTGGTGAAGTTCTCGCGTGCCTCATCTACTTTGTCCAGCAGGGCATCGGCACTGCCTTCGTTGATGTTCAGCCGGCGGGCTACTTTGTCACGACGGAAGGTCTTGTCGGCGATCAGGAAGACCTTGAAGGCGCGTTCGTCGTCTCGAAAGATATGAAAGCCTGTCCGTCCCAGCAGTACGCATGACTCTTTCTCGGCGAGTTCGCGCACCAGTTGTTCCTCCTCGTTGTACAGGTCTTGCGATACGTTCTCGTACCACCAGCTGGGTTTGACCGACTTGATTTGATCCACTTCTTCCTGGGTTAGTTGTCGTCCTTCGCGGATGGGTTCCAGCACTTGGCGGTCATACAGTTTGACACCTAACATCTCAGCCAGTTCGGAGGCAATTTTTCGTCCGCCTGTTCCGAATTCACGACCAATAGTGACAATAAATCGTTTTTCCATTGTATTATATTTGTATTATATTGCTTTTTTATTTTGGCTGCAAAATTACTACAAATTATTCAAATTTGCAAGATTTAGGCGTAAAAAATCAAAAATGCTGGCATAATTTGTGTTTTTACGGCTAAAGATTGGAGTTTGCACAATAGTGCGTAATAATCGTTCGAGCATATTTATGCGAGATAAGAACGTAACTTCGGAGGGAACCCGCCCTAAATTTATTTAGGGAAGGGGCGTGCCGAAGTTACTACAAATAAACTCGGTGTCCTTTGTTTATTAGCCCGGCATTTATATAGTGTTTGCGTGCGCCGGGCGGAAAAATCGCGCCCATGTGCTTTTTTTCTTGCATATATCGAAAAAAAAGCGTTTCCCCGAAGACTTCATGTTTAGACTTACGAAGGAGGATGTGGAATTTTTAAAATCACAAAATGTGATCTTAGAAATGGGGACAAATATGTCATCACAAAGTGTGACGACACATGATGAATTTTTAAGATCACAAATTGTGACCTTAGAAAAAGTGGATATGCGTGGTAAGCATTTGAAATTTCTCCCATATGCCTTTACCGAGAATGGTGTAGCAATGCTGAGCGGTGTTCTTCGTTCTCAACAGGCCATAAATATTAACATCCAAATCATGCGTGCGTTCAACTCCATGCGCCATTTCATCGCGTCGAATGCGCAGGCATTCCAACGCCTCGAAATTATTGAACGCAATCAACTGGCTCTCAACGTGCATCTCGCAGAGAACGATAAGAAGTTCGAAGAGGTCTTTAGACGTTTAGATGAAGGTAGCGCAAAGCCGACAGAGGGGATCCTCTTTGATGGTCAGATTTTTGATGCCTACAAATTCGTCACAGAACGTATTCGCGAAGCAAAAAGACGTATCGTGTTGATTGATAATTATATCGACGAAACGGTCTTGGCAATGTTAGACAAACGTAATAATGGCGTAACCGCAAAGGTCTATACAAAAAATATATCGCGCCAATTGTCACTTGACTTCGACAAGCACAACGCGCAATACGCACCGATAGAGGTTGAGCAGTTCGACCGTGCGCACGACCGATTCTTATGCATTGACGATACCGTCTATCTGATAGGTGCATCCATCAAAGACCTTGGTAAAAAGTGGTTCGGCTTTACCAAAATGGAGTCTTGGACCACCGATGAATTGCTGAGTAAGATTTGACATCACAATTTGTGATCTCAAATTTCAAGGTCGCAAATTGCGACCATAGAAATCTCGTCCCATCCGTGACGTAAAACCGGATAAATGTAGGCTCTGTCCCGCATATATGACCGATTAAAAAATGTAGGCTCTGTCCCGCAAGCTTGACCGATATGATATTTATTTATGTATCCGCCTATGCATGGCGGATTTAGTATGTTCCCTTCTCTGCACATTGCCTCCGGCGGGTCCCTACCTGCGGTGCCGACCGGCCAAGCCGGTGTCTCTCGAACGATAGGGGGTGTGTGCGCCGCGCGGCATCTAACGACTAACGACCAACGACCTAAAAAAAATCGCCCTCCCTCTTGCGAGTGTCGATTTTTTTTCGTACCTTTGCACCCAAAATATGCATATACGATCCATGAATACAGACAATTCCGTACGTAACTCCCTGACCCCCCCAGTGGCGAAGGGCGGGTAAATCATAAAATATCCCTATTCGCAACGCTTAACGGCGGTGCTCACTTTCGGTGGGTACCGTCGTTTTTGTTTATAGTGGTCTTGGTGGGCGCGTTGCTCTCCGGCGCCGTGCTTATGGCCAAGCCCGATAGCCGTGCCGTCATGCGTGCGTATGGCTTTGTCCCTGGAGAAACGACAGAATCCGACTGCGTCGCAAAATTGTTTGAGATGTATCAGGCATTGACAAAATAGTTCCGTCTCTCATTTTTACATTAAGCACCCTATGGGTGCTTTTTTCTTATATATCCATTCCCATGATTTCCGAGAAGGGTTTTTCTTATTCATTTCCTTCTCTTTTATCGACCTTTTCTCTTCCTTTGTCGCTCGCAAAAACCGCAAAAAGAGTTCAAAATGAAACAGTTTAATAAACTGATTCATTTCCAATTTTTAGTGTCTTTTGCCATTTGAAAAAAATGTTGTACCTTTGCACCCGATTTTGAAAAACATTATCAAGGCTGTGTACCGAGAATGAGCGCTCGTAATACACTCGGAGCAGCTGACACCGGTGTCATAATGTCTAACAACTAAATCTTTGTTACATTATGGCAACAGTCAATCATTTTGAGCGCGCCATCATACTTGTTGTGCGCGACATGACGAAAAAACAACTTTCTAAACGTGTACCCGATATTCCCAACGTGGATTATCGGCTGATCACCTTTTGCCTCGTCCAGGATCGTATTGCAGCCTACAAGGCCGCTGGCATCAAGTACACCCTCAACGATGTACTCTCCGATTTTGGCATCTCTACGACAGCCTACTACGCTTGGTACGAAAAATACCATTCCTACTACCAAGCAATGTAAAAAAATCCGCCAATTACCATTTACAAAATGTAAATTTTTCCCGCTATATTATCCCTACCTTTGCACCGGATTTCCGAGTCGGTAACGTCGCCGCTCATAAAGATCCGATGCTTATGCTTAATTATAATCCTATCCCCATCCGCTCATGGGCTTTTGTCAGCCCGGGCACGAACATCCTGGGTTTTATCGCACAGCCCGAGGAGTTCGTAAACATCCTATTCTGCGATGGCTCTTCCGCCATCGCCAAACGACACCCTACCGCTGTAAGCGATACAGGCAACACACGCTTGTACGGCGAAAGCGGCGCCGGCTTGCGATTCTTCTCCTTCTCCGCCCGTGGCCTCTCCCAAATCAAACCCCATTGGGGTAGAGCAATGGCTGAATCCAAGAAGGGAAGTTCCTATCCTTCTTTACAAAATTTTAAAAGTGATAGACGCAAAAGCGGCATCCTCTGCCACCACGCCATGTACGAAATCTGGTGTTATTACCCGCGTCCCGAGGGCTACGAAATCCACCATCTCAACCGTGACAAATTCGATTGGTCGGCCGACAACCTCCTACTCGTCCGTAAAGGCCGCGAGCACGCTAACGCCGACGCGCGCCAGAAGCTCATTGAGTCCGTCGTCCACGACCTCCACCGCCTCTCGCATGCCTACCTGCGCCACCTCACCTTGTTACCCAACAACGACTTCCTCGCTGAAATCGAAACCCTAAATGTACAATACAATCAACGGATATAGTAGGCTCTGTCCCGCATATATGGGCGATTAACATCGCCCGCAATGCAGATATTCATTATTCATTAT
>JAFWOU010000030.1 GCA_017509715.1 Paludibacteraceae bacterium | reverse complement strand
CAGATTTTATGCTTACCTTTGCCATGTCATTGATGATTTTGCTTGTCTTTAAACGCAGCACTAAGGTAAGTGAAAAATCTGACATGACAAAATCCTGGGCAACTTTTTGTTGCTCAGGAACTTATAAAGAAAGTTAAACTACAGCTCCGACCACGACCAGAAGGACTTGAAAACCCGCTACGTCATGGACGAAGATAAGATTCTCAAAACCGTTTTTCAAGGACTTCGACAAATACTACATCGGTATCGAGACTGCAGACGGCCGCAAGCACTGCATCCGCGGCTGGTATCAAGATTGTCGCCTGAACCATGACGATTGCCCCCGTGGATACAATATATACGAGTTCCGCGAGTCCGATGACGGAGATAATTATCTTGCAAGCATCGAGCCGCAAGTCGCGGTAAATCATTCGGGATCTTTCGTCACCCGCTCGAAGATTCCATTTGGCAAAAAGGGGAATGGAAATCATTTCGAGATCCGTTACGGACACTACTATTAAAAACCTGAGACTGTTATGGATGAATTGAACGCAATATACGCCGCCATCGCAGCAGACGTTTTCTCGGCAGAGACGCTGCAAATGATTGACAACTTAACAAACGACATACGATATGGAAGAAAAGATTTTAATGGATTTACTCTACCAGAGCATGCAGGACTCTGCAAGGGAGGCGCGCCTCTCATTGGGGCGTCCATCGTCGCGGGCTACACGCGAAGAAGCCTTACAACAGGTGGCAATGCTGAAAGCGGCGAAGGAGGCAGCCCAGCCAATTGGCAGATAGACGAGGCACAATAGGGCAGATATAATTATTTTCGGACTAAATGAAGTTGATGTCCCGAAAAATTTGTAAATTTGCACCAATATGAAACGGATTGAACTATATATAGCGCTTGCAATGCTGCTGATGGCAATTGCTTGTAAGCCCGATAAGCAAGGTGAGGCTACGGCCGACACTGCCCGGAATGATGTAGAAACACGCAGCGATAAGCTGGTAAATAAAGTATTTGACACACCGGATGTCGAAATGCGGTTGGCAGGTATCGACAGCTTGGAAAAGGCTGGCGCTATTACCCCCTTGCGGGCCGATTTCCTGCGTGGCGGCGTGTACTATGAGCTTGAAAAACCGCGATTTGAGGAGTTTTACTACAAACGCGCCTTGGAGCACAAGGTAACCAGTAAAGATGATCGCGATACCCGGTTTACCGCTGCCGCAGCCCTATCGAGCGTATATATGATGAAGGCCGACTATGAGGACGCCTTGCGTTTGGGACTGAGCATTATCGACGAGATGAAGCAAACCCACCAAGGCAGCGATATTGTGATGGCCAAACTCTACAACAGCATAGGTTGCGCCCAGCTAAGCTTAGGGCGAGTGGCTGAGGCCGAAGGGAGTTTCGAACTGGCTTACGATTACGGTCAGCGCCAGGCGGCAGCCGATACCAGGCGAGGCACGCAGGAGTCGGTGGCCAACGATGTGTGTAACATCGCCATCTACTACCTGAACGTCCACCGCTACAAGGATGTGCCCCGCTGGCTGAATCGTGTAGAGACGCTAACCGACCGCTATGCCAAGCTTCCCGATGCCGATCCTGACTATGTTGACGATCTGCGAGGCCGTCTGTACCTGTATCGTGCGGTGGTACTGCAGCACGGCAAGTTTCCTAAAGAAGCGGCACAATCGTACAGCCAATTCCAGAAAACCAAGTTTGGTAAGAGTCTTGATGGTCTTTACGATGCTACCGACTACCTGATGCCAGCCCGCCGTTACAACGAGGCTGCTGATAACTTTAAACTGTTGGACCGCATGCTGGAGGAGTGGGGCATCGTGCTCTCGCTCGATAACATACAGCAGTATATGTTTCCTAAGTTCCGTGCTAATGCCGAGGCTGGTCGTAAGGATTCGGCAATTGCCGCAGGAACCCGAATCCTGGAGGCACTTGATACGGCCATTATGGCACAGAAACGTAGCGATGCTGCCGAGTTGGCGACTATTTACGATACCCAGCAAAAGGAGATGGAGATAGCCCGCCAGCAGGCACAGATAGCGGGTAAGGATTATCAGCTGTCGAAAGAGCGTAACATCAGTTTGTTGGCAGCCCTCATCCTGCTGTCGGTATTCTTTGTGGCTTATATCATCTATCGCCGCATCACCATGAAGCGTCTGGCCAAGGCACATACCCAGTTGGAGGCGGCCCATACCGAGCTGCAAACGGCTTATAACCAACTGGAAGAAACTACCACCGCCAAGCAGCGTATTGAGAGCGAACTACGTATTGCCCGCAACATACAGATGAGTATGGTGCCAAACCAGTTCCTGCAGATGGAGGGTTTAGACCTTTATGCCTCGATGATGCCTGCCCGCGATGTGGGTGGCGACTTGTACGACTACCTGTTACAGGGCGACAACCTTTATTTCTGCGTGGGTGATGTGAGCGGTAAGGGTGTGCCTGCCTCGTTGCTGATGGCGCAGGCCATACGCCTGTTCCGGGCATTGGCCAAACAGCAGATGATGCCCGTGAACATAGCCACCCGCTTGAACGATGAGTTATCGGAAAACAACGAGAGCGGCATGTTTGTAACCATGTTTATCGGTTTGGTAAACCTTACTACAGGCCATCTTGACTTCTGCAACTGCGGCCATAATGCGCCCGTGATTGGTGGCGATGCCGATGGCGGACACTTCCTTGAGATGTCGTCGAACACTCCCATAGGCTTGTGGCCCGAGGCTGTTTTTGTGGGCGAAGAGATTGACACTATAGCAAATAGGCCGCTGTTTGTTTATACCGACGGACTGAACGAGGCTGAGAACCCCATGCAGCAACAGTTTGGCGACGACCGTCTATTGGAATTCTTGCGCAATACCCATTTCGATACGGCTCAGCAGGTTATCGAAGCACTCGAAGCTGAGGTGGAAACCCACCGCAACGGTGCCGAACCCAACGATGACCTGACGATGATGTGTCTGAACCTGAAACTGTAAATGCTACAGCTGCTTACAATAAGAAAAGAGGTGGGGCCTTAGCGGTTCCACCTCGTTTGATATTGGATGGAGTAGGGGATTGCAAATCCCCCACAACGTGTTCAGAGAATTACTCGCTCCAGTTCTCCTGCGTCTTGCGGACGTAGGTCTTGTAGCGCAGCTGGGCCATCTTCTGGGCCTCAGCGAACAGCTCCTCAGCCTCGTTAGGATAAGCCTTCTTGACAGAGAGGTAACGAACCTCGCCAAGCAGGAAGTCGTGGAAGTTCTCCCAGTTAGGCTCCTTAGAGTCGAGAGAGAACGGATTCTTGCCTTCCTCTGCCAGAGCTGGGTTATAACGCCACAGGTGCCAGTAACCGCACTCAACAGCCTTCTTCTCCTCAGCCTGGCT